>JBGPQK010000026.1:0-37510 GCA_041489005.1 Anaerolineae bacterium
CCCAAATTCAGGATTTCCATTGTTTCACCATGAGAAACGGTAGAGAAGTAATGCCTTGCCCTTTCCGTTTCCATGTAAAGCTTGAAATATTTGCTATCAATAAGGTTTCTTTCCAATGATAGTTTTACCAATCGCGGATTGATTATTCCGGGTTCGATGTTTTCTGGAAGTATCAATACCTTGCCAATAGTTCCAACGAGGCTTATCAGAATATCGCCTGGCTTGACCGCGTTTGATTTCAACTGTTGATAGCGCTCCTCGTCAATGTAGTAATCCCCAAAATGTGGATCGCCTCGTATAACCTGCTCTTGACCATAAATCTTGTATCCTATTGGAACATAATATTCCTTTTTTAGGGATGAACCAAAAGGGCCTGCTTTCAAAGCATATTTTGAGCCATCTGCCAATTCTTCCACAGTCGCCCACCGCCATCCATCCGGTAATTTCCCATTTCCTGATCCCTTATTACCTAATAACTTCCCCTCACACGCCGACTTGAGCACGGACGCTTTGTAGCGCCTGGCACCTGCGCGAACGCGCTCCAACGATGCGGTACCGGCCTCCAGGTCGCTAAGCAGTTCCTCAAGCTGCGCTACGATCAGCTCCTGCTCCGGCAGCGGGGGAAGAGGAATTTCGAGAGTTTCAAAATCGGAAGGCTTTAAGTTGTTTATGTTGATTCCTGCTGATTTTTCCCGAATGAACTTCCGATATTCAGGCGAAGAAAAGAAATAACCCAGAAATTTAGAATTTATCGCTGAATGTGGTCGAATAGCCGCGCAAAAAGTACCAAATGAGCCTGTCCACTCTTGAACAAGTTGAGCGGTTTTTCCCACAAGCTGCTTACTTCCACTCGACATACAAACAACAATATCACCAAGTTCAAGATATTGTTCAGCCTTTACATACCTAGATGGGACATAAACAAGATTGCTAGCAAGTACGAGTTTTTCGTCTTGAATATTAGTGGCGCGTAAAATCGGGACAAAATCGTTCTTTGGCTGTTCGCTGGCATCTTCTTTGCGATAGGAAACGCCACGCAATAATTGACCTGTTTTACCAAGCGTTGTCCACACCCACCTATCCTGCAAGGCGCGCAATCCGTCCGTAGTGTCCTTAGTGACCGCTTGCCCCCGTTCGCCTGTCCCCGAATGGGAATCGGGAGTTGTGGTTGAATCTTTCATCTTCCCCCCAATGCGGCATTCAACTCATCCACCACCTGAGTCAGCGTGCTGCCGAAGGCCCGCAACGCCGCCACCTGACCGCCGCGCTGGAAGAATGCCCCACCCGTGAAATCCTCCGCAGTCATCTCCAGGTTGATGCCGATGTGCGCAGCAATCTGGTCTAGCCACCAGCGCTGCTCGGGCGTGAACGCCCTACCCCCAGCCTCCTGCGCCTTCAGCCACTCTCCGTAACGCCGCTGGACGAGCACCGGGTAGGGCTCGATGTCCTCATTCAGCACTACATGTCTCACCAGCGAGACCAGGTCCGCCAGAACGCGCGGCCCACTCCCCCGCACCCGTCCGCGCTCTAACTTGCGATAGGCGTTCCACAGCGCCTCTGTCATGTATAGCGGGTCGCCATGGTGCAGGTCCAGGCGCAGGTGCTCAGCCAAATCTCTCAACTCATCGAATGTTAGGGCGGGTCGCGACCCGCTCCCGCGCGGGATGGAATAGATGATCTGCAACGCGGTGATCTCGTCGCGGTGTTCGGTCAGGAAGGCCCGGAACGACTCTACCGTTCGCCTAGCCGCCTCGGTCGCCTCGGCGTCGAACCCGGCGCTGATTACCGCATCAGCGCTCACCTCGTCCAGCACCTGCTCGGAACGCCTCTGCCACTCGGCCAGCCGGGTCCGCAGGTCCGGGTCAGCAGCCAGCGGACGGCAGGCCTTCTTCGCCAGGTCGTGAGCGGCTTGTTCTTCGGAGATGGATGCAGCGGACGAATGCTCCTGAATCTTGTCTGCATCGACCGCCTGCAACAACCGCCGCGCTATCTCTGTCAAATTAGCACCGCCGGTGTGTTCCCGGATCTCGGTCAGCTGGCCGCGGTCCAGGCGTTTTTCGAGTCTAATTAATCGTCCGGCCAGCGACGAGAGTGTCGCCTCGTCCGAGACGCCTAGAGCCACCGAATCCAATAATTGTTTAAACGTCATCGATGGCTTGCGCTCCAGCGTCTGCGGGTCCATCAGTTCCTGTTCGGTCAGCCCTACCGCGTCCACGATGACGAAGTGGTCCTTGAGTGAGGCGTCGCTGCTTACATTCTGCAACTCGGTCGGCGAGACTACCCGCGTGCCGCGCCCGAGCATCTGCTCGTACAGCAGTCGCGAGCGCACCGCCCGCATGAACAGCAAGATCTCCAACGGGCGGATGTCGGTGCCGGTTGCGATCATGTCCACCGTCACGGCGATGCGCGGGAAGTAACTATTGCGAAAGTCGCTGATTAGGTCCTCGGGCTTCTTCCAACTGACCTTGTAGGTGATCTTCTGGCAGAATTCGTCGCCCTTGCCGAACTCCTCCCGGATGATTCGCACAATGTCTTCGGCGTGGCTGTCGTCCTTGGCAAAGACCAGCGTTTTCGGAACGAGGCTCCGCCCGGGGAAGATGTCGATGGGTAACTTGTCTCGGAACGTGCGCACGATGGTGCGGATCTGATCCACTGCCACCACCGCCCGGTCTAACTGCTCCGGGTCGTACGACAGGTCTTCGTCCAGTTGTTCCCAGCGCTGGGCACGTGTCAGCCGGTCGCGTTTGCCCACAAAATTCCCGGCCTCCACCGTGGAGCCTGCCTCGCTGATCTGTGTGCGGATGCGGTAGACCGTCCCCAGCACGTTCACGCCGTCCAGCACGGCGCGCTCGCGCGAGTACTCCATCACCAGGTTTTGGTTGAAGAATCCGAAGGTCTGCTTGGAGGGCGTGGCCGTCAGGCCAATCAGGAAGGCGTCGAAGTACTCCAACACCCCGCGCCACAGGTTGTAGATCGAGCGGTGGCACTCGTCCACCACGATGAAGTCGTAGGTCTCGACCGGGATGGCCGGGTTGTAGTGCACTTCCCTGGGCGGCTGTGCATCTAATGCTGCCCCCATCCCAAAGAGTGAATCTTCCTCGTTCTCCGGGTCGTACTCCGCCTCGCCGGAGAGCATCGAGAACAGGCGCTGGATGGTGGTGATGTGCACCTTGCTGACCGGGTCGAGCGTGTTCGTCTGCAGGTGCTGAACGTTGTACAACTCGGTGAACTTGCGCCCGTCGTCGGGGGTGAGGTACTGGTCGAACTCCTTGAACGCCTGGCGACCCAGGTTGTTGCGGTCCACCAGGAAGAGCACCCGTTTGGCCTTGGAAAATTTGATTAATCGGTAGACGAAACTGACCGCCGTGTAAGTCTTGCCCGAACCGGTCGCCATCTGGATCAGGGCGCGAGGTTTATCCTGCGCAAACGACTTCTCCAGGTTGTTGATGGCCTCCACCTGTGCTCCCCACAGTCCTGCCGTGTTGAGCGGGTGTATCAAAGGCATCTGCCTTAACCGCCCTCTTAACGTAGGGGCGGGACTTGTCACTTCCCGGGTTGGTTCATCCGAAGTCCATTCCGCCAGCGTTTCCGGTCGGTGAAATGAAAACACCCGCCGCGAGCGCGGCTCGGGGTCGCGTTCATCCCGGAAAAACGTCTCCACCCCGGTCGACTCGTACACGAATGGCAATTTGTCTGTGCCCACATGGGGGACGTTTTGCGGCAAGCCCGCCGCGTAACTGCTTGCCTGGTCCGCTACCCCCGAGAGGGTTGTCCCCACCTTCTTGGCCTCTACCACCCCTACTGCCTTGCGGTCTACGAAAAGCATATAATCTGCGAACCCGCCCGCCACCGGGAACTCCCGCACCGCCACGCCACGTGCGGCGTGTAAATTTACTCCGGCGCGGTCCTGGATCGTCCAGCCGGAGGCGGCCAGGAGCTGGTCAATCTGCTCACGGGCGAGAAATTCTGGGGTGGGCATGGGCATTTTCCCCACGATGCAGGATACTCTATTGTACAACGAAACCCGGCGTGCTTGATGAACATGTGCCACAGGCGTGGAAGTTCGTTTACCATAACCCACCTTTTTTTTTCGCAGGAATTGAACGAGCACCTAACTTGTGAATAATCCGATATTTCAATTTCTTTTCATAGCACAGCATTATCCACCGGACCAGCTCGTCGATGTGCTTCTTCGGTATCCATATTGGTTTGTTTCAGATAGCGCTGCAAAACACTGATGCCTTCATGTCCCATTAATTTTGCTAGGGTAAAGATATCTATACCATTTCTTAACATGGAAAGTGCAAAAGCACGCCTGAAATCGTGCAGGGAGGGTTCTTCAACCTGTGCGTCAGCCGCCCTGCGGGTGAGCACTTCGCTCAAGCCGGCATAGGACAATCGCGCTGAACCATATCTTGGATGAGTAACCCATAAGGCGGGATTCTGATCACGCCTTGATGATAGATACCTTCGCAAAGCTCGTTTGGATTGTTTCCCAATATAAACAGTACGAGGCTTATGTCCTTTTCCCTGTCGAATGAGGATATCTCCGCGTACCTGGTTAATATCTTCTATGTTTATGTTCAGGAATTCATTTGCTCTTGCTCCAGTATCGAGGAGGCATAGCAAAATTGCCACATCCCGATCCCCTGCGAAGCTTCCCTTTTTACAGCTTTTTAACATTTGACCAACAGTGTCTAGAGAAACCGGTTCGATAGGCTCAATTGGCACTTTGGGAGCGTTCACCTTCCGAATAGGGTTTGACCATCCTTCTGGCTCCACCTCATCCTCATACCATAAGAAGAAAGCTCTCATCGCCCTAAATGCGCCATGCCTCCCGCCGGCATTATGTCCCCCTTCTTCAAGGAATAGCAGAAACTGGCGTAGAAAGGACGCGGTAATCTGGTTGATCTGCTGGACCGCCTGGGCTTCACAAAAGTCTGCAAAAAGCTTGAGCTTTTGTTGATAAAAGCGCAAACTCCCTTCTGCCAATCCTGCAGCTTTACGATCGATGAGGAAGGCTTCCAGCCAGTTTAGCAGGTAATCATCAACCTTAGAAACTTGAATAGTCCGCGGGGTGTCGGATCTTAAAAACATAAGGCACACTCCTTTTTGTGTGCCGAATGCCCCCATATACAGGGTTTTTAGCCGAATTTTCGCCTTTTAAGCCATATTTGTGGGGCGAGAGGGGGTCGAACCCTCACGGTGTCACCACCGGCGGATTTTAAGTCCGCAGCGTCTGCCAATTCCGCCACCGCCCCATCGGGCGTATTATACAACTTTTTTGTGAAGATGAGCGTAACGCGAATAGAAATGGACCCAGAATGGCGACAGGTGGCCGTGTACTTTTCCTTCCCGGATAACAATCCTCAACTCGTCCGGACCGGAGAACTGAGGCATTACCATCGTGGCTGCGCCCAACTCGAAGGCGGCGTGTGCGTCCGATCCGGCCGTGCCGGCAAGGTTGTATCGGTGCGCAAATTCTGAAGCTCGTTTATTTGAGCCGGGAGTAATGCTACGCGCATTAAAGACTTCTATTGCATCCACAAGGGGGGTAATTTCCAACAAGTCTTCCAGCTTCCATGCCCCGCCGCGGCTGAAATCAAATGGATGTGAGATGCTGATGAACGCGCCCTGACCATGCAGACGTTTGATAGTTTCCTGCGGGGAGAGTCCGGGGTGGATTTCATCGGTCACATAGGAGGCTAGAATCTCACCACGGGTGGTCATGATCTCCTCGCCGATGATGACCAGCTCCGGGTCCAAAGCAGACGCAGCAAGCGCCCCAGCAATGGTGTTGTGGTCGGTAATGACCACGCGGTCCAGCCTGCGGTGGTGGCAGGCCGCGATCAAACTCTCCGGGCGAGTGAGGGAATCCTTTGAGAATATTGTATGGCAGTGGAAATCGACGCTAACCATTAGATGTTCCTGATTACTACTTAGGCAAATCCCCGAATTTAGACTCAATATTTCCAGAAAAAGCGGGCGGCTCGTACTTTAAAGGTACATGTATTATCGATCTGCATTGGGGCGGATTTATTATACGATGAGGACTGCATCACACAGCATGATACGACGGGAATACCAAAGATGATTATAAAGGAGGTATCGAACCTGGGTCTAGCTCCGAAGGATTAGAATCACCCACTATCGATGGAGTTATTGCGGGCGCGGGAGGTTTGTCATTTTCACCAACATGCTCTAGGGGCTCACTCAAGAGTAAAGGAGGTTGGTTCGCGACCGAATCCGATTCCTTTTCGGCGGCGTATTTTTCTGCTTGTTCAGCAAGAGCTTGACGATATTCTTTTTTTATGAGAGGCCAAACCTGGCTTATCCGTTGAAGATCCTGATCAGGACGCGGAAGACCAAGGACATCATAGACTTCCAAGTCCAATAGTTCTACCAATTTTGGAATAATGCGCTCAATATTACCTTGGGAAGGGAGACGACTTCCGTTTAACCACTGATTTACAATGGGAGGGCTGAAATCCAAATAACTAGCAAAACTATTCAACGAAACAGACAAACGCTGGCGTGTTTGCCTGATTCGAAATTCCAGGAACGCTCTTTCCAAAAGGTCGGTAAATCGGGATAAATCCATTATGCAGGTTATTGCATTGAAGAAATTTTAAGAATTTGTTTCAGATTTTTGTCAAAGCGTCAACAAAGAGAATCTGTAAATAATTGGGTTTCGTAATGGATCTGACGATGGTCGCCTCACTAAGAATTTCTTATACCTCTTTTGGTTTGTGGAAAATATATTATTATATTATTCTAACACAATTGATGCATGTGAAAACTTCTTCTTTGACAGAAACATATTTACAAGATATACTTCGCATGAACTAATGTAATAATAATATCTAATCGTCAATATATTTCCATCTTGTCAAAACAGTATTTATATAATAGCTTATTATTTGATTTGTATATAGTATCAATATATGTTACTTTATACGTTTTCATAGATGTATTTACCATATTGTAAAATTCTCAGTTATATGCTAATATATATACTATGTTGTAATAATATTTATAACCATGTATATTTTGGATGATCATACAGTGTTTTTGTAACTTCAAGTTGGGATCAGCATTTGCTGCCCAAATGGTTTGGAGGCAACCATGACCGCAGAAAAAGAAGGTTACTTGCAAATTCCAAAATATCCACAGGGCAAGTCCTCAATCCTAGTGGTGACTCCCCTAATAGAGATGGGGGAATTAATCTGTGAGAGTCTTAAGGAGGTGTCCAATTGTGAACACTTCTCCAATGCCTCAAAAACCATTTCATTCTTTAGAACGCATGAAGATTGCAAACAAGCCATACTCGACATGGAAATGGGGGAGATGCGGGTGTTGGACCTTGGACGTGCACTTCGCCGGATCAACCCCACAATTGAAATTGTAATAATTTCAAAAGAAGAACCTCCGACTGATCTGGAGGCAATTCAACCTTGGAAGTTCCTTCGCAAACCGCTATTGCTGAACGATCTCCTGGTTGCTCTCGGTTTTAATACTGGCAAGGAAGATATTTCACCCAACATTATTGATTTGGATGGAGAGAAAGATGGGAACAGAGCACCTTTACATTGGTTAAATGATGCCGCTTTAGCAACCCGGCAACTCGCTCGCATGATTGAAAAATCATCTGCACAGGAAGCGCTGCTTATTCAAAATCATGCACTCTGGTCATACACCGGCCAGCTTTCAGAAGACTCCGTACAGGAAGTGGACCACCTGATTACAAAGTCTTGGGACGGAAAGAATAAGACCGATCTTATGCGTTTCATAAAATTAGAAACCACCCAAACCGAGCATGCACTCTATGCCACTCTAGTTGCGATGGGCGTGATTCTTGCCTTGGTTTTCGACTCTGAGATTCCCTTTTCCATCGTCCGCACGCAAACAAATGAATTGGCAAGCACTCTATTGCTCCCGGATGGAGCTAATGGGAAGATCAAAGCATTATCCTCGGGAGACGTGGAAAACAAAGAGAAAATCGAAGAGAAACCAATTTCATGGAAGCAATTTAATAAATCCTTGTTCAACACTGAGCATGAAGATGTAGAAATGGGAACCTCGAGTTATACCTTCAACGAATTTGTTAATGCCCACCTGACTGGTCAATCCTTTAATAGAAAGACTGATCCTGCGCCAAATGAAGTTTTATTTGGGGACTTGAAGAATCCAGAGCCAACAGAAAGACTCTTTCCCTCGGCGCATGGCAATAGCGGTTTCAAAGAAGATACAACCCTGAACTACAGGCAGTCAGAAGATAATCAACCGACAATCCTTCTTGAGCCTGTTTCAGATGGTTTGTATAATCTAACGTATTCCTGCCTACTTATTCCCCGGTTCAGTTCGCATCATCTCACCAGGGACCGAGTAAATCTGGTTTCGGTTTGTATGAAGGAGATTTACACCTCGTATGGATGGCGACTTGAGTTCCTGGAGGCTAAACCAGATTATTTGCGATGGGTAGCCAGCATCCCTCCAACAATAGCACTGAGCGAACATATTGACATCATTCGAAAAGAGACTTCCAAACGATTATTTGATGATTTTCCTCCTTACAAGCAGGAGAATCTCTCCAATGATTATTGGGCCCCGGGTTATTTAATCATGGGAGGGAAGAAAGCCATTTCTGATCAACTTATCGTCGAATATACAAGACAAAGCCGTCAAAAATACGGCCTTTGGAAGGCTTGATCCGGACTCTTTCGCAAATCGGGGAGATCACCCTGCCTCCCCCTCCTTTCTTACCAGAAAGCCTGCGAACACCAATACTTGAACCCCTTTATTGGAACATCAGAGCCTGCCGGCTTACAAAAATGTTGATCTAACTGAGAATTGGATGCGAAGACTTATACTATAATACAACTATGGAAAAAAGAATCGACCAGATCATTTCGTTGACAACACAGGAGATTCGCTCTGTTCTGAGTCCAAGGATTTGAGTCATGCCTGATATCACCACACAAAGGATGGGAGAGATCCTACGGCGTGTTTTTGAATTGTTGTGGTTTGAGCCTGATGGATTACCCGTTCACGATATTTTTGAACATGTTCGAAAATCCTCACAGTTATCAGAATATGAAAGGGGTTATTTTCCATTTGCGGTCAGTTCACCGAGATACGAAGTACTGATTCGAGTTGCGACCTTGCCGCTTGTTAAAGCTGGCTGGCTTGTAAAAACACGTAAGGGGCGCTGGTATATTACCGATAAAGGTCGAAAGGCCAGCAAACAGTATGTTGATGCTGAACAATTCTTCGAAGAAGCCATTCGGCAATATCGAGAATGGAAGGAAAACGAAGAAAAACGGTTACGCTATATCAATTCGATAACAAAGTACGAAGCGGAAGAAAATTCCTGGGAACAAATTTATCAATTTATTCAAGGGATGTCTCCGGCAGAATTCAGAACCTTAACTTGCGACCTTCTTCAAGCAATTGGCTATTCTGTGGTCTGGGTCGCTCCCTCCCAAAAGGAAAAAGGACAAATTGATATAATCGCATTTTCAGATCCTTTGGGAGCCAAAGAACCAAGAATTATTGTTCATGTAAGTCATAAAGGACAAGTATTGACACAGGAAGGTCTGGGAGCCATGTTATCGGTTCTGGGACCGGATGATTATGGGATAATGGTCTCCTCGAGTGGTTTTACCAATCAGGTAAAGGAGGAGGCACTAGCGCACGCCCATCCATATATACGTCTAATTGATCTAGAATCGTTTGTTGACTTATGGGTGAAGAATTATGATAAATTGAATCTTGAAGCCCGGCAGCGCCTTCCCCTCAAACCGGTATATTTCTTATCGTTGCCCGAATGATGCCAAACATGCTTACAATCATCCGTATTCTATATTTTTGAAACTAAGGAGATAAAAGCACATACATAACCAAGGGGGATTTACTCCTAAGGATTTGAAGTGAATAACAATTGCGTTGGGCTTCATCCCTTGTGATAGAAATGGCAAGGGACTTTCTTTATTATCCATCCAGTGTTTCTTAGTAAGAGAACGCGTTCGTCAAATCTTTTCGACAAACTCAGGACACCACCTTGAAGAAACCTTTCTACCGGTTAAACCCTCATCGCTGAGTTCGTTGAGCACAGCGAAGGTCAGATGCAGTCAGTAGCCTGGCGAGAATAGATGGATGCCTAATGAGCTCTGCAGTGGACTTAGTATTGCGGGCACCCGACAGTAATCATTGAGAGGCTGTACTCAATGTGATAAATGCGGCAACGCAATTGTTAAAATAAGCTTATACTTACTCAATCCTGATTTTCAAGGAGCTTTTTCTCTGTTTCAGGGCTTTAGAAAGTCTGAAAGTCTGGAAATTTCCAGCTATTGACGCTGGCACCTCTTTCGAGGCATACATTTATCCCCACAGCTCGTGGGCAGGCAGAAAAAAATCATGTCCCAATGGGGGGGTGCTGCGCGAGCGCAGAAGCAAACGCCCCACGGGTGTCCCCCGCCCCCTTCGGAGACCTTCAGCGGATACTGTGCGGGTACCTTTGGCGGTAAAATGAGCAATGCGACCGCCCGCTAATTCTCCAAACGCTGAGTCAGTAAAACACATGACCGCCCCTCTTTCGCTCCCCCATCAAGGTTCATCCACGATCAACCATTCACTACGTATGTCCTACCCTGTAGTCGCCCTCGAATCGACCGTCATTACACATGGACTGCCGCGCCCGAAAAACCTTATACTGGCACGGGATATGGAACGCGTCGTGCGCGAAAACGGTGCAAGGCCCGCCACCATCGCCGTTCTGGATGGGATCATCCGCGTCGGCTTGACTGACGCAGAACTGGAGCGACTTGCAAACGAGACGAACGTCCGCAAGATCAGCCGGAGGGATTTTGCCACCGCCATCATCAAAAGAGAAACCGGTGGAACCACCGTCGCCGGGACGATGTTCGCGGCACATCGAGCTGGGATCAAGGTCTTCGCGACGGGTGGTATCGGTGGCGTCCACGATGTGGAGACGTTGGACATTTCCACCGATCTGCAGGCATTATCAGATACACCGATGATTGTCGTCTGCGCTGGAGCAAAAGCTATTTTGAATTTACCCGCCACATTGGAATATCTGGAAACCATGGCTGTTCCGGTCATCGGCTACGGGACGGACGAATTCCCCGCCTTCTACTCGCGACAGAGCGGACTGCCCGTAAGCGCCCGGTTGGATTCACCTCCGGAAATCGCCAAGTTCGCCAAAGCGCATTGGGAGATCGGTATGAAAAGCGCCGTGCTGGTCTGCCAGCCACTTAGGCGCGAGGAGGCACTCCCCCACGAAGAAGTGGACGACGCCATCCAGCAAGCTCGCGGCGAAGCCCATGAGCAGGGAATCCATGGACAACTGTTAACCCCCTTCCTCCTAGCGAGAATGGCCGAATTGACCGGTGGTGCCTCCCTGAAAGCCAACCTGGCTCTTCTGCTTAACAACGC
Organism: Anaerolineae bacterium; assembly: GCA_041489005.1. Classification (GTDB taxonomy): domain Bacteria; phylum Chloroflexota; class Anaerolineae; order Anaerolineales; family Villigracilaceae; genus UBA877. The sequence continues at coordinate 11,455 of JBGPQK010000026.1, forward strand.
ACGGCTGGCAGCACAAATTGCCCAAGAATTTTCTTCCTCTCTTTCCAAGAAATTCTGACTTTTTGCTTCTTGGATTAAACGTTGAACATTTATAGATCAAGAGACCGGGATTTATGGTAATGTAAGTTTTCATCATTGTGCAGTACCCTGTGAAACGGCCAAAAAGGAAGGAGGAACGATAATTTGGGTCTCAATATCTATGCAGTCCCATACAATGGCTCAGAAAAGGTTACCAAGAAGATTTTAGGTGAGGATATACGCCTCACCTATTCTTTACTTCGTGGGTGTCTGGCTTGGCCAGCGCGTATCGGTGGGACGCCGTGTCCAAGTGGGCAGCGGAGTGTGGGTTACGCTGGGGGTAAGTGTAAGGGTACGCGTCAGGGAGGGTGTCGGCGAGACGGTTGCAGTCGGCGATTCCCCCATCACACGGAACTCTCCGAGAACCTTCCAGTCTGTCCCAACAAAGAAAATCAACTGGTATGTTCCGGGCAGCCACTGTTCGACCGGAAGATCCAATTCATACTGACCTGAACCACCGGTGCCAGATTTAGCGTCCCAGGCGCTGGTCTCATATTTCAACAATTGACCGTTCAGGTACCAAATTGCAGTCCACTGGGCACCGACTGTCATGCTATCATAAGTATAGGTAACGAAAACACGCGTAATCGGGTTCTGAAAAACCGTTTGCGGGTTGATCGCCCTGTAATTATTCACATTCAGCGAAAATACCAGCGGGCTGAAAATTGCCGCTGGATTGGGTGTCACCGTGCTCTCGAACTGCGCCTCGATGGCAATCGGTAGGAACGGCGTCCCGGTGACCGTTGGAGTGTAACTGATCTCCGGGGTTGGCGTGATGGTAGGTGTCAGCGAAATCGTTGGGGTCAAGCTGATGGTGGGCGTCAGGGAAATGGTTGGTGTCGGCGAAGGTGATGGGCTGGGCGGGAAAAAGCGGTAAGACACAGGTTCACCAAATCGGCCCAACAGGAAGGCAAACGCGACCAGAACCACCGCAAAAATGATCGTCGACCAACCTGCCGCCACCTGCCTGCGACTCAAGCGGAAATAAGCCACCTTCCGCCCTTTGCGAATGGTCCGGAACCCGCTCCAGATGCTGAGACATGCACCCAGTATGGTGAGGATTACCGCCATGATTACCGCAGCGTGAATATCCAGGTTCATCTGACCCGATTATACCTTCTTGACGCCCGCCGCGAACCGTGCTACATTTTTTCTATGTTCATTTTTCTTAAACTTGGCGGGTCGCTCATCACCGATAAAACCCGCCCTTACACTCCCCGCCTTGAAACGCTGGACAACCTGGCTATCCAGATTTCCAAGGCGTTGCAGGAAACTGCAGACCTGCGTCTTATCCTTGGACACGGCTCCGGTTCTTTCGGCCACCAAGCGGCTAGCCGGTTCGGTACACGTGACGGCGTTTCTGGACCGGATGCATGGCGCGGCTTTGCTGAAGTCTGGTATATGGCCTCGGCACTGAATCGCCTTGTCGTCGAGGCTTTACGCAATACCGGCCTTCCCGCTGTAACCCTGGCTCCAATCTCAGCAGTGACGGCTCGCGACGGGCAAGTTGCCACCTGGGACCTGACCCCATTGAAAGCCGCGCTAGCAAACGGCTTGTTGCCGGTCCTCCACGGCGATGTGGTTTTTGACGAAGCCCGCGGCGGAACGATCCTCTCCACCGAAGGTTTATTCGCCCATCTGGCTCGCCAGCTGCACCCCGAACGCATCCTGCTGGCCGGGCTAGAAGCCGGTGTATGGGAAGACTTCCCGGCCAGGACGCGTCTAATCAGGGAAATGACGCCCAAGAATTTTGCACAGCAAGCCACTGACCTTGGAAGCAGTATCGGAACTGACGTAACAGGCGGAATGCAGGCTAAAGTGACAGAGATGCTGGCCCTGGTAGAACAGGTCCCGGGTCTCGAAGTACTAATTTTCTCCGGCGAAGAACTGGGCAATGTCCGCCTTGCGTTGGAAGGGGAAAATCCTGGCACGCGTTTGCATTGTTGACAGCCTGTCCATCCCGCGATAGACTCACCTACCACCGAGAGAGAGTAGATTATGTTTTCCCGCCAGGAACTCGAAGAAATAGAAGACCGCAGCCTTGCACCGTATGGTGTGCGCAGTAAAAGCAGCCAGGGCCGTGCCTACCTAGAAGATGAACCCGATTACCGCACCGCTTTCCAGCGAGACCGCGACCGCGTGCTGCACACCACTTCCTTCCGACGGTTGGAGTACAAAACGCAGGTATTCATTAATTTTGAAGGCGATTATTTTAGAACGCGCCTTACTCATACGCTGGAAGTGGCTCAAGTGGGCCGTACCATTGCGCGTGCACTAGGCGTGAATGAAGATTTAGTGGAAGGCATCTGCCTAGCGCACGACCTGGGACATTCGCCATTCGGGCACGCAGGGGAATATACCTTGAGTAAGTTGATGGAAGCCTTCGGTGGCTTCGACCACAACAAGCAGTCACTCAGAATTGTCACTGAATTAGAACAACGTTACCCGGAATTTCCCGGCTTGAATCTGACCTGGGAAACACGTGAGGGTATGGTCAAACACGAGTCTGAGTACGACCTGACCGACGCTCGCGAATTCAATCCCGAACTGCGCGGAAATCTTGAGACGCAAATCTGCAACGTGGCTGATGAATTGGCATACACCACTCATGACCTCGATGATGGTCTGCGTTCTGGGATGATCACCCCGCAAATGCTCGATGGTATAGTTTTGTGGGAAATTCTGACCGAAACTAACAACTGGAGCGGCACGCTCCTTCAAGACTTGGAACGCCACTGTATGATCCGCGACCTGGTCGGATTGCTGGTGACCGACATGGTCCAAGCTACTGACACTCGCTTGAAGGAAAGCGGGGTGAAGTCTGCTCTAGACATCCAGAGGTTGACTCACAACATTATCGGTTATAGCGAAGACATGCAGCTCCGCAACCGTGAAATGAAGGACTTTCTGCTTACCAAGCTCTACCGCCACTTCCGCGTGGTGCGGATGCAGGTTAAAGCCGAACGAATCGTCGCCGACCTGTTCGCCGCCTACCTGGCTGAACCGCTTATCCTGCCCGACCACGTCCAGCAATGGATTCCCGGACGCGGTCTCGAACGCACCATCTGTGATTACATCGCCGGGATGACTGACCGGTACGCCATCGAAGAGCACGCCCGGCTTCACGATCCATATCTAAAACCATAATTGCAATGCGAGAGAGCCATGTCTAAAACACCACCCACTTATCTGACTGCTGATGGTGCCGCTAAAATCCAATCCGAACTCAGTGAGTTGAAAGGTCCGCAACGCGAGACCCTGGCACGCCGCCTGCGCGACGCAATCCAAATGGGTGACCTTTCGGAGAATGCCGACTACCACAAAGCCAAGGAGGATCAGGGTTTTCTTGAAGGCCGCATCCAGGAATTGGAATTTGCCCTGCGCAATGCCATTATCGTTGAGGCAACGACGAGTCCGAAAAATGTGGTCGCGGTTGATGTGCGCGTGACCGTCCAGGAGGATGGTTTCGACCCCGAGGTTTTCCATATGGTCGGAGCCCAGGAAGCTGATCCGCGCGTCGGGAAGATATCCCACGAATCTCCCATCGGGCGCGCTCTGATGGATCACCACGTCGGCGAGGTGGTAGAAGCAGAAACGCCTGGCGGGATAATCAAATTAAAGATCTTACAAATCGAATAAAAGAAACGGGCGACCCATGCGGGTCGCCCGAAAGTTTCTAGGCCGGGGTCGTGGCTTTCGGCCAGACGGAAATCTCCAACGTTAAGCGCTCGAAATAACTGTCCTCCGGCAAGGCTCCCTGACCATATTCCATGTCCGAAGCAGTCGCAACCAGTTGCAAAGCAGCTGTTTCCAACACGACCTGCTTGCCACGTTCCACCATGAACGGTTCACCTTTGGCTTGAAGCCGCTGGAAAGTGGCCACATCGTTGAAAGCGCGCGAACTCATCAGGACCTTTGTTACAGTCTGGATATCATTCTTATCAAACAGCCAGACTTCAAAGGCAGTCACTTTCTTGGGTTCGCCAACGCCGATGGTTTCCGAAATACCGATGCCACACTCACCCAGAAATTCGCCGGACGGCGAGTCGATGCTGAAGGAGTCGTCAAACAGATCGTCGCCCAGAACGTAAGTGGTCATGAATTGAGCAATTGGTTGTTCGTCGCCCTTGGTGGAATAATCGGGCATTTCGGTCTGGTTAGTAATACCACCCCCTTGAGTAACCGGTCTGTCAGATGTGGTATTCCTGAACAGCGGGATCAAATATTTGAAAACCGCAAAACCCAGTATGGCAAAAAGGATTAGCGCGCCACCAATGATCAAGGTACCGGATAATGCGCCCCGTCTAGCTGGTGTTTGCACGCTGCCCGGGGTTGTTGTTGCCGTGGGTGTGGTGACTTGAATCACTTTGGAAAAATTCATAATGGCGTTCTGGTCTGGATACCTCGCCTTGATCCTCTCGAAAACTGCCGGTCCATCCGCGCCTAGCGCCTGGTAACGCTGAATGGCAAGCTCTTTTACGGGATTACTAACGAATGAGTCTATCGTCATGCGCAAGTAATCATCCTGCAAATCAGACCGCAGGGAGGATGGGTCCGCGTTCGTCCACTGCACCGGCCACAATCCCCACCCCAGCACCACCAAGCCTATAAACAAACCCATAGCGAACCCAAGCGCAGCGGCGACGAACGGTTTCTTCAAGATGTCAAGGATTTTCATGGAAAGCTCCTTTGATTGCTTCGAATAACATTCTAATTATACAGAACCTTGTCAAATTAGCCAACTCCTATTTCCATGGTGTTAACATTCTCGGAAAATGGTATCCGAATGGGTGTAACAACCCAACAAAAGACAAAATGATGGTTTCTTTTAATCGGTAGATGATCAAATTGGATCTGAATCGCCATCATGACGGAACAAAGACATATCGTCAGGCGTTTATTTCTGTAATTACCTATGAATTTTCTCTTATCGAAGGGCTCGAAAATAACGGGGTTTTACTGCGTTTTGAATAAACCCGTGTGCTTTGAATGATCTAAATATTAGGGAATATACTTCAATTTGGGCTCACGTCTTTGAGCAAAACCATTTAAGTCAGATATATAAGTAATCCTCAAAAATATTTTAAGACCTGACTTATTTTCGTTTCATCAAATACAACCAGCGTTCCGAATCACGAACAGCGCTGGATGACTGGATGGTATACCACTGCCCAAAGGCTGACTCGAACCCTGTTCGCGTGTATTCGCTGAAGATATCAACACGGTTGCGCAGCAGCTTCTGGACCTGAGAATCGTTCTTCGGCACGAATTCAACAATCAACCACTCCCCACAACCTGCAAAGCAATTCGCCACCCGTTCCAACGGGACGTTATTCGATATAGCCAGGTGATGGACCAGTGCTAGCGCCAGGACTGCATCGACGGGGCCTCGCTCGAAGAAAGAGTCGCGCTCCCGATTCTGCCAGCCGATGGACGGACTTGGATTGGTCAGGTCGAGCACCAACGGCAGGAGATTCTGTTCGCTGCTCTCTTTGACCTGCCGGTAGCTCACCTCCACTGCCGCAGGGTCAATATCAGATGATATTACATATGCTCCGGTCTCAGCGGCAACACGGCTGAAGAACCCGGTATTCGCGCCCAGATCCCAAATGGTTCTTGGAGCAATTTTCAACAACCAGTCCCCCACCAAAACTTTCTTGTGTTCGAAAGCGAAGCCGGTGTAGTTATTGGCTGCATAATAATCAGCCCATTCGGTCCCGGCAGGTTTCCATTCCAACTTGCGGATGGTGGCGCGGAGATTCTCAATCAGGCTGAGCAAAGCATCTTTGCTTATTTTGCGTCCACCACGCGCCTCGGTAACGGCAATATCCGCATATCGTTTCTGCACATTGGCATGTAAATGGATGTGGGTCGAAATCCCCAAATTCCAACGGGTGCGTCCAGGAAGCAAATAGCTGGCAAGGTCCAATGGAACACCATCAATGTATATGCGCAATAACTGGTTCAAGCGCACATCCTTGTAAGCCATCAACACCAGAGGCGCTAGGAAGTGCTGGCAGAATTGCCGGTAGGCCACCCACGGCTCACCCTCCTGGTACGTTTCCAAGGAAAGCGTGTCAATTAGCACAGGCTTTCCCCTGTAAAACTGGATGTTATATGCGCTGGCATCCTTGAGCGACATGCCCAACCTTAGAGCACGCTTCTGGATGGACAGCGTTGCCAGGGCCGCATCCTTCAACTGCCCAAAGGACCATTCATATGGATACGAGATGAACGGTATCCGCTCAGGGCAAAGGACTTTAAACGATTGTTTTTCATCAGCAGGCTGGGTGTCCGATTCCGTGTGCGGGATGAGCAATCCGGCTTTGACCAATTTATCGTACAGACCGGATTTCATCAGCCGCGTGTAATCTTCGGCGAAGACCTGGTTCACCTGCCGGTACAAAACACCCCCGGAGGTGAAAAGAAATCCGCTCGGGTCACGAAATGAACCGCCGAGATTAATCGTTTTTGTCGTCGTCATCGTCTTCGTCTTCGTTATCGCTTTCGTTGGTTTCAGCCTTGTTCTTGTTGAAAAGCTTTTTGACCTTACGCCAACTGACACCAACGAAAATCACAATACCAGCAATACTTGCAATCAGCAGTTGAATGAGAAAACTTCCTGAACCAGGGTCAAGATACAGCCAAATCATAATATCCTCCTAAGCAGTCTCCGGGACAATGTCGTCCAGAAGGTAAGTATTTTCGCAGGCCAAACATTGCGCCTCGCGTTTATTTGCAACGACTAGCATTCCCTTGCACTTCGGACATGGTTGGGCTAGCGGACGTTTCCATGAGCTGAAATCGCAATTGGGATAATTGGCACAGCCGAAAAAGATTCGGCCTTTGCGCGTTTTGCGAGATACAATTTCGCCACCATCCTTCGGACAAATCACACCAATTTTCTCCAGCCAGGCTTCGGTATGGCGGCATTCCGGGAAACCTGAACAGGAGATGAATTTGCCATAACGCCCATAACGGATGACCAGCTCCTTGCCGCAATCCGGACAGGCTCGCCCAATCGGTTCAGGACCGGTTTTGACAACAGGCATCTCAGCCTGAGCCTTCGCCACTGTGGCAGAGAAGGGCTTGTAGAAGGCATCAATTATTTTGACCCAATCCGCCTGGCCTTCGGATATTTTGTCCAGGTCTTCCTCCATGCGGACTGTGAAGGTCAGGTCAATGATCTCGGGGAAATACTGTCCCATCAGGTCATTGACCAGGATACCAGTCTCAGTAGGAATGAGCCGCCGATCCACGCGTTCCACATAGCCGCGTTGTTGAATTGTCGAAAGCGTGGGGGCGTATGTGGATGGGCGTCCAATGCCATATTCCTCCAGTATCTGCACCAGCGAGGCTTCCGAATAACGCGGCGGCGGCTGGGTAAAGTGCTGCTCCGGAATAAGCCGCACCAACTCCTGCTTCTGGCCTTCAGCAATCGAGGCCGGGATGCGGACATTCATCTCATCTTCTTCCTCAGATTTCTTATCCTCATCTTTCGCTTCTTCGTAAACTATCAGGAATCCAGGGAACTTGACCGCCGAACCAGCTGCTCTCATCAAGTATACATGGTTGGACCCCTGACCGGTCACATCCACCGAGAGAGTGTCATATACTGCGGCTTCCATCTGTGAAGCTACAAAGCGCTGCCAGATGAGTTGATAGAGCTTGAACATGGCTGGATCAAGGAAAGGCTTGATCTTATCCGGATCTCGCAAAACCGATGTCGGGCGGATGGCTTCGTGGGCCTCCTGTGCGCCGGCGACTTTCTTCGTGTATTCCGGAGCCTTATCTGGCAGAAAATCATTACCATAACTTTGGACAATGTAGGCCCGTACCTCATTGCGCGCCACCTCGGCGATATTGGTCGAGTCAGTTCGCATGTAGGTGATGAGACCGGTTGTACCGTCCTCGCCCACATCCTGACCTTCATAGAGACCCTGCGCAAGGCCCATTGTCCTCTTGGCGGTAAAACCCAATTTGCGGGAGGCTTCCTGCTGGAGTGTGGAGGTAATAAATGGCGCGGACGGTTTGCGCCGCCTTTCGCCGTGCTTCACGCGGGTGACTAAATAAGGCGCCTTTTCCATGTCCACCAAAAGTGGCTTTACGATTTCTTCACTACCCAATTCGGGGTCTTTTTCATCAATCTTCAATAATTTAGTGATGAAAGTCTGCTTTTGGCCTTGCGGACGCAATTCTGCTCCAATGGACCAATATTCCACCGGGTTGAAGGCGTCAATCTCGCGCTCACGCTCCACTATCAAACGCAAAGCCACGGATTGTACGCGTCCCGCCGAAAGGCGGCTGCGGACTTTTTCCCACAAGATCGGGCTGATGCTATATCCAACCAGCCGGTCCAGTACCCGCCGGGCTTGTTGGGCATTGACCAATTCCATATTAATTTCGCGAGGGTTTGCGAATGCTTCTCTTATGGCATTCTCGGTAATCTCGTGAAAGACCACGCGCTTGGCCAGTTTAGGGTTAATTGCAGCGGCCTCCATTAAATGCCAGGAAATGGCTTCGCCTTCCCGGTCAGGGTCGGTTGCAAGGTAGATTTCTGCGGCTTCTTTCGCCAGTTGTTTTAGTTCCTTGACGACGGCTTTCTTCTCATTCGGAACACGATACTTCGGGGCAAAGTTATTCTCCACATCCACCGATAGCTGCGAACGCAGCAGATCGCGCACATGCCCGACGGAGGCCCGTACGGTGTAACCTTTTCCAAGGAAACGTCCCACCGTCTTGGCCTTGGCAGGGGACTCAACAATGACCAATTTACCACTGCGCCTGTCAACTTTTTCCGGTTTAACCATACCTTCGTGCGCTTCAGTCTTACCGATGCGGTACAAGGTCGTGCCGCACACACCGCAGGTGCCACGCGTAACCGGCGCACCTGCGGCGTTGAATAACGCTTGAGGCTCAACAATTTCCCGTTTGGTCTTGCACTTCATGCAATAGGCTTCCACGAGATATCTCCTAAAGATAATCTTCACGCTGCGATTTATTCAAGTTTGCGATAACCTGACGCACTTGCTGGGCATGGTCACGGTGACAGACTAGCAGCGCGTCACCCGAGTCAATAACGATCAAATCATCCACGCCAATCGTAACGATGAGCTTCTTTCCGGATGAATAGACCAGGGAGTTATGCGTTTCAAGGGGTAGATATTCGCCCTTAACGACCACATTTCCGTGTTCGTCCGGCACGAGCACATCGAACAGCGAATCCCAAGAGCCAATATCGCACCATTCCAATCCATCGGCCAAAAGGACGGCAACATTGGCAGCATGTTCCATAATGCCGTAGTCAATCGTCTCCGGTTTGAGTCGCGGCCATGCGGATCTGAGGACTATCTCCTGCTCTGACGTACCCCAAGCCGCCCCGATCCGGTCAAGAGCCAATTTCAGGTCAGGCATCTGGCTGGAAATTTCGTCCAGAATACGGTCTGCGCGCCAGATGAACATGCCGGAATTCCAGAAATGAACGCCGTCTGAAAGCATGATGCGAGCCCTTGCTTCTTCTGGTTTTTCGGTGAAATGCAATACCCGGTAAACCGGGTAATCAAATTTCTCAGGCAGTATATCATCACGCTGGATATATCCATAGCCAGTGGCCGGAAAGGTTGGAGTGATGCCGAGAGTTACCAGATAGTCCTTGCGTGCCACCTGGGCTGCCGTACGTATAACCAGCTGGAACAGCTCGCGATTGCGAATGAAATGGTCAGCAGGTAGGACAACCATCACAGCCTGAGGATCACGTTTTGCCAAAATTGCAGCAGCCAACCCGACGACCGAGGCCGTACCGCGGGGCATGGGTTCAATTAGAAAATTAGCCACCGGAAGCTGCGGAGCTTGAGTCTTAAGTTCCTGAATCTGTTCCCCGGTAGTGACAATGTAAACCCTTTCCGGGGGAACAAAACCTTCGAGACGGTCCAGGGTGCTCTGGAAAAGAGTGCGCTTTCCCAGCAATGGAAGAACGTGTTTGGGGTGTTTCTTTCGAGAGACTGGCCAAAGACGGGTTCCGCCGCCGCCAGCCATAATGACCGCATACGTATGTATCATAAATTAAGCCGTGTACCCGGCCTGTTCCTCTCTCACTGCTACGTAATTCAGACCGCCCACCTGGCGCACCAGTCCTTTGAGTTCCATCATTACGAGTGTGGCCGAGACGCGCTCGATCGGAAGACCGGTCTGGCTGCGAATTTCATCCATGTGCAGTGGTTCGTGAGTCAGGACGCTCATCAGTTTCGATTCGGTTTCATCAGCAGGCAGGACCTTCCGTACGAGGCGCTGTTCGGTGACGCGGGTAAGGTTCAATACATCCAACAGGTCACGGACGGAGAGCATAGGGTGCGCCCCCTGGGCTATCAGCCTGTTCGTACCCTTACTCTGCGGCGCCAGGATATTACCCGGCACCGCAAAAACTTCCCGGCCCTGGTCAAGGGCAAACTGGGCAGTGATGAGTGCACCACTAGTCTCTCCCGCTTCGACAACCACCGTAGCCATTGAAAGTCCGGAGATGATACGGTTGCGCGGTGGAAAATTGGAGGCATCCGGCGGCGTACCCGGAGCATAATCGCTGATGAGGGCACCGCTTGCCATCATCTTCTCGGCCAGGTGAGCGTGTTCAGGAGGGTAAATGCGGTCCACACCGCAACCTAGCACGGCGATTGTTCGTCCACCGGCTTTGAGGGCAGACTGGTGGGCAATGGCATCCACGCCGCGCGCCAGCCCGGAGACAACGGTCACGCCATTGGCGGCCAAATACGAGGCCAATTCTTCGGCCACCTGTCGCCCATAGGCGCTGACACGCCGCGTCCCAACCACGGCAACGGCCCAGGAATCTTCGGTTGTTAATGCGCCACGTACATACAGGACAGGCGGCGGCTGGTCAATTTCCTTCAAACGCTGAGGATAAAGTTCGTCGTCCCAAGTCAGGATTGTAATGCCCTGCGCGATAATTTTAGAAAGGTACTTGTCCAGGTCCACACCGGAACGCATCTGTGCCACACGCTCGGATAATTTTCCACTGAGACCGGCAGCTTGGAGAGCATCCGCCGGTGCTTGCCAAGCCAGAGCCAAGTCGCCAAAATAATCGAGCAGGGCTTGCAGGCGTACCGACCCAATACCCTTGACCAGATTGAAGCCAACCCAGTAACGTTTATCGTTCACAATTCCCTTACTTTTACTGATTCTTGCAAAACTCTATGATCTTTACTCTATCGAAAGGCACGGAAAGTATAGGTCTACCTGCTCTAACAATAAATTTCTGAGCGAAAGGGGCTAAAAAGAAAGGAAAATAGATTATTCGGGTTGAGCTATTTACGCATTATCTACAATTACGAATTCTTACCTTCTTCATCAATAAGGCCGGGAAGCAAACGCACCTCAATTGTTTTTGCATACAGGTCCACTTTCAAAATAACCTCAGAGATAGCCGGGAGCAAAAGCTCGCGCCCATTTGAGTCCGTCACGACATAAACATCATTTGCACCGGTCTCCAGGATTTCTGTCAGTCTGCCGAGGGGATTACCTGCCTCATCCACTACTTCCAGGTCGAGCAGTTCGTGAAAATAAAATTCGCCTTCGGGTAGTTCGGAAGCTTCCGTTGTAGCGATGGAGAGAATCTGGTTTCGATATCGGCCTGCTTGCTCGGGAGTAGTTACGTCTTCAAAGCCGAGAAGCAGTCCCTCATGGTGATGGCGCTGGCTAGCAACGACCAACCTTACATGCTTTTCGCCGAGGTAAATGGCTCCTTTCGGCTTTATGCGTTCTGGAAAATCGGTATAGATTTCCGCCACTACTTCACCATGCACACCATGCGGACGGCGCACCTTCCCTACTACCAAGAAAGCAGGTCCGCCAGCAGTTGGCGGGCCTGCCGGTCGTTCTTTGGCACCAGACATACTGTTAGGGTTCTACAACGTCAAGGGTGACCTGGCATCCTTCACGCTCAGAGGCGACTCGCAACAGAGTACGAATGGCATTGGCCACCCGCCCATTCTTACCGATGACTCGACCCATATCGTCTTTAGCAACACTCAGTTCCAGTGTCACACGGTTGCCATGACGGATCTCGTCAACAGCAACTTCATCCGGGTGGTCTACAAGGGATTTAGCAATATATTCTGTGAGTACTTTCATAGCATCTCATTCTAAGTGTTGGAACGACTTCCCTTGCACAGCCCACAAGGATAGGGATAGCTGCATTTGCACCTGAAGTCGTTGCCTTGATCACTTTCCGGTTTTGTTGGAGGGAACGCGAGCTGCCCTGGCTGTTTCAGCCTCGGTGAGCAGTGTCTCAATAGATTCACCAGCCTTGAAACGCTCATAGCGTTCCGTGGTGCCAGCCGTCTTAAACAACTGTGCCACCGACTCGGTCGGCTGGGCGCCTTTACTCATCCATTCATAGATACGGTCCTCTTTGATGTTCAAAGTAGCCGGTTCAGTGCGCGGATTGTAAAAGCCCACGATTTCCAGGAAACGACCATCGCGTGGGCTTTCCTTGTCCGCAATGACCAAGCGGTAAGACGGCTGGCCCTTTTGACCAGTACGGCGAAGACGAATGCGAACCATCAGAAATTTCTCCTTCAAATGATATTTTCAGTTTTTTGGCGTCAGCAGGCCGCAAAGCGAGGGGCAGAAAGGAGTGCATCGTGCGGTGCTGAGAACCTTCAAAATATCAGGGCAGGGATTGCATATTGGCTAATAAACACCCAGCCCCGGGTGACGACAAACGCCACCCCTACATTTTACCTCATCCGAACAAACGCGACAGACCGTATCCGCTGGTTTTTTGCAGTTTCTTGAACATTTTTTGCATTTCACGGAACTGTTTCACCAACCGGTTCACGTCCTGGACCTCAAGACCGCAACCACGGGCGATACGTCTGCGGCGGCTAGCATTCAGCATATCCGGACTACGACGCTCGGAGAGTGTCATCGAATTGATGATCGCTTCCGTGCGGTTCGTCGAACGATCAATCTCTTCGGGTGAGATATTGCGGGCAGCTCGGCTCATTTCGCCAGGGAGCATATCCATCATCTGGCTCATCGGACCCATCTTTTTTGATGAGTGCAGTATTTCAACGAGGTCTTCCAGTGAAAATTCGCCTTTGGCAAGGCGTTCAGCCTGCCTCTGGGCCTGCTTTTCGTCGAAGGCTGATTCGGCTTTTTCGATCAGGCCCAGTACGTCACCCATCCCCAGGATGCGGGAAGCCAGACGTTCGGGCTGAAAAGCTTCCAGTGTGTCCAGTTTTTCACCTGTCCCAATAAACTTGATCGGGACGCCGGTCACCGAACGGATGGAAATGGCCGCGCCGCCCCGCGAGTCACCGTCCATTTTAGTCATGATTAGACCAGTGAGCGGGATGGCATTACGGAAGCCTTCAGCAACATGCAGGGCCTCCTGGCCAATCATCGAATCCACCACGAGCAGGGTTTCAGCGGGTGGTACGCTCCGGACAATGGCTTGAAGTTCTCCCATGAGGGATTCGTCCAATTGGGAGCGGCCGGCTGTGTCCACGATGACGATGGTGTAGCCACCATTTTTCGCTTTTTGGAAAGCGCGCTTCGTCAGCTCAGGTGGTTTGACATCAGCTTCGAAAAAGACCGGAACATCCAATTGCTGGCCGAGGGTCCGCAACTGCTCCACGGCTGCCGGGCGATATGGATCACCGGCCACAAGCATAACGCGTTCACCTCGCCCGCGCAAGATGTTCGCAAGTTTCCCGGCAGTAGTCGTTTTGCCAGAACCCTGCAAACCGACCAGCATCAGCATGTGCGGCTTCTCACCGGAAAGGTTGAGCAAAGCTGGTTCGCCGAGCGTGGCGACCAGCTCCTCGTTGACGATTTTTACGACCTGCTGGCCCGGATTGAGAGCCTTCGAGACTTCGACCCCAACTGCACGTTGGCGTACACGAGTGATAAAGTCTTTGACCACGCTGTAGTGCACATCAGCTTCCAGCAGCGCCAGGCGGACTTCCCGCATAGCAGTATCAACGTCAGCGTCAGATAGCTTGCCGCGTTTCCGCAGTTGGTCAAATAGGTGGGTAAGCCGTCCAGTCAGCGTCTCGAACACGTTATCTCTTTATTAAAAAAGCAATTGCCCGAAGGCGGACAGATTTTAGCCGATAACGGGCGTATGGTCAAGGAAAAGCGTGTCCAAATGGAACTATCAGGGTTATAATTCTCGTAATATTGAGCGTCTTAGAATCCCCTGTCAAAGGAGAAAGTATGTCGAACGTTGCAGTAATTACTGATAGCACCGCCTATATCCCCGATGCAATGCTGAAAGCGCATTCCATTACCGTGGTCCCCCAGGTATTAATCTGGGGCGAGGAAACTTTCCGCGACGGAGTGGACATCATGCCGGATGATTTCTACAAACGACTGGCAACTGCCAAGGTCATGCCATCCACGTCCCAGGTGGCCATCGTTGACATGAAAGTTGCCTTTGAGAGCCTGCTAGAAAGTGGTCACGATGTGCTGGGTATTTTCCTCTCTGCGAAACTTTCCGGTACCATGCAATCTGCCATCCAGGCGCGAGAAATGCTGCCAAAAGCCGCCGATAAAATTACCATTGTTGACTCCAATTCCACAGCAATGGCGATGGGCTTCCACGTGCTTCTCACTGCCCGCGCCGCCCAAGATGGAGCCACCATGACTGAATGCCAGAGACTGGCTGAAAAAGCCCGCGAACACACCGGTGTTTATTTCGTGGTAGACACACTGGAATTCCTGCGTCGCGGCGGCCGCATTGGTGGCGCTCAAGCGTTATTGGGTTCAGCACTGAATATCAAGCCAATCCTCGAACTACGGGATGGACGGATCGAATCGGTAGAAAAAGTTCGCGCCAAGGGGAAGGCATTAGACCGGATGATCGACCTGGTCGCCCAGCGCGTTGCAGGCAAGACTCCGATCCGCCTGGCCACGCTGCACGCGAATGCCGAGACTGAAGCGCGCGCCACTCTCGACACCGCCGTCCAGCGGTTGAAGCCGATCGAGGCGGTTTTTGCATCCGTCTCGCCGGTCATTGGGACGCACGCCGGTCCGGGAACCATCGGATTAGCGTTTATGGCCGGGATGTAAGAAGAAACTATATAAAGGTCAACAGTGAAAGGGTCTGGCAGTTGCCAGACCCTTCTATTTTGGCAGGAAAACGTAAATTTTGATTGACGGTTATCCACGAAGCAGGTATAATCCGCCCTCGGCTCAAATAAAGAACTTACGGGAGTAACGGATATGGAAACAATAAACGCGGCGCCGGAAAACGCGCTGCAACCAAAGACACGTCTGACAGGCAAGGTCATAAAAACCACCATTGCGGGGGCCATTGTGGACATCGGGCAAAAAGTACCCGGCGTTATCCACATCTCACAATTACAGAAAGACTCGGTCAACCGGGTCGAAGAAATTATCCAGGTGGGTCAGGAAGTAAACGTGTGGGTCCGCCGCGTGCACGACGACCGTGTGGAACTAACCATGGTGGAGCCTTTGGCTCTTGAATGGCGCGAACTGAAAGCGGATATGGTTGTCAAAGGCAAAGTATCCCGTCTGGAAACTTATGGTGCGTTTGTAGAAATCGGCGCCGAGCGCCCAGGCCTTGTGCATGTCAGCGAGATCTCGCACGACTATGTCAAGAACCCATCCGAAGTACTGAAAGAGGGTGATGAAGTCGAGGCTAAAATCCTGGACGTGGACCGCCGCAAGAAGCAGATCCGTCTGAGCATCAAAGCTGCAATACCCAAACGTGAAGAAGTGGTGGCCGAGGTAAAAAAAGACGAGCCTCGCAAGGGTCGCGGTGGAAAGAAAGGCAAGAAGCAGGAAGAGTCCGTCGAGGATGCGGAATCCAAAGAGCCCGAACTTACGGCTTTCCAGATTGCCTTCCAGAAAGCCCAGAATCGCGCGGATGATAAGAAAAGCTCTGCAAAAAGCAAGAAGTCTAAGACCAGTCTCAAGGATGAGCAGGAAGAGATCTTCAACCGGACGCTTGAGAATCGCATTACACCAGGTTAATCCAACAACTTAACGATAAACCCTGACAGGCCCAGATAACATGTCAGGGTTTTTTATTTGGGCTTTGGGAATCGCCGGAGAAGAACCTCCGGCGGTTTCGTTTAGTATATCTGACCCTTTGCCTGCATTTCCTTTAAAAACTTTTCCCGATTGGCAGAGCGGGCGGTCTTGCCGCTGGAGGTCTTGACCAGCCAGGGATGCCTGACCAGGTGGACATAGCGCAGCGCAACCGCTGAACCGCGCGTCACCGCAAAGCGAATGCCGTCAGCGATCTTCTGGCGTTCGGGAGGGTCGTCGATATCCACTTCAGCCACCATGACCACATCCTCAGTTCCGGTGGTTTCGTTAAACACACCAAAGGCCGAGGCGCGCCCGGCATGAACGCCGGGTACTTCGTAAGCCAGCAGTTCCAGGTCCTGTGGATAAATATTCTTACCTCCGATGATAATCAGGTCTTTCTTACGACCAGCAATAAAGACTTCGCCATTAAATATATAGCCATAGTCACCCGACATATACCAGCCGCCTTCCAGGAATGCCTTCTTCGTGATGTCGGGGCGGTTGTAGTAGCTCGTGAGCATGCAATTACTTTTCAACACAATCTCGCCGATGTGGCGTTCCGGAAGATCGTGGCCTTTCTTGTCTACTACACGGATAGCGGTGTTGGGAATGGGTTTACCACAGGACATCATCTGGATGACAGGGCGACCGTCGAAGGCGGGACGTGCAACGAGATCGGAGGTGAACGACTCGCGATCAACATCCTCGACGTATGGCAGCTTGCTCATATCATTCTGGGTGACGGCGAAGACGTTTTCTGCCATTCCATAAGAGGTCTGAAGAGTCTCGAGGCGTAAACCATACGGCTTGAAGCGTTCATAGAACATTTGGTGACTCTTATATTTAACGGGTTCGGCGGTATTGATGGTAGCACGCCAAGAGGTAAGATCCACCCCCTCCATTTCACGGTCGCGAATTTTCTGCGCACAGAAGTTGTAGGCAAAATTCGGCAGCCAGGTAAGTGTACCTTGATAAGTTGAGATGGCCTGCATCAAGCGATAGGGAGCACGCACCCAATCGAAGGGAGACATTTGAACCACAGGGATGCCTCGCAGGATGGGCATCAAAAAACAGGCGATCAATCCCATATCATGGTAGAGCGGCAACCAGGAAACGATCACATCGTCTTGGGTGAGGCGAATGGATTCGGCGTAAGCATCCAAATGGTTGAATATCGAGCGGTGGGAGAGCGCCACACCCTTTTGCAGGCCTGTGGAACCGGAAGAGTGTTGAAGTAGAACCACATCTTCCTCTTTACGACGAAGACCACCAAAGGTGGCGAAATCGGGGAGGCAGGGACGGTTGACGGTACCCTCAGCCCGGTCGCTTATGATCACTGCTTTCACCGAGTCTTCGCCAGGTTTGAGAGCAGCGCGGACCTCTGACTCAAACTCACGATAGGTGACGATTGCTGTCGGCCGGGTGTGAGCCACAAGCTCAGCCAGGTCGGTTCGGTACCGGTCTGGGAGTAATTTTTCCGTCAGAAATGGCATGATGGACGGGATGGCCCCAAGCAATACTGCTCCAAAGTAGGCATAGATCAAGTCCACATCATGCTGGAGGATGAGAAGGACCACATCGCCGGGCAGGATGCCGTTTTGGGTGTAGGTCTGGACATAGCCCGAGGAACCATGGATGAGATCGCGATAAGTCACCCGTTGGTCGGGCTGACCGGCAAAGAGCATGGTAACACTAATTTTTTCCGGTGTCTGCTCGTAATGGTGTTGGAGGTTCTCTGAAAAATTAGGCATGTTACTGACGTTCCTTGATGAAAGTGGTCAGCTGGTTCAAGTTGTCGAAGGAGGAGGCATTGAGATCCGCATCATCAATACGCACACCAAAATTCTTCTCGACAAACAGGGAGAGATCCACAAGGTGGAAGGAATCAACAAGCCCACTGGAAAGTAGAGGTTCATCCGATTTGATGATCCGGTCGGGTTGTTTCAAGATTTCAGCGGCGATGTATTTCGCCAGGATGGTGGGGATTTCGTCGGTCATAAGAAACTCCTTGCTGTGAAATTAGTGATAACGGCCTATTGTAATCGAAATTTATTCGGGTCGCGCCAGCCAGGCTGCATTGCTTATAAAAAGATAGTCGTTTCCCGACAGGCCGAGGGAATTGCTTAAATCATTCGCCTGCCCTGAGGCCACATCCACTTCCCAGAGGCGAATGGAGTAAGAGGTATCCTGCCAGTCGGTACCCAGCCAGAGAAGCGAGGCACCGTCCGGGGACCAAACGATGTTCGGGTTCAAAAGGGTGACGGATTTGAGTTGCCGCGTGGTGAAATCCTGCGGATTAATCAGGTAGTTATTGCCGCCAGTCACGCGCCCCGAGTAGTCGCTGTGTACGTCCATGTTGACTGCCAGCCAACCGCCACCGGGCTGCCAAGACATGTCAGCCAGGATATTGCCATACAGCGGGTACTCGCGCGCTCGATTTCCATTGAAATACGCAAAGGCCAGGTTGCTTTTATTCTCACCGGGTGCATAGGCATACGCCATCACCGACCCGACAGGTGAGAGCAACGGCTGTGACATCCCACTCAACGACTGGCTTTCTTCGGACGCCAGGTCAGTCAACCAGGCGCCCATCGAGTTGCACTGACCAGCGGAATCGCACACCCCGCTCTCCCAGGTAAGACGCGTCCCATCCGTGGACGGATAAATCTCCACGGGTTCGGCATCTGTACTGAGAGGAGTCAGCCCGGATCCATCAGCCTTTATCAACGCAAGAGAGTTGGCGTTATTTTGATTGAGGATCAGGGCGATATTTCCATCCGGGAGCCAGAGTGCGCCTACCTTGCCCAAAGGGAAGAATTGGTCGGTGAGCAAGGTCAGGGTCGAGCCGTCAGTGCGGTAAAGTGAATTGTCCTGGTTGACCAACAAATATTTTCCATCCGGAGAAGCGGACTGGAAATTGAAGCCGGGACCGAGGAGTTGAGCCATAGTCCGGGAGGAAAGATCGAACAGGTAAACGCCCTGGGAATTGTACACCCCATTCTGGCGGGACATAAGACCGAAAACGATCCGATTGTTGCTGGACTTCAAGCTGGGTCCGCCCACGGGGACAGCCAGCAAGTTCGAAGCCCGGGTGGGTTCGGGGATTGCAGTCGAGGAAATGGTGCTTGTGGAGGTCACGTTCTGCACACCGTGCCAGATGCTGTCCAAGGCTTGAAGGCCGGTGAAACTGCGCATGTTCCATCCGGCAGTGGAGATATGGAACCCGTCATTGCGGACAGAGTCCATACCATGGTTGGGGAGCGATTGGACTGCCAGCCAGAAATTCCAGAGTGGAAGGTCAAAATCGTAAGCGAGGCGGGCGGTGGTCAGATTAATACTATGGTCGCCCTCAACGTTGTCGGCTTTGGTGGCAAGGATGGGGACCGCGCCGTGGGCAATGACCATCTCGATGACCTGACGCATGTATTTCTCGTATGTCTCCGGTGTGCGACCATCCCACCAGACTTCAAAGCTGATAAAGACGATGCTGGGTCTGGTGATGCGTAGTTCGCACTCGAGGGGATTTTCACCCGGCTGACAAACTTCAGGATTGGCCCACAGCGGCGAGAGAACGGTGGCAGCGTTGAAGCCACCTTTTACGGCCTGACCGTCGGTGTTGAAGTAGCCGGAGAAATTGTCGATCGTTTCCTGGAGGTACTGGTAATCGGTGCCGAGGTTGTAGCGGTCGGGCAAGTCGAAAAAACCCATAAAGGCAGCTTTGATATTCTGGCAATCACCAATCTTCGAGAAGGCGTGCGAGTCGGTGCCCATCAACAGCCCAGCCTGGTAGATATCGATGGCCCGCCCGGTCACGGACGGCACGACTGGCCATTTCTGCCACTGCTCAGGCGGGAGGCGCGTGTCGGAAGTGGCAGTGGGATTCGGAGCGAGCGTGGGAGCAATGATGGAAGTAGGAGGTGGTGCAAGTTTTGCAGTGGGAGTGACAACTGCGGTCCCAGTAGCTGGCAAAGAAGTCGCTGCACCGCTACAGGCTGTCAGAATGAGGACAAGGAGAATATAGAAGATGATGGGTTTCATTGTGATTCAGTGTTGTTCAGTCACGCCGCGCCAGACAGCGTCAATGGCCTGCAAGGCAGTCAAGTTACGCCAGGGTCGGGCTGACTGCATCCGGACCGGGTCGTCGAAATAATCCTGGGCGATTGTCAGGTGGAAACCGTCCTTATAAAGGCCGTGATCCGGAAGCGGATAGGTGGCTGCCCAAAAATTCCAGAGTGGAATTTCGTATTCGTAGGCCAGGCGGGCAATGGCGGAGTTGATGCTGTTATCGCCCTCAAGGTTGTCTGCTTTGGTCGCCAGGATTGGAACAACATCCTGTGAAAGGACGTACTCCACCACAGCGCGCAAGCGGGTCTCATAGTCCGTGGCAGGTTTTCCCGCCCACCAGGTTTCGAAACTAATCAGCACAATGCTTGGATTGTACGTGCGTATCTCACATACCATTGGCGAGTCGTTCTTACAGTGCACCGGGTCGGTAAAGTAAAGTGTCTGCACGGCAGCCACGTTCAAACCGCCCTTGACGGCATAACTGGTGCGCTCCCAAGAACCGGCGAAATGATCGATTGTCGGTTGGAGATAAGCATATTGTTCGCCCAGTCGATAATTCCCGGTATCGAATATGGACAGGAATACAGAAGGCACATTCTGACAATCACCGAATTTAGAAAAGCGATTCGGATCGCGGCCAAGCGCCAAGCCGCGCTGGTAGACTTCAATCATGCGCTTAGACACGCCCGTCGGGACGACCGGCATGGATTTCCAGGCATCCGGCGCGAACGTGGCTGTGGAAGATGAAGTAGGGATGGGCGTCTTGCCGGGTTGCGTGGTCTCCGTGGGCGAGGTTGTTGCTACCGGGATCTTAGTGGTGGTTTCCGTTTCCGTTGCTGGGGTGGTCGCTCCGCTGCTGCAGGCAACGAGAAAAACAAACACTATAACGATAAAAGGGAAATGTTTCATGGACAACTCTGTTGTAAGGTGGTTTGCTCCACCCGGCGAGCCAATAAAGACTCGCCTGATGGGGTCAGGTGGATGGCACTATTGGTAAATTCATCTGCCGGGACAATGTTCCACAAATCGAGATAATTCCAGCCACCCGCCTCTGCTCGCGCCAACATCATCCCCCGCCACTGGTCATAGGCCCAGCGCGGGTAAAGAAAATTGTACCGTAATCCGCTGTTTTCACCAACGCTGATTAGCATCGGTTCGTTAATCAGCATCATAGGCGTTACTCCAGCGATGTGCAAGCCGGCTTCGAGCACTCCAAAAGCCAATTTCGATTCGTCCAATATCGGCGGTTGCATGTCATGGAAAGTGATATCGGTGTTGAAATCGGTTTGGGCACGCTGATAATCAACGGGATAGGTCTGATCAATACCAGTAGCAGACCACAACACACCATACATCTGAAGACGGAACAAATCTGCCAGAGCGCGCCGCTGACCGATGAGGGTGTTTTCCCAAAAACCAGGATGGATGAGCGCAGGGTCATTTGGGTCGAACGGCAAGTTATAACGGGCGATCAACTCGTCGACCAGTGCGGTGTTGTTGGCGACAATGGGCGAGGTGAGTTGTTTGTCAACCGGGAAGGCTTCCAGGGACACAAGCCAGATAACGAGGTCCGGCTTATAGCGCAAGGCGTAGTCCAGCACCATTAAATCTTTCGTCAACGAAATGGTTGGGTAACCCAGGTTATACACACGCACAGTCTTACTACAAAGGGACAGTGCTTCAGCGTCCAGTTGACCGGCGAGGGTCTCTTCGGGACGCAGGAGTGTGCCCCAGGTGGACGAATCACCAATAACGATGACGCGGTACTCGTCCGGAGGTTTCGGACCATCGGCAATAACATGTGAAGCAAACATGGCGTCCAGATTGAAGAGGCTGAGGTTATAGGACTGTGACGAATCTTCGCCAAAAGGAAAACGCTGGCGGCCAGCGAAGATGTGGTTATAGAGCGAAACTTTTCCCAACGGGGTAGAATCCACGGCGGCAAAGAACAAGTTGAACAGAAGAAACAGGACCAGGCCCTTGAGCAGGACGTTTCGAAGAAAGCGGGAATTCATATTATGCCTGTCCGAACAATACGCGTAAGAAATGGATCGAAATGGATGGACCCGGGAGGGCAAAAAAGACAAAGCCAAGGGCGATGAAATTGAAAGTCAGCAGCACGCCACCCACGTTCAGCACCGCCTGCCAGCGTGGTGACATTGCCGCAAAACGACTCCTAGTGAACTCAGACCAGCGGTTATGAACGAAAAGCCCCAATCCGTGCCACAGACCCCAGATCACAAAATTCAACGTCACACCATGCCAGAGACCAATGAGGACCATCGTTGCCGCCTGCGTAATGAAGATGGTAGCCAGGATAGGCAGCGGTTTCTTTCCGGAGCGTAGCGCCCGCGTGACCGGGTTAAAGAAATAAGCCCGAAACCATTGCGTAAGAGTCATATGCCAGTTATTCCAGAACTGGGTCAAGTTAGGTTTAAGAAACGGTGCATTGAAGTTTTCCGGCAGCTTGATGCCAAGCTGCCGTCCCAGACCTATGGCGATGTCGGTATAACCGCTGAAATCGAAGTAAATCTGAAAAGCATAGGCATATAGCAGCACCCACGCCCATCCTGCTGAGCGAACCTGGAGTGCGTTGGTTGAATTCAAGGCAATCATTGCCAGCACATCGGCGACGGCGAATTTCTTGAACAAGCCGAGCATGAGACGTTTTCCCGCTTCGCCCAAGTCATCGACCGTCAACGCCAGCGGGCGGCGCAAGTCCCCGATGAAACGCTCGATACGGTCAATCGGACCAGCAGTCAGCGCCGGGAAGAAGATGACGTAGACAACATACTCCGATAGTGAAATGGCTGGCAATCGTCCGCTCTGACGGTCGCGAATCGTGTGAAGCAGACGGAAAGCAATGTAAGAGAATCCCAGCCAGCGTAAATCCTGAGCCAAAGCGAGGCTGGCGGACTGGTGATTCAAACTGCGCAACCCCTCGCTGACCAGTGCAGCCAGCAACGGTACTTTCAGCACAATAAATAGCAGGATTACAAAGACAAACGCGCCGGTCAACACTCCTTTACCGGGGGAGTTCAAGCGCATCAGCAGGAAAGCAACCAGGGTAAACGCTACCAACCCAACAAGGATTTGGAGTGTTTGCGGCGGGCGGGAGGCGGTCAGATGCAGCGAGAGGCCTGCATAGCGCGTCAAACCGAGAACCAACACAATACCGCCCAGGATTGCAAGAGCCAGCCAATTGTTCCGCCAGGAACGCTGCTCAGGCGAGGTGACCAGGATCCACGTCAGAGTGGTTAATGCCAGGGTTGCGGTTGGCAGCCAGAAGTCCAGTCCGCGGATCGGCAGCACCGGTTGAAACGCGTAAACCGCCAGGGCGGAGACCCCCAGCAAAAGCGGGATGCGCCAGCGGTTACGCGTCACCAATCCCAATATCGCGGCAACGACAATGGAGATAAGAATGAGGGCGAGCGTCATCAAAAGCCCTGATAGACCCAGACAGGTGCGCTACTGACCGTCAAGATAACAAGAGCAATGAGAATCATACAAAAGAACAATGCCCAAAGATTCTCTCGCGTGAAAAGATGAAATTTCATTTGTAACCACAAAACAGAAATTCACCCCCCTGCTGAACCACCTGATAGGTACGCACTGAAAGGTCGAGTTCCTGGTTTTCGTTATTATATGTGGCGAGGATTTTTCCTGTGCAATTGACCTGCGTGGTCGTGCCATCTGAAGCAGCAGCGGTGCAAGCCAGATTTTCCAGCCGGGTGGTAACCGCCTGGAGAGAATCCAATTCTAGCAGGGCGTTCTGCTCCCAATCGGCGCAGGAGATGGCGGAGAGAGCGTTGGCGTCCTTATTTACCAGAGCTGTGAAGTAACCTTCAACGGCTTTCGCGGCTGGGTCTGAGGCTTTTCCACAAGCGGAAAACAGCAGAGCAGTCGCACACATCATAAACACAAGCGGAGCGAATTTTCGCATGGAAGTCTCCTTATGGTTGGAAAATGGAGTCTTTGGTAATTCCCGTGAGGGAGGGAAAGGTATGGGGTTATCGGGCGGCTTCGACCTGACTGTCCTTATTATGCAAACCATGCGCACGATAATTCAAAGGAAACCAGATTTTGACTGGCGAGATTATACCTGCTTCTGGCATGAATTGACAAAACTTCCTAATCCTGATAGTATGGGTCAAATTTGAAAAGAAGAGGTACTGATGACAACCCCAATTCAAACCCAGACCGTTTTGCTCACAGCCTCTGCCGCTGAAGTTGTACGTGGTCTGCGTCAACAACAAAACCTGGACGACAGTTACGCTCTGCGTGTTTACATTACCGGGCAGACATGTTCCGGGTTTCAGTATGGAATGGCACTCGACAATAAACCTCGCGAAACCGATGCCACCTTTGAGAGCGAGGGTCTCAAAGTTTTAGTGGATGAAACATCCATCCAATACATGGCCGGTGCCACAGTTGACTATATTGACGACGAACGCGGCAAGGGCTTTTTGGTGGATAATCCTAATGCGGCACAATCCTGTTCCTGTGAAAGTGGAACGTGCGGAACCAACGAGACTTAGAAAACAAAATGAGACCGGGATAATCCCGGTCTCGCCGCCTTATCGAACCTGTTACCTGCCGCGCAAGAACGAAATTAGCGCGCCGAGAATTCCAATCAGAGCCAGGATGAGGATGATGAAACCCATCGGAAAGCGTGATCCTGTTCCTGCAGCCGCTACAAAATTAAGGGTTGCCAGCGGAGGCGGTGGAGTGAAAGTAGGCAGACGCGTGGGTGTTGTTTGAACCAAAAAAGCAGCCGCATAGGTTGGATTAATGGTTGGCGTGGTGCGCGGGGTCGCTGTTGGCGGTGGTTCGAGGATGGGTAGAAAACCCGGCGAACGCAACACCAACGGCGCATATACCCAACCCACTCCACCAGGTGCGCCCAGATAGATGATCTGAATCCATTCCCCCGCTGGCGAGGTTCCAAGGGCCGGAGCTGTCTCCCCGGGCACAAGCTTTCCAATCGGTTCAGGATAATCAAACGAACTTGGCCCGGCGCGCACAAAGGCTCCGTCCGGGCTGATCACCGTGATGAATGGACCGGAGGCGGTCCCAGTCACTGTAGGGATGTTTCCGGTCGGTTGTTGAGCCGCAGCCGGGGTCCAAGCTGGAATGAGCCAGAGCAGGCTGGCAAATCCAAGAACGAAGAGAATCCAGAGTCCGATTTTTATCAAGGTTTGCATACGGCGCAACTTGTCAGAGAGATTTCCGTAAATGGAAGTGGAGCATTGCCCACCTGGGCAAAACGATTATAATCGAAATCTATGGACAGACGCGTATTCCACGGAGATTTATCCCCAACAGACATTGCCCAGGCATTAATGTCCGAATTCAACCAGGGCAATACACAAACCCAGTTACTTGGCGAAAGCGGGAATCTGACCATTCAGATTGCCTCATCGCAGTATCCACATTCTGGTGGCAGGACTGCAGTGAGCGTTAACCTTCAGCAGATAGAAGACGGGGTCATGGTACAGGTTGGCGAGCAACAATGGCTGGGTGTGGCTGCCAGTTTAGGACAAACAGCCATTTCTGCGCTCCTCAATCCTCTGAACCTGCTAGGCCGCCTGGATGACATTGCACAAGATGTAAGCAGCCTGCAATTGATTGAAAAAATCTGGCAGATTGTCGCCTCTGTTGCCCGTGCATCAGGAGCAAGCCAGGAACTCTCCGAACGTCTCAGCAGTGTCACTTGCGAATTCTGCGGAGCGGCCAACCCGGTCGGTGCTTCGACCTGTGCAGCCTGCGGAGCACCGCTCGGCAAGACGCAACCGAAAACCTGTCCCAAGTGCGGTTACGTTCTGATACCTGATGAAAA
>JBGPQK010000027.1:0-37246 GCA_041489005.1 Anaerolineae bacterium
CATTGACAGCCATCCGGTCGTTACCTTCGACGATATGATCCGTTACCTCCTCCTGCACAAGTCCCCCGGGGATACCGTTACGCTGACCATCCTGCGCGGCGACCAGCAACTGGATGTTCCGGTCGTATTGGGAACGCGGCCATAAAGAAGAATGTTTGGGGTGGGTTTGAGACCCGCCCCAAGTTTATTAAGCGAAACGCTCTTCCTTCCACACATCCGCGCTGTTGCTGTAGCCGGCTTTTTCCCAAAAACCCAGGCGATCGCGCGGCATGAACTCCAGCCCGCGCAGCCACTTGGCCCCCTTCCACAGGTAGGGACTCGCCAGGTCGTTGCGTCCGGGGATGGCGCCGACAACGCCGCGCAGGGGATAACCGTGTTCGGGTGTGATCGGCTCACCGTTGAAATGGGTCGCCAGCAGGAAATTTTCCTGCAGAACCACTTCCAGGGGTAGGTTGACCGTAAACCCATATTCGGCATGCTGCATCACGAACTGCGCCGCGGGCTTGAGTTTGATCAGCCCCTGCTCCACCAATTTCCGCACCCGAACGCCCTCCCAAAGGGTGTCGGCCTTGCTCCATCGCGTCACGCAGTGGATGTCCATCGTGATCTGTGTGCGCGGCAGTTGGTTGAACTCGTCCCACCTCCAGGCTTTTTCTTCTTCCACTTCGCCCCAAACGCGGAAATCCCACGTAGCCGGGGTAAAGGTGGGCACCGGCCCGTAGTGCAGCACCGGGAACTTCACCGTCAGCGCCTGACCGGGCGGCAGGCGGTTTTCGTTACGGATGCGATCTTCTTCCTTGCGGCGGTCGGAACCTTTAAAGTTGAACATATGTGACAACTCCTGTCCGAAAATTATATCATGCACCCCTGCGGTATAATCTTCACCATGAGGCATGATTTTTATACTTCTCTTGTCTATGCCCGGCGTTCCCCGGTATTTGGGAAGCTTGCTTACTACCTTCTGAAGCTTCTCGGCGCGGAGATCCCTCGCCCGGTAATGATCGGCAGGGATTTCCTACTGTTGCACGGCGGATTTGGCGTTGTGATCCACCCACAAACAATTATCCACGACCGTGTCCGGGTCTTTCCCGGCGTAACCCTCGGCCGCGCCGACGTGCACCATACCATCGAACAATCTGCATTTAAAGGCATTGAAATTGAGGATGACGTAATTCTTTCTTCGGGGGCCAAGGTGCTCTGCAAAGAAGGGATCTTGCGCATTGGGCGGGGGACCATTGTAGCAGCCAATGCCGTGTTACTCGAATCCACCGGTGAAAATGAAATCTGGGCTGGGATTCCGGCACGCTGCGTGGGGAAGCGGGAATAATGCGCATCTGCATCATCCCCAAAGTTCACGGCGTTGGAGGCATGGTCTCTTTCCAGGCCAGACTGATCGCCGGTTTGAAAGCTCGCGGGATCCAGGTCAGCGACGACCTCACGGATAGATCCTGTAACGCAATTCTCATCATCGGCGGGGCACGCAACATTGCCAGCCTGCTGTACGCCCGGCGCCGCGGCGTCCGCATCGTCCAGCGCCTGGACGGCATCAACTGGCTGCACCGTCGCCTGCGCACAGGTCCGCGCCACTTCCTGCGCGCCGAGTACGGCAACCGCCTGCTCGCCCTGCTCCGCTCCCGGGTGGTGACGCATATAGTCTACCAGTCTGGGTTTGTGCGCGACTGGTGGGGTCGGCAGTTCGGCCCGGAGCACGTCCCGTCGGTTGTCATTCATAACGGGGTGGACCTCTCAGCCTACACGCCCGACGGTCCCCACCACCGTCCGACTGAAACCTTCCGCTTGCTGCTGGTGGAAGGCAGTCTGCAAGGTGGTTACGAAACCGGTCTGGCAACCGCCCTTGGTCTGGCCGAACGCTTGGCTGAAAGTATCCCGCTCGAAATGATGGTCGTTGGCCGCCTCTCCCCGTCCCTGCAAACCGACTACCAAAAAAAGAGCCGGGTGCCCATCCTCTGGGCCGGCTTGGTACCGCCTCACACGATCCCGGAATTCGACCGCTCGGCGCACCTGCTCTTTTCGGCAGACATCAATGCCGCCTGCCCGAATTCGGTTATCGAAGCCCTGGCCTGCGGTCTGCCGGTATCGGGTTTTGCCACCGGGGCTCTGCCCGAATTGGTCACTGGCGATGCCGGTCGCCTCGTCTCTTACGGCGGCGACCCGTGGAAACTCGACCCACCCGACCTCCCCGCCCTGGCTGGGGCTGCTGCGGAAATCCTGCAAGACAATGCGCACTTCCGGGCGGCTGCCCGCCAGCGCGCCATGGAAGCCTTCGGGTTGGATTCGATGGTGGAAAAATATCTTCAAATCCTTCTCAGCTAGAAGCGGACAGCTGTCCTTATGAAAAAATTATTTCTATCCATCGCAGCCTTCGCCGCCAAAATCCTGCCGAATACTTCTAAGCAAGCCATCTACAAGATCAAACCGCTGGCGAGCCTCATCCGCCGCGGGCTGAACCGCGCCGCTCCCACCGGGTTGGTCGAAGTTAAGGTCGCCGCAGGAGATCTGGCCGGATTCACCATCCTGCTGGATATGCAGGTTGATAAGGATTACTGGCTCGGCACGTACGAGCCGGAACTGCAATCTGCTCTGCGCGAGCTTATTCCTGCCGGCGCGGTCATCTTCGACGTGGGTGCGAACATTGGCTACGTTTCGCTCTTGTTGGCAAAAGCCACCGGGAAGACGGGTAAAATTTATGCCTTCGAGGCGCTCCCGTCCAACAGCGAACAACTGCGGCGCAACCTGGTCCTTAACGGGATGGACTCGCAGGTAACGGTTATTGCAAGTGCGGTCACACAAGCCCCCGGTCCGGTGCGTTTTCTGGTACACGCTTCCGCCGGGATGGGCAAAGCTGCCGGGTCTGCCGGCCGGGAAGATAAGTACCAGTCAGAAGTGACCGTTCCCGGGATCTCTCTGGACGAGTTCGTTTATGCCCAGGGAAACCCACCGCCGCAAGTGGTCAAGATGGACATTGAGGGCGGCGAGGTGATGGCTCTGGCGGGGATGCGCAGGGTATTGACCGAGGCGCGCCCGCTGATGCTGATGGAACTGCACGGACCGGAATCCAGCCGGGTTGCCTGGGAGACGCTGACCGCCGCCGGTTACGAAATTTGCTGGATGCTCCCGGGTTGCCCGGTCGTCCCTTCGCTGGAGGCAATGGGCTGGAAGGCGTATATCGTGGCAAAACCGTCTCCTCTCCCTTTGAAATACCCCTTTCCCACCCCTCTCCCGGAAGAACACCGGGACGGTATGCGGCTGCTGCGCGGGGATGGTAAGGATTAAGTTAGCCTTTGAGAGAATAGTATGAAACCTCGTTCCGATACCGCTCCTCTTCTCTGGCTGGGATTGGCTTTGTGCGTGACCCTGGCAATCGCTTTTCTCCTGCCGGTTACCCCGCAAGACTACTGGTGGTACCTGCGCATCGGGCGCGACACATTGACGGCAGGCACGTTGCCGCGGGTGGACACGTTGAGTTACACCACGGCGGGAAATCCGGTGGTCAACTTTTCATGGGGGGCGGCAGTGCTTTTCTGGCTGATATACAAACTGGATGGTCTTTCCCTGACCGTGTTGGTACGCGGCTTTCTGGTCGCCCTGGCTTATTCCCTCGTCTGGCTGACGTCACGACGACTGGGTGCGGGTCGCATCGACTCCGCGCTGGTGCTCCTGTTGGCCGTATTGGCCTCCAGCAATAACTGGTCCATACGGCCGCAGTTATTTGCCTACCCGCTGTTTGCGCTGGCGCTCTACCTTTTATACCGCTGGCAGAACGGGGATAAAAAAGCTGTCTGGTGGCTGCCGCTCATCAGTTTATTGTGGGTCAACCTGCACGGCTCGTTCATCATGCTTATTCTGCTGGCCGGCGCGGCACTGGCCTTCGGTCGAGGCGACAAACGCTTCTTGGCCCTGGCCTTCGCCGGTATCCTGCTTGCCACCCTCGTTAACCCACGCGGCCCTGGCGCATGGACCTACGTCTACGACTTGCTGACCCTCCCATCTCAGCAGTTCTCCTCCGAATGGCATCCGCCGGTCAACAGTGGCTGGCAGATGAACATTTTCTTTCTCTGGTTGCTGGCTTTCCCTCTGCTCGCCGTCCTCTCTCCCCGGAAACTCAATCGTCTAGAATGGATCTGGTTCCTGGGCTTCGGCCTCCTGGCCCTATGGGGCGAACGCTACGTCATCTGGTTCGTTTTTATCCTGACGGTGCTCACCTCCGTGATGCTGGCAGATTGGGAGAAAAAAGTCCTGGGAGATCCGAAACCCGGCTCCCCGGCGCTCAACCTGACCCTCAGCCTGGCCTTTATCCTGCTGCCTTTGGCTCTGCTACCAGGAGTGCGCGACGCCTGGTGGCCGGCGGCTCCCTCTACCACCGAGAACACCCCCATCGCCGCCACTGAATGGCTGGCTTCCCGCCCCGAGCTGCCCGGTCCACTGTGGGCTGAGATCGGCTTTGCCAGTTACATCGAATTTGCCCTGCCCACCCGTCCGCCCTGGATAGACTCGCGCTTCGTCCCCTTCTCGGTTGAACAGTGGCAGTCCTACAAAGACATCACTAACGCCAGTTATAACTGGCAGTCCCTGCTGGATGAAACCGGCGCGAACCTGCTGATGGTTTCAACCATGAACCAGCCCGACCTGCTGGACGCCCTGGCGGGTTCCTCTGGCTGGTGCGAGCTGTACCGTGATGATAGCGCCGTGATCTATCGGCGAGGTCCCTGCCAGCCATGAACACCAACCCGGGGACTCATCGCGAAGAGGCAACGTCGTATTCGCAGGGTAAGAACGCGAGGAAAAGGTTGTTGAATCTTCGCACCCATCGTCTCTTCGCGGTTAAGTCCGGATGGGGTTGGAAGCGTGAGTGGGCTCTCCCCCTGGCTCTCTTCCTGACCCTGCGCCTGGTGGCTTCGGCTCTGGGTTACGTGATCGCCTCCGGCCCGGACCCCGAGCCGCTCTCCTCCGGCCCGATCTTTGCCGCGGCCGATTCTCTGCTCCACCCGGATCGCTTCTCGCACCTTTTCGTCAACGTCTGGGAACGCTGGGATACAGGCTGGTATCTTAAAATAGCCGGTTTTGGCTACAACGCATCCGATGGAACCTCTACATATAGTCCTCTTTTCCCATATCTAACGCGTTTGTTGGCATTATTGACCGGAAATTATCTAGTTTCGGCTCTACTCATTTCCAACCTGGCCGCGCTGGCTGTCTTCATCCTTCTCTACGAGGTCGCCCGAGCCGAAGGGCTGACCGGCGGGCAGCCCGCATTCGCGGTCCTCTTCCTTGGCTTCTTCCCCTCGGCCTTCTTCCTCTTCGCCGCCTACACCGACTCGCTTTTCCTGGCGTTCGCCCTTGGCGCATGGCTGGTTGCCCGGCGGGGGAAGTGGCTCCTGGCCGGTCTGCTGGGCGGACTCGCCGCGCTCACCCGCCTGCAGGGAGCCCTGCTTACGCCTGTCCTGGCGTTGCTGTGGCTTAAGGAGATCGCTGGTTTCAACCTGTTCCAACCCGCCACCTGGCGCAGGTCCCTGACCGCCCTGCGTGCACCATCCTGGCTGGCCACCCTGCTCCCTGCGCTAGCTTTCGTAGGCTGGACCCTTTCCCTGCGCGCGGTTGGCCTGGGGTCCGTGCCCGCCACGCTGGCCGAGCACTGGGGCATTCATACCGTCGCCCCCTGGACCGGCGTCTGGCTATTCCTCGAGCGCCTGTTCACCCACCGGCTCTTTTTCATCGACTTTATCGACCTGGCTGTCCTGGCCGGTGTGCTCGTCTTGCTCGTCCTCGGCCTGCGCCGTCTCGACCCGGCTCTCTCTCTATATGCCTGGCTTAGCCTGGCTGTCTTCTTCATGCGCGGTTCCCCGCCCCACCTGCTGGACAGCTTCAACCGTTACCTGCTGGCACTCTTCCCGGTCTTCCTGGTACTGGCAAAAATCCGCAGCCGGCCTCTGCGTCTGTCCTTGTGGGTGGTATCATTCGGCCTGCAAACATTCTTGCTTTTAGGATTCCTGGATTGGAGATGGGTCGCGTGATAACTTGCTTTCCTGGTCGGTTGGGAGTCCAGCAGCGCGCCCTGACTCCCTACCGCGCCGCCTTCTTCGACTTACTGGCACAGGTCTGTAATGGGGGCCTCTCCGTCTTTGCTGGTCTGCCGCTCCCCGAAGAATCAATTCCCACCCCCAAGGCATTGAACGTTGCCCGTCTCACCTCGGCGCGCAACCTCAATCTACTGCGCGGTCCTTTTTATCTTTGCTTTCAGCGCGGCCTGCTCAACTGGCTGGCAGCCTGGGATCCCGATGTCCTCATTTTGGAAACCAACCAGCGTTACCTGTCGACGCCCGCCGGTGTTCGTTGGATGAAACAGCGTGGACGCCCGGTGCTCGGCTGGGGGCTGGGCGCGCCGCTGCTCACGGGGCTTTTCTCCAGCCTGAGAACTACACGCAGGTTATCCTTCCTGCATCAGTTCGACGCCCTGCTCACCTACAGCCACCGCGGAGCAGACGAGTACGCCGCTCTCGGTTTCCCTGCCGACAAGATTTTTGTGGCCCCCAATGCAGCTTCGCCACGCCCTGCATCTCCTTTACCCAAAAGTTCTCCCACTTTTAACGGGCAGCCAACCGTACTTTTCGTTGGACGGCTCCAAGCTCGCAAGCGGATCGACGACCTCCTGCAAGCCTGCGCGACCTTGAGAGAAGACATCCGGCCGCGCCTGGTCATCGTCGGCGACGGGCCCGAACGCCTTGCGCTGGAAGGGTTGGCAAAAACGATCTACCCTTCCGCTGAATTCCCCGGCGACAAACGCGGACCGGAATTGACCCCTTATTTTTCTGCAGCTGATTTGTTCGTCCTGCCCGGAACCGGCGGGCTGGCGGTGCAGGAGGCCATGTCCTACGGCCTGCCGATCATCATGGGCCAGGGGGACGGGACGAACGACGATCTCGTCCGTCCCTCGAACGGCTGGCAGTTATCGGGTCCGGAGATGCTCGCTGACGTATTGTATGAGGCACTGTCTGATGTCTCTCGCCTGCGGGCAATGGGGGCGGAATCCTATCGCATTGTGTCAGAAGAAATTAATTTGGAGCGGATGGTGGAAATTTTCGTGGGTGCTGTCAACCAAATCCAGGGTGCTGCGTAAATATTCGAACCAAAATCCTGTTTTTTCCGAGCCTTTCGATACCCAAGAGTTCATGGGTTTATGCAAGAAGTAGTAGATTTGATATTGAATGTCCCTGTTTTTTTGATTGTTCAAAGTTCATGTGTTTATGTAAAAAACTGTAGATGGTTCTTCGCAGATTACAACCTTTTCTGCGGGAAACCGTAAGTGTATATCGGAGGCAACAATGACAAAAGAACACGAACGCAAGAATAAAGTCCCCTGGATTCTTTGGCCGTTCTGGGCAATCTGGAAACTGGTCGTTGGGATCGTTGCCGGGACCGGGCGGCTGGTGGCAGTTATCCTCGGCCTGGTGTTTCTCATCGTTGGCGTGGTGCTGACCGTTACGGTCGTCGGGGCTATTGTCGGTATTCCGTTTATAATCTTTGGATTGTTATTGATGGTGCGCGGGTTGTTCTAGAAACCAAGGTTCAATCCAGCGTTCTCTGGATTTATCGTTCCAATTCCCCATTCTTGACATTTTCTAGCAGCGGATGTTCCCAGCCGGGCACATTTACGCGTCAGGTTTGAAGGCGGGCACCTTTTCACCCAAGATCAGCTCGCAGCCTGCGACGACAACCAGAGAACCCGCGAGCGCAACCAGCCAGACGATCCCGGTGATCTGCTCCACCTGGCTCTCGCGTTTCTCAACCTCGCGCAGCGAGCGCCCCGCCAGGACAAATCCCGGCTGCGCCCCGCCGTAAGCGACCACCACCGCAGCAATTCGAACACCGGACTCGGGTTGCCAGGATACCCGGTCTTCACCGTTTTGACGGGTATAGTCGAAAACGCCTGATGGCAGGAGGGGAATTGTTCCATGCAAGAGGCCGGACGAGGCCAGCGGCTCGCCCGTATCACTGTAGATGACCATGAACGGCGCCAGGCTGGTGGATATTTCCACTTGGCCGGCCGGTACCATGGACTCAGGCGTTCCGCCCGCAGCCAGGGCCGCGGCAGCATCTTCGGCCATCTGGATCTGCGGGTCATTCGCGCCCTGGCGTAGTGACTGCTGGACCACCAGATAGACCAGTCCGCACAGCAGGGTGGTCACTACCGCAAGCGGCAGCCAGTGCCTGAGAATGATATTTACTTTCGACATAGAAACCCTCCGTGTCAACAAGTATAACCGCCTGTTCTACCTTCTGCACATACCACCTCGCGATGGTACCGGTCTGGTTGCCCGGTTCCATGATGTTCAGTCAAACGATATTGACCAGCACATTCATGTAGGGATAAGTGAGCAGGGGTATTTGACAAGCGGGCAGCCTTTTTGATGGTAACCTAATCGAGAGTGTGGAGAATTTGTGTAAGTGGGAAATGAAAAGAGCTCCGGTTTCCTGGAGAAACCGGAGCTCTTGTCTTTAGATTATTCGAGTTTTCCTGTCGTCAGCGCCATTTTGACCTCGCCGATGGCTTTGGTGATCTGGATCTCGCGCGGGCAGGCCAGGGTGCAGTTGAAGACGGTATGGCAGCGGTAAACGCCCCACACTTCGTTCAAGATATTGAGGCGCTCAGAGGCAGCCTTGTCGCGGCTGTCAAAGATAAAACGATGAGCCGCCACGATGGCTGCCGGGCCGGCGTATTTCTCATTGGCCCAGAAGGATGGGCAGGAGGTGGTGCAGCAGGCACATAAAATGCACTTGGTGGTGTCATCGAAGAGGATGCGCTGCTCGGCACTTTGGAAGCGTTCCTTTTCCGGTTCGGGATCATCGTTGATGAGCCAGGGCTTGACGGAACGGTAGTGCTCAAAGAACGGTTCCATATCCACGATCAGATCCTTGATGACACGCATGCCGAGCAGGGGTTGAACAGTTATTTTTGTACCGGTGTCGCGGACGAGGGTTTTACATGCCAGACGGTTGAACCCGTTAATGCGCATGGCATCGGAACCGCAGATGCCGTGTGCACACGAGCGGCGGAAGGACAACGTCCCGTCCTGGTAGCCTTTCACTTTTTCGAGCAGGTCCAGTACACGGTCGGTCTCAATAGCCTCCATTTTGTAGGTCTTATAGGAGGGTTTCTTATCCTTTTCAGGGTTGTAGCGGAAGACTTTGATGGTTACTTCCATATCAGCCTCCTAGTAAGTCCGTACCTTCGGCTCATATTTGGTGATTACGACCGGCTTGTATTTCAGGTCAACCTTGCCGTTCTCGCCTACCCAGGCCAGGGTGTGCTTGAGCCAATTCTTGTCATCGCGGTCAGGATAGTCCTCACGGGAATGGCCGCCCCGGCTCTCGGTTCGGGCGATGGCCGAGACGGTGGTCACTTCGGCCAGGTCGAGCAGGTTGCCCAGTTCCCAGATGTTTATCAGCTCCATGTTGAAGATTTTTCCGGTATCGGTCACGGTGACGTGCTTGTAGCGCTCTTTGAGCTCGTGCACCACCTTCAGGGCATTTTCCATGCCCTTTCCGGAACGGAAGATGCCCATCTCGTCGAACATCACTTTCTTCATTGTGGTGGCGATGTCGAAAGCGTTTTCCTTGCCGTCGGCGTTACGGATGCGCTCAAACTGGGAACTGGCGAATTCGGTCGGATCGGCGGGCAGGGGCTGAAAAGAAGCGCCTTTGGCAAACTCGGCAGCGCGCAAGCCGGCATGCTTGCCGAACACCACCAAGTCGAGCAATGAGTTGGTGCCGAGCCGGTTCGCCCCATGGACCGAGACGCAGGCGCACTCCCCTGCGGCATACAAGCCCGGAACGGTGGTGTTCTTCTCATCCAGGAGGGTTTCACCATATTTGTTGGTCGGAATGCCGCCCATGGCATAATGTGCGGTCGGCTGAATGGGCATCATTTGGGTGATTGGGTCCACACCCAGATAGACGCGGCAGAAATCCACGATGTCGGGTAATTTTGCCAGGATTTCCTCGCCAGTAACAGTGTAAGGCGAACCATCCTTATTCTTGCGTCCGTCCAATGCGGCGTATTTGTTGACGCTTTCGGGCCGCACATCCAAGTAAACATAGTTCTGGCCATTGGCGCCATTGCCGTCACGGATTTCCATATAAATGGCGCGGCTGACCACGTCACGCGAGGCCAGGTCTTTGACCCTGGGTGCGTATTTCTCCATGAAGCGCTCGCCCTTGCCGTTGATCAGGATGCCGCCCTCGCCGCGCACCCCTTCGGTGATGAGGATGCCGAGTTTGTAGATGCCGGTGGGGTGGAACTGGAAGAACTCCAGGTCTTCGAGCGGCAGGCCGCGCCGCATAATGACGGCGGGACCGTCGCCCGTGAAGGCGTAAGCGTTGGATGTAATTTCCCAAATGCGCCCGTGTCCGCCGGTGGCAAAGATGACTGCCTTGGCGTGGAAAACGTGCAGTTCGCCGGTGGCAAGTTCGATGGCGACCACACCAGCAGCAGCGCCATTGACCATCAGCAGGTCCACCACTTGAAATTCGTCGAAGAAGTTGACCTTGTTTTTCATGCACTGCTGGTACAGGGTCTGCAAAATCATGTGACCGGTGCGATCGGCGGCATGGCAGGCGCGCCGGACCGGTTTGCCGGTCACGTTATTGGTGTGTCCGCCAAATGGACGCTGGGAGATTTTGCCTTCCGGTGTCCGGTCAAATGGCAGACCCATGTGTTCCAGTTCGTAAACTGCCTGCACGGCTTCGTCACACATGAATTCAATGGCATCCTGGTCCCCCAGGTAGTCAGAGCCTTTAACTGTATCGTAGGTGTGCCATTCGGCATGGTCTTCTTCTTCACTGCCGAGCGCCGCGCCGATACCGCCCTGTGCGGTCCCGGTGTGCGAACGGGTGGGGTACAGTTTGGTGATGATGGCTGTCTTGGCTGTCCTGGAAGCATACAGACCAGCCATCAAACCTGCTCCGCCTGCGCCAACGACGATCACTTCAAATTGATGGGTTTTCATGCTGATGCTCCTATGATGTCAAAATGACGTAGATGCCGACGGCGCTCATGAGCACCCAAACCAGGAGAACCAAGCCGCGCAGGATATTGCGTACCCAGGTGCGGGAGATGTAATCTTCCAGTACATTGGCCAGGCCGTGCAATCCATGTGCCCCGGCAAAAAAGAGCATCAAGATGCCCATCACTTGCCAGAAGATACCTTTCCAGACTTCAACATCTGGAATATTGGTGTTGGCGACGTGGTTTGGATTCGGCATGAACGCCCAGCGCATCAGGTCAGCCACAGTCATGTTCTGACGGGCGCTCATCAGCAAAGCGGCAACGATTCCTACAATGGCAATCAGGTACATTGCCAAGGCAGTGAGGCGGGTAAAGAGCCACATCAGATAGTCAAAATGGAAGCCGCGTTGGGGAGCAATTCTCGGTTTCGTTTTCATCTATTAGCCTCCCAATCCACCACGGATAATGATGAAAAGTGCGATTCCGTAAATGGGTAGGAAAACAAACCATTCAATCCAGATCGCTTCGCGCTGGTATTCGATCAACTTTGGCCAGAGGTCCAGGATGACAATCCGCAGGCCGTTGATGGTATGGAACAGCGCACAAAAGAAGATGAATATCTGGAAGAGCCAGTGCTCGTAGATCGAGTTGATGAAGAGCCCAGCGCTCGCCCCCCAGGCTTGGTTGGCAAGGAAGGATGCCAGAATGTGCAGGGCGACGAAGATGACGATACCCAGTCCACCGATCCTGTGCAGGACATAAGTCAACATCGGGCCTTTCCCCTGATAGCGCAGGCCTTCCATGAGGCCAACATTCCTTTTAAGACCCATCTACGCCTCCTTAATAACTATGTGTCTTCACGGGCTACGACTACCGGGATGGGCAAATCAATCTCCCTTCAAGTAAAGAGATTTCTTGCCCTTCCCCCTCCCGGAAATGCACCGGGACGAAGTTCGGGGACCTTCGGGGGGTACGCCGTCGGCGCCGCTATGCGGCTCCTCGCAGCGACATATGGATTTTAACATAGTCTATTATCCCATCCTCGTTTCTTTAGTTAAAAGTGACAATACTCATGGATTATTCATTCCAGACATCCTCTTGGGGATGGACGAATCGTCCTTATAATCATATCATGTGGATTTGTAGCTGTCTTTTTGACCAGTCATCCAATATCAGGAGGTTCGTATGGCAGGTTCTCGTCACATCAGCCGCCGCGATTTCATTAAAATCACTACAGCGGCCGTGGGTACGGTTATCGGTGCGGCAATTGGCCTGCCGACCATCGGCTATCTGATTGATCCAGCGCTCAAGGCATCCAAGACAGACGCTTGGATGCCATTGGGGAAACTCGAGAATTTCGAGGTCGGAAAACCGACTCTGGCTACTTTCACACGCAGCAAAGCCAATGGCTGGGAGAAAACCGTCAACAGTTACGGTGTTTTTGTGTTGCGCACGTCGGATACAGAAACGCTGGTTCTTTCCAATAGATGCACGCACCTGGGCTGCCACGTCAACTGGAATGCGGACAAACAGGAATATATCTGTCCCTGCCACGATGCCCAGTTTGGGATAAACGGCGAGGTATTGGGCGGCCCACCTCCCCGTCCGCTGGATCGTTTTTCTGGCGACCAGCTCAAGGTCGAGGACGGCACGCTGCTCTTACATTTCCTGGGAGGGTAACGATTATGTGGAAAAAGCTTTTTGCCTGGTTGGATGAACGTCTTGCTCTGAACGAACTGTATAAAGCCACCCTCGACCGCCCCGAACCAAGGGGCAACTGGTGGAACACGCTTGGCTCGGCCAGCCTTTTCCTGTTCCTGCTCCAGGGTGCCACAGGTATTTTCTTAAGCGTGTATTATACGCCCTCCCCTGACCATGCCTACGACAGCATCCAGTACATCATGAATGGAGTCGCTTTTGGCTGGCTGATCCGTGGCATCCACCACTGGGGTTCATCGGTGATGGTGCTGGTTGTTTTCATCCACATGCTGCGGGTCTTCGCAACCGCCTCTTATAAATATCCGCGCGAGTTGACCTGGCTGATTGGCGTGGGTCTGTTGGTGTGCACGCTGGGGATGGGTTTTACCGGATACCTGCTGCCCTGGAATCAGAAAGCCTACTGGGCCACGACGGTCGCTACGTCCATTGCTGGGAGTGTACCCTGGGTAGGCTCCTTCATTTTGAAGGTTCTACGCGGTGGTACCGACCTGAGCGCGCTGACCTTGAGCCGGTTCTTCGCAGCCCACATCTGGATGCTCCCTGCCGTACTGGCCGGGCTGATTGGCGTCCACCTGTTCCTCATCATCAAGCACGGCGAATCAGAATTCCCGGGCAAAGACGACTAAAGGAGCGCGGACATGAAAGAAGAACAAAAAAAGAACGTCCACGAAAAATACAAAATCGCCCTGCAAAAAGGCGAGCGCTTCTGGCCGGACAGCATTTTCAAGGATTTGCTGGTTTCACTGGCAATTTTTATCGTCCTGATCATGCTGGCCACCTTCATTGGCGTGCCGGGTGAACCGAAAGCAGACCCCAGCGATTCCGCCTATGTTCCAAAACCGGAGTGGTATTTCCTGTTCCTGTTCAAATTCCTTGCCGTTTATGGACAAATCCCCTTGCTGGGAAAAATTGAGTGGATTGCCACGGCAGTCATCCCTGGCCTTGTCATTCTGCTCTTGTTCGTCCTGCCGTTGATAGACAAAAATCCTTACCGTCACTATTCCAGGCGCACCATGGCGCTGGGCATCATGGGTGTCTTCGTTGTAAGTATGGTTGTCTTAACCACCATCTCCGGTGTCCCCGCAATCTCTGGCGACACCGGCATGTCCACGATGACACTACTTCAGTTCCTGACCGGTCTGGTCATCCCGATTGTGGCCTACATAATTCTGATTGGGTCGGCATTCCTGCCGAAGAAAACCGGGCCTTTTGCGAGCCGCCTGCAAAAATGGACGGCTGCAATTGGGTCAGTGTCGATGGTCGTTGTGGCCGGTATAGTGGTTGCCATGGCTCCGAAGGCTGCACCCGGCGCTGAGATCCAGCTGGCGAATACGCTCTCCGAACAGATCATCCTCGGTCAGGATCTGTATTCTATTAACTGCGTTGAATGCCACGGTGCAGACGGTGAAGGCGGCACTATTCAGGGTGTGGAAGGGTTGGAAGGATTCCTCATGAAAACCATCCACAGCCAGGACGAGATGTACACCCGCTCGGATGAGACGTTCTACGATATTATCGCTTACGGGCAGCCAAACCTGGGCATGCAACCCTTTGGCAAGCCCTATGGCGGTGCGCTCTCACCGACAGAAATCGATTCCGTTGTAGCCTTCATGCGCTATACCTGGGATGACCGCGCTGAGATGCCTGCCGGAGCGATCAGTTCCATCCCGGCGCTAAATCCTGGCGAGGTGCCTTCCTGGGATGTCCATATCCAGCCGTTGGTCAAGCGTTACTGCGTTTCGTGCCACCGGGCTGGGAAGCAGAACAACAACTACCTGATGACCTCCTACGATGAAATGTTGACCACCGGCGACAATGCCCCGCTGATTACTGCCGGCGACCCCGAAAGCCTGTTGCTGAAACTAATCAACGGGCAGGAGGGCAAGGACCCGGCCACTGATAAAGTCATCCGCCAGATGCCGCCCACGAAACTGCTTGAACCGCAATATGTGGAAATGTTGACCCGCTGGGTGATGGCTGGCATGCCACAGACGGCAGATGAAGCTTCCAAATTGACGGTGGTTCCGCTGCCCGGGTTGGCAATCACTCTCACGGGTGATCCGGCTGCAGGTGTGCAGATTTTCAAAGATCAATGTGTCAAATGCCATGGTGAAGCCGGCGCACTGGGAGTTGAGAATCCCGGTTCTACGGATGGGATTGTCCCATCCTTGAGTCCGATTGATCCGCAGATCAAAAACCAAGATCCTAAAATCTTTGCCACCAATCTGGACTTGTTTATTCAGAATGGCTCTACGCCTGAGGGTGACAGCCCTAAATTAAAAATGCCATCCTTTGGTGAGCAAGGTGTCCTGACCCAGCAACAAATCGCAGATGTGATTGCCTACGTTATGAGCCTGAATAAATAGGATGGAAAGTTCAAAGAATAAGAAGAAGGCCGCTTCAGCGGCCTTCTTCTTATATCTGAATTTGCGCTTAATTTCGGACGGGTTGGAATTAACCCATGTGCTTGATGATCGCGTCGCCAAACTCCGAGCACTTGATCTCCTTCGCGCCATCCATCAGGCGGGCGAAGTCGTAAGTGACCGTCTTGGCTGCGACCGCGCCTTCCATACCCTTGACGATCAGGTCAGCCACTTCCGTCCAGCCCAGGTAGCGGAACATCATCTCGCCCGAGAGAATGACCGAACCGGGGTTGACCTTGTCCATGTCGGCGTATTTTGGTGCGGTGCCGTGGGTCGCTTCAAAGATGGCGTGACCCGTCAGGTAGTTGATGTTTGCTCCGGGCGCGATGCCCATCCCGCCCACCTGCGCTGCCAGTGCATCGGAAAGATAATCACCATTCAGGTTGGGAGTCGCCAGTACATCGAATTCGCGGGCACGTGTGATGGTCTGCTGGAAGACTATGTCGGCAATCGTATCCTTGATGAGTAGTTTCGACTTCCACTTGCCCTCGCCGTGCGTCGGCCATAGTTTCAGAGCTTCTTCCACCTCGGCGCGAATTTCGACCTGCTTGTCGGGGGCCATCATCTCGTAGCCCGGATCAATCGCCTTGGCGTTTTCTTCCACGCTCAAGCCGGGTGTTTTTTCCTTGTTGCCCAGGATCCAGGTCTCGCGCTCGGTGACAATCTCATTGCGGAACTTGCGCTTGGCAACACCGTAGCCCCAATCCTTGAACGCGCCTTCGGTGAACTTCATGATATTGCCTTTGTGCACCAGGTTCATAATCTTGCGTTTGTTCGTCAGCGCCCATTGGATGGCCGCGCTCACCAGCCGCTCGGTGCCTTCGGACGAGACCGGCTTGATGCCAATGCCCGCCGTATCGGGGAAGCGCATCTTGGCATATTCCTTCGGGAAGGCTTCCTTGAACAATTCTTTGAACTTCTTGTTATCTTCCGTGCCAAGTTGGAACTCGATGCCGGTATAAATATCCTCGGTATTTTCGCGGAAGATGACCATGTCCACGTATTCGGGATGCTTCACCGGCGAAGGCACACCCTTGAAATAACGCACCGGCCGCTGGCAGACGTACAAATCCAACGCCTTGCGCAGGGCCACGTTTAAGGAGCGGATACCGCCGCCGATAGGGGTGGTCAGCGGGCCTTTGATGCCCACCATGAATTCGGTGAATGCCTGGACCGTCTCGTCGGGCAGCCAGGTCTTGAACTGCCTGAACGCCTTCTCACCCGCAAAGATTTCCATCCAATAGACTTTGCGCTTGCCGCCGTAAGCCTTCTGGACAGCCGCATCGAAGACGCGCTCGGAGGCACGCCAGATGTCTCGCCCGGTCCCATCGCCCTCGACAAATGGTATGATGGGCTTGTCCGGGACCTGGAGCTTGCCACCCTTGATCGTGATTTTCTCCCCGCCCGCGGGGACCTTGAATTGCGTGTATGCCATAGTTTGTTCTCCTTTGGTTATAGCGCGGATTATATCAAATCGCGCTGCATGTTGGTGAAAAATTTCCCAAATTTGTCACCCAATACCCTTGACAAATCTCCCACCTTGCCTATAATTCCGCCCGATATGGTCACGTTCTTTCCCTTCCGAGATTTCCTTTTCGAGCCTGCCGGATTGACCATTTCTTTTGTCCTTTAGAGAGCCGTTATCGGCTCTCTTTTTTTATATTTGTAGGTCAACCTTTGTCCCCTTTGGGGATGATATGATTACCCTGGGCGGGGATAAGTTCCGCCCCCACGAGAAAAAATGTTCAAACTCCCTGGATTGATCGACTCTCACGCCCACCTGCGTGAACCCGGCGCCACCCATAAGGAAGACTGGGACACCGGCACCTCCGCCGCGCTGGCGGGTGGTGTGACGATGGTCCTCGCCATGCCCAACACCAAGCCGCCCATCTTCGACGCTCGCACCCTGGAGCTGGCACTTGAAGCCGCACGCACAAAAGCCCGCTGTGACTACGCCCAGTTCCTCGGTGCGGGGCCGGATAACACCGATTGGAGCAGGCACAAGGGACTACCCATACGGGCAGCCGGCTTGAAAATGTACCTCGACCAGACGTTCGGCGAACTGCGGCTTGATTCGATGACCCTCTGGCAGGAACACTTTAAATCATGGCCAAAGCACCTGCCCATCGTTGTCCACGCAGAGAGCCGCAGCATGGCGGCGGTTATTTTGATGGCCGCCATCTACGACCGGCCGGTGCATATTGCCCACATCTCGCTCAAGGAAGAAGTCCTGCTTATCAAAGCGGCCAAGGAACGCGGGATAAAGGTGACGTGCGAGGTGTGTCCCCATCATTTGTTCCTGAGCAAAGATGATGTTTCATCCCCACCCGCCCTACACCCTTCGGGTACTTCGCGGGCACCCTCCCCCAAGTCCGCCGGACATGGGGAAGGGATGGGATGGGGTCGCGGTGAAGTTCGCCCTCGGTTGGCGACAAAAGAAGATGTAGACGCCTTGTGGCAAAATCTGGATATCATCGATTGCTTTGCCACCGACCATGCCCCGCACACTCTGGCCGAGAAAGACAGCGATAACCCGCCGCCCGGTTTCCCGGGCCTGGAAACACTCCTGCCACTGTTACTAACCGCTGTCCAGGATGGGCGGCATCCTACCCGACGGCTATTGACCATTGACCAAATCATCGAGAAATCCGTTACCAACCCGCGCCGCATTTTCAACCTGCCCGAGCAGCCCGAGACCTGGGTTGAAGTGGACGAGAATGCCACTTACGAGAT
Source organism: Anaerolineae bacterium (assembly GCA_041489005.1). Classification (GTDB taxonomy): domain Bacteria; phylum Chloroflexota; class Anaerolineae; order Anaerolineales; family Villigracilaceae; genus UBA877. The sequence goes on from JBGPQK010000027.1 coordinate 17,899, forward strand.
TCACGGCGCTGAAATGCACTCCCGATGTGGCTGGACGCCGTTCGAGGGCTGGAAGGTGAAAGGCCGCGTGAGAAGAGTTGTGCTTCGCGGGCACGAAGCGTTCAAGGATGGAAAGGTACTTATCGAGCCGGGGAACGGCAAGAATATGAGAGGATAACCCATGCCTAAGAAACCTTTGTATTTAATTGTTGAACAAGCGCGTGAGAGACTGACAAGATTGATAAACTTAAGTCGCCGGGTTCAAAAAAAATTTAGGAATCACCTGGCGGGGTTCGAATACACATCAGTGATGATCAGTTTTCTACTTGAAGAAATAAGTTCAGCGGAGACGCTTTTGCGTCTTTCTAAATCTATTGGTAATGAATGGTTTCCGATAAATATAGGTTACATGATAGCCAGATCAATGTTTGAAATCGATGTGAATGCTCACTATATAACCAAAGATAAGATAAACCTTTCTCACCAATATATCGAGTATGTCCACGTTTTGCGAAAAAAGGAACTTGATGCGATTAATAAGTACAAAGATACAGGCCGAAAGAGTTGGAGAGAATTCCTTCAACTTTGGTTCAAGCATTATTGGGAATCTCGAACTGAGGATATTAATATTAAATTCAACGAAGTTAAACCCGACTTTGAAGAGAAGCCTGGTCGGGAATATCAGAGCTGGTCAGGAAAGAATATCAGGGAAATGGCCAGAGAAGTAGACCACGAGTTGGAGTACGACATTTCATATTCAAGATTAAATTCATTTGTACATGCTGATTCTAGATTGGCTGATCGTTTTTTGAAGAAAGAGTCTTCCGGATCAATTAGGGCATTAAAAAAGGAAGATTATGAGGTGGGATTTGTTTTAGAATATTCCGCAACTTTCTTTGATCGCTTTCTCAGGCTTTTCGGCAATGAGTTTAAATTATGGACCGAGGAAGAAGTTAATGCATGTTGGAAATTGGACGATGAAGTTATCCTTCACAACAAAAAGAATTGATAAAATGGAATCCGCCTCACCCGTCACAAAGTCGAGTGGAAATTGTCAGAGCCAACCAGGTGAATAACCGGGATTCGTCCACAGCCAGTCAACGAGTCCCGATTTTCAAATAACGAATAACTAAGGAGTTTATCCATGCCCACCCAACCCAATAATTCCCACCTGCCCTTCGGCGACCACAAGAACGCGCCCTGGTATGGCAAGGACATCATCTCGGTCAAGCAGTTCAGCCGCGAAGACCTGGAGTACGTCTTCGCCGTGGCGCACGAGATGCACGTCATGGTTGACCATATTGGCACCTTCGACCTGCTCAAAGGCAAGATCCTGGCCAACCTGTTCTACGAACCCTCCACCCGCACCTCTTCATCGTTCACCGCCGCCATGGAACGACTGGGCGGTTCGGTCATACCGATTAATGAAGTGAAATACTCGTCGGTCTCTAAGGGTGAGAGCCTGCCCGATACCATCCGCACGCTGGAGTGCTACGCGGATGTGATCGTCATCCGCCACCCGGAGGTCGGTTCGGCGGCGCAGGCGGCCAAAGCGGCCCATAAGCCGGTCATCAATGCTGGCGATGGCATCGGCGAGCATCCCACCCAGGCTCTGCTCGACGCCTTTACCATCAAGGAAGAAATCGGCCACCTCGATGGTCTCACCGTTACTCTGCTCGGTGATTTGAAGCACGGGCGCACCGTCCACTCGCTGGCGCGCCTACTCTCGCTCTATAAAGTCAAGTTGAACTATGTCGCCCCCGATATCCTGCGCATGCCGTCCGAACTGATCGAGGAACTCAAAGCCAAGGGCATCGAGCAGGCTGAGTACACAGCCCTTGACCAGCCCCTGCCCGATACCGACGTGTTGTATGTCACGCGTGTCCAGAAGGAGCGCTTCACCGACGAGTCCGTCTACGAGTCCGTCAAGGGCGCTTACGTGATCGACCCAAAGGTGATGAAAGCCGCAAGGGAACGCATGATTGTAATGCACCCTCTACCGCGGGTCGGCGAGATTTCTCCCGAGTTCGACGACGACCCGCGCGCCGCTTATTTCCGCCAGATGGAATACGGGTTATATATTAGAATGGCGTTACTTGCAATGGTGCTTGGAAAAGCGTAAGCAAGAACCCTTGGCGTCTTGGCGAGGAAGTCTAACCATGTTTACTGAAGATTATCTGATGCGCATCATCAATCAGGCCTTTGCGGCCCTGATGACCGCGATTGGTCTAAAGAAGGCCGGTAAGTACTCGGAAGCCCGGCAGGCCATCCAGCAGGCAATTGAGCAGTTAACCACTCTCCCTGCAAATCTTGTCGACCAGATGGATGACGGAAGCATTCTGAACATGCTGGCGACGCAAGGACAATTGGACATCGGACGGTTGGCGATCCTGGCGGATCTCTATCAGGAGCAGGGCGAAATCCTTTTCAAGCTGGGTCAATCGGTTCAAGGTTCCATTGCTTTCGCCCACGCATTGCGATTTATTCTGGAAGTGTCTCTGTCTGACGCTGCCAATCTGTCTGCCGAAACTATTGGCAAGGTCGAAGGTCTGATTCAACAATTGAAAGGACGCCCCCTCCCGGTCGAGACGCAGCTGGCACTTTCTGATTATTACTGGCGCTTGCTCGAAAAGGATGACCAGTGTCTTGTCGCGGCAGGCACTTCCCGCAAACAGACCAGTCAGGCGCTTGCCGAACTGCAGAATCAACTCGGTCCATCTCAAAATACAATAGGCGATTAATCCTCAATGGAAACCTTCTTTTCTTTTCTCGCAAAACGCGTCGACGATTGCTCCTCCCTGCTCTGCGTGGGGCTCGATCCGTACCCGTCAGACCTGCCCGCCCCCACTGCTGATGCGGCGCGGACCTTTTGCCTGCGTCTCGTGAAAGCAACTGCTCCTTACGCTGCCGCCTTCAAGCCCAACGCGGCCTTCTTCGAACTCTATGGACCGGAGGGCTGGACCGCCCTGAAGGAGGTCGTCGCCGCCGTACAAGAGGAGTCCGACCGGCTGGGTTCGATGATCCCGGTCATCCTCGACGCCAAGCGCGGCGACATTGCCTCCATCGCAGAAGCCTACGCTAAATCAGCCTTCGAGCACCTCGGCGTCCATGCCATCACACTTTCACCGTTTCTCGGCAAGGACTCGATCGACCCGTTCCTGGTGTACAAAGAGAAGGGGGTTTTCCTGCTGTGCAAAACGTCCAATCCGGGAGCGGAGGATTTGCAGGATTTGATGGTAACCACGGACGTCATCACACCCAAAGGGGGCGAACCACAGACCACCGTCGTCGGCCGTCCCTTGTCCGTCGTCCCGCTGTATGAGCATATCGCCCATCTGGCCCAAAATTGGAATACAGGAGATAACATCGGGCTCGTCGTCGGAGCGACCCAGCCCGAAGCGCTGACCCGTGTCCGGACCGCCGCGCCCGAACTGTGGTTCCTCGTTCCGGGTGTTGGCGCCCAGGGCGGTGACCTTGAAACAGCGCTCCGGTCCGGTCTGCGGGCAGACGGGAAGGGCATGCTCATCAATGTCTCGCGCGGTATCTCGCGGGCAGATAACCCTGCCAAAGCCACTGCGAACCTGCGGGATGAAATGGTAAATATTCAATACCAGATGAGTAGAGAAAAGGGAGCAGAGAGCAATAAAACCGTGTCTGTATCAAACAAGACAGTACAATTGTCCGGCACTCCTATCTCATCTCTGTTCTCTACTCTCGCCGACGGTCTTCTTGAGGCCGGTTGTATCAAATTTGGCGAGTTCACCCTGAAATCCGGGCTGAAATCACCCATTTACATCGACCTGCGCCAGATCATCACTTATCCCAAACTACTGGAACAGGTCGGTGCGGCCTACCTGCCGATTCTAAAAAAACTCAAATTCCAGCGCATTGCTGGCCTGCCCTACGCCGCCATCCCGATTGTCACGGCTATCAGTTTGCAGAGCGGATACCCGATGATCTACCCGCGCAAGGAAGTCAAGGATTACGGGACGAAAGCTGAGATCGAGGGCGAATACCACGCCGGGGAGACAGTCGTTGTGATCGACGACCTGGCCACCACGGGCGGGAGCAAATTCGAAGCCATTGAGAAATTGACCGGAGCCGGGCTGAAGGTGCGGGACGTAGTGGTGCTGATTGACCGCCAATCCGGGGCGAAGGAGGCGCTTGAGGCGGCGGGATTCCGTCTGCACGCAGTGTTGACGATTGCCGTGTTGTTGGATTATTGGGAGAAAACAGGCAATGTTGCGAAAGACAAGATTGCGGCGACACGCACCTTTCTCCAGAATAATTAATCTCATGGTCGCAAAGTTTGCCAGGAAGAAATAGAACTTCGCGCTCGCCTGTCAATCGGTATTGCGCGCTTCCGGTGTAAATTAGTTTATGAGAATGGATCAAATTAAAATAGAGGCGGCTGCCTCTATTTTAATTTGATTAACTTTCCTTTTACCAACCGACTCATCCGCTTAATTCGTATCTCTCTTCGCATCGCACTGCTCCGGTCCGGCTGCTCCTCCACGTACACCAATCGGACCGGACGCCGGTTGCGCGTGTATCGGGCGCCGTTCCCACGGTTATGCTGACGGAGACGGCGCTCCGGGTCGGTTGTCCAGCCGGTGTAATAGGTCTCGTCAGAACATTCAAGAATATAGCAATAGAAGGGCATAGAGAGCGGTTAATCCGCATCCGGTTTCTTGTCACGCCGTTTGAAGATTTTATCCAGGCCCCCGATCTGCCGTTTCCAAATGCCGCTGATTTTTGGCATTTCCTGTCTGCTGAATTCGGCCGATAGCCAGTCGCCTTTGGCGCGCTCCAATTGCCACTGGGCGCGTCCCCGGTGGGCCCTGTCGAGACGGGCCTGCAACTCCTGTTTATTTTCCTCCGCGATATCCTTTCGCAGGGATATCAGGGTGGCGATATATTCGTCCAGCACACGGATCGTATTGGCGCGGTTCTGCAGGATGGCCTCGGCCAGCGCAGTGGACTCTTCCCCGTCGAGCGGTTGCGTGGCGGCTGAATAATGCTTCCCGGCCATTTTGCGGATGTCGGACCAGCCTTGCTGACCGGTGACAGTCTCGGTCAGTGCAGCCGCGGATAATCCTGGCAGGAGATGGGCCGTGGCCATCACCCCATCCACTTCAGCCAGGTCCGCGAAAAAGGGCTGCGAACCAAGGAGGGTGACAAAATCAGCCCCCAGTTTGAGCGCCGCTTCAGCCGTCCCTTGCAGAGCAGTGACAGCGATCACCCCATTCTGGAACAGATCGGCGCGAGCGGTGTTCAGCCCCCGCGCGGCATTCTCCAGGCAGGCCGGGTTGAGCGCCGGGGTCAGGCCGATGTAATGACGTTTGGGCGGCAGGAGTTCTTTCGCCCATTTTGCCACCACCGATTTGACCGGTGCGGTATCCATAACGACGGCATCCTCGCGAATGTCCTGTGCAATAATCTTCAATGTTTCATGAATCTCATCGAAGGGGATTGCCAGCACAACAATATCCGCACCTGCAATGGAGTCGGGCAGGTTGAAGGAAATACTCTCAACCGCCCCCTGCTTCTGGGCTTTGCGGGCGGTCTCTGGGGATTTATCATGACCGAGCGTGGTGACTTGGTCTTTGTGTTTTACCAGCGCCAGTCCCATTGAAGCGCCAATTTGGCCGAGGCCGATAATGGTGATTTTTACAGTCATGGTTTCCTCTTTCTAACCTAATCACGAAGACAAAGAAACGCGAAATGATTAAAAAATCAGCGACTTGGTGATTTTGTGGTAAACATTCCTGGCAATTTGTCTGGGCATCAATTTGCATCATCCGTAGATTGCAAAGCGGCCAGTAAGGGGTCATCAGCGGAGGGAACATCCTGGTGGCGGCGGATCAGGTCCACGGTCCGGGAAGAAACGCCCGCTTGCTCAGCCAGATCTGCACCCCAACCCGGGTGATGCGCAGCCACAACGAATGGGCGGCGGAATCGGTTCGGTGTCCCCTCGCTCCAGCGTCCGGCTCTTCGCCGGAAAAAGCGTTTGCCCAGCACAATGACCACGCGGTCGATTAAGGAAAGCGGATACAGGGCTTTGCCAACATCGTGCAGGAGGGCAGCAGACAGCAGGTCCGGGTCGGTGTGACCAGAAGCATTCAGCCGTACTAACATCTGATAAGCATGGGTCTGTTCAGATGGCTGCATCCGTTGAAAAAGAACAATCTGGGAAGGGGAAAGATGAGGAAGAAGCGCCTCGGTCTCGACCCGCCTGCGGGAGCCGGTCAGGGTATTCCAGAACTGACGGGTGCGGTATGCGAAGCGGGAAAGCATCACGGGAAATCCCCGGCGATAGTCTGCCGATAAAAGGGATTATAACATTGTGTTAGAATCGTGAGAGCCGGGGACGCCGACCCCGACTCTCGTGAAAGGAGGAGAAGAGAAATCGCCTTACGACAATATCTTACCATCCTGGTCCCAAATGTACTTGACGCTTCCCCTACGCTTCCCCTACGCCAGTTTAACAAATTTGTAATCTTTTTTTTTCGTTTTCGAAGTGTTTCAAGCCACTCATAGCCAATGAAACTAAAGTTTTAGGCAGATCAACAAGATTGGCGGCACAAAAAAGAAGAACCCATCCGCAAGGGATTGATTGCACTGGCAGATGTAAATTTAAAAATCGAACAAGACGATCTATTCGGATTCCCTTTGGGAAAAGGGGAGGGGCAAGGAGGCGCAATGGACATACTCTATATTGGTCAGACTGGTAAGACCCCATTGGGAAGGTTTTGGCTGGCTGCCTCGGACCTCGGACTGGTGGCAGTGGAATGGGGCCAGACCCAGGTCGAATTTAAAACCTATCTCTCCAAGCGCTTCAAGCGGACCGTCGAGTATGCCCCGGAACACATCCGCGAGGCTGCAACGCAGTTGAAGAAATATCTTTCCGGTGAGCTCCAGGCTTTTACCCTGGTCATTGACTGGACGGTGCTGCGCCAATTCCAGCAGTCGGTGCTTCAAGCAACCAACGAAATCCCTTATGGCGAGACACGCACTTATAAGGAAATTGCCGGGCATATTGGCAGGCCGCGTGCGGCACGAGCGGTGGGACGCGCCGAAGCCACCAACCCGATGCCGTTGATACTGCCCTGTCATCGCGTGATCGGTATGGATGGGAAGTTGCACGGCTACGGCATGGTGGAGGGATTGAAAACAAAGGCATGGTTGTTGAAATTGGAAGGAGCAATGATCGCGTAAAAATGCCCCGCCCCTCAAAGCGCGCCATGGACTGAGGCTGGTTGCACCTTGACCCATCCAGGGTTAACTAGGGTACTGCGCAGATAGCTGAACCAACCTGTTATTTTCGAGCCTTTTGATACAGCAAACTTTATAATGATATATGCAAGAAGCAGTAAGTTGGGACGGCAGCTCAATTGCTGTCTCAACTTTTTATATCCTTGCAAAACATCCTCCATTCGGTTATCCTTATCGCCGGGAGTGGTTAAGTCCCGGAGGACTTCCCGGTCTTCAACACCGGTGGCGGGTCGCGTTGCGGGCCGCGGTGGGTTCGACCCCCATCCACTCCCGCCTTGTATCTATTCCTCTTACAGGTGAATGATGACTCTTCCCGATAACGACATAATCGCCTCCATCGTCTCTCGAGTTTTCCGCGTAGAAGAAGTCACCCTCGGCGATCCAAGGCAGGGCTATTTCCTGCGCTACCGGGGCGAATTGACCCGCGACTCGGTCGAAGCCTATGACCAATTGGCTGCAGCGCTGCTTCCATACGATATCACCCCGCTTTTCCGCCTCGAGGACGAGCGCCAGACCATCCTGTTGATACGCGGCACCATCCACCCCAGGCCGGGACGTACCTGGGTTAACATTCTCCTGTTTGTTCTGACCCTTTTGAGCGTCCTGTTTGCCGGAGCGCTGTACAGTTACCGCGGCCCTTTGCCAGGGGATACCCTCGGTCAGATCTGGATCCTGGTCACGCATCTTTGGGTCGGCTGGCCGTTCGCTGTCAGCCTGTTGTCTATCCTGCTGGCACATGAGTTCGGGCATTACTTCGTGGGACGGGCGCGCGGCGCGGCTGTCTCGCTGCCATATTTCATTCCCCTGCCGGTCAGCATGTTGGGAACGATGGGCGCTTTCATCCAATTAAAGCAACTCCCCAAGAATAAACGCGCCTTGTTCGATCTCGGCATCGCCGGTCCGCTGGCTGGACTGGTGGTTGCCATTCCAGTGGTCATCCTGGGATTGGCGCTTTCCCCCGTGGAGACTACACAGAATACTTTTTACACCAAGACTGCCAACAGCCCGGACGTCTGCCCCACCACCGCCAAAATCGGTGAACCCTACTCCTGCCCGGATGACAACTTACTGGAAGGAAATTCACTGCTCTATCTGGGATTGAAGTACATCGTCAATGGCGAGCTGCTGCCCTCTCCAGTAAGCTACGATGTGCCACCACTGCTCTATTGGATCCGATACTTTTTCACCGGTCATCCAATCCCTGTTGGCGGACGGGATGTGATGCTGCACCCGGTCGCATGGGCTGGGTGGGCAGGCTTGCTTGTCACCTTTCTGAACCTCATTCCGGCTGGCCAATTGGACGGCGGACACGTGCTCTATTCCCTGTTTGGCAAGCACGTCAGGAAAGTCTTCCCGGTCATCCTCGTTGCCATTATCCTGCTTGGTTTTTTTTGGAGCGGATGGTGGCTGTGGGCATTTATCATTTACATACTGGGCCGTTCTCATGCCGAGCCGCTCGACCAGATCACCCAGCTCGACACCCGACGCAAAACCCTGGCGGTGGTAATCCTGGTGGTTTTCCTGCTCGTCCTGACCCCCGTTCCTTATGTGACCTTCTAGATGACAATCCATGCACTTCGATCCCTGATGCTTGTCATACTGACGGCGCTGATGCTTTCCGCTTGCGGAACGGGCTACCCAACATCGGCCTCGACTTTGCGCCCACCTGCCGTCATTGAGACGATCAGTCCCACCCCGTCTCAGACTCCGCCCATCAGCGTTGACCCGGCGGCATTGCGCGGGGTTAACCTCCATGTTTGGCATGCCTTCACCAGAGGCGGCTATGACGTTTTTATCAATCAGGTTGCCCAATTCAATTCCATTAACGAGTGGGGGTTCGTCGTCACACAGACCGGTTACGGCGACTACCCCTCCCTGTTCGATGCAGTCAACGCTGCCCTCGAATCCGGCGGTACCCCCGACCTGGTGGCCGCCCTGCCGGAGCAGACTCTTTCGTGGGAAGCTTCCTCTTCGGTTGTGGACCTGTCCCCTTATCTCGGCGACCCGGTCTGGGGCCTGGGGAGTTACGTCATCACTGGTTTTCCGCCGGTCTTCTGGGCGCAGGATTCCCTGGACGGGAAGCAATTGGGCGTCCCGGCCCAGCGTTCGGCGCGCTTCCTTTTTTATAACCAGACTTGGGCGCGCCAACTGGGCTTCGATAACCCCCCTGCAACGGCAGATGAGTTCCGCCAACAAGCTTGCGCGGCCAACGCCTTCTTTCGCACCGACATCAGCCCGCAGAATGATGGCTACGGCGGCTGGATCGTGGACACAGATTGGCAAACCACCTACTCCTGGCTGCTGGCCTTCGGCGGCGGAGTGGTGGACGGGAATGCCTACGGCTTCCGCACGGACCCGAATCTGGCCGCCCTGCAATTCCTGAAAGGCTTGTTCGATGACCACTGCGCCTGGCTCTCTACCGAACCGACCCCCTTCGATTCGTTCGCCGGGCGTTTATCACTTTTCGTTAGCGGCGACCTGGCGGAAGTGCCAATGGCGAAAGAATCCATGTCCCGCCTGAAAAACGCCGATGAGTGGACACTGGTGCCCTTCCCCGGCACTGCTGGGAGCGCGCTGGTCACCTATGGCCCATCATACAGCCTGCTGAAATCCACTCCGGAGAAACAACTGGCGGCCTGGCTGTTCACCCGCTGGTTGCTCTCACCGGAAAACCAGGCCCAATGGGTGGAATCAACCGGGCTCTTCCCATTGCTCCATTCTGTGCTGGATATCGTCGACCCATACCGCATCGCCTCCCCGCAATGGGACGCGGCGGTCGGGGATCTGTCCCTGGCTCAAGGAGTGCCGCAACTAGCCTCCTGGCGCAAGATACGCTATGTGCTGGAGGATGGCACTAAAGTTATTTTTCAAACCAACGTCCTGGTTAACAAAATTCCATCCATATTAGCAGAGATGGATTCCACGGCAAAAGAAATAATTGACAAGTGAACAGGATGACTGAAAAACCGAAATTTTATGTTGTCTGGAAAGGGCGCAAAACCGGGGTTTTCTCCAGTTGGGAAGCCTGCGCTGCGCAGGTACAGGGGTTTACCGGCGCTCAGTACAAGTCTTTTACCAGCCGCGCGTCAGCCGAGCAGGCCTTTAAGGGGAAGTATGCCGCCCATGTTGGCAAACCCGTTTCCAGCGGGGACTGGCTGTTCGCCATCAACCCGCCGGTCGCCGAGAGCGTTGTCGTGGATGCCGCCTGCTCCGGTAGTTCCGGACGATTGGAATATCGCGGCGTTGACCTGCGTAATGGGAAGGAGCTCTTCCGGCAAGGGCCATACAAAAACGGCACCAACAACGTTGGCGAATTTCTGGCAATTGTCCACGCCCTGGCGTTGCTCGAAGAGCAGGGAAGCGCGTTGGCAGTCTACTCGGATTCGGAGACCGCCATTGCCTGGGTAAAAGCGAAGCGATGCAATACCGAACTTGCCGCTGGCAAAACGAATGCGCCGTTGTTTACACTCATCAACCGCGCCGAAGACTGGCTGGGCGCACATAAAACGCCCAATCCGGTTTTGAAATGGGATACCAAAGCCTGGGGTGAGATTCCCGCCGATTTCAACCGGAAGTAAAAAGGGTTAAAATTATGGATTAACGACTCCTCGCCATCCCCCCACGAAGTACCTGCCCATGGTCCCCGAACATCGTCCCGGTGCATTTCCGGGAGGGGCAGAGTGAAGAGGAACCGACCTGCTGGAAAGTCTTGCTACACATTGAGGTGATTATGCCCATTTACGAATATGTCTGCCAGGAATGCGAAAAAGTGTTTGAAACCATTCGTCCGATGAACCAGGCAGATGTACCCATCCCTTGCGCGCTCTGCGGTGCGAAGCACACCCGGCGTAAACTCTCGGTCTTTTACGCCGAGAGCGGCGGCAAAGCTGTCGCTGGCATGTCTGAACCATCGTGCGATTCGTGCGGCGCGGGGGATTGCTCCCACTGTGGGCATTGATTATTAAACCGCAAAGCAGCGATGTGTGCGAAGAATTCTTTGAGTCGCGAATAAACCCTTCGCAGCCCGAAAAACCTTCGCGGTCTTACCCTTCGGACACTTTGTCGTTTCTTCGCGGTGAATCTTTCAGGAGGTAGATATGGAATACACTCAACTTGGCCGTACCGGATTGAAAGTCTCCCGGCTGTGCCTCGGCACGATGAACTTTGGCCCGCAGACGAACGAGAAGGATTCTTTTGCCATTATGGACAAAGCCCTCGAACTGGGCATCAACTTCTTCGATACCGCCAACGTCTACGGCTGGAAGACCGGCGAGGGCATCACCGAGCAGATCGTCGGGCACTGGTTCGCTCAGGGTGGTGGACGGCGCGAGAAGGTCGTCATTGCCACCAAAGTCTATGAAAATATGGGCGAATGGCCGAACGAATCACATCTCTCTGCCCTGCATATCCGTCAAGCGGTGGAAGGTTCGCTCAAGAGATTGCAGACTGATCACATTGACCTGTACCAGATGCACCACGTGGACCGCAACACCCCCTGGGAGGAGATCTGGCAGGCCATGGAGCTGCTCGTCCAGCAGGGCAAGGTGATCTATGTTGGTTCATCCAATTTTGCGGGGTGGCACATCACGCAAGCGCAGGAGACCGCCAAAACCCGGCATTTCATGGGGCTGGTCAGCGAACAAAGCCTGTACAACCTGAAGGATCGCATGGTCGAACTGGAAGTGCTCCCGGCCTGCAAGGCCTACGGCCTGGGCGTCATCCCGTGGAGTCCGCTGGCGGGCGGTCTGCTGGGCGGGGTGCTGCATAAGATCAAGGAAGGCCGTCGCCTCGAGAAGGATACGCAAAAAGAGATCGAAGAAAAGCGCCCGCAGTTGGAAGGCTGGGAGGCATTCTGCAAAGAATTGGGTGAGAAGCCCGCAGACGTAGCACTGGCCTGGCTGCTGCACAACCCGGTTGTGACCGCCCCGATCATCGGGCCGCGCACGATGGAACAATTGACCGGTCCCTTGCACGCCCTGGAACTCAAACTGGAAGAGACGGCGCTTAAAAAACTCGACGAGGTCTGGCCCGGTCCCGGCGGCGAAGCGCCGGAAGCGTACGCATGGTAATCAGAATTTGAATGTAACGGCAAGTGAACTGCCATTACAAGATTTGGAAATGTATCCTCGCTATACCTATCCTACTTTTGGGTTTTTTCGTCTGGCCCCCAACGTCCTCTCCGGCGGCCATCGCTCCTTCCGCCGCGATGGGCAATTGTGCATCGAACGGCTTAAACCGCCGCTGCGAGTCCTGGGTGAGAAAAACATCCCGCAGAGCGGGCCATGTCTCATCACCTTCAACCACTATTTCCGCCCCGGCTTTAACGCCTGGTGGATGGCGCTGGGCATTGCCGCCCTCGTGCCGGTGGATATGCACTGGGTGATGACAGGCGAATTGACCTTCCCCGGAAAATGGTACGCACCGCTGGGGATGGCCGGGTCACACTGGCTGCTGCAACGATTATCGAAGATCTACGGCTTCACCACCATGCCGCCCATGCCACCCCGCGAAAAAGATGTGACCGCCCGCGCCCGGTCGGTACGGGAAACCCTCGCCTTCGCCCGCCAGCATCCGCATGCCATTCTCGGGCTGGCTCCGGAGGGCGGCGACCAACCCGGTGGCCTGCTTAACTGGCCTGCCTCCGGGGCAGGACGGTTTGTCCTGCTGCTGGCAGAGCAGGGCTTCCCCATCCTGCCGGTGGCGGCGTATGAAGAAAATGGGGAATTCTGTCTGCGCTTCGGCGTGGCGTACCGGCTTCAGGTGCCGCGCGGCCTCAGCTCGGATGGGAAAGATCGGGCTGCCGCGCAAACCGTCATGTCTGCCATCGCGGTCCAACTGCCGCCGCATCTGCGCGGAGGTTTTGGATAATAAGCAACTCCTGGCGAAAACCTGCGTATATCTTTTCAGAACGACCAACGAGGACCCACAGTGACTGATGAAACGACCTGGATTGTCCAGGCCCAGCAGGGCGATGAAGAAGCGTTTACGAATTTGGTCGAAACTTACCAGAAACCGGTCTATAACCTTTGCTACCGGATGCTCGGTGAGCAGGAGGCTGCTGAAGATGCGGCCCAGGAGACCTTCCTCAAGGTGTTCCAGAACTTCGCCCGCTACGACCGCGAACGTTCTTTTGCCACCTGGCTGCTCTCCATTGCCGCCCACCACTGCATTGACAAACTCCGCCGGAGACGATTTTCCTCGGTCTCAATCGACGAAGATGAAGAAGGTCAAACCGACCTCCCCGACCGCTCCGCTCCAGACCCGGAATCGGAGACTGCCAAACGGCAGGAACGCGAACGCTTGCATAACTGCCTGCAATCCCTCGATCCCACCGACCGTGCCGCTGTCATCATGCGCTACTGGCAGGATTGTTCAGAACTGGAAATCGCCCAGGCTCTCAAACTGACTGTTCCGGCAGTGAAAAGCCGCTTGCACCGGGCGCGGCAGGCACTGGCAGACCTTTGGGAAGAAAAACCTGTGCATATGCGCTCAGAAAGGAAGCCCTATGGATCACCGGCCTTTTGAAGACTGGCTCCTGGACAACCAACCCCTTAACATAGATCAGAAACGTCAGCTGAACACCCATCTGCGGACGTGCTCCTCCTGCGCCGCATTGGTGGAAGTGAACCTGGCATTGGAGTCGGTCAGGGTGGCCGCGCCCGCGGCAGGTTTTACCGACCGGTTCCAGATCCGGTTGGCAGCGAAGAAACAGACTTTACGGCGGAGAAATTTCTGGGGCTTTGTTGTCCTGACCTTGAGCGTGCTTGTTCTATTCGGTTGGATCTCCTGGCCGGTGCTCAAAAACCTGATCCAGTCACCAGTTAACTTGCTGGCCTCCTGGATTTCCTCTCTGGTCTCATTCTGGGCCTCTCTGCAGGCGATCATCCGGGCTGGGATGGTTTTATTCAAAGTTGCTCCGGGCTTCATTCCTGCTTATATCTGGGCGGTGATCCTGTTTGCCGCTGGCGGATGGAGCCTGGTGTGGGTCGTCTCGTTGATGAAATTTACCAAATATCCGCAAGGAGTGTAACCATGAAACGAATTGTAAGAATTACTTCTCTCATTCTGCTGGCACTGCTGGTCTTTGTGCCATTGCAGTCGGCAGCCGCCAAGGGCTCTTCTTTTGATGGCCAGGTGATCTTTGGCCAATCCTACACCCTGAAGAACGGCGAATCCCTGAATGGCGACCTGCTGGTCTTTGGCGGTACGGCCACGCTTGAAGAGGGTTCAACTGTGAACGGCAATGTAGTCCTGTTTGGTGGCAGCCTGGTGGCCAATGGCGAAGTGAGCGGCGATGTGGCTGTCACCGGAGGTACGGTAACCATTGGAAAGACTGCGCACCTCCGTGGTAACCTTACCACCGTCGGTGCTTCGCTTGAGCGGGCTGAAGGCTCGCAAATTGATGGAAAAATCTACAACACGGCCACATCTTGGGTCGGCAATGGCATCAATGGCAATAATCCTGTCACTCCTGCCATCCCGGCCACGCCGGTTGTCCCAACGATCCATGTTAATTTTGACCCGATTGGAAAGGTGCTGAACGGTTTCGGACAGGCATTGGGTCTGGCTGTGCTGGCCATGCTGGTCATGCTCTTCCTGGCTCCCCATGCAGACCGCGTGGCCCATGCCGTTATGGCGCAGCCGCTGACTACGGGCGGCCTCGGCCTGCTGACGGTCATCGTGGCTCCGATCACGCTTATCCTTTTGACCGTCACAATTATTCTTATTCCGGTGGTGGCTGTTGTAATAGTTGCCCTGTTCGTGGCAGGGATCTTCGGATGGATTGCAATCGGTTATGAAATCGGGCAACGTTTTACCACAGCCATTCATCAAAACTGGCATCCGGCTTTTTCGGCAGGTCTGGGTGTCTTTACCCTGACCCTGGTGGCAAATGTATTGACCGGCATCCCGGTATTGAATTGTGTAGGATGGTTGGTGCCTTTCCTGCTGAGTCTTGCCGGGCTGGGCGCGGTCATCATGACCCGCTTTGGGACGCAGTCGGTCCTTGCACCCGCGATAGTTGTATCTGCCCCGCTTACCCCGGTCGCCTCGGCACATGAGTCCCCCGCACCTGAACCAGTTGCTCCGCAGCGCAAGCCGCGCGCTAAATAAGGATCGTAACATTCCGAGCTCTTGGGCAACTGTCAAAAGGTCCGTTCCCCGCTCCGGATTTCCGGGGCGGTTTTTTATCCCCTGGTGATCGCATAGCAATGGCGGGAGTAAATAGAAAGGAAATAGGGGGTATAAGGCGATTCGCATTGCATACCCGAATGGTAGGTACGAAGCCCACCCAACCCCCCTTTTCTCATCCTCTATCACGGGACTTCCAAAAGGTCCGTTTTTATGTTTTCCAGGAGGCAATGATATAATTCCTGATGCCCGTCTGGTAGGCAGAAAGAGAGAATATTTATGACCCCTGAAATCAAGCCACCATTACACCCGAATCCCCCCCCGCTGGTACGTGTCTCCGGAACTCATCGTGAAATGGGCCGTCAAATCGGCGAAGCCTGTAGAAAACAGGTCCAGCATGGTGTCGAGAACGGTCGTAACCTGGTGGCAGATGCCTACCAGCAATTGGAGTTGACTTGGGCAGGTGCACAAATCCAGGCGCGCAAGTACTTGCCGTTTGCTCAGGAACGCTATCCGCAGTATGTGGACGAGATGATGGGCATCGCCGAGGGCGCTGATGTTGGCTTTGAGGACCTAGTGGTCATCAATGCCATGGAAGCCGTGACAATGGATGCCCTGCATCTTACGCGTTGTACCAGCATGGCGGTCAATGACGAGCGTACAGCCGATGGACATGTACTGCTGGCGCACAACGAGGACTGGGTTCCAGAGGACGAGGATGATGTCTTCATCATTCTTGCCAATCCAAAGCATGACCCGCCATTCCTGGCGATGACCTACGGCGGGTTACTGCCCAATATCGGTTTCAATGCTTTCGGCATTGCCCAGTTGTGTGATTCTGTTTATCCGAACGACTCGCGCATCGGCACGCCGCGCACTGTCGTTTCGCGTGCCGTACTGGCTTCGAAAACTCCAGATGAGGCAATTCGTCATATGCTTTCTGCGCAGCGCGCCGCGGGATATAACCACATGCTGGTTCACGAGAGCGGTGAGTTGTATTCGGTGGAGGTCTCGGCGCGGCGTTTTGGAATTCTTTACGGAGAAGACAGTTATATTGTTCACACCAACCATTATCTCTCGGAAAACATGCAGCAGGTGGAACGTGAACCGGAAGATCTGGTGGCCTCGCGCGTACGCTATTCCCGCGCCTTGAGGCTGATCAAACGCGAGGACCAGCACAATATAAAGACGTTACAGACCATCCAGCGCGACCACGTCAACTTCTCGAACTCCATTTGCAACCACTCGATTGACGCCAGCAACCCGCTCGACCGCGAGAAGACCGTCAATGCCATGGTGATAGACCTGACCGCGCGCGAAATGCACATCGCCTGGGGTAACCCGTGCGAAAACCCGTATCATACCTATCATCTGGACGCGTGAAAGCGGATGATGGAAATGACCTTAACCGCTCCGAGAAAACCGGAGCGGTTTTCTGTTGCCTAAATCCTCCGGATTTTGTACAATGATACCGGTAAAGGAGATCATTATGCGCTTTGGCATCATGGCAATGCAATTGGAAGTCCTCGTCCCCTCCGGTGTGCCTGCCGGGCAGATCATGGCGAGTATCATGAGTTTCGACCATGCCGGGCTCGCAAAAGGGCTGGCAAACAAGGGTTTCAACCCGATCGAACTTGGCGGTGACCTGGGGATGTTCTTGCCGAACGTCTACAGCCCCGAATCGGTCGAGAGGCTGGCTGCCCTTAGATCGGATGGCCTCTCGTATACCCTCCACCTGCCATTGTGGTCGGTGGAACCGTCCACACCGCTGATGCCGGTGCGCAAGGGCTCGGTGGAGGCTGTCGTGCAATCGATCAAGGCGACATTTCCAATCGAACCGGAAGTCTACGTGCTGCATGCCACCGGCGCGTTGGCGGCGGAGTTCTACAACATGAAAATCTCGGAGATTGCCCGAACCCTGATCCTGCGCCAGTTCCAGAACGGGGCGCGCGAGAGTATCCGGGCCATCCTCGCCGAGACAGGTCTCCCTAGCCGCCGGCTGGCTATCGAAACCATCGAGTTTCCCCTTGACCTTACCCTCGAACTGGCGGAGGAGTTCGA
Source organism: Anaerolineae bacterium (assembly GCA_041489005.1). Classification (GTDB taxonomy): domain Bacteria; phylum Chloroflexota; class Anaerolineae; order Anaerolineales; family Villigracilaceae; genus UBA877. The sequence goes on from JBGPQK010000027.1 coordinate 35,344, forward strand.
CCTTTCCCTCTGCCTCGACACGGGGCATGTGCTTGCAGGCTTTCCAGGCTGGTTTGATTTCTTCGAGGTGGTGGAAAAACTCCTGCCGCGCCTGGCGGAAGTTCATTTGCATGACTGCAGGAAAATGCCGCAGGGCATGCGCGGTTACGGCGAAGACCACAAACCGCTCGGAACCGGCGACCTCGACCTGGGTCGCTTCCTCGACCGGCTGGACGCGGCGAACTTTACTGGTCCGCTGGTGTTTGAATTAAATGTGGACGAGGCTCTGGAATCTTTGGAGGTTGTGAGGTCTCTTCGCCCTCAATATTTATAGTGCTGTTGCAATATGCGTTCTTTCCCGGCGGGACACCGGGACAGTGCGCGTCGACATTATCCCCTAAGGGGAGGCAATCCCCTTGGGCATCCGGAGGCTTCGCTGCTGAACTCCTCGGGATAACACAAAAGGAGATGTTATGAAGAAAATATCCTTCTTCCGTATGTTCATAATCAGCTTGCTGGGCTTTGCCCTGACCTTCTCCTCCAACATCCAGGATCCACCGCTGATGACTTACAAAGTCCGCGAACTGGCTCCGAATCTGCCCAACACCGCCCTCGGTTTTCTGGGTTTCATTGGCCTGCTGGTGGCGATGGCGGTCCAGCCTATCGTCGGTGTGTTCTCTGATAGAGCAAAAACGAAGCTCGGCCGCCGCCTGCCGTTCATAATCGGTGGAGCGGTACTTATCGCTGCTTCCTTGTTTCTGCTGGTCGCCGCGCCGACCCTTTGGGTCTTACTTCTGGGTGTAATATTAATCCAATTCTCCTCGAACATCCTGCAAGGACCCTGGCAGGCGCTTATCCCAGACTTGGTGCCTGAGTCCCAGCGAGGGATGGCATCCAGCTTAAAAGGGGTAATGGACATCATTGCCCTCGTGGTGGGCGGATTGGTCGCAGGGAAAATCCTCAGTGCTGGGATCGCAAAGTGGGGTGACAATGGCGTCTTCTTTGCCGCGGCCGTGCCGACGGTTGTCTTTTTCATCTTTGTCATCTTCACAGCCATCTGGGCGCGTGAAAAGGACAAGCCAGATACCAAGTCCATCCCCGTGGCGACCAAGACCATAAGCGAGGCGCTCAAGGGTGCATTCTACGTCAACTTCCGGGAAAACCCCATTTTCGGCTGGTGGTTCGCCAACCGCATCCTGTTCTGGGGTGCTTTCATTGCCATCAACACATTCCTGATCAATTACCTGATGGATGTAATCAAGATGACGCAATCTGACGCTCAATCGTTCTACGGCAACTTGAAGTTGATTCTGGGCGGTGCACTCATTGTGCTGGCGCTCCTCTCAGGCTGGCTCTCCGACAGGATAGGGCGCAAACCGATCATGCTCGCTTCCGGGTTTGTCTCTTTTGCTGGAGCGCTCTTCCTGCTCTTTGTGCGGAGCCAAACGCTCATCACCGTGGCCGGTGCGATCATCGGTATGGGCATTGGCTCATTCATCACCGTTTCCTGGGCGCTGGCCACAGATATTGTGCCGCCAGCCGAAGCGGCCCGCTACCTGGGCATTGCCAACATTGCCACCTGCATTGGCTCGGGCGTGGCGCGTTTGCTGGGCGGAGTGCTGATCGACCCGATCAACCGGATGCTCGGCTCGAGCAGTTTGGGCTATCTGTCTCTCTTTATCCTGGCCACCCTCTGTTTCCTGGCGAGCGCGCTGGTGATTATCCCCCTGCCAAACAAACGGACAAAAGCAAGTTAACCCGGTACGTTATTCGGAACAGACAAAAAGGGGCTGTCTCAAAAGCAGCTCTAGACAGCCCAAGAATAACGAGAAATTCAAGGATTTAGCAGAAGACAAAAAAATTGGCGGTTCATTGGACCGCCAATTTGGCTATATTATGGGCAATACAAAGCAAACCCCATTCC
>JBGPQK010000028.1:0-36842 GCA_041489005.1 Anaerolineae bacterium
CGGATCTCTTCTAGCAACTCTCGCTTGCTGTGTTGACTCATCATGTTCTCCTCCGGCATTGCAAAAGCTTCTGCCGTAGGGTAACATTCTTCTTGAGGCAACGATACTTTCAATAGTTACATTTAACTTGAGGCAATGCGCAATCTAATATCACTACAGGTTTGTGGTATATTGCAACCATGCGTCTACTTTTTGTTGCCGACGGACGTTCCCCTACTGCGCTCTCATGGTTGCGCCATTGGATCGAGACCGGCCACCAGACTCACCTTGCATCGACTTTCCCCTGTGACCCGCCGCTGGGATTGGTATCATTCAATATACTCCCGGTAGCCTATGGCAGTATGGCTCGCGGCAAGACCAATAATCCAGTAGGTTCAATAGACACAAGAGGATTTGTAAGCCGATTCCGAAGTCTCCTGCTCCTGCTGCGCTACGTGCTCGGACCTCTAAGCCTGCCGCCCTACCAAAAGCATTTCCGCCATCTGGTGGAAGATATCCGACCGGACCTTGTCCACGCCCTGCGTATCCCCTTCGAGGGGATGCTGGCTGCCGCCACGCCGACGAATATCCCGCTGTTGGTCTCCATCTGGGGTAACGATTTGACCCTCCATGCCCGTGGCTCGATTCTAATGGCGCGTCTAACCCGCCGCACTCTTCACCGAGCTGACGGTCTCATCGCTGACACAGCCCGCGACATCCGTCTGGGGCACGAATGGGGTCTCGCAACCGACAGACCAACACTGGTAGTTCCGGGGGGCGGAGGCATTCGTCTCGATGAAATCGAAGCTGACTCGAGATTTGGAATACTGCCGGAGGAATTACCGGATGTCCCGATTGTGGTTAACCCGCGCGGACAACGACCCGGTAGTCTGCGGCAGGATGTCTTTTTCCAGTCCATCCCGATGGTTTTAAAAAGATTCCCACAAACACTCTTTATTTGTCCCCCGCTCGCCGGCGATGAAGAATCTGAACATTGGGTTGAGTCGTTGGGAATCTGGTCGAATACAAAACTTTGGCCGCACCTGAATCAGGAACAAATGTGGGCGTTATTCAAAAAAGCCCGGGTTTTTGTATCGCCCAGCATCCACGATGGAACACCAAATTCGCTACTGGAAGCAATGGCCTGTGGATGTTTCCCGGTTGTAGGTAATATAGAGTCGATGCAGGAGTGGGTGTCTCCTGGGGTCAATGGTCTATTGGTAGATGCGGCATCCCCGCGCGCCGTGGCAGACGGGATTATCGCTGCCTTGGATAACCCTGCTCTATGTGCGGCAGCAAAAAAACAAAACGCCCTCATCATTGCCGAACGCGCTGCATACAGGCGTTGTATGGCAATGACAGAGACGTTTTATCGAAAGGTTGGCAGGGGTAATTCTTAGGTTGCCCGCCAGTGCAATTACGCCCGGGGGGCGCGTAAGGTTTCCAGCCGCTCTTGTAATTCAATCCGTTTTGTATTAGCTGCAAGGCGAATATTGGCAGCCACACCTTGGGCGCGATCGTTGATCTGAACTCGCAGTTCCTTGCCTGCAGAAGGGGCAAAGAGCAAAGCCGCGGTTGCACCAATTAATCCGCCGATCAATATGCCGATGAAGAAACTAAAAGCCCGTCGCATAGAAGCCTCCTGAGAATAACGGTTATTTTATTATAGTATTGATATTATAGAGCAAAATGAAATACGATGGAAGATTGCCAGAGTACTAATTTTGTGGAATAATTGTAAGGATTGCGCGTATCTTTTGGAACGCGACAGCGAAGTATAGTCCAACCTGTAACATCAATTTCAATCCGGCCCCTACCTGAAAGGAGGGTACCATGTCTACACTTCCCCCTAATATCATTACGCAGAACTCGCGTAAGAAAATAACCACACTGGCATTCCGTCAGAAGAAAGAACGAGGAGAGCCAATTGCCGTTTTAACCGGTTACGATTACCCCACTGCACTGGCTCTTGACCAGTCCGGGATTGACGCCATCCTGGTCGGGGATTCGCTCGGTATGGTGGTACTTGGCTACGAAAACACATTACCCGTTACGGTGGATGAGATGCTGCACCATTGCCGAGCTGTGGCACGTGGAGCTAAGACGGCCCTGCTTATCGGGGATATGCCCTTCATGTCATATCAGGTCTGCCCGGAAGAAGCCATCCGAAATGCAGGACGGTTTCTCCAGCAAGGCGGCATGCAGGCAGTCAAGCTGGAGGGTGGACGTGAACGTTTGCATGCCATTCGCGCCATCCTTGAGGCAGGGATACCGGTAATGGGACACCTCGGCCTGACACCACAATCGGTTAACCTGATGGGCGGTTTCCGACCGCAGGGACGCACCGCCGAAACCGCCGGGCGACTGCTCGAGGATGCGCTTCTCCTCGAAGAAGCCGGGTGTTTCAGTCTGGTGCTCGAATCCGTCCCAGCCCGGCTGGCTGAGATGATCTCAAAGCGACTTACCATCCCCACAATTGGCATCGGAGCTGGCGCAGGTTGTGACGGTCAGGTGCTGGTGACGCACGATCTTCTGGGTCTCTTCGACCGCTTCACGCCCAAATTCGTCCGCAAATACGCCGACTTGCATACCGAAATGCAAAGTGCTTTTATGGCTTATATTGCCGATGTACAAGGCCACACTTTTCCAGCCGCGGAGCATACCATCGACATGCCCGCTGAAGAATGGGATGCACTTGTTCAAAATCTCAACCGCTAGATGCAAAATCACCAAATGAATAGCGACTCAATCCTTATTCTTGGAACCGGTGCCTTAGCGACTCTCTTCGCGGCGCGGCTTGCCGGTGCGGGTGTTTCCGTCACAATGCTCGGCACCTGGTTGGAGGGATTGGCTGCCCTGAGCAAGAAGGGTGCACGGGTGGATGGCGATGATCAGGCATTCCACGTTCACGCCACTGACAATCCGGCCAAATGCAAAGGTATGCGTTTCGCGTTGGTTTTGGTCAAAGCCTGGCAGACAGAACGCGCTGCCCACCAATTGTCAGGCTGTCTGGTCGAAGGTGGAGTTGCGTTGACTCTCCAAAACGGCCTAGAAAACGATACGATACTCGCTCATGCTTTGGGATTGCCGCGCGTTGCCAGGGGTGTGACCACCCTTGGCGCGACTCTACTCGCTCCCGGCCTGGTCTGCCTGGGCGGAGAGGGCCCTGTGTTGCTTGAGACACATCCATACCTATCCCCTTTGGAAAAAATGATTCACCACGCAGGTTTTGATGTTAATTTAGTGGAAAATGTGGAATCGCAGGTATGGGGTAAACTGGTAATCAGCTCAGCCATCAATCCTTTGACCGCGTTGCTTCGGGTGAAAAATGGCGAGCTTCTCGAACGTCCGTCCGCACGGGCGCTAATGGGAGAACTAGCGCATGAAACCGCTTCAGTAGCAAAAACATTGGGAGTGGCGCTGCCGTTCCCGGATTCCGAACGCGCCGTTGAAGAAGTTGTGCAGCGGACAGCAGAGAACCAGTCCTCAATGCTGCAGGATGTCCTGCGCGGAGCCGAAACAGAAATCGATGCAATCAATGGTGCGGTCCTCCGTTTGGCGGAGAAAGGGAATCTCCAGGTACCGGTCAATCGGACGGTCTGGTCACTGGTGAAAGCCATTCCTGTTCGTGGTAAGATTGAGATGTAGACAATTTTTACTGTATTTGGAGGTGTTTGATGAGGAAGTGTTTTACCGTTTTGGCTGTTCTGGTGGCATTCTGGGTTTCCTTCCCCGCCCAGGCACAAAGCGAGACGCGTCTGAGTTCAGTGAATGTTGAAATCTGGCCAGAATATGACCAGCCAGCCGTACTGGTTATTTGTCACATTTCCCTAGCCCCCGATGCAACGCTTCCAGCAACCCTTGATCTGCGTGTCCCGGCCCAAGCAGAAGTCTTTGCAGTGGCTGTCTCTGACTCAGCGAGCGGGCTTCTCAACGCACCTTATGATCGTACCGTGCAAGGGTTGTGGGCAACGCTGAAAATCACTGCCAATTCGCGAGATGTGCAGGTGGAATATTACGATGCCCTGGTAAAAATCGGGACCGCACGACATATTGTATATGAATGGACCGGCGACTTTACAGTAGATTCATTCGCAGTCACCATTCAGCAACCGATCGGCGCAACTGACATGGTATCAGACCCCATCCTCACCAAAAGCAGCGTCGGTCAGGATGGTTTTGTTTACTATCAATCTTCGCCTCAGCCTCTAGCAGCAGGGCAATCTTTCACACTGACTGCCGATTATCAGAAAGCTACCGATGCCTTAAGTACCACCGGACTTCCGGTTCAACCGACGCAACCGCTCAATGGGAGCACGCTCGGTCGCGTCACGATGAGCAGTATTCTACCGTGGGTATTGGCAGGAATTGGAGGGGCTCTGGTTGTGGTTGGTATAGTGGGTGGCCTTTATCTGTGGAAAAGCGGCACGCACCGTTCGTCTGCTTCACGCAAACATCACACACAACCGCACCAGGCAAGCGAAACTAGTGAGGTTTACTGCTATCAATGCGGTAAGCGTGCTCAACCGGGTGATGTGTTCTGCCGCACTTGTGGGATGCGTTTAAGGAAAGAGGATTAGAGCAGTTTGCGTTGAGGCCCTCTACCGTGAATATATCCCCAATCATCCCGATCTATTTCTTCTACGGGCTGGCTTTTTTTAGTATGGGCCTTCTGGTGATGCTCGAAGGCGGGCGGTCTTCCGATGCCCGCCTTCGCCGCGCTTTGCGCCCCTTGGCAGCATTCGGACTAGTCCATGCGGCAAATGAATGGCTGGAGATGTTCGATGTCATTGCTCTCCAGAGGGGGCAAATCACCCCGGACTGGTTATCTGGATTAAGGCTGGCGATGTTGGCATTTTCCTTTCTATCGCTGGCGGCCTTCGGTAGTTACCTTCTAGTTGTGTCTAGAACGGCTTGGCGCTTGATCCTGCTCGTTCCTCTTGGATTGGAAGGGATCTGGGTGTTTGGCCTGATCATCCTAAAAGGACACTATTCTTTGCCCATCTTGTGGGATGTGTCAGATGTATGGACGCGCTATTCGTTAGCCATTCCATCAGCCTTGATAGCCGCGATTGGTCTGGTAATTCAGCAGCGAGTCTTTCGCCAGGCAGGGTTGACCTCTTTCGGCCGGGATGCATTGTGGGCCGCGGTCGCTTTCAGTTGGTACGGTCTGGTTGGCCAGTTGTTTGTCCGATCTTCCCCTCTCCCACCTTCCAACATTATCAATGAGGTTCTATTCAATAATTTCTCTGGGATCCCTGTACAATTATTCCGCGCAATAATGGCGGGGCTGGCTGCTTTTTTTGTCATTCGATTCTTGCGCGCCTTCCAGGTTGAAAATGAAACGCAAATAGCCAGCCTGCAAGAGGCACGGTTAAAAGAAGCGAAACAACGTGAAAAACTCCGCGGTGAATTATTCAAGCGCGTTGTGTCTGCTCAGGAATCGGAACGTCAACGAATTGCCCGTGAACTCCACGATGAGACCGGGCAAGCCTTGACGGCTATCGGCCTGGGGTTGCGCAGTCTGACCGGATCATTGCGGTCCTCGAACATGGAACGTACCAAACAGAACTTGCATCAACTGGAGTCGCTAACAGCTCATTCCTTAGACGAATTGCAACGCCTGATTGCAGATTTGCGTCCATCCCATCTCGATGACCTGGGTCTATCCTCCGCTTTACGATGGTATGCCAATACGCTTCAGGACCGTGTCAGACTGGATGTTCATGTTGAGATCCAGGGCGAGGAACGGCCGGTTCCCTCTCCGGTCAAAATAGCACTTTTCCGCATTGCACAGGAGGCGCTGACGAACGTTGTTAAACATGCTCAGGCCAAAACCGCCCGGGTGGTTCTTACTTACGCCGATGAAACTGTTCATATTCGCGTGACCGACGATGGACGGGGTTTCGATATGGATACTGCCGGGTCAGCCAAACGAATCTCTTGGGGACTGAAAGGGATGGAGGAACGAACCTCTTTACTAGGGGGCCGGTTCGAGGTGCGTTCGCACCTCAGCGAAGGGACCACAGTTGAAGTATCCATTCCATATCTTCAGGAGGAATCCGATGAAAATTCGCCTGCTACTGGTGGATGATCACCAAGTCGTGCGTTCTGGATTGCGAATGTTGCTGGCCAGCGAGAGCGATGTTGAGATTGTCGGAGAGGCCGGGACTGCCCGAGAAGCGCTTGAAGCTGTCCGACAATTAAAACCCACTGTGGTGCTGATGGATATCGGCTTGCCAGATCTATCGGGAATTGACGCCACACGGGAGATCAAGCGCACCAATCCCGAGGTCGCAGTGGTAGCATTGACTATCCACGAAGACGAAGAGTATTTCTTCAAGATGCTGGAAGTGGGCGCAGGGGGTTACGTTCCGAAGCGCGCCGCGCCGGAAGAATTATTGACGGCTATCCGCGCCGCCGCGGCCGGGGAAGTGTACCTGTACCCTTCCATGGCAAAATTGCTGGTTAAAGATTATCTTTCCCAAGATCGTAGCACAGATACGGCTTCCACACTTGATGGCTTGACTGGCCGTGAACAGGAAGTGCTGCGTTACCTGGCAGAGGGAACAGATAATCAGGAAATTGCTGATGCGTTGGTCATCAGTATCAAAACGGTTGCCCGTCACCGTGAGAATATCATGCAAAAACTAGGCCTGCATTCGCGTGCCGAGTTGGTCCGCTACGCCATTCGTAAGGGAATCATCAAACCGTAGCTTTTTTCACCTGTAGACTTTCATAGCCTGCTGACATCCCAGCAGGCTTTTTGTTTGGGACACTTGACACAATTTTTACCCAATGCTTCTTATTGGTATGGGGTGCAATCAGTATTTTTCAGGATACTTTAGCAAACCTGTGGGGTGTCGTTCCCATACGAAAGATAGGAGGCCTACCGAATTGTATCTGCCCTTTCTAAGAGATATACTGATAGTGAAAATAGGAACAAATAGATAAGGAGGTTCTCCATGAAAAGCATATTGGTTATATCCCTTGTGACGATCCTGCGACTCGGCATTCCCGCCACCGTACTCTTGCTCATAGGCGAGGCAGCAAAACGTCATTACGAAAACGTTCGTAATGCATGAGGTGACTGATGGATACCGTCTTGATGTTTGTACTTGGTCTGCTCCTGCGGATTGGCATCCCGGTGGCCGTGACCACCCTGGTCTTCTTCTTGCTGCGCCGTCTGGATAAGCGCTGGCAGAATGAAGCTCTCGCAATACCGGTCATCTCTTCCCAGCGGCCCTGCTGGGAAATCAAAGACTGCTCCGAGGAGAAACGCAAGGATTGCCCGGCTTCCGCCCACCCTAATATCCCATGCTGGCAGGTATTCCGAACAAAAAATGGCCTTTTACGGGAAGATTGCCTGGGTTGCGATGTATTCCGTCTGGCACCGACGCCAGTCCAATCCTAAGTTTAAATTCTGCGAGGAGAACAACAATGAAATTAATCAAACGCTTTTCCATCGCCATTCTTTTTGCCCTGCTCGTGACCGCCGCGACTTATATGATCGCACGAGCCAGAACAGAGACAGACAGACCTGTTCAGCAACAGCAACAAGTAGGATGTTTCATGTGTCACCCGAAATTCAACGATGCCTTGAAATCAGGCGCGCATGGTCATGCGAGCAGTGACCCGCTCTTTAATCAGATGTGGACAGACCAGGGGAAACCCGGCGCCTGCCTTGTTTGCCACGTGACCGGTTACGACCCGGCACTGGGGACATGGAAAGAGGACGGCGTTTCCTGCGAAGCCTGCCATGGACCGGTGCCGGCCGGACATTCCACCGACCCGGTGGCTAACCCAGTGCCAGTAGATCGGACAAGCGACTTGTGTGGCCGCTGTCATAGCGGTGATCGTTTCAATATTCAGAATTGGCAGACCAGTACGCATTTCCAGCGGGCGATGACCTGTACCGTCTGTCATGACCCTCATTCAGCAATCCTGAAGACTGTTCAAGGACAGGAGGATGTCGGTCCGTCAGCGCTATGTATCAACTGTCATAGCGAAGTCTCAATGGCCTTTCCATATTCCAAACATAACCAGGCCGGAGTAAGCTGCGTGGACTGCCACCTGCGTCATTTCGAAACCGGCAGCACCGATGTGCATGCCATGCCAGACCATAGTTTTACTGCCAGCATAACCACCTGTTCAGCCTGCCATGCCGACCAGATGCACGCCCAACCCACGGACACGACAGCTACATTGAAGACACCAACCACCCAGCCCGTAAGCACGCTGACTTCTGAAGAGGTTGCCGGCAACCCGTCACCGGTTAGCCCTCTCGGGTTTGCAGGATTGGCCGGCTTGATTGGTCTGGCAGGTGGCATGGTTCTACAGCCGTGGCTGGAAAAGACCTACCGCAAAATGAACAGGAAGGGTAATAAAAAATGAGCAACAAAAAGATCACCCGCCGAGACTTTATAAAACTGACTGTGGCCGGTGCAACTATTCTGGCCGGATCGCAGATCATCCGACGTGCTCAAGCTCTCGAAACGCTCAATTCCAATGGCCGTCAATGGGCAATGGTGATTGACCAATCCAAATGCACGGGATGCGGTTACTGTACCTTAGCTTGTCGGGCACATAATGATATCCCGCCTGAGATTTCCTGGAATGTGGTGTCAAAAACAGGAACCGTGGGAGCGCAGGATGTCTATATTGCCCGCCCATGTATGCAGTGTAAACATGCTCCATGTGTGGACGTCTGCCCGGTTCGCGCAAGCACTTACCGACCCGATGGGATTGTAAATATGGATTATGACCGTTGTATTGGATGTCGTTATTGCGAAATCGCCTGCCCTTATAGTGCGCGATCGTTCAACTGGAAGCAATTTGACGGTCCGAACCCGGCTGTGCCCGAGTGGGGCCAGCCCGAGGTCATGCGCCGTCCGCGTGGCGTCGTCGAGAAATGTTCGTTCTGTTATCAAAGGATTGACCGTGGTCTGGCTCTCGGTTTGACTCCCGGTATAGACGAGGATGCCACTCCGGCTTGTGCGGTGATATGCCCGGTGGGCGCCCGTAAGTTCGGTGACTTGAACGATCCCGAGTCGAATGTCAGTAAATTGCTGCATGGCCGAACTTCCTATCGCCTGCGTGATGATCTTGGCACATCACCGCGGATCTATTATCTGCCCGCGACAGAGGAGCCGCAGTCATGAAAATTTCACTCCCCAAGTTTACTCCCTGGATGGTTTGGATTGGCGGTCTCGCAGTCGTCCTCACAGTTGGCGCGGCTGCTGGAATAATGGTCTTATGGAAGGGTCTTTCGTTGACCAACCTGACTGACATAGTTCCCTGGGGCCTTTGGATCACAATCGATCTTTCGTCCATCGCCATGAGCGCAGGAGCCTTCAGCTTGTGCGCAGTGGTTTACCTGCTCGGTCTCAAGCGTTACCAGCCGGTAGCCCGCACGGCAACTTTCATCGGCTTGATCGGCTACACCATGGCAGTGTTAACCCTGCTGCTTGACATTGGCCGCCCGGATCGCTTCTGGCACTCCATGATTTATTGGAACAAGCATTCGTTACTTTGGGAAGTGACAATGTGCGTCGTTTTGTATCTTGCAGTGTTGGCCCTGGAGGCTATGCCCATCTTTGCTGGTTTCGGGTGGTTGCGTTCACAATGGCCAAAACTGTCTGAAAAGATGTCTCGCATTCACCATTTCGCACCATACCTGGCAATTGCCGGTCTGGCGCTTTCCATGCTGCACCAATCGTCACTGGGGGCACTTTACGGCGTTCTCAAGGCGCGCCCGCTCTGGTACCGACCTGATATTTCTGTGCTATTCATTATTTCTGCGATTGCCGGAGGCATGGCACTGACGGTCTTTGCTTCGATGCTATCGGTAAATCTGACCAGACACGCCAACGTGGATAATAATATTATGGATCGCGTTTCTCACATCATCGGCTGGGTATTGGTTGTCTACTTGTACTTCCGCTTCTGGGATGCCCTTGCGATGACTTACACCTACGAACCAGGCAGGACCGAGGGCCTGCATCTGTTGACCGGGGGAGCGCTTTCCTTCAACTTTTGGGTAGGGGAGATCCTTTTGGGCGCCGTTGTTCCGATAATATTGCTGCTCAATAAGCGCACGCGTTCCCTCCCGCTCTGGCGCATGCTGGCCATGGCATTGGTGGTCGGCGGAGTGGTGGCCTATCGCTGGGATACGAACCTGTCGGGTCTATTGATTATCCTCTCTTACCTCCCGGGCGAACCCGCTGTGGCTTATGCAGCTTATCATCCCTCCTTGATTGAATTCCTGGCCGGAGCAGGAATCGTCAGCTATGGGCTGCTGGTTTTCTCATTGGGAGTGCGCTACCTGAAAGTTGTGGATCACAACCAGGCAAGAGCCCATGCCGAAGAACCGAAAGTGGCCGTCGAGGCAATCCCGGTACCGGGTGATTAATTAATTCTTTGACTAACTTAAAGGCCGCCTATAGACGGCCTTTTCAATATTCATATCCCTCTTTTCTATCTTTCCAGTGCGCCGGCATTGATCCATTGCTTGATCAGGGCCAGTTCGTCGGGAGTCACATTCCGGAAGTGCGTTGCACTCTGGATTTTTATTAACAGGCTATTCGCCGAGTCACCCGGCACAAGGATGGAACCATCCTTGCCGCCATTCATCACGCCAGCATAGGTGCTCAAGTCAAGGCCGGCAGTCAACGTGGCTGTGTTATGGCACATCGTACATTCTGCGGTAAAGATTGGTTCTATATTGGCATCATAGGTAGGATTACCGATGACCGGGGCAGGAGTAGGTCCCGGCGTGGGAGTAGGTAACTGGGATTGGAGGATTTGCCGTAATGCAGGAGCATCGAAACCGGCGTATTGGAAATCTGTTCCATGACAGGCGCTGTTCGAGCAGAAGGATGTATTGGATGTGCCGCCCGGATCACCGGTGGTATGACAGTTGGAACAGGTTGCATCAATAGAACTGTTGTGCAGGGTGATCCAATTGGGATTCAGGTGCGAACCAGGCTCCGGTCCCCGACTAATCTCAATGCGGGTGACAAAGTCCTGAGAGGAGGCAACCGCCGGAATGGAATGGCACAAGTTGCATTCCAAACGGATGGCCTGATTCTGGGCGTTCAGGTGTTTCCCGTCGTGGCAGCGGAAGCAGCCCGGGGAGTTGATATGACCCAGGTTGTTTGGATGTGTGGTCCAGTCGACCTTCTGGTCAATAAATACAGTCTGGTTATAAATGTCCTGAATAGCCTTGACAGCAATGGAAATCAACTCTTTATTATCGTAATAAAAATCGCCAAAATTGTTCTTATAGAAAGTATCCAGGTTTGCAATACCAGCCATCGCCTCGGCTTGCGAGCCATACAAGACACTCAAAACCTCCATGCTCTTCCTACGAATCTCCGGGATGGTCGGGGAAATCAAGTTACGTGCCATGGCACTGTCAACCGAATCAGCCGGGGGACGAAAATCGTGCGTAATACGGTTGTGACAGGTGATGCAATCCATGACCTTAAGTTTACTCTCATCAATAGTGGCTGGTTCAAAATTGGCTGTGGCGTCTATATATTCAGTTGTTGTGCCATCATCGTTGAATACCCGGATGTATGGGATGTTCTGGCTCAACGGGTCAGTTGTGTAATACTCCACTTTGTTGACGATATGCCAATGGATACCTTTTCCTAGGCCTTGCTGCTTGGCACCACCACCCGTTTTCATGACCAAATAAAAATTGAAAGGAGTGTTATTTCGATCATCCTTAAAGTGATTGATGACAAGCAGACTGTCCGCTGAAAAAGCCTCGGGCTGGTGGCACTTCTCACAGGTTTCACGTGCTGGACGTGAACGGCTGGCCTGGATGGGAAATGTATACGTATGAAAGACCATTGAATAGACTTCGTACACATCCTCAGTCTTTCGGGTAAGCTGGGTGCCCAGAAAACTCCGCCCGATATGACACTCAGTGCAATACACATTGGCATGAGGTGAGTTTAAGTATGTAGCATTTTGAGGAGGCATGGTATGGCAGGTGGTCCCACAGAAGGCTGGGGAGTTTGTGTAATCCCAACCATATGTCCCACCAATAATCACGGCAATAGTCAGGATGCCCAGTATGGCGTAAGGGAGGATACGGATGGAAAGAGGCGTGTTAGCAGGCGGGAAAAAAAAGTGTTTCAACCAATTTCGAAATTTCTTCATGTCTCCTCCGGAAAAATATAAAAGGCCTGATTAATACCAGACCCTTAATATTTTACTATTTTTTATCCTATTTCTCAAGTGCTCCAGCGTTGATCCAATTCTTGACCAAAGCTAATTCTTCAGGGCTCAACTGGCCTGGATGGCTGCCAGCGGATTGTATCGACACAAGCATACTGCTGTTCGCATCACCCGGGACTATCACAATACCATCGCTCCCTCCGTGCAAGGTTGATGCATAGCTGGCAAATGAAAGTCCATTTGTAGCCAGCGAAGCATTATGGCACATTGCACACTTGGTTTGGAATAGTGTTCCGATGGAAGCGTCCCAGGTTAATATACCGGAAGGGACAGCAGTGGCGATTGATGTTGGGATCGGGGTGGGCGTCTGTGGAACGTAGATCGGAACAGGGTTTGAGATCGGCAGGACCGTGGTAAAAGCGGTCTTCTCGCTGCCGATAAAACCGTATATACCAAAGAGCATGGCGATCGCCAGAACACCGGCAACCGGGTAGTAGATCTTCTGACGTCTACGCAGAGTATTCAGGGCTACAGGGCGCTCCGCGATACCGGCCTTGATGTCAGCCAGCTCAAGCGGATGATCATGGAGCATTACTTCTTCGTTCTGTTTCCCGGTAAACATGGCTTTATTGAACCGTTTCATGTGAACACCGTACATATGCCAAACAACAATCGCCATCACAGCGAGAAGGGCTTCTCCTCCATGAGCAGCTTTGGATGCTGGAATAATTTCGCCAGGTAAGAATCTGGCAGTGGTGATTGGATTCCACATCATGAAGCCGGTGATACCCATGATAGCGGTTCCCCAGATTAATGCCCAGTACTCAGCCTTCTCTTCGAATGTGTAGCGCCCCATCTGTGGGCGTTTCTTGGTAAAACCCAGATTATAAATAAAGGCCTGAAAGGCATCTTTCACATCCTTGATGCCCGGGAGCATGCTCAAACGCGTACGACGAACATAAATTTTATAACCTACATCGATTAAGTGGTAGATTGCCAGAATCATCAAAACAATAGCGCAGAGGTGGTGAATCATACGTGTTGTTTCAATTCCACCAAAGAATCGGATCATCGCCTGCGCCCATCCAGTCGTGGAAAATTTCTGGGGCAATCCGGTAATTCCCAATAACGAGAATGAGGTTAACAGCAAAGCGTGCGCAACGCGCTGTTCCCAAAGAAAACGCTCGTACTGGCGTGCGGGTTGCTTCTTCGATCGGGTTTGTTTTTTGATGGTCTTCTTCTCGCTCATACGTGCTTTGCTCCTTTTTGGCGTTCGATCAACCGCCGCACAATATCGCTTATCACAAAGATGACCATTGAACCGATCACTGCCGGAATAAAGAATTTGTAAAACAGATTCACGTAATAGACGATTGGGTAGTGCGTAGGACTGGGAATGTAATGGCTCATCCAGGCGTCCGGGAAGTTTGTGCTGGCATCCGGATGACAGCGCTGGCAAGCCAGAAGAAGGTTTTGTTTCATCTGGAGGCCATAAACAGGGTCATCAATACGCTTGATGTCATGGACACCGTGACAGTCGTAACATACCG
Organism: Anaerolineae bacterium; assembly: GCA_041489005.1. Classification (GTDB taxonomy): domain Bacteria; phylum Chloroflexota; class Anaerolineae; order Anaerolineales; family Villigracilaceae; genus UBA877. The sequence goes on from JBGPQK010000028.1 coordinate 13,719, forward strand.
GCTTATTGGTAGCCTGGTCAGGTGTAATTTTCTCAAATAAAGTTACGGTCGTTCCATGGAAATCTGCTACATATGTGTTCAAGACTTGCGTGGAAATGCCGTACTTATCCATGATGGCTGGATCGGTATGGCATTTGGCACAAATTTGGGGTGATTGGAGTCGGAATGCAGCGGTTGTTGGATCTACGATATCATGCACACCATGACAATCAATACAGGTGGGAACATCGGTATTGCCTTCTCGTGTTAGCGCGGCACCATGAACGCTCTGTCTATAGGTTTCATAAATTGCACTATGGCAGCGCGCACATATTTCTGGGATGCTCAGACGGGCTTCCGGCAGGAGAGCACCGGTCTGATCAGTAATTACCGGCTGTGTGTGAGGATTATGACAATCGGTGCAGATGGCCGCATTTGTATTCCCCGCAGCAACTGCCCGCATATGAACGGAATCCAGAGTTTTATTATATTGCTCCTCGTGGCATTTCTGGCAGACGGTGTACATCTGCAGGGAAAATTCGCGCAAGGTTTGGACCTTTAAGTCGGGATGGGGGAAGGTGACAATATTGAAATGACACTCGCTGCATGCAATATCTTTATGGGCCGATGCTGTAAAATGACTCGAGTCGATGGTCAGCGAGAGATTTTCCCCGCTGGGCAGCGTACGGGTCATCCCCGGCTGCTTATGACAGAACAGGCAGGCTGCATTATCCGGATACTCACCTGGAGCCGAAACAGGGATTTGAACTGGAGCTGAGGCTGGTGAAGCTGCAACGGGGCTGGCCAAACCGGCCAACGCGACGACCACCAGCCCGAATCCGAAAACCAGGATCAGAAACATGAGGCGGCGATTATTCAATAGCTTACGCATTGCCTTCTCCTAAGAGAGTGAACTACCCAATCCATCATATGGAAGAACTGAATGATGACATGCTTTTAAATTGGTTCTTTGTTATTTCGTGGTAAAGCGGGGACAGCTTGGCCGTCCCCGCTTTACATCTTTCATATCGTGATGGTTATGGACGAGTGTATTTGCTGACGTCGCCACCAATTGCTTGAATAGAGTCGATCAGGATCTGCATAATGTACTTCGGGTTGTGAGCGAACGCTCCCGGATCTTTGATCGAGTACTGGTAGTTATAGGCAGCCTCGAGTAGAAGAGGTGTCCAGCTGATGTACTTGTTGGCGGAGATTGCCTCATCTGCATCTACCGTACCGTTGCCATTGGTGTCTATGAAGAAATAAGGATAGGAGGCAGCGGAGTAGGCAATCGGTTTGCCATTGTCAGTGGCAACCTTTTGGATTTGAGCGTACAGAGCCTCTTGCAGTCCAGCGATTTCCTCTTCCATCGATTCGGTAACATTCCCATTGCCATTCCAGTCAGTTGTGTCGTTTACGAAGCGAATGGTACCGGGATCGGTTACACCCGTATGGCAGGTCGCGCAGGTTTCGATCTTGACGGATCCGCTGTGTTGGTCATGGCAAGCCAGGCAGGTCGCAAAGGAACCATCAGCCGGATGCATGTTCTTGCCCAGGTATGTTTTACGCGCGAACTGATAGGCGCCCTTGGCATCATCGCCGAACAGCGTGGCGCCAGCAGCGAGGTAATGGACGTTCTTGAAGCTGATCTTGTCGCTGATAGTTGCTGGATCCTTGCCGGCAAGATATTTGTCCAAGCTGACAGTGGACTCGCGGCCCTGGTGGCAGGTGATGCACAGATTATTATCATCAGCGATCCACTTGCCATCGGCATCCTTGCCGCCAAAGCTGACGACCGCGCCGCTAGGGAAGGTAACAGAAGTGACCGCATAGCGATTTGGCCAATTGGCCCCATCGTGGCAGGTTGAGCATAAGAAGCCATTGGCTGACGGATTGGAGACAATGCCCGTGATGTTAAGGGTTCCCTTGGAATCGAGAACCAGGGTACCACCGTTAGCGAGAAACTGCGGGAGGCCGGTGGCGCTGTGGCACTTGGAGCAGCCTGCCGGTACCATGCCGGTAGAGTCCCAATCACGGAAAGGCATCGTATCGCCAGCAAAGTGGCCGGAGTCGTCTCGATGAGCTTTTGTTAAGTCAAGAGGAGTGGGCAGCTTGGTGTTCAAGTCTGCTATCGAGTCATAGAGTAGCTCGAGGACATACTTCCCATTGTGCGCAAACGCGCCCGGGTCCTTGATGGAGAGCTGGTAATTGTAGGCGGTCTTGAGCAGGCGAGAGGTCCAGGAAACATACTTGGTTTCGCCCTCATCTACCTGACCATTCCCGTTGGCATCGGCGAAGAAGTACGGATAGGAATCCGGATTGTATGCGATCGGCGCATTGAGAACATCCTTGGCATAAGCCTGGATGGCTTTCAGGGTCATTTCTTGCAAGCCCTGGATTTCGTAGTAGATACCTTCGGTAGTATTACCGTTGCCATTGTAGTCTTGAGAAGACCCCACCATGCGGACGTTCTTCAGATCCTCGACAGTGGTGACGTTCTCATGGCAATTCTTGCAGGTGTCGATCTTGACTTGCAAGGTATGCTGGTCATGGCAACCCAGACAGGTGTCCAAGCCTTCGGTATGTGCGAACTTGGCATCGTAGATCTGGCCGTCATATTGATAACCGCTCTGGACCTGGCCGCCATACTGGGTCGCGGCAGCCGCAAAGTAGTGAATATTCTTGAAGCCCAGGTCAGCGCTAACGGTATCAAGTTCCATACCCTTGAGGGCCGCATCCAAGGTAATTTTGGACTCACGTCCCATGTGACAGACTATGCAGCGCGCCTCAGGGCCGAGGCCGGTAAGCGTCGTACCGGGGGCATCCGCCGTGCCAGGGAAGGTGACACTGGTCAGGGCGACCGCAGCATCATTATGGCAGGTGGTACAGACGATAACACCACCAGGAGCTGCTATGTCGACGGGGGCACCGTTCAGGAAATTCACGAGTCCGGTGCTGGTATGACACCTTGCGCAATCCGTGGGTACCCCTGTGGGGTTAGCAGTCGTGTCATTCCAGTGATTAAATGCTTCGGCTGTTCCATCAGCATGACCGGAACCCGCCCAGGCAGCCTGGTATGGGATCGAGGAAACAGGCATGGTCTCTTCGGTTGGTGCGGGAGTAGGTGTTGGTGAAATTGCTTTGGGACCACAAGCAACTACTACCGCTGCAAGGACAAGCAGCATCCCCGCAATGATCAGTAATTTTTTTAGTGACATTCTTAAATTCTCCTCAATAGAATTTTGATGGTTGCGCTAAACCGGACAAAATCAGGTTGATTGGGTCGGACGACACCTCCTTCACATGATTAGTACCCCAATTATGAATGGGGACATGATACCAATTGTTGGGTTTATAACCCCAACATTGATTAAAATCAAGTGAAAAATGAGACAAACCAACGTGATGTTTGTCACTATCTATCAGTGATAAAAAGCACAATTAATTGGCTGATGTTGGTGTAAAATACCCAATGAGTATAGAGATATGACTGGTCATTCATTCGATTTGGTTCTGCTGGTCGTTTATTTTGCTTATGGCCTTGCCTTTTTTGGCATGGGGCTCACCCTGGCTCTGGAATCCGAGCGCTCCCCGGCCCTGGCAGAGACGCACCTCCTCCGTCCATTGGCTGCTTTTGGCATGATCCATGGGGCACACGAATGGCTTGATTCATATCTATTGCAACCTGTAGCCGAGGGATTGCTATTGCCTGCCTGGCTTCTTTGGCTGCGGCAAGGGCTGCTGGTAGCGTCGTTTGGTGCCCTTTTATTTTTTGGCCTTTTAACCTTGCGCGTACACCCGTTGAAACCAGGAACCTCCGCCTATCTCGTTTGGGGTTCGCTGACGGTCTATGGCCTCGGGATTCTGGCATGCGCTGTATTTACTTACCGTACAGGTACCACCCTATTGGTAAACATATTTGATGTCTTGATACGTTACCTATTGGCCGTTCCCGCCGCGTTTCTGGCTGCATTGGCCTTGCGAGCGGAAGCTCTCAGTGCCCAGAATGTTGAGCGGAAGCGAGTGATGGTTCTCCTTACTTGGGCAGCCATCGGATTTGGCTTGTACGCCCTGACGCAGCTATTCGTCCCTGCGATTGATATGTTCCCGGCGCGTATCTTGAACTCGACTGTTTTTCGGACATTTACTGGTTTTCCCATTCAAATCGTCAGGGCTCTGATGGCAGTGCTCATCACGCTCAGCTTGTTGAGAGCCACGCAGTTAGTTGAAAAGGAAAGGCAGCAGCAGTTACTTGCGGCACAACAAGCGCGGCTGGATGCACTGGAACGCATCCAGGACGAGTTGACCGAGCGGGAAGCGCTGAGACGCGAATTGCTACGACACACGGTGCGGGCGCAGGAGGAAGAGCGGTCTCGCATAGCTCGTGAGCTTCATGACGAAACCTCCCAGGTTTTAACGGCATTTTCCCTCGATCTGGCTACGTTACGGACCGTGGTTTGTGATCGCTCTGAAGTCAAAAACCTTGTTGACCGGTTGCAGGTGCTTAGTAAACAGATGTCGCAGGGACTCTACCGGCTGGTTCACGATCTCCGTCCGGCACAATTGGATGACCTTGGCTTGATCTACGCTCTGGAATACCTCAAGGACGACAGTATATCAACAGGAATGGATGTTTCATTAAATATTCAAGGCAAGGTGCGTCGGCTCGATTCGGTTATAGAAACCGTTCTCTTTCGAGTTGCGCAGGAGGCAATACATAATGTAGTTCGTCATGCGCAGGTCAAGCAGGCTCGGATTTTATTGGTTTACCAATCTCAGGAGATCACCCTTAAGGTTGAAGATACTGGCATTGGCTTTAACCCCGTGCAATCATTTGCCCCACCGCGTGGTTGGGGTTTGGCTGGAATGCGGGAGCGTGTCGAATCAGTGGGCGGCCAGTTAATCATCGAATCGGAGCCGGGCAAAGGAACAATTGTCGAAGTTGCAGTCCCTGTCTTTGACATTCTCCCCTAATCACTAGTCAAAGGAAGAATAAAAGCATGAAGAAAATTCGTTTAATGCTCGTGGATGATCATGAGGTTGTACGCGTCGGCTTGAAGAACTTCCTCCAGACTCAGGAAGATTTCGATGTGGTGGCTGAGGCTAGTGATGGGGAGGAAGCCGTCACCCGAGCCATGGCAACGCATCCAGATGTAATCCTGATGGACATCACCATGCCTGGCGTCGATGGATTGGAGGCCACCCGGCGACTGCGCGTCCTGTGTCCTAAATGCCTGATCCTAGCCTTAACAGTCCACGATGATAAACAGTATTTCATGCAGATGCTGGCGGCAGGTGCATCAGGCTATATCACCAAACAAGCCGCGGGGGATGATCTCATCGCAGCCATCCACGCTATTTACGTAGGCAATGTTTTTCTCCAGCCTGCCCTGGCGCGCTGGTTGCTTGAAGACTATCAACGCTTGGCTGGTCAATCGTCAGGAACACAGCTGTCGGTTCCGAGAGAAGCGGGGGAGGCTAATGTTATTGGGTTGGATGTGCTTAGCCTGCGTGAGCGCCAGGTGCTTGAACTGGTGGCTCATGGGTTGAATAACCAACAGATTGGGCAGCAACTCGCCCTTAGCCCTAAGACAATTGCCCGCCATCGTGAACGTATCATGCACAAGCTCAACATGCACTCTCGCACCGAGCTGGTAAAATTTGCCATTCGCACCGGGTTGATTCAGTTGCATTAATTGTGTCGAATATTTCACATTCTCACTTTGCTCTAATCTATATATGTAAAATTAGCTTGGAAATCGAGAGAAGAAAATTTGGAGGTATTTAATGCAGAAATCCCCACAGACTGGTAATCAAGGTCGCGCGAAATTCATTGTGGGCGGCCTGCTCATCCTGGCTGCAGTGATCTACCTTATCGTTTCAGCTACGCAGGCTAATGCTGAATACTTTATGACCGTGAATGAATTAAGGTCAAAAGGCAACAGCCTGGTTGGACGCAGTCTGCGCATCTCTGGTGCGGTGGTTGGTACTACCATCCAATACGATCCGCGGACGATGAATTTGACTTTTGATATTGCCCACGTTCCTGGCGATAACGCTGCCATTGAGATGGGCGGCGGATTGGCAGCCGTGCTGCACGCAGCTGTCACGGACCCAACGCGGATGCGCCTGACAATTGTCTACAATGGTCCAAAACCCGACTTGCTGCGTGACGAGGCACAGGCTATTGTCACCGGTCATCTGGGTGAGGATGGCATCTTCCATGCCGACGAACTTTTGCTTAAGTGCCCCACCAAGTATCAGGAAGCTATTCCCAGCCAGGTTGTCAGCGGGAATTAGATCTTTGGCACCATGGAATTATCTGAATCAGTCTGTTGACAAGTAAGAATCTTCTAGGAGCCTCCATGCTTGCACAATTCGGCTTTGGTGTTTTCGTGCTGACATTCCTGCTGGCACTTTTTAGTGTGGGTGGGGCAGTTCTGGGATACTTTAGCAAGTCTGACCGCTGGGTGGAAACTGCCCGGCGTGCCATGCTATTAACCTTCCCGCTTATCACGCTGGCGGTCTTGACCCTCACCTACCTGCTCGTCACAGGCCATTATGAACTTCAATATGTCTACTCGGTGACCAGCAACGACATGCCCTTTTATCTCAAGATAACAGCCTTGTGGGGTGGACAAGCCGGGTCGCTCGTCTTGTGGTCGTGGTTGATGTCCGCTTTCGCCTCGGCCGTCACCTTACGCAAGTGGGAACGCGATCGCGAACTGCTGCCCTGGGTCATCGTGGTGACTTCGATTACACTGGCCTTCTTCCTGTCACTTTCAATTCTCTACGAGAATCCATTTGCCCGCTGGTGGCAAACCGCTGCTGGTGAATTTGTGCCGCACATGTTTGCACCTGCCGGAGCCATCCCTGTTAGTCCTGCGGATGGACAGGGTTTGAACCCGCTCCTTCGCCATCCTGGGATGATTATTCACCCGCCAATGCTGTACCTGGGCTTTGTTGCGTTTGTAATTCCGTTTGCCTTCGCCATCGCCGCTCTGGTTACTAACCGCTCTGACGACCGCTGGATTCGTCTCACCCGCCGTTGGACCTTGGTCGCCTGGCTATTCCTGTCTCTCGGCTTGGTACTGGGGATGCGCTGGGCTTACGATGTGCTTGGCTGGGGTGGTTACTGGGGTTGGGACCCGGTCGAAATTTCCGCCCTGATGCCCTGGCTAACCGGCACGGCTTTCCTGCATTCGGTCATGATCCAGGAAAAGCGTGGCATGTTCAAACAATGGAACATGCTCCTCATCATTCTGACCTATGCCCTGGTCATATTCGGCACGTTTCTCACCCGCTCTGGGGTGCTTTCTTCAGTCCATGCTTTTGCTCAAAGTGCCATCGGACCGATGTTCTTTGCCTTTATTGGAATCACCTTCATCATATCGGTTGCATTATTGATTTATCGTTGGAGAGACCTGCGCGCCGAGGTCGAGATGACATCATTGTTTTCGCGCGAGGCACTTTTCCTGCTTAATAATCTGCTGTTCATGGGTGTTCTGATCGTCTGCTTCTGGGGAGTGATCTTCCCATTGATCTCGGAATTGGTAACAGGTCAGAAAGTGACCGTCGGGCCTCCGTTCTATCAGCGCGCTAATGCGCCGTTGTTCGGTGCATTGATGGCCTTGATGGGGATTGCCCCGCTTTCGGCCTGGGGGAAATCCACCTTTCAGACATTGGGACGCGCCCTGTGGAAGCCATCCATCCCTTCAGCGATCGTCCCGGTGGTGTTGGCTATCTTGGGAGTACGCAACTGGATTGCGCTTGTCGGGTTCACGCTGGTGGCGTTCGTGGTCTTTGTGACAATGTTTGAGTTCTGGCGTGGGGCACGCGTCCGACAGAAGAGGAATAACGAGAATTTCCTGGTTGCCCTCTGGCAACTCGCTGGACGTAATCGCCGCCGTTATGGTGGCTACTTAATCCATCTCAGCATGGTGGTAATGGCCATCGGAATTCTGGGTATGGAGCTTTACCAGACCACTACACAAAAAACGCTGGCTGTTGGCGAAAATATCCAGATTGCCGGGTATACCCTTCGCTATGACTCTTTGGCGCAATTCCCCTATACAGACGGGCGCATTGTGACGCGCGCTGTCGTTAGTGTTTTCCGGGGCGGCAAGTATCTGGGTGAACTCTATCCCCGCTATGACTATTACCCGAACGGACAACCGATGACTATCGCTGGCGTGCGCTCCACCCTGGCAGATGATCTGTACGTGGTGTTGGTTAACTGGGAGAATGTCTCAGTGGCCCAGGCGCCTTTTAAGGTGTATCATAATCCACTAGTCAACTGGTTATGGATCGGTAGTTTGATGTTCGTCCTCGGATTCCTGGTGGCGGCATGGCCGGAACGGGAAGAAGAAGAGCGGGAAGGGAAAATATGAAAAAAAGAAATATGCTTCTTCTTACTTTTTACTTCTTGCTAATGGCAGCTGCCCTCATTCCCGGTGTTGCAGTCTCTGCCCAGCAGCCAACACCCTCCGATGACGAAGTGAATGCCATCGCCCGTCAGTTATACTGCCCGGTCTGCGAGAATACCCCGCTGGATGTTTGCCCTACCACTGCCTGTCATCAGTGGCGCGAACTCATCCGACAGATGCTGGCCGAAGGGAAATCAGCTGCAGAGATCAAGCAATTTTTTATGGACTATTATGGAGCCCGCGTTCTGTCAGAACCACCACGGACGGGAATTAACTGGCTTGTCTACGTCGTCCCGCCCGTGGCATTCTTGGCTGGTGTCTACATGCTCTTCCGTGCGTTCCTGACCTGGAAACGGCTGGCAAAAGAATCGGTAACGGGAACAGACCATTCGTCTTCACCTGGGTCAGGATCTGAGCCTGACAAAGGATCCCGTACCGCTGCAGACGATGAGTACGCAATCCGTTTTGAAGAAGAATTACGTAAGCGACAGTAATTGAGGCTGTAATGGGAAAATTGAAGTCTTTGAATTGCCCAAATTGTGGAAGTTCAAATCTTACGAAGATTGACGAAGTATCATACAAGTGTAATCATTGTGAGTCGATCTCGGTTGTAGAAAAAGACCCAGACCAGAATACATTTATTCTTGTATTATCTGAGAATGTCATCTCTCCAGAATCGAGAGGAGTATCTCGGCGTAGCGTTCCGCTCTGGGCGCAGATATTCATCTGGGTTGCCCTACTGGGTCTGCTTGGTCTGCTTGCCTCTATGTTGTTGAAGGCCAAAAATCCGATTCTGGGTGTCGACTCAACGGTGCCAAATTTCACACTGACCCTGTTCAGCAGTTATGAATACAATGGCGCTTCGGAAGTTAGACTTTCCGACCTACGCGGCAAATTGGTGATAGTAAATTTCTGGGCATCGTGGTGCCAGCCTTGCAGAACTGAAGCCGCGGACTTGGAAACTACCTGGCAGTTCTACGAGAAAACGGGGCAGGTGGTTTTTCTGGGCGTAGATTATGTGGATACCGAGCCGGAAGCACGTGCTTATATGACAGAATTCACACTAAGTTACCCCAACGGTCCAGACCTGGGAACGCGCATCTCACAAATTTTCAACCGTAACCTGGGTGTGCCGGAGACCTACGTCATTGACCAGCAGGGTGTCCTGCGTTTCATCCAGATTGGACCTTTCCAATCCGTGGCGGGGATTCAGGCGGTCATCGATCCATTACTGGCGGGGAGATAATACTCATGGAACCGGTAGCGATTTTCCTCCTTCTGATCGTTCTTGCTTTTATCGTACTCTTCGTGACCCGTCCATTTTTCGAACGGCAACGTTTCCAGGCTGCAGAGAGCAGCCACGAATTTTCGTTCCTGCTGGCCGAGCGTGAACGCCTGTTGACTGCATTGCAGGAATTGGATTTCGACCAGACTCTCGGCAAAATCCCGGCAGAAGATTACCCCACCCAGCGTGCAACCCTGCTCCAAAAGGGTGCAGAAGTGCTGCGCCAGTTGGATGCTCTCACCCCCGGGACTGCCATACAGACCGGCAGGAAAGGCCCTCGTTCTTTTAGTTCGCCCACACCCACTGCTCCGCTTTCTGATGATGATCTTGAAGACTTGCTTGCCAAACGCCGCAACACGAGGAAAGATAAGACTGCCGGTTTTTGCCCTAAGTGCGGTAAGCCTGCTCTGCAATCAGATGTCTTCTGCCCATTCTGCGGAAGTACATTGAAATAATTTTGAAGTCTTCTGAAATCGGTTCTCCACCTCTCTTGTAACATTTTTGGATGGCCATCTCGTAAACAAAAAGGATCCTTCATGAAATTCCGCTTGATCATTCTCGTTTTACTCTCCCTATTCCTCGCAGCCTGTTCACTGGCCGAGGATATCACCCCTCCGCCTGTCTACTCTTCACCGACTGCCACATCGACGATCGTTCCGGCCTCAGAGACGCCGGTACCTCCTTCGACACCAACAGCCACGTCAGCCGCGGAATCCGCCGCTACGGCCATTGACTCCACTACCGGCACCCCAGACACGACAACCCCATCTGCGGAGGTCAGCCCCACCGCTCAGCCTAGTGTGGTGGTAGTTGACGGCGTTGTGACTGTTGCTTCCGGTGCGACAATCCCCGACGGCACGGTTGCAACCCTTTTATTAATCAACACCACCTCCGGACAGGAAATGCAGAGGCTGACAACACCCATCTTGCCAAATGGAAAATACGAGTTTTCCAACATCGCGGCAGATACCACCACTGCCTACATCGTCACTGCGGACTATGGCGGGGTTACGTATTATTCCAATCCAGTGGTCTTCGATGGGACACTTTTCCAGTTTAATATGCCGATAACTGTCTACAATACGACGAATGATTTGAATGTTCTCACTGTCACCCAGACTCACCTGCAATTCGACTTTTCAACAACTGGACAAGTACAGGTAATGGTGCTTTATGTGATCACAAATCCCAGCGGGAATGCTGTCATCGTTCCCAGCGATGGGACCAGTGTGCCGTTCATTCAGATCCCCGAAGGCGCAGCAAGCGTAAAGTATCAGCTAACCCAAAGCAGTTCACCGTTAATGAGCGCTACGAATGGCTTCGCGTTATTACCGGGCGCTAATTTGCAATATGGGATTATTACCACATTCACACTTCCTTACACCAACCGCCTGGTATTTACCCAGCCGTTCATCCTACCGGTTTCTTCTGCAACCATCATCGTGCCAGAGGGTGTCAAGGTACGCAGTGACCAATTAACCGATGGCGGTACGCAAGCCTCCACGGATACAACATATCACCTCTATCAAGCCGGAAGTCTTGCATCCGGCAGCACGCTAACCCTGACGATCTCTGGCATGCCAGGAGACAAACCCGGTTTCGTGCTCGACAAGCGCACATGGTTGATGATTGGAGTGGGCGCTTTGGGCTTGATACTGATCGCCTTGGGTATCTTTCTCTTCCTGCGCGACCGCAGGCTCAGAAGACTGGAAGAGGAATTCGAAGGCGATGATGAAGATGGCAATGCAGATTCCCTCGGAGATGATCGTGAAAGCATCATGGATGCTATTATCGCTCTCGACGATCAATATAAAGCTGGCGACATATTAAAAGAAGCCTACGAGAAGCGCCGAGACGAATTGATAGAACGGATTAAGAACCTGGCGTAGTATCCATTACATGGTTCATCCGTGTTCCTCTTGGTACCACGGATGAACCAGCATAAAATGTGGATTTAGCCGCATGATCTCTGTCAAAAAGCTCGTCAAACGTTTTGGCTTGAAAACCGTTCTGCGCGGCCTGGATTTCGAGGTGCAGGAAGGGGAATTCGTGGCTCTCCTCGGTCCGAACGGAGCCGGCAAGACCACTTTCCTGCGCATCCTGGCTTCGCTCTCGCGGCCCACGCTGGGTGAAATCAGCGTAGCTGGTTACCGTCTCCCAGCCCAGGCCGCCGCCGTCCGCCGTAACCTGGGCGTTGTCTCGCATCTTCCACTACTGTATGGTGACTTGACCGCCGAGGAGAATCTGCGCTTCTATGGAAGGATTTATGGCGTGTTGGAACTGGGTCAGCGGATTGAAGAGGTCCTGGAACTGGTGGGACTCACCTCCCGTCGCCGCGACCTGGTGCGGACCTTTTCGCGTGGCATGCAACAGCGTCTTGCCATCGGAAGGGCCATCCTGCATAATCCGGATGTACTCCTGTTCGACGAACCGCACACCGGTCTCGACCAGGATGCTTGCGATATGCTTGACCGTCTCCTGCGCGAGGTGGCGGGACAGGGCCGGACAGTGGTCATGACCTCGCATGATCTGGCACGGGTCGAGGACCTTGCATCACGCTTCGATGTGCTCTCGCGCGGTGTCATCTACTCCTCGGTCAGTCGGACAGGGCTCGGCAAGAACAACTTGCTCGATTTTTACCGTCAGGCGTTGGCAGGCTAGTTAGCATGAATAATAATCAACAGACCTTAGCTCACAAACCAGCCTCCAGCTTTATTGGTGCTATCGGTGCTATTGTCTGGAAAGACCTGGTAGCCGAACTGCGCTCGCGTGAACTCCTCTCGGCTATGTTGGTTTTTGCCCTCTTGGTTATCTTGATCTTTAATTTCGCCCTTGAATTGGATCCTTTAACGCGTCGGGTCGCCACGCCGGGAATTTTGTGGGCCACTTTCGCTTTCGCCGGAACGTTGGGCCTGAACCGCTCGATGGCTGTCGAAAAAGACCGCGGCTGCCTCGACGGTCTCCTGCTCGCTCCGGTGGACCGCTCGGCAATCTATTTTGGTAAAACGATCAGCAACTTGGCGTTCATGCTTATCGTTGAAGTGGTTGTCCTGCCGGTATATAGCGTGCTCTACAACACAAACCTGTTCAACCCTGGGTTGATAATCGTAATCCTCCTCGGTTCGGTTGGATATGTTGCCGTCGGGACTTTGTTGTCCAGCATGGCAGTTCAAACCCGCACCCGGGATGTGTTGCTGCCCATCCTGTTATTCCCGGTCGTTATCCCCATTCTGATCGCGGCAGTCAAAGCCAGCAGCGGTTTCCTGCAAGGGCTGGAAGTGACTGAGGTCATGCCTTACATCAACTTGCTTATTGTTTATGATGTTATTTTTATAGCGGTCGCTTACATGGTATTCGATTTTGTGGTCGAAGAATAAAAAGCGCTCCACATGTTATATTAATTTGGAGAAAATATGAAACCTCAACCGATTGCTTTAAAAGTGCTCAACATTGTCTCTGTTCTGCTCTTCCTGGCTGCTTTGGGCATGGTTTTTCTATACGCACCGCTGGAAGCGACCATGAACTACGTACAAAAGATATTCTATTTCCATATTGCCAATGCCTGGGTTGGGATGCTCGGCTTCATTGCCGCGGCCGTCGCCGGAGTGATCTACTTGATCAAACATGACCAGAAATGGGATATTGTTGAATTGGCAGCCGTGGAAATAAGCCTGGTCTTTTTTCTCATTGCAATCGTCGCAGGTTCTATCTGGGCGCGTCCCTCTTGGGGCGCTTACTGGACCTGGGAACCGCGCCTGACGACTGCCGCCATCCTAGAGATGATTTATATCGCCTACCTCCTGCTTCGCCAGGGTATCGACGACCCCGACCGGCGCGCCCGATTCAGCGCAGTGTACACGCTCGTTGGCGCGATCAGTGTGCCGATCACTTTTATATCCATTCGATTTTTCCGCACCATCCATCCGGTAGTCATCGGGACGAATTCCGCCGCCTCGCAGGGTAGTTTCGATATGACCTCAAAAATGCTCGCAACCATGTTCTTCGCCCTGTTCACCTTCTCGGTCATCTTCGTCAACCTGTTTTGGCACCGTATCCGCCTGGGGCAACTCGCTCAACAAGTTGAACAACTCAAACTTGAAGAATTGCAGTAAAGGATTTGGCCATGATAGAATATGCCACCTCGATAAGATATATGCTAGCCGGGTACGCGGTGATCCTTACCGTGCTTACACTTTATATCATCAGTCTATTCATCCGCTGGCGCAATCTGAAGCGGGATTTACATATACTCAAAGAAATCCAAAACAAGTCTGTCTAGGAATCGCCACGAGGGGGTGTTCCCATTATTCTATCTCGGTTACCGGGTTTCTCAAAAGAACTGGAGGAAAATTGGTAATAAAGGCAAGCGTCGGCTAAAATGATGACGGTTTTTATGTCAGAGAAATTGTCAATCGCTTCCTGGAAGCTGGATGGACATCACACTTCTATTCGTTTTTTAAAGCAGTATCCCTTTTCGGGACCTGACGCCTATCTCTGTCGCGGCGGAAGAACATCCAGGTTCAGATCGCTTCGTTGTCATTACACTAGATTAGACTTCCTATGAATGGCGATAGACCGGCTGGGTGGAAAACAAAGTCGCCTGTTCAATTAAAGGTGCCCATGAAACATATCAACCCGCGGGGAGATTTTCACCGTCTGCAGCGTGAGACTATTCGACAAGATGTTGGTTACCAGACCATGCGAAACCGCAGAAGGCAATCCCGCCGTTTACTGGGGGGTTCATGTGATATTCTTCAAATCCGAATCCACCCAGTAGGGAGCAGTTGATGCTTGTGGAACTCTTATGGGCATCTCAACGTCTCTTCAATAACCAACAATAAAAGAGGAGAATATATGTTGCGCAAAACCTTGTCTCTTGTCTCTGTAACTGTGGTGCTCATCCTCACAGCTGCGTGTAACTCTTCCAAACAGGTTAGCTTGACAGCAGCTGCAAATGGCAGCCAGGTGGATGTCAAGGTGGGTGATCAAATTGCCATTACGCTGGACGGCAATCCATCCACTGGCTACACCTGGGAAGCTAATGATATGGATACGACCATGTTCGAGCAAGTTGGTGATCCTGCATTTAGCAGCAGCAATCCAGGTCTGGTCGGTTCGGTTGGGTCTCTGACGATTACCTTCAAAGCCCTGAAGGCGGGTACTGCATCGCTATCACTGGTCTACCATCGCCCGTGGGAAACGGGCGTAGATCCTATTGACACATTCGCTGTCACAGTAACAGTGAGGTAATGCGGAACGCATCCTTTTCTATCATAATAAATGCGGAGGCGCATTGTCTTCGCATTTTCTTTTATAATTACCGCATGCCCGATAAAAGAATCTCAAATTCCATGCACAGCAAAATATTCCGAGTCCCCTACAGCAAGTCGTTCCTCGAGTTTACGCTCCCCGACACAATGCAAGCCACTGTGATTGTGTCGCAACCGGCTGAACCTATTAAGGATGTCTCAGGCGCAATCAACGAGGCGCTTGCTCATCCCATCGGTTCTAAACCGCTCCGTGAACTAGCCGATCCCGGTACCCGCGCCTGCATTGTTTTTACTGATATCACCCGCGCCTGCCCGGATCATCTGCTGGTTCCTCCTTTGTTGGTTGAATTGAAGAAAGCAGGCGTAAGGGACGAGAATATAACTCTGCTATGTGGCATCGGCATGCACCGGCCCTCGACACGGGAAGAAAAGGTTGCCAAATTGGGAACCAGGATTGTTGAGCGTTACCGCGTTATTGATCATGAGCCGCAAAACCCTTTGGCACTGGTAGACCTGGGCGTCACGCCTGGCGGCGTACCGGTTCAATTGCATCGCTCTGTAGTGGAAGCGAACCTCGTCATCGCAACGGGTATCGTAGAGCCACACCAATATGCTGGTTACTCGGGTGGGGGTAAAACAGTAGCAATAGGTGCAGCCGGAGAAGGACTTATCTCCTACACGCATGGGCCTAATTTTGTCGACCATCCCGGCACAAGATTGGGTCGTATCGAAGGAAATCCGTTCTGTAAGGCCGTGACCGAGATTGCCCGGTGCGCGAACCTGCGGTTTATCCTGAACGCCGTGCTGGATGATGACAAGCGCGTCGTGTGTGTGCTGGCCGGCGCGCCGGATCAGACTTTTCAGGAGCTGGTCACTTTTGCCAAATCTATCTCCGAAGTTCCTATTCCTCATCAATACGATATTGTCATCGGTGGTGTTGGTTTCCCCAAGGACACAAACCTTTATCAGACCAGCCGCGCCCCATCCTACCTTTTCTTCGCGCCAACACCGGTGGTGCGATCAGGTGGATTCCTTATCATCCCTGCGCGCTGTGAAGAAGGGGTTGGGTCCGGTGTTGGCGAAAAACGCTTCCTGGCTGCTATGCGGGATGCGCCCAACATCCATTTCATTTTGGAGGATGCCCGCCGCAATGGATATCCACCCGGCCAGCAACGCGCTTTTGTCATGGCCAAGGTACTTGAGCATGCGCATGTCGTGATCGTAGGAAGCGAATGCCCTCCTCTGGTGGCAGCCTGTAAAATGATCCCCGCCGCTACCATGGAGGATGCGTTGGCACTTGCCAGCGCCAAGTTGGGACAATCCTGCGATGTGCTGGTCGTGCCTCATGCATTACTCACCCTTCCGGTCATTAGTTCAGCACAAACTGCTGGGTAACCTGGATAAGGCGTTGACCTGCGATACGCAGGTGATGGATTCGCCGCTATAAGTTCGCCTTCATATGTCTTTCGTCAGCCCATTCATCTTCCCATTTTGCCAAAGGTGACCCTTACTCAGATTGCATGTCGCATCCTTGCGATGGTAAATCTTCACAGCTACGAATTCATCCAGGATTTTTCCCCGGATCTTTTTGCCGTCAGTTATAAAAGATTTAACAAGAGCCAATGCGAAATAATTCAAATTTCCCATTTCATAGTATAATCGCCCGAACCAAGGTAGAGATGACCTTTATCTGCTTCGCCAATTCCAGCAATAATATTGGTAATAATAACCATCTCCGAGAGGACGTTGGGCGAAGCCTGCCAGATTGATTAATGAAGATGGAAACTGGCGAAACGCCCAACGCATTTGTGGAGGGCGTTTTTTAATTCATCTTTAACTGGTATAAACATGCTGGGCAAAATCCACCAAAGGAGATTGAACAATGAGCAAAATAATCATTCCCCCCGGCTACCAGTCCGCACAGGATGTTAGGCAGACTGAGAAAGCCATCAAACTGGTCAAAGATTTCTTTGAAAGCAATCTGGCCGCGGAACTTCGGCTCAGTCGGGTGACTGCGCCTCTGTTCGTGCTTACGGGGACAGGCATCAATGATGACTTGAACGGTGTCGAGACGCCAATTTCATTTCTGATCAACGATATGAACGGTTCTACGGCGGAAATTGTCCAATCCCTGGCAAAGTGGAAACGCATGAAACTGGCCGACTATGATATTCCAAATGGATACGGTCTTTACACTGATATGAATGCGGTCCGCCCATGCGAGGAATTGGATAACCTTCATTCGCTCTATGTGGATCAATGGGATTGGGAGCGGGTGATCCAACGGGATGAAAGGACGCTTGATTTCTTGAAAGAGGTTGTCAGGCGAATCTATTCCGTTATTAAACGGACTGAGTTCTATGTATATGATAATTATCCGTTCCTCAAACCGGAACTGCCCGACTCGATCACTTTTATCCACTCCGAGGATTTACAAAAGGAGTATCCTCACTTGACACCCCGGCAACGGGAAGAGGAGGTTGCCAAGAAATTTGGGGCGATTTTCATCATTGGCATTGGTGCGCCTCTGGCCGATGGACTTCCTCACGATGGGCGAGCGCCAGATTACGACGACTGGACAACAGAGACCTTGAAAGGTTATAAAGGTTTGAACGGAGATATTATCGTCTGGAACACTGTGCTTCAGCGCGCCTTCGAATTGTCCTCCATGGGAATCCGGGTTGACCGTGATGCCCTTCTACGACAGCTTGACCTGACTGGCACTCAGGAGCGAAAGGGTCTTTTATTCCACAAACGCCTGTTGAATGACGAATTGCCCTTCTCTATCGGTGGTGGCATCGGCCAGTCCCGCCTGTGCATGTACTACCTGCGCAAAGCGCACATCGGCGAAATTCAGGTGGGTATCTGGCCATCAGAGATGATCACAACCTGTAAGAAGCACAATATTTCCCTGCTTTAATCCACGCATCATGATGGTCGTTGCGTCCAAATGAACACAAATAGGTTAAGGGTATAATTCCCTTTAATTTACTCTTTTCAAATGGAGAAATTCATCATGGAAACCATGGATCTCGTCGTGATCGGTGCCGGGCCTGCGGGCTATGTGGCCGCCATCCGCGCTGCACAATTGGGACTTAATACCGCCATCGTCGACAAACAATGGCTGGGTGGCGTGTGTTTGAACATTGGCTGCATCCCTTCTAAGGCTCTGCTCCGCAATGCCGAAATCGCCCATATACTGCGTGAGCGTGGCAAGGAATTTGGTTTTTCGTTCGACAACCTTAAACTGGACTATTCCGCGGCAGTCAAACGCTCGCGCCAGGTGTCAGATCGGCTGGTCAAAGGCGTTGGCTTTTTGATGAAGAAGAACAAAATCTCCGTTTATATGGGAACGGCAAATCTGACGATTAATGCTTCATCACCGCTCAGGTCTGTTACCATCACCGATAAAGACGACAAAATGACTGAGTTGACCGCCAAGAACATCATCGTGGCAACTGGCTCTTCTGCCGCAGTACCCGGCGCGTGGAAGGTGGATGGCGAGAAAGTCGTCACTTATCGCGAAGCAATTTTGCAGGAAAAATTGCCCAAGAGCGCGATTATCATTGGAGCGGGTGCCATTGGGATGGAGTTCGCCACCGTGTGGAGTTCTTACGGTGTGGAGGTGACAGTGGTGGAGATGCTTCCGCATATCCTTCCGCTGGAGGAAGAGGAAGCCGCGGCTGAAGTAGCCAAGGCATTTGCCAAGCGCGGCGTGAAACTCCTGGCCGGGCACAAGGTCGAGGCAGTTGAAGCCACAAAGACCGGTGTTAAGGTCGCGGTATCAGCTGAGGGTGCTAACAAAATGCTCGAAGCGGAACAGGCGCTGGTGGCAATCGGTTTCCGCCCCAATTCCAAAGGCCTGGGGTTGGAAGAAGCCGGTGTCAAATTTAATGAGCGCGGGTTTATCGAAATTGACGAAAAGATGACGACCAATATCCCTGGTATCTGGGCCATCGGCGACGTAACCGGCAAATTGATGTTGGCGCACGTCGGCTCGGCGATGGGGATTATCTGCGCTGAAAATATTGCCGGACACGAGACGGTCACCCTTGATTACGAAATGATGCCGCGCGCCACGTACTGCCAGCCGCAGGTTGCTTCCTTTGGGCTGACCGAGGCTCTGGCAAAGGAACGTGGTTACACTGTGAAGATCGGACGTTTCCCTTTTCAGGCCAACGGCAAGGCACTAGGACTGGGTGATTACGCCGGTTGGGTCAAACTAGTGGTGGATGAGAAATACGGCGAGATCCTGGGTGCTTCGATGGTCGGCCCGGAAGTGACCGAACTCCTGCCGGAGCTGACCCTGGCACGCATGCTGGAACTGACCCCGGCCGAGATCGCCCGCAACGTTCATGCCCACCCGACACTATCCGAGGCGCTGATGGAAGCTGCGCATGTCCTTGAGGGGAGCGCGATACACATCTAATTTTCAGTAAGGGTGGCTACATCCTCTCCAAGGGGAGTTGGTCACTCCTGCTTGATACAAACTACTCAGCCCTTCATTGGGCGTTGCAGGACAAGTATACAAAGGCTGGCTCCTTGAAGGGCTGGCCCTTTGATTCTGGGGGTGGAAAACCAGTCTTGCGGGGGCTTGACTTTTTCAATAATATATTGTAGAATACTCTATATAATAGAGTTCTCTACATAAAATACAATCTAAAGGAGTAAGCCATGAACATATCCTCAAGTGAAGCGGAAGAAGCTCTGGCTGCCATCCGAGCCATAATGCAGAAGACCCGCCGGGCCATTTCCGCAAGTGGCGCGTATATTTTCCTCATCGTCTGGGGCATCATCTGGTTGCTTGGATTCTTAAATTCCCAGTTTCTGCCCAATCAGATTGCTTGGTATATTTGGATGGGGCTGAGTATCCTTGGCGGGATCCTTTCGGCCATTATTGGGATCAGGATGAACCAGGGTGTGCGCAGTTCCGCACCCACCTCATCCGGGAAGCGGATTGCCATCTTCTGGTTGCTACTGTTCTTTCACTGTATTGCGGCTATCGCCGTCGCCTGGCCAACGGACGGTAAGCAACTGGCCATGTTTATCATCCTCTTTGTCATGGTCGGCTGGATCGCTATGGGCCTGCTGCTTTCCTTTATCTCAGCCTGGTGGGGACTAGCCCTGACCGTCCTGGCATTGATCGGTTACTTCCTTCTGCCTGATTTCTTCTACCTGTGCATGGCTATTCTGGGCGGTGGTGGGATGATCGCCCTTGGAATCTACATCCGCTCCAGGTGGTAGGCTCATGAACAAACTCAACGAAACCATCCACCAACCGGTGCGCCTGCGCATCATGGCTGCCCTGGTGATCCTGGAACCAGGCAAGGAAGTGGACTTTTCCTATCTGCGTGAACTGCTGGAAGTCACTGATGGCAACCTGGGCGCACACCTGCGTAAACTGGAAGAGGCGAGCTACATCGGAGTCAATAAGACATTCGTCAATCGCAAGCCGCGCACCTATGTCTCCGCCACTACCAAAGGGCGCAAGGTGTTCAACGAGCACGTGGCGGCATTGGAATCGATTTTGAAAGGCAAGTGAGGCAAGAAATGGACACCGTCGTAAAAGTTGAAAGGTTACGGAAAACTTACCATGAGACCATTGCCGTGGACGAGATCTCTTTTGAAGTCTATGAAGGTGAGATCTTCGGAATGGTCGGTCCGAACGGGGCCGGTAAAACCACCACCATCGAATGCCTGGAAGGGCTGCGCAAACCTGACCGGGGAACGGTGCGTGTCCTTGGGTTGGACCCTCAACGCGATGGTCAAACCCTGCGGGTACGCACCGGGATGCAATTGCAGCAGTCGAATCTTCCGGATCGGATGAAGGTCTGGGAAGCCTTGGACCTGTATGCCTCGTTCTACCCACGGGCAGCCAATTGGCAGGAAATGCTTGTACAGCTGGGCTTGGAAGAAAAACGCAACACGCCCTTTTCCAAACTGTCCGGCGGACAGAAGCAACGTCTTTTTGTTGCTCTGGCGCTGCTCCCGGACCCGCAGCTGGTCTTCCTTGACGAGTTGACCACCGGCCTGGACCCACAAGCCCGCCATGTTATCTGGGACCTGGTGCGAGAAGTCCGTTCGAAGGGCAAGACCATCCTGCTCACCACCCATTTCATGGAAGAGGCCGAACGCCTGTGCGATCGGGTCGCCATCCTCGATCACGGCCGGATCGTAGCTCTGGACACACCGGCGGCCTTGATTCGAAGCCTGGGGTTGGAGGAACGCGTTGCCTTCAGCGTGGATGGGACTTTGCCTCCGGGGTTCCAAAAAGCCCTTTCATTGTCAGCCCGGGTTGATGTACAGGGGGATCGGATGGTTGTCCACGGGAAACATATTCAGAAGGTCCCCCTTGTGAGCGAAGTGGTCAGGCTGCTAACCGAGCAGGGGATCCAATTCCGAGATCTTCGCACCGAGCAGCCGACCCTGGAAGATGTCTTCCTGAGCCTGACCGGCCGCGAGATGAGAGAGTGAGGTTTGAGATGAAAAGCCTATTGAAAATGACCTGGATGGAAGCCAAGCTGTTCCTACGTGAGCCGGTGGGCGCCTTTTTCACGCTGGTCTTCCCGTTGATGATGCTGTTCCTGTTCGGAAGCATATATGGCAACGAACCTTCTCAGTATTTTAATGGTTACGGGACGATAGATATTTCCGTGCCGGCTTATACAGCCATGATCATTGCCACCACCGGGTTGATGGGTCTGATTATCACGATAACCACCTACCGCGAAAAAGGAATATTGCGCCGCCTGAGAACCACCCCCCTCAGCCCGCTGGTTGTCCTGGCCGCGCAGGTCATCGTTCTATTTATGATGACCCTGTTCGGCATGATCCTGCTGGTCATCGCCGGGAAGTTGGTCTACAACATGCGCTTCGAAGGCAACATTCTCAGCGTGCTGGCAGGCTTTGTGCTGAGCAGCTTAAGTTTCTTTGCGTTCGGATTCATCCTGGCTGGTCTCATGCCGACGGCTCGCACTGCCCAGGTAGTTGGGATGATGCTTCTCTATCCAATGTTATTCCTCTCCGGAGCAGGTTTCCCGCGCGAACTGTTGCCGGAATCTATCAAGAATATCTCCACTTTCCTACCGCTGACTTATGTGGTCAATCTGTTGAGAGGGCTTTGGATCGGTGAAGCGTGGAGCCAGCACGTCACTGAGGTCATCGTCCTGTCGGCAATGCTGGTGATCGGCGTACTCATCTCAGTCAAGACATTCCGCTGGGAATGAGAATTATTATCTGCAGCCCACCCGGAGGAGAGGATGGGGATATACATTAAACCATCAAGTCCCTGGCTCTTTGGAAATACCGGGGACATCTTTCTTGGACTCATTATGGCAGCAAATGACAGCCATCAAGATTAGAATTATCTTTATGAAACGACTCAAATTAGCCGCACTGTTCGTCTTAGGATTATCCATCCTTTTTTACTTCTTCTTTGATTACTGCAAACACACCTCTGCATTGGGAACTGCCAACCCCTTTGCCTCGGACCCCTACGACGCGGTTGGCTCCTTCGGTATCCAACTCGCCCTGCTCTCAGCCCTGCTGACTCTTATCCGCGAATTCCGCCCATATCCAGGAAATGTTATACCGCCAGCCCAACTCCTGCTGGCTCGGCGAGGCGGGACGGTCGTGCTGCTTACTGTGACCGTAACACTGGCAGCCGATACCATCGGATTAGCCCGTTCTATCGTGACGAGCGGGGCTTCCCCTGCAGCATGGATGCTAGCCGGTCTGCTCGGCGGGACGGCGCTCGTCACTCTGGCTGCGAGCTGGATTTTCGCGCGGGCAGCGCACGGTGCGGAAGTGCCATTTGCGCAGCGCCGATGGGGGCGGGCGGTGATCGTTTCCGGGTTGGCAATCCTTATCCTTGCCTTCTATCCGCTGGAATGGCGCGATTCCGGTATCCCGGGCGGAATCTTCACCGCCCTGATTGGAATGGTCCTGCTGTTTGTCACGGTCTGGGGGGTTGGCACGACCATCTTCCCGGCGGTAGAGCTTAAGTACGAGGATATTTTCAGCGACATATCCGCGATTCTTCAGGCCATGTTTCGACGTTTCGGCCGTGAGGCTGATTTGCTCACCTGGATGGAGAAACTCACAACCTTCCCACCGATCCGCCGTCTTCTGGGTTGGCTCAATCCGCGCAGGCACCCCTGGAACC
>JBGPQK010000029.1:0-35746 GCA_041489005.1 Anaerolineae bacterium
GATGCGGCTGGTGCAAGCGCGCCGGGACGGCAAGGAAGTCTACTACCGCATCGAAGATGAGCACATCATTGCCCTGTTTGGTCAGGGAGTGAGCCATGTCCGGCAAGGTTAAGCCTTTACCGGTGCACCTGCCGTTGGGCGTGCTCCTCATTCTGTCTGTCTGCGCCTGCGGCTTGGCCGCGCATTTAACCTTTGAGGGTTTGGCACCCGTTAATGGACTAACCGGTTTCGATCTGGCAGCGCAGGCAGGACATGCACACCCGGCTTGGGAAGTCTGCAAGGATGATTTTGTTTTTTCATCCCCGGACCCCCTGCATATTAAGGTTTTCTTCAACCAACCGGTCGTACATACATCGGCCCGTTCTTTTCATCTCCGCATCTCCCCCCTCCTTCCCCCGCGAAACGCATAGAGATCCATCCCGGCTGCCAGTTGGGTTTTACTGCAACTATTCAGTCGTGAACCATCCCAAACACCACTTCATCAAGGAACGGGCAATCTTATTATTCTTTGGAGTAACGAATGCAACCCATTACAGAAACCAATGTCACCCAACATACTGCCTCATCCGGACTGACCGCGCCCGAAGTCCTTACCAAGCGTAAACAGTACGGCGAGAACCGCTTACCGGTCGAGAAGAGCACCCCAGCCTGGGCCATCCTGCTCAGCCAGGTTAAGAGCCCGCTGGTTTACATCATCCTGGTGGCCGCGCTGGTGTCGCTGGTTGCCAAAGAATACGGTGATTTTGCCATCATCCTGGCGGTGGTCGTCATTGACGTGATCCTGGGATTTGTCCAGGAATACCAGGCTCAGAAGACATACACTGCCCTCAAAGGCCTGCTTAAGCCGACCACATCTGTCTTGCGGGATGGAGAACGCTGCGAGGTCGAAGTCTGGGAACTGGTCCCCGGTGATCTGGTGTTGCTCAACTCAGGGGAGAAAGTGCCAGGTGACGGCATGCTGCTGGAGAGTATCAAGCTGGTCGTGGACGAGGCCATTCTGACCGGGGAAAGCGAGCCGGTCAATAAGGCTGTTGACGAGAAGACCTTCATGGGCACAACCGTCCTGACCGGGCGAGGCATGATGCAAACCCTGCAAACCGGCCCGGCCACCGAACTGGGCCAGATCGCCACAAGCCTGAAGGAGCATGTCGAAGAGGACACGCCTTTGCAGAAGCGCCTGAAGGCCTTCAGCAAGACCCTGACCTGGATCGTAGCCGGCTTCACCCTGGTCATCCTGATAACCGGCGTGCTCATGGGCACCAAGTTCCTCGATATGCTGCGCACCTCCATCATCCTGGCCATTGCAGCGGTGCCTGAGGGCTTGCTCATTGCGGTAACCGTCATCCTTGTGTTGGGCATGCGCAAGATCCTCAAGCGCAACGGCCTGGTCAAGCGCCTGCTGGCGGTGGAGACTCTCGGCTCAGTGACAGTCATCTGTACAGACAAGACCGGTACCCTGACCGAGGGGCGGATGCGCGTCTCCAAAGTCGAGTTCCTCGATCCCGAGCGCGCCCTGCAGACCATGGTATTGTGCAACGACCTGGAGGGTCCGGTGGATATCGCTATGTGGGAACACGCCCGCCAGACCATGAAAAGTGATCCCCAGCAGATGGTCGACCAGTCAATGCGGCTGGAAGAAGAGCTATTCACCAGTGAAACCAAGTACATGATCACCGCCATCACCGGCAATATGTTCCAAGGTGAAGGTTACAACTTCCTTAAGGGCGCCCCGGAAATCGTCATGGGTATGTGCAAAATTACTCCCGAGGAGAAAACCCGTTTTCTGGCGCTGGTGGACCAGTGGGCTGGTGAGGGTCTGCGCATGATTGGCCTGGCCTGCCGCCCACTCGGTAAGCTGGACAATTATAGCGGTTACACCTGGGTGGGGCTGGTCGGAATGGAAGACCCAGTGCGCGAGGGAGTAGTGGAGGCCATTCAAGTAGCCCAGATGGCAGGTATCCAGGTCAAGATGATTACTGGTGATTACCGCCTGACGGCAGAACACATAGCCCGCAGCACTGGCCTGATGCAGTCAGGCGACCAGAGCCTCGAAGGCCCTGAAGTGGCTGCTTTGAGTGACGAACAACTGCAGGACCGTGTTCGCACCACATCCGTCTTTGCCCGTATCCGCCCGCAGGACAAATTGCGGATCATCAAAGCACTGCAGGCGAACGGCGAGATCACCTCCATGATCGGCGATGGCGTAAACGATGCCCCGGCTCTGCAGCGCGCCAACATTGGCGTGGTTGTCGGCAGCGCCACCGACGTGGCGAAGGAAACCGCCGACCTGATCCTGCTCGATAACAACTTCCGCACCATCGTGGCGGCCATCGAGGAAGGGCGCGTCATCTTCCAGAACATCCGCAAGGTGGTGGCCTATACGCTCTCCAACTCATTTGCGGAGGTGCTGACAATCTTTATTTCCATGATCCTGGGATGGCCGGCCCCGCTGATCGTGGCCCAGATCCTTTGGATCCACTTGATCTGTGACGGCCCATCAGACATCGTACTGGGCTTCGAACCCAAAGAGCACGGCATCATGGACGAAAAGCCAAAATCGCTCAAGGAACCCATCCTGAACCACCTGGGCCTGTCACTGATAGGCGTGATCAGCATCTCCAGCGCGGCGGCCGTCCTATTCCTATTCCACCATCTCTACTCGGCGCACGGAAACGCTGTCGAGGGACGCAGCATCGTCTTTGCTTCCTTCGCGGTCAATTCGATGGTCTACATCTTCGCTTACCGCAGCATGCGCCTGCCGCTTTTCCGGATGCACAAACTCAGTGCCAACATGCCGCTGGTATGGGCAGTCCTGGCTGGGCTGGCAATGGCGGTCCTGCCATTCCTCGTCCCGGGCTTGAGGGACCTGCTTGGCCTCGTCCAACTGACCTTCTTGGAATGGCTGGAGGTGGCCGGCATCGCCCTCGGATTGCTGGCGGTGGTCGAGGTTGGCAAGTGGATCAGCAACAAGATCCATGCCAACGAGTAACAATTTATCAAATTATCCTTATAGAGGAAGACATTCCATGCGAGAAGAACTGTTTAAACGTTCCCTGCAGCAACAACATACTGACGATATCAAATACCACCTGTTTCATGACCCTCACCGCCGGTCATCCGGTCTGTCAGATATCATCCTTGGAGGCCAGGATGGGCTGGTCAACGTGCTGGGGGTCATCCTGGGTATAGCAGCCGCCACCAACGACCCGCGCATCGTCATGGTCGCCGGGCTGGCGGCCACCTTCGCCGAGTCGGTCTCGATGGGAGCGGTGGCGTATACCTCCACCCTGGCCGACGCCGATTTCTACGAGTCCGAGCGCGCCCGCGAGTTCCGTCATATCACCGAAGTCCCACACCTGGAGAAGAACGAGGTGCTCGAGATCTATGCAAAGAAGGGTTTCGAAGGCGAGCTGCTGGATCGGATCGTTGAGACAATCACCGCCAATGAAGATGTCTGGGTGGCGGTGATGATGAGCGAAGAACACCAGCTCAGTCCCACCGACCGGCGCCAAGCAGTTAAATCTGCACTGGTGGTCGGCCTTGCGGCAATCATCGGTTCGTTGATCCCGCTGGCACCATTTGCTTTCCTGCCGGTAGCCCACAGTATGTGGGTGGCTGTTGTCATCACTGCACTGGTTTTGTTTGGCGTCGGCGCCTACAAGGCCCGCACGACGGTCGGGCATCCCGGCAAGAGCGGCCTGGAGATGGCCGTGATCGGCACATTGAGCGCACTGGTCGGATATGCAGTCGGGATGCTGTTCAAGATCCCCCCGACACCCTGATACAACCTGCCTGACCGGATACAGGAGGAAATATGAGTCGACTAGCAATCTTGTTCATGTTGGTGGTGGCGCCCGTTCTGGCTATCTGCCTGGCTTTGCTGGGGCTGGAGACGCTGGGCAGCAACTTCCTGAGCTGGTTCCTTTTGGTATTCGGCGTTGCCTACCCGGCCGGTGGAGTGATCTATTACTTCATCCGCCGAGAGCCATTTTGGAACCCGGTTGACCGAGGGGAGGTCTCCCGGGAAGAAGAAGGCGACCGTTCTTTCTGGGCCATTCTGCCGGGGTTCCTGGTTGTCTTTTTTGCTCCGCCGCTCGAGTGGATGTACCTGCCGGTCGTTCTCCCACGCACTCTCTGGATGCAAATTGCTGGGCTGGTGCTGATCCTGGCTGCCATGGTGCTGCGCATTTGGGTCCGCGCCCACCTGCGCGGCCTTTATTCCGGGCATGTGGAAGTGCAGGTCGGTCACCGTTTGGTACAGAGCGGTCCTTACGGCTTCGTCCGCCACCCGGGTTACACCGGCTTCCTGCTGCTGGCCCTCGGCCTGGCAGTCGGTTACTCCAGCTGGATCGGGCTGGCTGCCTTGCCAGTGTTACTGCTGCCGGGGCTGGCCTACCGGATGAAGGTCGAGGAAACCTTGCTGACCGAGCAATTCAAGGATGATTATCGGGCATATACCCGCAAGGTGAAGAAATTGATTCCCGGCGTCTGGTGATAGGGCTGGATTTTAGCAGCCAGGGCAAGGAGAAATCAATGCGGAATAATCAGTCAAGTCTTACCGCTGCAGGGATTGCGATCGCCCGCGGTGTTGAGAGTGAAAAACCAGAAGGCGAGCGTATTTGTTATGACCCATACGCCCGCCGGTTCGTCCCTGGCTGGCTGTATTCCACGCTGGCGTTCTTCATCCGGAGCGGCTATGCCGCGCGGCGCGGGCCAGGGGTGGGGGAATTCCTTCTTGCCCGTGAGCGTTACATTGATGATATCCTGCAGGACTTTCTGGACAATGGTTTGCAACAACTCGTCATCCTCGGAGCGGGGTATGACTCGCGCGCCTACCGCTTCGATATATTGAAAGACCGGGTGAAGGTTTTTGAGGTGGACCATCCTGCCACCCAGACAGAAAAACTGGTAAAGGTGCGAGCCGTCTTTGGGACCATCCCCGAACATGTAACCTTTGTGCCTATGAACTTCAACATGCAAATCCTGGAGAAGCGCCTGCCGGAGTCGGGTTACGATCCCAATCTGAGAACATTATTCATCTGGCAAGGAGTCACGGAGTATCTGACAACCGAAGCCGTGGACGACACGCTCAGGTTTGTCGTACAGCACTCCACGCCGGGTAGCGCGATCGTCTTTGATTATGTATATCGCCAGGTTTTGATTGGGGTACAGAAGCATAATGAAATCAGCAGTATGCGCCGTTATCGCTTCATGACCGGAGAGGACTTGACCTTCGGGATCGAAGAAGGGGCGGTTGAAGCCTTCCTGAAGAAACGCGGTTTCAGCCATGTCCGGGATATGGATGCAAACGGTTTGAAAGAGAAATACTTTACGGGCAGCAATACCGAGCGTAAAATTGCTTCGGGATATGGAATTGTAGTGGCAGTGATCTGACAGGGTTGAATTTTCTTTTGAAAGAGTTGGAGGCAAAATGAAGCCTGACGCGTTCCGAGATAAGGTGGCGATTGTCACGGGGGCATCGGCCGGGATTGGCAGGTCATTAGCCCTGCAGTTGTCTGACCAGGGGGCAAAGGTGGTCCTTGCCGCCCGCCGGGCTGACCGATTGGAGCAGGTGGCAACGGAATGCCGCCAGCGCGGAGGGGAGGCACTGGTCTTCCCAGCTGACGTGAGCGACGAAGCGCAGTGCCAGGCCCTGGTGGAAAAAACCATTGCCAAATTTGGCCGGTTGGATATACTGATCAACAATGCCGGGCTGGCGGTGAGCTCACGTTTCTATGAATTCCCCGACTTGCATCTGTTCAAGCATACAATGGACGTGAACTTTTATGGCGGAGTCTACTGCACCTATTACGCCATGCCACATCTTCAGCAGAGCAAGGGACGTATTGTGGCAATTTCAAGCTTGGGTGGCAAGGCGGCCATCCCCTACAACACACCGTATTGCGCAAGCAAATATGCCATGCACGGTTTTTACGATGCACTGCGGATGGAACTTTATCAATATGGCGTGAGTGTCACTGTCATCTGTCCCTACTGGGTGGTGACCGAATTTCACGAAGCGCAAATGAACAAGGAAGGCATGCCGCGCGGCGCTCGCGGGCGCGCCATTTACACAAATAGGATGATGACCGCCGATAAATGTGCCGAAATCACACTTGGTGCAGCACACAAACGCCGTCGAGAGGTGCTGATGGGACCCGGTGCCCTGACCGTCTGGCTAAAATTGCTTGCCCCGGGGTTTCTGGACTGGCTATCAGTCAAAATGTTCCTTGAACCTGTCATCCGTCGCGCGAAGGCTGCCCTGCGCAAGGAGAAATCATGACTCTCGATCTCATTGAGACCATTGTTCGTTGGATGGGCGGGCTGCTGGCATATACTACCCTGGGAATCGTTTTGTATGGGATCTGGCGCGGCACTCAACGACCGGCAGGGCGCACGACCGGACTCAACGGAGCCTGGCTCAGTTCCCCGTGGTTCTATCTTGCGTCAGCATTGCTGTTCTTTGGCATCAGCTATTTCGGTTGGATTCCTCTATCACAGACCTATTCGCCAACCATCCGGGCATTAAGGCTGGGGTTCGGCTCTCTCCTATATTTCCCCGGTATGTCCTTTGTAGTGTGGGGGCGATTGGCGCTGGGTAGAAATTATTTTGTCTCCACCGGATTCGGTGCGCAGTTGTTCGCCGGGCACCAACTGGTCACGAGCGGTCCGTTTGCCATCGTGCGCCATCCCATGTACAGCGGGCTTATTCTTGCCGCAGTTGGCGCGCTCTTGATCTACCCCACCTGGACCACCCTGTTGTTTGTCTGCTTCGCCCCGCTGACCTCGGTCCGCGCCCGAAATGAGGAAGCGGCGCTGGCGGTGGAGTTTGGCGAGCAATGGCGGGAGTATTGCCGCCGCGTCCCGGCTTTTCTTCCGCGGCTAAGGAAATTGCCTTTCTAGATTCAATCTATCCTTCCCGCGCTTGCAGAGGTATTCCATGCAACCCAACTGGGATTATGTCAAGAAGACCACTCTGTGGCACTACGAGGATTTGATCAAGAAACTCAATGTTCTCATGGCTTATCCTGTCATTTGGAAGGCTTACAACCAGGATATGACCCAGGCGGCCGTCTTTGCCTGCCGCATGTTCCCCGATAAGAACATCAAGGCCGGAGAGTTCCCTGCCCGCGTGCTCTCTACATTTGAGCGTCTAAAATCTGCCGGGATCAGCGATTGGGGCAATCTGCTTTCAAAGGTTCCTTCCATGGCAGAATGCATAGCATTCGTCACCAAACACAATCTCAATTTTGAAGAATTCATCGATGTACTCAACTACCTGCTCCGCTGGGCCTTACCATTCCAGACTTCCTCCCGCGAGTTGCTTGAGCATGAAAGCTCACAAGAGATGGCATATTATGAAGCCCTGAAAGAACACAAGCTCATGAACAGTTTCGATATCCTGGAGCAGGGGCGTACACTGGCTGGACGTCAGGCTCTGACGAAACATACCGGTTTACCATTGGATTTTGTGACCAGCCTGGCTCACCGCGCTGATATTGCGCGCCTGCCCTATGTGCGCCGCAAGACGATCCTGCCTGTGTGCGGCGCAGGCTATGCTACTCTCGCCAAAATCGCTGCCGCAGATTTGATTCAAATGGAATCTGATTTGAGCACGTACTTTGAGCATGCACAAGGCAAATCCTTTGAGAACTATAAAGCCGTCATCGTTTTGAGGCTGTTGGTGGCAGGTGCCAGGGCATTGCCAGTCATCATGGAAGGATGAAAGAGAGGCGTTATATGACAACCGAAGCCAGCTATCGCATCGCGTTCCTTATTCTGTTAGTGATGTTGCTCTCCATGCGCGTTTATTTTATGGTCAAGCTGCGCCGCTCGGGAGGGCGGATCATGCCTGATGAGAAGGCGGTGAAGCGCGAGGGCGGGCGCGGCTTTTTCCTCTTCCGCGTATTATTATTCTTTACTCTGGTGGCATTCCTTGGTATGTACATCGCAGGCATGGCATGGGTCGATCTATTCTTATTCCGGCTTCCCGAATGGCTGCGTTGGATCGGATTTGCAATAGGCATCCTCAGCGTGGCATTCATGACATGGACTCAGGTGACGCTCGATACGCAATGGTCTGCCCAACTGCAATTGCGCAAGGATCATCATCTCATCACAACCGGGCCGTATGCTCGAATGCGCCATCCGCTTTACACATCAACGTTTGGCTGGGGTGCTGCCCTGTCCCTGCTGACCGCCCACTGGATTTTCGTTGCAGTGTCTGTGCTTGCGATCATCGGATTGATGTTGCGTATCCCGAAAGAGGAGCAGATGATGATCGAAGCGTTTGGAGATGAGTACAAAGCCTATATGCGGCGCACTGGCAGATTCTTTCCGAAGTGGTGATGCAGGAGTAATCGTATGACCGAAACAACCCGTGTAAACCTGGGGGGTGTATCTGAGACTTTGCTCATCCCGCTGTATATCCGAGCCAGGGAATCTCAGCGTCCAGATGCCATGCTCAGGGATGAAAAAGCTGTAGAAATTGTCAAGCAGGTGGACTATGATTTTTTGAATATTAAATTAATGGGCCATGACGAAGTGGCCTTGATCCTGCGACTGCGCGAATTTGACCGCTTCGCACGCGACTTTTTGGCGAATCACCCCAATTCGACAGTTGTTCACATTGGGTGCGGGCTCGATACGCGCTTCGAGCGCGTGGACAACGGACGCGTGGAATGGTATGACCTTGATCTGCCCGATGTAATCGAGTTGCGCAGGAAGCTCATTCGTGAGGAAGGGGACCGCCATCATCTGCTGAGCGGTTCGGTCTTTGATGATGCATGGATGGATGCAGTGAAGGAGAAGCGCCAGCGTCCATTCCTCTTTATTGCCGAGGGTGTCTTTCCGTATTTTGAAGAAGCGCAGATCAAAGCTTTGGTACTGAGGCTGCTAAAATATTTCCCCGGGGCGGAGCTGGTCTGCGACGCACACACCCCATTTGTCATTTGGGCAGATAACCTACAATTGGTTTTCTCAAAGATGAGCGCTCGCCTACACTGGGGATTAAAACATGGGAAGGATGTTGAACATTGGGGTGAGGGAATATCCCTACTGGAGGAATGGTTTTACTTCGGCACCGATGAGCCGCGCGTAAGCGCTTATCGCTGGATGCGGCGCATTCCTTTGATGGGAAAATCCACGGGTGTTTTCCATTACCGGCTGGGTGAACAGGCATGAAAATGACCAACCGCGGGAACCGGTTCATCTACCGGCTTTGGGCGCCGGTCTATGATGCCACGGTCAACCATTTGTTCATACCTGGGCGCATACAGGCAATGGACCTGCTGGGCCTGCAGCCGGGCGAATCCGTCCTTCTGGTGGGAGTTGGGACGGGGGCGGACCTGCCGCTGCTTCCCCCCGGGGTGCGAGCCGTGGGCGTTGACCTGAGTCCAGAGATGCTTGCCAAAGCCAGAACCAAACTCCCCCTCCCCAACAGGGAAGTGGATTTGATCCAGGGGGATGCACAAAACCTGCTTGTGGAGGAAGCCGCCTACGATGCCGCCATCCTCAATCTGATCTTGAGCGTCATCCCCGACCCAATCGCCTGTCTGCAAGCGGCACTGCGGGCGCTTAAGCCAACTGGACGCGTTGTCATCTTCGATAAACTCCTTCCCGATAATAAACAACCTTCGGCGGTGCGGCGCCTGGTTAACTTGTTCAGCACCCTCTTCGGCACCGACGTCACTCGCCGGATGGGTGACATACTGGCCGGAAGCGGATGGCAGGTTGCCAATGATGAAGCCAGTATTCTGCATGGCACATACCGGGTGATTCTTTTAAAACGAGAAGTATAATGCGGGGGTAGATACCACGCTGGAGGAAACCATGACAGAACGTAAGATCCGTGTGCTGGTCGCAAAGCCTGGCCTGGACGGTCACGACCGGGGTGCCAAAGTGGTCGCGCGTGCCCTGCGCGATGCCGGTATGGAAGTAATATACACCGGGCTGCGCCAGACGCCGGAGATGATCGCCGAAGCCGCCCTGCAAGAAGATGTGGACGTGGTGGGTCTATCCATTCTTTCGGGCGCACACATGGCGCTCATTCCCCGCATTATTGAACTTCTCAAGGCCAACGGCAAGGAAAACGTCAAGATCTTTGTTGGCGGGATTATCCCGGATGAAGATGCGCCGCGCCTGAAAGAAATGGGTGTGACGGGAGTCTATGGTCCCGGCGCGCCGACCGGGATGATCGTCAACGAAATTCGCGCCGCCCTCGAGCCTGCTGCATAAACAATGGTCCAGTCTCTCGCTGAATCCATCCTGTCTGGCGAGCGCATGGCAATAGCGCGCTTGCTTACCCAGGTGGAAAACAATACCCCCGAAGGCCGCATTACGCTGGATAAACTCTTTCCCTACACCGGAAAAGCGCACCTGATTGGCGTCACAGGTGCTCCTGGGACCGGGAAATCGTCGCTCGTCAACCGGATCGCCCTCCAATACCGCAGACCAGCCGCGGCAAATCCCAAACAAGTCGCAATCGTCGCTGTAGATCCTTCCAGCCCGTTCACGGGCGGAGCGGTGCTCGGCGACCGGGTGCGCATGCGTGACCTTGCCGGTGACCCGGGCATTTTCATCCGCTCGATGGCCTCACGCGGGTCACTTGGCGGGCTGGCTCAGGCGACCGCCGCCATGGTGCAGGTCTTCGACGCCGCCGGGTTCGACGTGATCCTGATCGAAACCGTCGGCGCAGGGCAAACGGAAGTGGATATCGCCCGGCTGGCGCACACCACGCTGGTGGTTGAGTCCCCCGGACTGGGCGACGACATCCAGGCCATCAAAGCCGGTATCCTTGAAATTGCCGATATTCTGGTAATAAATAAGGCCGACCTGCCCGGCGTGGAAAAGGCGGAGCAGGTTCTCAGAGGCATGCTCGACCTGGCCCACCCGGTTGAGAAAGTCTTCCGCCACCACGGGCAGGTCATGGTCATTCCTGGCAGCGAACCGGCAAACGCCTCGCTTTGGGTGCCACCCATCCAGCGCACGGTCGCCACGGATGGGACGGGAGTGGGAGAGTTGATGGCAGCCATTGAACAGCATGCACAGTACCTGCACCAGAGCGGGGACTGGGGCCGCCGCGAGAGGGCCAGGCTCGAGGTCGAACTCGACGGATTAATTACTGAAACACTCGTAGCACAGTTTCGCGCCAGTGTTTCAGATGCTCGTTATGAAGAAATGGTTGACTGTTTGGTCGAGCGTACGCTCTCACCATGGGAGGCGGTAAAGGCACTGCTGAACAGGGGGACTTGATGGTTTCCAGCCAACGCGTCCGACAGTAAAATCAGACCGGAGGCCGCTGACCATGCGGCCTCCGGAATTATTCCTCCTGTTTTCTGAATTGATCTGCACCCGGCAGGGAAACTACGGCCGATGCAGGATTCCGTTGAAATCAAAAAATCCCGATGTACCCACATCGAACTGCAGCAGGATCGTCCCATCTGGCTGCAGGCGGATGTGGTCAATGCCTCCTGGCGCGCAGGACGACGTGTTGCTCACCTTCTGCTCGTCAAAGACCAGGGTATCTCCGTCAATCTTGTTCAAAACAAGGTCGATGGAACACCAATCGAAGGCGCTCTTCCCACAGACACTGCCAACTTTACAACCTGGTTGGATGGTGACATGCAAGACCGCAGCCCAATCGTTATTTACCTGAAAAACCGTGCCCACCCATTGTCCTGCTTCTGGGTCGGTGCTGGTGAGTGTTATGGACGTCGGTTCCGGCGCGGGAGTCGGCAGAGCAACAATGGCGCCCGAGGTGTTTACGTGCAGCTTGAAGGCGATGTCGTCCGTGAAATCGGGCAGAGCCACCGTCACATCATTCCCCTGGCGGGTGAGCAGGACCGAACCAGAGAGAGCATACCCGGTCTTGGTATCGTAGAAATCGACCTGCCAGTTCTTGGAGGAGCCGGGGATGAGGATTGTAACGGTCTGACCATGGATGTTGGGGAGAAGGTTCCAGTTCGGCGGTTCGGAGCCCGCGTCGCGGAACCAGCCGAGCACCATGTTTTCATTCCCGACACTCGCTCCCCAGATCTTGGTGCCGCCCGGATATTGGACGGTGAGGGGTTTGAAGCCGGTGAAGTCAACTCCGCTGGTAAAGCGTACGGCGGGAAGTTCTGCATCGGCATACTTATTTACCCAGATCGATCTCAATTGCTTGAAGAAAATACCATATCCATCCTCCCACCATAGGCCACGCCCGTTCGCGGCTCCCGAGACCACACCCGCCCAGATGGCATGGAGGATCCCGACTTCACCATTGGGGGGATAGTTCTCAATGTCCAAGCCGGATTCACCGATCAGAACCGGTTTATTATAGGCAGCCAGTTCATGGTGGACTTTGTCGATGATGACCCTGTCCAGCTTATTGGAAGGCGGATAGGGGTGGATCTGGATCAGATCGATGGCATCGGTCTTGTAATAGTTGGGCCATTTGCCGTCATCCGCAAGGGCGGCGGTAATGGGCCGTTGGTTTGAGTCGGCGGCCCGGATGACCTTTGCCATGGCTTCGGTAAATGCAATGCCTTCGTGTTCAGAAACGCCAATGGTCAAGTTGCCTTCACCAAAGACCTCCCAGGCAAGGATATTCTTGTGACCCTGCCAGCGAGTGACCACTTTCCCCACCCACTGTAAAAACAAGTTCTGCGCCTGTGAACCCTCCTGGAATATAGCGATATTGTTTTGTGCAGGCCCGCCATTGGCAGGATTGAACGGGTTGTCCTTCCAGCTATTGAAGCCGGTGGTGTTCCAGTTCGCCCAGCCAGTGAAAATCGGTATGACGTAGAGCCCGTGAGCCTTGGCCTCAGTGAGGAAAGTGTCCCAGGCCAGAGCCCATTTTTCATTGATCTCTCCGGTGTTGGTATACCCGTATCCACCCAACATAGCATTGTCAATAAGAACACGCAGCACCCGGTCGCCATTGTATTGCGCCCAGTCCATCCAGGTGCCAAAATCTTCATAGAAGAAGGCCGACACGTTTCGGCTAAAAATTAACCGCGTTTGTCCATCCATGCTGAAATAGAAATTACCCGGTTTCAGAGTGATCTCCGGCAAGGGGACGGGGGTGGCGGTTCGCGTGGGGGAAAAACTGGGGAGGATAGGGATACTGCTGGGCATCGAAGTGGGTGCTGGAGTCAGCTTTGAAGCACAGCTTGAAAAGACGAGGATGGCAGCGACAAGCAGGACAATAAGGGCGGCAAATGCATTTTTATTGGTTTTCATTTTTCTCCTGATGCAAGACGCTTGATATCGAGGTTCATTTCCGGGGGTACAACTTTAAGGCGATGTCATCCTGGAAATCGGGCAGGGGCACGGTGATGGTGCTGCCCTGGCGGGTGACGGAGGCGGAACCGACGATGGTCGTTCCGGTTTTGGTATCGTAGAAGTCCACCTGCCAGTCCGCGCTCGTACCGGGGACGGTGATGGTAACCGTCCGGCCGGAGATAACGGCCTGCATGTTCCAGGCCGGTGGTTCGCTGGTTGCATCGCGGAACCAACCCAGCACCATTTTCTCGCTGCCAACTGCCGCGCCCCAGACACCTGAGGAGGAGGCAGACGTCAGCGGCTTGAAACCGGAAAAGTCGACACCGTTAACAAAATTCACCGCCGGAAGCTCTACCGTTTCATATTCTTGCATCCAAGGGATGCCCAGGTTGGGGAAATAAATCCCAAAACTGTCTTCCCAATAGAGCGCACGCCCATTCATCGCCCCGGAGACCACTCCGGCCCAGATAGCATGCATGGTCCCAATCAGGGATTTGTCGGCTAAATAAAATGGATTGCTGTCGGGCAAGGGACCGCCAAAACCGGATTCACCGATCAGGACGGGCCGGTTATACGTGGCGATATATTTACGTACTCCGCTGATGATATTCCGATCCAACTGAGCCGAAGGCGGGTAGGGATGGATGTTGATGAAGTCTATGGCTGCGTCCCGGTAGAAATTGGGCCATCTGCCGTCATCGGCCAGCGAGGCGGTGACAGGTCGATGAGTCAGGTCGGCTGCCCGGATCAAAATAACTGCACTATTGACAAAATCAATGCCGGACGATTCAGTGGGACCAGTGGCGAGGTTTACTTCGGAGAAGACCTCCCATCCGAGGATATTTTTCCGTCCCTGCCAGCGTTTGACCAGAGTCTGCATCCATTGCATCCACATGGTCTGTGTGGCAGAACCTTTTTGGAACAATTCGGCTGGGGATTGGACGGGCCCCCCGTTTGCCTGATTGAGCGGATTGGATTTCCAGGTGGAGTAACCGGTACCGGCATTCCAATCGAACCAACCAGAGAAGACAGGCAGGATGTAAATCCCATCCGTTTCGGCTTTGTCAAAGACCCGGTCCCATTGGACTGCCCAGCTCTCATCCACAGCCCCGGTGCTGGTATACCCCATGCCCAGGCTGTCGAGCTGGATGCGGGCTAATTTGCTGCCCCCAACCCTGGTCCAATCCAGGAAGGTGTCGTAGTGGGCTTGCTGGTACCCGGCGATGTTCCGGGAAAAAATAAAACTGGTCTTCCCATCCACGCTGAAATAGAAGTCTCCCGGTTTGAAAGTCAGCGATGGAAAGGGGACGGGGGTGGCGGTTGGCGTGGGGGTAGGGTTGGAGATGTGGGTTGGGATCGAGGGGGGCGCAGAGGCTGGCTGTGGGGCGCAGCTCGAAAGGACGAGGCTGGCAGCGACAAGCAGGACAATAAGGGCGCCAAGTGCATTTATACTGGTTTTCATTTTTCTCCTGTGGGCGGCTATGAACTCACCTTCCTTTTTTCACAAAGGGGGCTGCTCCTGTTCCCTTCAATCCCGCCAGAATGAGCGTCCTTATCAAAGCCCCAACACCTGCCGGGCAATGACCAGGCGTTGAATCTCGTTCGTCCCTTCGCCGATGGCACACAGGCGCTGGTCGCGGTACATGCGCTCGACCGCATATTCCCGAATGTACCCGTAACCGCCATGTATCTGGATGGCCTTGTAACAAACGCGCTCCGACACTTCTGTGGAAAACAATTTTGCCATGGCGGCTTCTTTGGTAAAGCGCGCACCCTGTCCCTTCAGCCAGGCGCCGCGCTGGACCATCATGCGGGCGGCTTCGATTTCTGTTGCCATCTCGGCGACCATCCACTGGATGGCTTCGAATTGAGCGATTGGTTTATTGAATTGCACCCGTTCCTTGGCATAAGCCACTGCCTTGTCAAAAGCGCC
Source organism: Anaerolineae bacterium (assembly GCA_041489005.1). Taxonomy (GTDB): domain Bacteria; phylum Chloroflexota; class Anaerolineae; order Anaerolineales; family Villigracilaceae; genus UBA877. The sequence continues at coordinate 15,200 of JBGPQK010000029.1, forward strand.
TTGGGCCAGTCCCACGGCCATGGCAGATATAGCCAGCCGGCCTGCATCCAGAGTGGTAAGAAATTGCTTAAAACCCGCATTCTCCTTCCCCAGCAGGTTGGCGACAGGAATGCGGCAGTTGGCGAAGAAAAGTTGCGAGGTCACCGAGCCTTTCAGCCCCATTTTTTTCTCATCACGTCCCACCTGGAAACCGGGGGTTCCTTTTTCGATGATAAACGAGGAGATGCCGCTTGTCCCTTTATCCGGGTCCGTCTTGGCGGTAATCACCAGCACATCCGCCAGGGAACCATTCGTGATGAATATTTTCTCGCCATCGATGACCCATTCATCGCCGTCTCGAACGGCACGCGTACGGGTGGCCCCGGCATCCGAACCAGCCTGAGGTTCCGTTAATCCAAATGCGCCAATCTTTTCCCCACTCACCAGGGCGGGCAGGTATTTCTTCTTTTGCGCCTCCGTGCCGAACAGGTAAATAGGCTCGCAGCACAACGAGGTGTGGGCATCCAGGATGATGGCGACTGAGCCGGAGACCCTGGCAATCTCCTCCAGGGCAATAAGCAGGCTGAGATAGTCGCCGCCTCCGCCGCCATACGCTTCCGCAAACGGGATCCCCAGAAGACCCAATTCGCCCATCCGCTTGAAGATTTTTGCAGGAAACTCGTCGGTGGTATCAATCTCTTCGGCGAAAGGGGCAATTTCCTTCCCGGCAAAATCCCGCACCGTTTGTTTGATCAACAGATGTTCTTCGGTCAACTGGAAATCCATGTTGTACCTCCGTGGTTGTCTATTTTCTAATATCTCTTGGGGGGACCTTCTCACTTGCTGATTACCATTCCACGCGGGTCAATTTCCCGCAGGATGCGCAATTGCTCGGGGGTTGGCTCCGGGCTGACGGTAATATCGTCCGGAATGAGAATCTCGAACTCGCTGGCCTCCTTGACCTGTTGAATAGTCACACCAGGATGGAGAACCAGCAGCCGCATGCATTTGGTCACCTCGTGGAAATCGTACACGCCTAATTGCGTGATCACGCGATAGGGTCCGTTTCCGGCTGGAAGGCCCGCCCGCTCCCGAGCCCCAGGTCCGGTCAGATAACCGGGGCTGGTGACGAAATCCAATTTCTTAACAAAGGTACGCGGGGATTGCTGGCGCATTAGGTAGATGGTGCGCCAACAAAAGGAACTCACATCGTTAGCCCCACCGCTGCCGGGCAGACGCACCTTGGGGTGGCTCCAATCACCGATGACGGTTGTATTGACGTTGCCATAACAGTCCATCGCCGCGCCACCCAGGAAGCCGTAATCCATATAACCCGCCTGTGAAGCCGACATCACGTCGTGCATACTGGAGGCCGCCGAGGCCTTGTAGTAGGTGCGTGAGTCGCCTACGGAGATGGGCAAGACCGGAACCTGAGGTCCGATGCCGCCCGCCTCAAATATGATCAGCAAGCCCGGAGCGTGAGTGCGCTGTGCCAGCATCCCCGCCACGAGGGGGAGACCCGTCCCCACAAAAACCGAGCAACCATCCTTCAGGAGGTCGGCTGCCACACAGGCCAGCAGTTCCGTCAGGTTGTATCGAAGCTTTTCGGTCATGATGCACCGTCCGTGGAGGAGGCTGCATCCGGCTGCAATTTCATCACCTGTTTGAGGTGGGTGAGCAAGCGGATGCCGCCTACTTTTTCCAGGTAGGCTTCAAAATCTGGCACCCCGAATACATATTCCTCGAAGTATTTCTTAGTCCCCTCTGGAGTTTTGGAGACGTCCAGCCAATGGGCGATATGCTCCTCGTCGAAGTAGTAGGTGACGGGCATTTCGGTGGGGTGCGCCCCGAACGGAACCTCGATCACCGCGTCCACCAGGTAGAACGGGATGACAGTGCGCCACGGCTGGCGTTGGATTTCCTCGTGGTCAATGATCTCTTCGGTGGTGATGATTAACCGCCGGGCGGCACGCGCCAACTCAAAGTCCTCGATCATGATGCCGTCAATCTGCGCATTCCCATACTGGTCACAACGATGGACGTGGAAAAGCGCCACGTCGGGATAGCAGGCTGGAACCAGACAGATCGGTTTGCCACTCCAGGGGTCCTTAATCACCCTGGCCGAACTATGTTTGATGGTATCCGTACCCAGCATGGACCGCACCGGCATGAACGGTACTCCCATCGCTGCTGCCAGGAAGCGCCACTGGTAACCGGCGTTGCTGATCTCGCCGGTCACTTTCACCTGGCCATTCTCAACGGCCCGGCGGCCGCAGGGCGATAATCCCCGCAATTCATGGCCGAAGGCATAGGCTACTTCCACCCGGCTGACACAGCCACCGCCGATGAGGATGTCAATGTCATGCACGGCAGTCTTGCCGATCACCGTCAGGTCGCGTTTGCGCTGGCGCACCAGTTCATAGATCAGCGCCATGGGAATGCGGATATGCCCAAAGCCTCCCATGGCGACTAGACTGCCATCCGGCACGTATTTGCGGATGGCATCCGCCACCGTCGTGCGCTTGTCCGACCGCTGCCGGGACTTGTTTTCCCGCACCCACTGTCGATTCTCATCCGGGTCATGCCAGCCGATGAGTTCGCCGCTAAATTCACCCTGATCGCTCATTCAATTCTCTCCATTTCCGATCAACTCCAGGGAACGTTTCGATGGGGAGCCTCAGCAGGTCCAAGGTTCGGGACGCTATTCTGCCAGATTAAAGTAAATATCTGTTGGCTTGAGTTTTGCATTGCGCAGGAACCGCCCCCGGACCTTTTTGCCGATCCAGCCAATGTTGGCCTCGTCTGGATCGACGCCGATCAAACGTCCCAGGAACAGGGTGTCGCACTCTTCGAATTCCACCTGGATCAGCACGAACGGGCAATCCGGCAAAAAGGCCTCCGACCCAAAATAGCAGGTGGTGAAGGCGTGAATCTTACCCTCAGGTTTGATCTCCACCCACTCGGTCTTCCGGCCGGAATACATATCGTGACCGCGCGGGTTGGCATAGGTATAGCCGCTCTGCGGTTCACGGCAGACGATGAAACGTCCATTTGCCAGGGCAGCGAAGAAGGGGGAATCCTGACCGTAAGAATAGTTGTAGTCAATCGAGTAAGGTTGTTTGATCACGATGGGCGACATCTGCTTCAAGACTGAGAGATCATCATCTGTGGGGAATGGAACGCTAAAAACAACCGTTCCTTCCAGGTTATCTTCAATTCGCTTTGAAATCACTTTCTTGGACATGGCGTCTTTCTCCTATTTTTCCTGTTCCAGGATGCTGACTGTCACATAAGTGCCGGTTCCGGCGTGAGAGTGAATGGCGCCGCGCCGCGCTTTTGGGACCTGGAGTGCCGGATCGCCAAAATGTTTCTTGATCGTCCCCTGGAGCTGCCACAAAGCAAAAACGGCCTGCATCAGCCCGGTCGCGCCGACGGGATGGCCGCAGGCGATCAGTCCGCCGGAGGGATTGACCGGGCAAACCGGCTTTTCCGGCAGTTTAAGCCCGTAATCAATTCCCGGCATGAACGTCTTGCCACTGGCCGCAAAGGGACCGCCTTCCCCGTAACGACATAATCCCATATCCTCATAAGTCTGAACCTCTGACGAGGTATAGGCGTCGTGCAGTTCTACGAAGTCAATCTCGTGAAGCGGATCAGTGACGCCGGAATTCTTGTAGGCCTCACGCGAAGCCATTCGGCCAGCGCGGAAGGAATGGACTCCCGGATAACGAAATCCCTTCTCCCAAAGCTTCTTGTAATATGCCCGCGCATCATCATTCAACTCGTTCGGCAAGGCATTATATTTGTAGAAATCCTCATAAGATTGGTGGGGACGGTCAGCCATGCGCATGGCATCCGTGCCCCGGCCAATGCCGGTAACGCTCACACGGGGTATACGATGACCGGCAGCCTTCTCCAGTTTCGTCAGGCCGTCTTCCGAACAGACGATGACAGCTGCAGCTCCATCACTCATCACACAAATATCGTTCCGGGTCAGTGGCCAAGCCACCATCGGCGATGAGCGTACATCTTCAATGGTCAACCGTTGGCGTTTCTGGGCGTATGGGTTGTGGTAGGCATTGATGTGATTCTTGACAGAGACGTGGGCCAGTTGTTCCACCGTGGTCCCGAATTCCGCCATGTGGCGGGTGACCATCATGGCATAGTAACCAGAGTAAAAACCACCCACAGGGTAATCGAAGGAAACGTCCGAGGCCAGGGCGATAAATTCATTGCCTTTCCAGGTTTCAACGTGGCTCATTTGTTCAAAGCCAAATACCAGACAGATATCCATGTAACCGGAGGCAATTGCTTTCCATCCCTCCTGGAAACAGATACCGCCAGTGGCTCCACCTCCCTCCACCCGGTGGGATGGCTTTGGGCACAAACCCAGGTAATCATGAACCATGATACCGGCCATTAATTGTCGGGTGAAATGGTCGGAGAAGTACGAAGCCACGCTGCCATCCACCAATTCGAAGAACTGGGAATGCTCAATCCCCAGATCGGCAAGGGCATAATCGTAGGCCTCCTTCACCAGACCCTGAAAAGTTTTATCAGGGCGGGCTTTGGCAAATTTTGACACTCCTCCTGAAACAACATAAACTGGTCGCATAGTTGTGCCTCCTATCTTCCTCTGGCCAAGAATTTAACGTCAGTTATGAATAGACGATTTCCCATTCGAGAAGCAGCGTAGTGGCGGCTTCAGCTGTTCATCTCCCATGGAAGAAGTGACTGCATCTCTCCTCCCGAAAGGACACCGGGATGATATGGCAAGCGGTGCCAGGAAAGTCGCACCAACAAACCTTCTCCATAATTTACGTTATAAACGCCATGTAAAATGGCACCGCGGTAAAGCAAAGTCGCGGCCGGCGGGGTGCAGGTCGAAGCGGATCAGTTACCTTTTCAAGAAAACATTCACCCTTGCGCAATATTCTTTAGAATCTCTCGCGCAATAATTGTGCGCTGTATCTCGTTGGTTCCCTCATAGATTGAGGTAATCCGAACATCCCGGGCATAACGCTCCAGAGGGAATTCCTTTGAATAGCCATAACCTCCTGCCATCTGAAGAGCGGCATAGCAGGCCCGGTTGGCAGCTTCGGAGGCGTACATCTTGGCCATGGCTGCTTCCTTGGTGAAGGATTGACCCTGCTCCGCCCTGAAGGCGGCTTGCATTAGGAGCAGCCGGGCAGCTTCAAGCTCTGTATAGGAATCCGCGATCATCCACTGGATGGCCTGGAATTTAGTGATCTTCTGGTCAAACTGGACCCGCTCCTGGGCGTATTTGGTGGCGAAATCCATGGCGGCCAGCCCTATCCCCAGTGCCAGGGAGCCGATTCCAACACGTCCGCCGGTGAGTTCCCCCACTGCCACCCGGAAGCCGCCATTTAGATTTCCCAGAAGGGCTTCTTTCGGGATCCGGCACTCCTCGAAAACAACCTCGTTCGTAGCAGAGGCATGCTGTCCCATCTTCTGCTCTGCCTTTCCAACGATCAGCCCCTTCGCACCTGCCTCCACCAGGAAACAACTGATACCCTTTCCTTTCGACGCCAACTTATCGGTCACCGCCCAAACTACAAATACCCCTGCATAAGGCGCGCTGGTGATGAACCTCTTCGTACCATTCAGGACCCATTCGCTCCCGTCCAGTACAGCGGAGGAGGTCATCGAAGCCGGATCGGAACCTGCACCCGGTTCTGTGAGGGCGAAACATCCAGCGGCAAATTCGCCGGAGCAGATCTTTTGGATGTAGTTTTTCTTCTGGGCTTCAGAACCGACCGCCTGGATGACATCGCAGACCAGATTGTTGACCGACACAGTGACCGCGGTGGAGGCGCATGCCCGCGCAATTTCGGTGATCGCCACGCTAAAAGCCACCATACCGGCTTGGGCACCGCCGTATTCATCCTTGATATTTAGGCCCATAAAACCCAATTCCGCGAGTTTCTTTAGATTGCCTAGAAAGGCTTCCTGGTCACCCATCTGGTCAAGGTGGGCGGCAACCGGTTCAAGCTCAGCCTGGGCAAACGTCCGGGCAGTATCCTGGATCAGTTTTTGTTCCTCATTCAATTCCAGATACATATCACCTCTTCCACCATACTTGGGCTCAAGCCCGTGGCTTTAGCATCTCAATAAAAGAAGAGCGAAGATACTAAATCAAATATCACCTCGTCCTGAATAGGGTTTTCATTTTTGTAACCGGGCCGTGAGCGCTGGTACAAATTGCATCACATCGGCGACAACCAGAACATTCGCCACTTCACCGATGGGCGCATCCTTATCCTTATTGATAGCCACGACAAAGTCTGATTTCTTCATCCCGGCGATATGCTGTATCGCTCCGGAGATACCGCACGCCACGTATAGCTTCGGGGCTACGATCTGACCGCTGCTGCCAACCTGACGTGAGTGTTCTATCCACCCGGCATCCACCACCGGACGGGTTGCGCCCAGTTCTCCTGCGAGTGCCCTGGCAAGGGCGGCGATCGTCTCTACGTTTTCCTTTTTCCCGATGCCACGCCCGGCGCTGACAATCACCTCAGCCTTTGCCAGATCCACAGCCTTCTTTTCCGCGGCTTCGTAACCGATGAATTCAACCCGCGGGGTGCTCCCGGCCAGGTCAACACGCTCAAGTTGCGGGACCCCGCGGTCTTGGCCCTGGTAGCTGAAGGCGCCTGCCTGGATGGTCAGGACTGCCTGCTTCGTCTTGGGCGTCAAGAGTCTACGCATCTTGGCGTTGCAGGAAGGAACCTCAAACTTGCCATCCACCACGCCAACGATTTCCGAGACCTGGGCAGCTTTAAGCGCGGACGCCACGCGTGGTGCAAGGTCCCAGCCGAAAGAGGAGTGGACAAAGACAATGTAGTCGGGACGTTCCTTCTGCGCCGTATCCAGCACCAGGCGCTTGTGCAGGTCCGGGTTATATTCCCCAAACTTGCCGGCGTCAGCCAGGTAGATCTTGCCGTCAAATTTCGGTGCTTGCGCTTCAGAGCCAATCAGCAGCATGACCTTGCTGGCACCGAGCTGGTCGGCAAAGGCCAGCAGTTCGTAAGTAGATTCGAGCAGTTTCCCTTGCAGGTATTCGCAAATGAGCAATGCTTTCATATTACGGTCTCCCAATCACCTTACCGCAGCACCGTCGTCTTCTCTTTCAAGATCGCCACCAATTTATCCGCGGTTTCATTGATGTCTCCCTCAAGAACAAGCCCGCGCCCCTTTTTCTCAGGCGGGTACATCCTTTCGGTGATTGCGGCGCTTTCTTCCGTCAGGAAATCCATGATTGGAAAAGCAAGTAACTCCTTTTGCCTGGCTTTCATGATATTGGGGAGGGTCGGATAGCGCGGATTATTCAGGCCAAGCTGGCAGGTCACCACGGCCGGAAGTTTTAATTTTACGATGCCTCTTATTCCTCCCTCCAACTCTCTCCTGGCCGTCACGATATCACCGCTCAATTCAAAGCCAACCAATGTGGTAACACAGGCATAGCCGAGCAATTCTGCCACGGTCACGCCAACTTGGGCCGAGCCTCGATCCTGGGATTGCATGCCGGTGAAGACCAGATCAAAATTCTTGTCCCGGGCGAATGCCGCGATAACCGACGCCACCTGCCAGGGATCTTTCTGGTAAAGGTGCTCATCCTTAATGTGAACTCCCCGGTCACCGCCCATGGCCAGTCCTTTTTTGATGGCTTCAACTACTCGGTCGGGACCGATGGACAAAACTGTAATATCAGCCGCACCTCCCAGTTGCTCTCTCACACGTATAGCCTGCTCGATCGCATATTCGTCATACTCGTTCATCCTGAAAGCAAGGTCCTGTTCCTCGAACCATACCCCTTCGCTGTTCACCTTGAATCTGGATTCCATGTCAGGCACTTGTTTCACGCAAACCAGCATCTTCATGTTGCTTCTCCTGCTCGTTGATTGAGCGGCACCTGCATGGACGTATACCCAGTTTCCATATGGGAGGGTTTATATCCAGGTCGGCTCGTTATAGGTCCCGAATACATTCTTCATCACTCCCACGATTTCGCCCAAAGTTGCATAAGCCCGCACACAGTCCAGCAAATACGGCATGGTGTTCTCCGTTCCCTGGCAAGCCAGACGCAGGTGGTCGAGGGCTTGTCCCACGCGCCCATTGTCGCGTTCCTGGCGGAGCGTTCGCAGGCGCTCAACCTGACGGGTATATCCAACGGGATCTAGTTCCAGGAGCGGGATGGGGACGGGCTTTTTATCCACGTAATCGTTCACTCCGACTATGGTACGTGTATGGCTATCGATTTCACGTTGGTAGGTATAGGCCGAATCGGCAATTTCTCTTTGGAAAAAGCCCTTGGCAATTGCGGGAAGCACGCCGCCCAATTGCTCAATACGCTGGAAATAGTCACGTGCCTGGATCTCGAGGTGATTGGTCAGAGTCTCGACGAAATAGGAGCCACCAAGCGGGTCCACCGTGTTTGCCACACCGGACTCGGTTGCGATAATCTGCTGGGTGCGAAGGGCAATCGTCGCAGCTTTCTCTGAAGGAAGGGCCAGAGCCTCATCCATCGAGTTCGTATGCAGTGATTGGGTGCCGCCGAGGACGGCAGCCAGCGCCTGAATAGCCACACGTACGGTGTTGTTTTCAGGCTGTTGGGCAGTGAGGGTCATCCCGGCGGTCTGGGTGTGGAAACGCAGCAGCCAGGAGAGAGGGTTCTTTGCCCTGAACTTCTCGCGCATCTCTCTTGCCCAGATGCGCCGGGCGGCGCGGTACTTGGCAATCTCTTCAAAAAAGTCATTGTGGGCGTTAAAGAAGAACGAGAGGCGCGGGGCAAACTCATCCACATCCATCTTGCGAGCGATGCCCCAGCGCACATACTCGAGGCCGTCGGCAAGGGTGAAAGCGAGTTCTTGCGCGGCTGTGCTGCCCGCCTCGCGGATGTGATAACCTGAGATTGAGATCGTATTCCACTGCGGTACATGCTGAGAGCCGAATTCCATGGTATCCACCACCAGCCGCATCGAGGGCTCTGGCGGAAATATATATTCCTTCTGCGCGGTGTATTCCTTGAGGATGTCATTCTGTAGCGTACCGCGCAATTGGTCAGGAGACACTCCTTGCTGTTCGCCCACGGCAATGTACATGGCCCACAGGATGGCAGCAGGTGAGTTGATGGTCATCGAGGTGGAGACTTTCCCCAGCGGGATATCGGCCAGCAGGATTTCCATGTCCTTGAGAGAGCTCACAGCAACACCGCATTTACCAAACTCACCCACTGCCTCCGGGGCATCGGTGTCGTAGCCCATCAGGGTGGGGAGGTCAAATGCAACCGAGAGTCCACCACTGCCCTGTTCGAGTAAATACTTGTAACGGGCGTTCGACTCTTCTGCCGAGCCAAAACCGGCGAACTGGCGCATGGTCCACAACCTACCCCGCTGGCCGGTGGCATGGATGGCGCGGGTATAAGGATATTCACCCGGTAGCCCAAGTTCGTCAAGGTAGTTAAAATCCGGCAAATCAAGCGGGGTGTAGAGACGATTCACTTCCTCAGAGGAGGCGGTGATGAATTTTTCCTGTCGTTCGGGAGTGCGCTGAATGGTGTCTGCCAGGGTAGATTTTTCCCATTGGGACACCGCCTCATGAAGATCGGTCTTGCGTTTCTTTCCAGACATTCATTTCTCCTAGAAGAACTTTTAGCGCGAGCCGATAACCAAGTCTTTCAAGGCCTCAACGGCTACGAAGGTTTTATGCTCGTCATCAAACTGCACCTTAGAAACAGCAAAATCCGGGTCGTGTACGTAGAAGATCCAGGCATTTTCTTGAGCCAGTGAAGTCAGAAGAGCCTTTTTCTCATCAATGAGCAACTCGGGAAAGCGATCATACCCCATGCTGATGGGAAGATGGACCCAGAACCTTCCAGGAATAAGATCCGATGCATAGACCATGCGATCCTTGCCGAAACGAAGGTCTGCGCATAAAAGACCCGGAGTATGACCATTGCTGGAGATAAATTTTAATTCGAGCTCATTGAAGGAAAGTTTGTCGTCTTTCCCGATCAGGATGAGACGCTGGCTTTGTTCCAACTGTCGGTGGAGCAGAGGAATGAAAGAAGCTTTGTCGCGCGGGTGTGGATGGGAAGCGCGTTCCCAGGCTTCATCACCCACATAATATTTAGCATTGGGAAAAAGCAATTCCGGTTCTTTACCTTCCTGCCAGGCGCTGAGTAACCCGCCGGCGTGGTCGAAGTGGAGATGCGATATGAAGATTCGAGTGATATCCGCCGGGGAAATCCCTTTTTGAGCCAATGACTTTATGAGCATATGCCCGGATTCAATCACCCCATACCGATCCCGAAACCTGGGTTCCATGTACGCCCCGATGCCGGTTTCAAAAAGGATTTTCTCTTGTTGTGTGAGTACCAATAATGCACGTGTCGCCAGGTGAATACGATTTTGCTCATCCGCGGGCATCCAGCGTTCCCATACCGCTTTGGCCGCGTTCCCAAACATGGCTCCGCCATCCAATTTGTATGCATTACTAAGCACACTGTAAAGTTGCATCGTTACTGCGATATCCTTTCAACAATAATTTCGGTCAGGTCACGAACCAGGAGTTTCCCTTCGCTACCGCCTGTCTTGATTCCATCCTCGAACATGGTCAGGCAGAAGGGGCAGTTGGAAACCAGGAGCGGTGCGCCGGTAACCTGGGCCATCTTCACTCTCTCCACATTGATACGTCGACCCAGTTTTTCCTCGGCCAGGACCCGACCACCTCCACCGCCACAGCAAAAACTATCCTTTCCTGTTCTATCCATTTCTTTAATGTTCCCGCCAGCCGCGCGCAGGACATCCCGCGGCTCCCGCACGATTTCCATATATCTTCCCAGGTAGCAGGAGTCGTGATAGGTGCAATCGAACGCTTGCGGTTTGAGCTGAAGAGCTCCCTGGTTAATGATCCGGTCAAGGAATGTCGCATAGTGTTCGACTTCCACATCCAATCCTAAATCCCGATAATCCCGCCCCAGGGTGTTAAAGCAATGCGGGCAGGTGGTAACGATCCGGTTTACACCGTACTCTTTGATCTTCTTAATGTTCTCGGTTGCCATGAGTTGGTAGAGATACTCGTTCCCCAATTTTCGAACAGGTTCACCGCAGCATTTTTCCTCTTTGCCAAGGATCCCAACTCTTATCCCGGCGGCATTGCAGATCTTGATGAAGTTCCGGGCCACTTCTTGATTTCGCTTGTCGAAGGAGGCATAGCAACCCGCAAAGTAGAGAATATCCACTTTGCTGCTGTCAGCCATCCGCTGCAAATCCAGGCCATCAGCCCAGTCACCCCGACTGGCGAAGGCCAAACCAAAGGGATTTGCGTTGACTTCAGTGTTGTTGACGGCCGTCATCACTTCCCCGCCAGGGAACTCCCCCTGCATCAGAACCAGATACCTTCTCATTTCCAATATCTTGTTGACCTGCTCGATATCGGCCGGGCATATTTCCTGGCAGGCATAGCATGTTGTACAAGCCCAGAGGGCATCCGTCGTTACGGTCTCGATCAGATTGGCCTGGGGATGATTAAAGGCAACTTCCCCGATCTGCTGCACCAATTTCATCGGCGAGAGGGGTTTGTCGGTGGTCCAAGCCGGACACCGGTCCTGACACCGTTTGCAACTGGTACATGCGTCCGCGTCGAAAATATCCTTCCAGCTAAGGTCAGCAACTACAGCCGCACCGAAATGGTCAACCTCCGCTGCCTCGAGGTTGATGGTCTCGATGGATCCTTTCGCTCTCAGGTCCGCAAAGAGATAGTTAATGGGTGTAATAATGAGATGACGGAACTTGGTTAAGGGGATAGCCGCGATAATACCCATCACCAGGAAGAAGTGGACCCACCATCCCAGCCTGTGTATCTCCCGGAGGGTGCTTTCACTCAGCCCAGCCAGTAGACGGGCAACCAATAAGCCAACGGGAGAAAAGAGAGCCAGGGTTGGATTGCTGTTGAGTTCGGTGACGGCCATTCGTGCGCCTTCCACCAGATAGGCAGTCAGCAGGATGGCGATCAGAAGACCATAGATGAGGTAATCGTCTTTGGTGGTGACAAGTCCTTTAGGCCTGAAAAATAATCGCCGCACAATGAAGCCGCAAAGCATGACGACCACTATAGCGCCTGCAATATCGAGCGTCAGTGAAAAGTACAGGTAAAATGTACCTTTCAGGAAGGCGATGTTAAACAATGGCTCGGTAAGATCAACCTGGGCCAAGATGAGCACGGTGCCGACTAAGAGCAGGAACATCCCCCAGAACAGGAAGGCGTGAATAATCCCCGGTACCTTGACAAGCATTACTCTAAGCTGACCGAGCCCCCTTTTCACAAGCCTGGCGATACGTGCGGGAAGGCGATCCAGCCGCTGCAAAGGTTTTCCCTGCCGGTAGACCCGGATTCTCTTAATAAAACCGTAAATTAATATCGCCAGGGTAATCGCAGCGAACAGATACATGGGCAGCACAACACCATGCCCGACGTTCCAGTATATTTCTCTTGTAAAATTCATAGCGAATAATCACTCCATCAGAATGCTCGACCAAATCTCGCCGGACGTTCCAGGGTTCACGGGCTTCAAAGGATCAGGATAAAAGTGCTCTTGAAATGATCAACCGCTGAACTTCGCTTGTCCCTTCGTAGATCTCGGTGATTTTTGCATCGCGATACATCCGTTCCACCTCATACTCGGTAACATAACCGTAACCGCCATGGATCTGGATGGCTTCCTTCGTGACATATGTGGCGGTTTCCGAGGCGTGCAGTTTGCACATTGCCGACTCTGCAGCAAAGGGCTTCTTGTTCTCTTTGAGCCAGGCGGATCGGTATACGATGAGCCTACTGGTCTCGATACGAGTGTACATATCCGCCAGCTTGAACTGGATGGCTTGTAACTCGCTGATGGGGTGACCAAACTGCTTGCGCTCCTTGGAATAAGCCAGGGCCCGCTCAAAAGCCCCCTCCGCTATTCCCAGCGCTTGAGCCGCGATACCGATGCGGCCACCGTTCAAGGTCTCCATGGCAATCTTGAATCCCTGCCCTTCACTCCCAAGCAGGTTCTGCAAGGGTACCCGTAGATTGTTGAAAGCGAAAGCAGTCGTGTAACTTCCCCGGATTCCCAATTTAGTTTCATTTCTTAGAAGCTCCACGCCTTCTGATTCCAGATCAACGATGAAAGCGGAGATTCCCTTGTGTTTCAGACTCCTATCCATCGAGGCGAAGAGTATCCCCGTTCCCCGATATCCGCCATTTGTGACGAATATCTTGTTGCCATTAATGACGTAATGGTCGCCATCTTTCTGACAAGTAGTGGCCAATCCTGCCACGTCGCTGCCTGCTTCCGGTTCCGTAAGCAGGAAACAGCCAATTTTCTCTCCAGAAGCCAAAGGGGGAAGGAATTTCTTTTTCTGTTCTTCGGTGCCATATTGAAGGATCGGATCACATGCCAGGGAGGTGTGCGCGGAAATTAGGACGCCACTCGATCCACACGCCTTGGACACCTCCTCCACCACGATGACATAAGAAAGAATGTCAAGTCCTGCACCTCCGTAGGCTTCCGGAAGGCAGCTTCCCAAAAAGCCCATTGAACTCATCTTCTGAACCAGTTCATCCGGAATCTTGTGATTTTCATCAATCTGGATGGCAAGCGGTTTGACTTCCTTTCCCACGAAATCGCACACGCTGCCTTGCAATACCTTGTGGTCCGGGCTCAATTCAAAATCCATGGAGATACTCCTTCTGGTTGTGGATTAGTATTGGTTGGTATGCCGCTTGTTTTCGAGCCGGTTTACTTGCCTTTGAAATCCGCTTTTCGTTTCGCGATGAACGCCTGCATACCCTCTTTCTGATCTTCCGTGGCGAAGAGCGTCCCAAACAGGGAACTCTCGTAACGGAGGCCATCTTCTTTGGTCATGTTCAGGCCATTGACAATGGCATCTTTGGCACTTGCCACTGCAACCATCCCGTTGCGCGCAATTGCCTGGGCAATCTCCATCACTTTAACAGGCAGCTCCTCCGCCTTGAAGACTTCATTGACGATCCCCCATTCCATGGCTTTCTGTGCTGAAAGCACCTTGCCGCTGAAGATCAGTTCCCTGGCCCTATTGGAGCCAACCAACCGCGGCAGGTTCTGGGTTCCGCCAAAGCCGGGTATCACGCCCAAGGTGACCTCCGGCAAGCCAAGTTTTGCTTTCTCCGAGGCGTAGATAAAGTCACAAGCCAGGGCTAGTTCCAGCCCCCCGCCCAGGGCATAGCCATTGACCGCGGCGATGACCGGTTTGTGCATTTTTTCGATGTACTCAATCATCTGCTGGCCTTTACGGGCAAAAGCCCGGGCTGCCAGGGGGGTCATGGTCGCCATTTCCTTGATGTCCCCCCCTGCCACAAAAGCCTTTTCACCGGTACCGGTGATCACTACCACTTTCACCGCCGCGTCCTGTTCCAGATCACGCAGGGCGCATTCCAACGACTCGACTACCTCGGAATTCAGAGTATTCAGGCTTTCTGGACGGTTGACCTTCAACCAACCTATATTGTCGGTTAATTCAACCAGAATATGGTTATATCCCATGCTTGGCTCCTCTCAAATGCCCAAACTGGCTGATAAACAACGGAAAATTGAACACCAAATAGCAAAGCTTCTCAGCTGATTCTTTTTAGGCTAGTATGTATAAAACCCGCGACCAGATTTCTTCCCAAGATAACCGGCGTTTACCATCTTGACCAACAACGGGCAGGGTCGGAACTTGGGATCCTTGAAGCCCTCGTAGAGGACGGCGATGATTGCCAGCACAGTATCGAGGCCGATCAGATCCGCCAGCGCCAGCGGCCCCATCGGGTGGTTGGTGCCAAGTTTCATCCCCTTGTCAATATCTTCGGCTGTAGCGATTCCTTCATAAAGGGCAAAGATAGCCTCGTTAATCATGGGCATCAAAATCCGGTTGACGATAAAGCCCGGATAATCCTGAGAAACTGCCATCACCTTCCCCAATTTTTCCACCAAACTGGCAATTGTCTGGAAGGTTTCATCGCTCGTGGCCAGCCCCCTGATCACTTCCACCAATTGCATGACCGGAACAGGATTCATGAAGTGCATACCGATGACCTTGTCTGGGCGTTTGGTGGCCGCGGCGATCCTGGTGATCGAAATGGACGATGTGTTGGTTGCCAGGAGTGCATTCTTGTTCACGGCTTCGTCGAGTTGGTGGAACAGGTCGAGTTTCAACGTCTCGTTTTCAGTCGCCGCCTCGACCACCAGGCCGCAGTCGGCGAACGCACCCAAATCCTTGACCACCGTGATGCGCCCCAAGATGGCCGGAACGCTGTCAACCGGGATTAGTCCCTTCTCAGCTTGCCGTCCCAGATTCTTCTCGATTGTTTTTAACGCTTTTTCGATCTGGGCAGGAAAAACATCGTACAACCGAACCTGATATTCGTGCTGTGCAAAAACGTGCGCGATTCCATTCCCCATCTGCCCGGCACCTAAAACACCAGTGATATTAACCATGACTTCCTCCTCTATTAAAACGCAATTTCAAACAAAGTGTGGATTTCCACCCGCTGAAATCCACACTTTTCACTGGAATGAGCTACACTCTTTCAAAGATAGCCGCCACTGCCTCGCCACCGCCAATGCAAAGGGTGGCAAGTCCATAGCGGACCTGCCGCCGCTGCATTTCTCTTATCAGCGTTGCCACCAGCCGGCCGCCGCTGGCACCGATCGGGTGGCCGATGGCCACCGCGCCACCGTTGACATTCACCCGCGCAAGATCAAGCTTCAACTCTTTGATGGCAATCATCGCCACGGCAGCAAATGCCTCATTAATCTCAAACAGGTCAATATCCGAAATCTTGATCTTCGCCCTGGTGCAGGCTGACTCGATTGCCCCCACAGGCGCATCCGGGAATCGGTCCGGTGACAGGCTCCAGGTGGAATAGGCGACCAGTCGGGCGCGTGGTTTCAGGCTGTACTTCTTCAGCGCCGCCTCGCCAACCAGCAGGGTCAACGCAGCACCATCATTGATTGTCGAGGCGTTACCCGCCGTGACGGTCCCTTCCTTGGTGAATGCCGGGCGAAGTGCCTTCAGTTTTTCGAAATCGACTTTGAATGGTTCTTCATCATCCGCAATTACTTCCTCCCCCTTTTTGCTTTTCTTGACCACCGGGACAATCTCGTCCCTGAAAATCCCCTCTTTGACTGCCTTCTGCGCCAACTTATAGGATCGGATGGCATACTCATCCTGTGCCTCTCTGCTGAGGCTGTGACGCTCCGCGGCCGCGTCTGCAATTTCGCCCATGTGCTTACCGGTGTATGGGTCCTGCAGGCCATCGTAAACCATAAGATCAAGAATTTCGCCGTGCCCCATGCGGTAACCATAGCGCGCTTTCTTCAGGATGAAAGGAGTCAGCGACATGTTCTCCATCCCGCCTGCGATCACAACCTCTGAGTCGCCCAGCGCGATGGACCCGGCTCCCAGCATGATTGCCTTCAGACCGCTTCCGCAAACCTTGTTAATGGTCATGGCATGGACAGTATCCGGAATCCCGGCGTAGCGCATGGCCTGACGCGCCGGTGCCTGGCCGACGCCGCCGGTCAAAACCTGCCCAATAATTACCTCGTTAATCACCGCTGGGTCAAGGTCCGCCCGTTCCAAAAGCACTTTCATTACCGTTTCCCCCAAATGCGGAGCCTCAACATCCGATAATACACCACCGAAAGAACCAAACGGGGTTCTCAATGATTCTACAACATAGATGTCTTTCATATTTTTACCTCCGGCTTTTGAATTCTGACTGACATCAAGTTCAGGGCTGAGATAATGGGAAGGGGTAGCAGGGGAAGATTGAAGCGGCGGTTTAGCGAAAGAAGTTCACATAATCGCAATTATACAACTCCAGGGTATAACAATTATACAACACTCTGCTTGAGCTTTTCCGGGTCATTGGGAATTTTTGCCGCCACAGGAAAAGAACGGTTGCTCCTGGTTATACAAATCACATCTTTACACAGTAAAATACTGACAGAATAGCCAGATCAACAACTAAATCCCACTGGTTACCTCTGTAAAAAGGGTATGGTTACCGGAGGAAACCGGACTGCCGTTCCCGGTCACCATTTGCGGCGGTTCCGGGCGGGGCGACATGACGTCAGTGAGCGTGCAGATCAGCACGGAGGGTATCAAGCTGGCTGTGATCGGCCTGGACGGGTCAGCCTTGGAGAGCACGCAAATCGGATGATCGGGGCGGCGTTTTCCCTCCAGGTGAATCCAGAGAGCGGCTGCTGGCCCTGCCTCGTCCCGGACCGTGCTATACTTTTATGAGGCTTTCCCACTCACCTGTAATAAATGGAGTAAAGAATGACAGAGGCTCGTTTTTTTCATATTACCAAAAATGGAATCCTGAACCAGACCGCCAGCCTGGAAGATGCGCTGGAAGTCGTGAAAGAGGGCGGTTATATCTGGCTGGACTATTACCAACCCCAAAAAGAAGATCTCTCCTTGCTGATCGATCCGCTCGGGTTGCATCCGCTATCCATCGAAGACTGTATCGACGAGAACCAGATCCCAAAGGTCGATGATTATCCCCGCAACACGTTTATCCTGTTCAATGCCTTCCACTACTCCGAAGGGCTGCTCTCTGTGAGCGAGGTGGATTCTTTCCTTGGTCGCAATTTCCTGGTAACGGTAAGCAGCCGCAACTCGCATAATCAGTCCCTGTTGAATAATATTCAACGCAGCATGGAGAATGAAAGTGAAAGCATCAGGCATGGCCCTGCCTTCCTGCTGCATATCATCCTGGACCAGGTTGTGGATGAGAAATTCCTGGCAATCGAAGCATTGGAGGAGAAGCTCAACGAAGGCGAAGAAGTAATTCTGTCCGACCTGGAACGCTTCGACCCCGCCGAATTAATGCATCTGCGCCGCGACCTGCTATCGGTGCGTAAAAGCCTGTTCCATGAACGCGAGATCCTGGTCAAGATCTGCCGCAAGGACAGCCCATTCATTCCAGATAAAGCCATCTACCTTTATCGCGATATTTACGACCACCTGTCCAAGTTCTTCGAACTGACCGAGTCATACCGCGACCTGGTCACCAGCCTGATGGAAATGTACCTTTCCATGCTGAACAATAAGATGACCAATGCGGCCAACGAAACCAATATCATTGTCCGCAGGCTGACCCTCATCACCACCATCTTTATGCCGCTCACTTTGCTGGCCGGTATCGGCGGGATGTCGGAATGGTCGATGATGACGGGAGCCCAGAATTGGCGCATCGCTTATCCGGCTTTCCTGCTGGCAATGGTGTTGCTCGGGGTATTGAACTTTTTCTTTCTCAAAAGGATCGAAAAACGCCGGAGCAGGAAAGGTCCGGATCGGTAAGAACAACCATCAGTCGGTGGGG
Source organism: Anaerolineae bacterium (assembly GCA_041489005.1). Lineage (GTDB taxonomy): Bacteria > Chloroflexota > Anaerolineae > Anaerolineales > Villigracilaceae > UBA877. The sequence continues at coordinate 33,596 of JBGPQK010000029.1, forward strand.
GTAGTTGTCGGATAGAAGACGTTGTTGCGGTTCTCACTGCTCGCGATGGACGATGCCCCGCTGCCCGGCATAGACGGCCATTTGCGGCATCGAGGGCTCGCCTCGCGGAGAGAGTAATGGCGATACTAGGGTGGTACCAAGGGTATCAACAATACGGAGTCAGTACCTGGCGAGTTTTAATTCGCGTGCTGGCGAGTGAAGTTGATCCAGTTGGTAATCTGGTCCACAGCTAAGCCCAGGTTGCCCACTTGGCAATGATTGTGTGCTTGTTCTTTTCGAGTAAAAAGCCGGGCGGTCAGCGATTTGGCATTCTTCAAGACCTCGATCTGTTGGTAAAAATGGCTCAGCGGGATGGCATGGTCTTCAGTCCCCGCCATCAGGAGAACATCCTGTTTGACCAGCGGCGAGACATCCCGGGTGGTATATTGCCTGCTCTTTTGAAAAACCTCGTAAGATGTCGAAACCCCGAGCACCAGCATCGCCTGATTCATCGCCCAATCAAACAGGGGGCTTTTCTTCATAATGCCCGCCAGAAGGAAATTGAAAAGCCCGGAGGCTCCGGAATTAAGCAGGAATATTAGCAGGGGTGCCACAGGCTTGAGCTTATCAAGTGTCGTGCTCATCCAATCGAAGAATACATCGTAAGCGATCACCCGCTGTATGCGTGGTTCAAAAGCGGCGGCGCGCAAGGCAAGGCAGCCTCCCATTGATATTCCAAGGAGGGTGACATCCTCCAATTTGAAATGATCCAGAACGGCTCCAACTGGTTTATGCCATTCATGGGTCAGGTACAAACTGGATTCTTGCAATGCTCCACCCTGTCCTGGCCCTTCAAAACAGATCACGTTGTAGCCTGCATGATGAATGATCAGGATTACTGGAAAGAACTCTTCAATATAACTATCAAAACCACCATGAATGACAATTGTGTCTTTCGGCCGTGCATGGGGAAAATAATATGCTGGTAACAGGCCGTTGACATTGCCATCCGAGTAAGGAATCGCAAGCCGATCGCAATCTTTTATCCCAACCTTTTCCCACAATAAACCAAGAAATTTCTTGCGGGTCGGTACCTTCAACGGATCCTCCTGTCTCATGAAGAACTCGGCTGAACGGAAGTAATAAGCGGCATGCAGGTCCCGTCCCTCAGAGAGCGCTCTCTCTGCCAAAGCAAGAAACTCCCGGCAATAGCTTGGAAAATCGGAGAGACGAGGCGCGATTTCTTGCATATCCGCCAGCGCACTTGTCCCTAAATAGCTTATCCACCGATTTAGTTGGAAATTTATGGAGGGTTCAGAGTGAAGATGATCGTGGTAGCCGACATGAAACTGAAACTCTTCTTGCATTTGCCAACCTCCGATCCGGTCAAAAGATGAAGATGTTCATTTGTCTTGAAGCAAGCCACCCAATGGTATGGTTCACCTACCACTAGTATTGTAAATAAATTTAAGTCCAATAAACTCCTTCGAAACCGAAGTGCTGAGAGTTACCCGCACTAAAAGCCGTCAGGTGCAGCAGTAACCAGAATTCCTGATTTTATGTAATTTTTTAAACATAGTTATTTCTGAGATTAAACCCGGAATACCGGAAAACAGCAATGAATTATGAAGAGCAAACTGCGAATGCTCTCCATATTCTCGCTCATCTTCTAAAGCTCCTCCCGTTTGAACCGCCAAAGGCTGATCAGGACGAACAGGACGCATTCGACCAATACGGCCATTATGGGAATGTACGAATAGATTGGTTGGCCTGATAGCAGTGCGGGTACGACCACCTCCGATTGGTTGTTAAGCGGGACGACAAGAGTCCAGGGCAGCACGTAACGTAGCACCGGTAGCAAGCCGATCAGGTATTGTTGCATGAACAGGAACGCCAGGCTGATACCGATGACCGGCCCGCGGCTGTTGAAGAAGGACCCCAGCATAAGCGTCAGGGTCAGGTAGAAGAGATGGTTTAGAAAGATGACTCCCAGCCCTGCCATAAACAATAAAGGATCCATCCCGGCTTTTATGCGGATAAAGAAGAGCACATAGGCGACGATGCCAGGCAGTACCACCATGGTTACCAGCACTCCCAGGCTGTTGGCAACCATTTTGGAGAGGATGAACGCCGGGCGGGCGGCTGGTTTGGACAACACCCAGGCAGCCGTAC
>JBGPQK010000030.1:0-34618 GCA_041489005.1 Anaerolineae bacterium
AGCCGAAACACTGGGAGCCATGCCGTGATAACGCAGACCACCAGCGTGAATACCGGCCGGCATGAAGGTGTGACCTAGCGTGTACATCTTGACAATGGGGGCCATTTGGGCGGAATCGCCATAATCGAAGGCGTAGGTGCCCTTCGTAAGCGAGGGGGTTGCGGTCGGTTCCACGGCCAATAGACGCGTGCGCTGTCCGTCTTTCAGATTTTGGCGCAGGAACGGGTAGGCAATCCCACCGAAATTCGAACCGCCGCCCACGCAGCCGATGACCACATCCGGGTATTCGCCAGCCAGGTCCATCTGCATGAGGGCTTCCTCGCCGATGACCGTCTGGTGCATCAGCACGTGGTTTAAAACCGAGCCGAGGCTGTATTTCTTCGTCCCGCCTGAGGTGGCTGCCACTTCCACCGCCTCCGAAATGGCGATGCCCAGCGAGCCGTTGTTGTCGGGATCCTTGGCGAGCAAAGCACGCCCATATTCCGTGCGTTCGGATGGGCTGGCAAAAACCCGCGCCCCGTAGGTCTGCATGAAAATGCGGCGGTAGGGCTTCTGGTCGTACGAGACTCTGACCATATAGACTTCCAGGTCAATACCGAAGAAATTGCAGGCCATGGCCAGCGAGGTACCCCACTGGCCGGCGCCGGTTTCGGTGGTCATGGCTTTCGTGCCGGCGACTTTATTATAAAAGGCCTGCGGGATGGCCGTGTTCGGTTTATGGCTGCCCACCGGCGAGACGGATTCGTTCTTGAAGTAAATGTGCGCGGGAGTGCCAAGCGCCTTTTCCAACCGGCGGGCACGGATGAGCGGGGTCGGGCGGTAGAGTCTGTAAATCTCGCGCACTTCCTCCGGGATTTCGATGTAGCGGTCTGTGCTGACTTCCTGCTGGATAATTTCCATCGGAAACAGCACCGAGAGGAACTCCGGCGTGATCGGCTCCTTCGTTATCGGGTTCAACACCGGGGCGAGTGGAACCGGGCTGTCAGCCAGGACGTTGTACCAGTTTTTTGGCAGGTCGGTTTCGTTCAACATATAGCGGGTTTGATCAGACATGGGTTATCTCCTCTTTTTTTGTGAATGGGTATTTGGAATTTGTCAATCGTTCGTCAAAAGGAGATGACCTTCAGGGTGGGTGAAAGGCGATGGGGTACATGGCAGCACTCCGGTTACGGGATAAATGTTCCATTTTTCTACTCCATAAACGCAAACGCGTTCGTCCTTAGAACGGGACGAACGCGTAGTCCGTGGTGCCACCCGAATTAGGTTGACTTAACAAAAAACCCCTGCATGATGCACAGGGAAAAGCCAGCCTCACTCTTGTCGGTCAGCTAGCCTTAAAGGTTTGACAAGCCTTGCTCGTCGAGCCTGCTAAATGACCTGGCCCTGATAACGGTGGCCGCTCCGGCTTGGGTTACTCGGCTTGCGCCTTTCGCCTTGCAACTCTGAGGTCCATTCAACTCCATCGTGCGGGCAGGACTTTCACCAATTGCCGCCTGCTCTCTGGTCCGCCGTACGAGGCTTACTCGTCCTCTTCAGCGTTTTTTAAGTATTGGGCGTTATTATATGCGAAAAAGCGAGATTGTCAATAGAAGAATAGATATCTATTCCATTTACGGATGCCTCTCGGACATTTAACCTTCTAATAAGAGCAGCCTTTACCGGTGAGCTGCGCAAAGATGTGAAATCATAAGGTTTATTTTCTTGGTTCTTTTTTCGTCCGGGGGCTACGTCCGCCCAAAGCCAGGCCAATCAGAATAACAACCACCAGCAGAATGCCCATGGCAATGATTCCGGTAGTGTCGGCATATCCCGGGTTGGGGATCGCGGTAACCATGGGCGTAGGCGTCGGTGCTGGCGTTGGCATGGAGGTTTCCTCGTCGGTCGGAGGCGGCAGTAGAGAGGTTGGGGGTGGGGTCGGAGTTGGCCCGGGTGAGGGGAAATCCGCAATTAAAGTGGAAGTTGTTATTATTCCACTTGCGGAGGGCTGGTCGGCCTCTTGGGCCGGGTTTTCCATAAAAGTCGCGGCATAAGCTTGGGAGAACGTGCGCAGGGTCCCAACGAAGAAAGTAAGAACGACCAGGATGAACAATACAATGAGAAGCGAGCGGGGAAGGTGGGTTTGGTTCATCGTAGCGCAGAGTATATCATGAGCCAATTATCGGTATGTTTTGCTGATCGCAGGAGCCCGCTTCAGCCAGTGAAGCAGAAACTTCCCGCAACCAATGCGCAGGAAGTTCCTTCTGGCGGAGAGGGCGGGATTCGAACCCGCGAACCTTTGGGGGTTACACGCTTTCCAAGCGTGCGCGCTAAGCCAGCTACGCGACCTCTCCGTAAGGCGGGCGAATTATACCATAAGGAAAAATAGTGGGCGATAGTTTTGATTATCGCCCAATTTACTGCTCCTTGCATAGATTTCTGAACCGTAGCAGCCAATACGCTGGAAAAAAAGACAATGCGAATTCAAATATTTACAAAGTACCCTGTGAGCAGCTATTTCCCGTTTGTCGTTTTGGCAGCCCCGTTCAGAGGGTCGGGTTTCTTCTTTTGAGGCAGGGTAATATCGCGCGGCGAGAGCATATTCCAACGTGAAGCACCCAGGTAAAGGATTTCCAGGATCAAGTCTATGTAGGAAATCCCCTGGGCGGCACACTGGATGCACAAATCGCTATAGCCGGGGGTCAGACCCGGCAGTGGGTTGATCTCCAGCAGGCGCGGCTGACCATCGGCGTCAAGGCGGATGTCGGTGCGGGAGACGTCCAGCGCACCCAGAACCACATGCGCCCGCCAGGCCAGACGATGGAGTTTCTTTGTCAGTTCCGGATCAACCGGGGCCGGGCAGAGGTAGGCGGGTGCGCCTTCCGAGCCAACCGATTGTGCCTTGGCTTCCAGGCCATAAATGCCGGGTGTGATGGAACGGCTGCTGTCTAGCTCCAGAATGGGCAGACGGAGGAAACCATCTTTTTCATACCATTCAGGATGGCGGGAGTAGAGAACAGTATCAAAGCGACCCATGATCCCGACCGTGAACTCGCGGCCCGGTAAAAAGGTCTCGACCAGCGCCGGTTGATGATACATGCGGATGACGTAGTCAGACCGTTCGCGCAGTTCGGCCTCGTTATTGACGATGGCTTTTTCGTTCACGCCCATGCCGGTGCCCTCGCGGGCAGGTTTGACGAAGAGCGGGAAGTGCATTTCGGGGCGCATCTTTTCATCGCCGAAGGTAAATTCCTGGAAAGGAGCCACAGGCAGGTTGCGGTCACGCCAGATGCGTTTGGTTAAAGTTTTGTCCAACGAGATGGCATTGGTCATAACACGCGAACCGGTGTAGGGGATTTTGAACATTTCCAGCAGAGCTGGAACCTGGGCTTCACGTGCATCGCCCCCTAATCCTTCGGCAATGTTAAAGCAAATATCGGGACGGGCTTGCTTCAATGCATAAGGCAGATCTCTATTGGCTTGGATGAAGACGGTCTTGTGACCATCAGTTTCGATGGCAGCCCGGATTTGGTCAATGGTCTCGATATAATCGTAGTCCGCGCCGGCATCTGGAGGTACATCCGCTGGGAGGGCCTTTCCGCGCTCCTTAATATTGGCGAGCACGGCCACGCGCCATGGATGCGCCGGGCGCGGGGCTGAACTGGGAGGTTTATCGTTTTCCTTTTCCTGCAATGGAGTGGTCATTTTCACCTCTTGATAAGATTTAGGCGGTGCGGAGTATAAGCTATTATGGGAAAATGACAAGGGTAGAGTTTTGCGTGGTAAGAACTAGGAGGGCGGCGTCAGAGTCGCGGCAGGCGGAAGGATAAAATTAAACACCACCCAGGATGCAAATACTATGACCAGTGCCAGCAGAATCACGACTGCCAATCCCAACAACGCCCACCGCCAGAAATTGCTTTTCTTTTTCGTTGGGACTTTCCAGGGTACGAGCATCAGCACCACGGTGATGTTGTCCTTCGCCGCGCGGGAACAGGCCAGATCCACGAGTGCCTTCGCTGCAGACTGGAGCTGCAGACCGCGCACTGTCGGTTCGATGTCGGTATCCTCCACCACATTGGTCAGGCCATCGGTACACAGCAGGAGCAGGTCGCCAGGGAGAAGGTGCAGTCCCTGGTTGGAGCGCGCCTGGGTGTCGGTCTCTTCCTTCGCCAGCCTCAGACGGATATCTGCCTGGGGCGTTTTGGAGGAACCCAAATAGCGACGGATTATGTGCACGTTCGGGTGGTTGTGCACATCTTCCGGGCCCAGGATGCCTTTCTCCACAGCCTCCTGCACCCAGGTGTGGTCCACTGTCAACTGCATGAGGCTGCCGTTGCGCAACAGGTAAACGCGCGAATCCCCCACGGAAGCAATGAACAACTGGCTGCCAATGACCCAGGCGCAGGCACAGGTTGTACCCATCCCCAGACGCTGGGTATTATTTTTGGCTTTCGATGCGATTGCATCGCTGGTGACCTGAATGGCATGATCGAGAATAGCCAGCGGATGACGAATGTCGGACTGGGCCACCATGTGGCTGATGGTCTCAACAGCCATCTCTGCCGCCACTTCTCCAGCGCGGTGCCCGCCAATCCCGTCTGAAATTACGGCAAACACCGATGGCCTGGCGTCATTTTCGCTCACGCGGTAAGACGAGACGGCAAAGCGGTCTTCATTTTGCTTGCCGGCCATGCCGGGATGGGTTACGGCGGCAACTTCCAGTGGAGAATTTGTTGTGCGGATCATTTCTTCCCGTGCAAGAGCCGGGACTACCTCGTCGTATGGGTGACGCGCGGTGTAGGACGTTCAGGCGGCTTGCGGAGTAAGAATCGATACGAGAGCCGCCCAATGTGGATCACATCACCGTGCTTCAGGCGGCGGGGGGTTGTTAACTGTTCGTAGTTGATCCACGTCCCGGCGGTGGATTTTTCATCCGAAAGGATATACTCGCCATGCACTTCTTTGAGCCGGGCATGCAGCGGCGAGACCGACGGGTCGTTCAAAATGCGCGTGGCCAGAATCGGGTCTGAGCCAAAGGTCATCTCGGGAATCGTAATTGGGATGGACGGCGTAGTAATCGGCTGACCGTCGTCCTTCAAGCGGACAAGGTAGGCTTCAGATGGTTGGGCTGGACGCGCCCATGGCAGGCTGAGGCTGCGCTTCCCTCCCCCGGTCCGGATAGATTGGGTCAGCGGGTCGCGGCGGGATCCGCGGTTGTCTGTTGCTGAACGCTGTTTTTTAACCCGGCTGAGGGCCAGGATCGCACCCAGCCCTCCCCCGGCGAAAAGGATTGCTCCCACCGCCACCCACAGGCTGTTGCGGGAAAGCCAGGGCAGCAAACCAAACTGCGGCCGGACAACGGTGACCAGCACTGGTACGCCCAGGCTGATCTTGCTCAGACCGATATTATCCACAGCTTCCACGGTCAGCATGTGCTGGCCACTGGCCAGGTAGCCGCTCAAATCCCAGGTGAATTGGTCGAATGGTTCGGCAGTATTCTCATCCGACAGCACGCCGTCCACGTACAGTGCGGTACGGACCAATGGACGCGTTCGTCCATCCGGGAATTCAATAATAATGCTGACCGGCTGTTGGGTGGGAAGAAAAGACGAGGCCGCAGCAGTGCGCTTATCCGGTGCTGTGCGCACAATCTGCACCGGCGGGGCGAGCAGGATCGGGTTTGGTGGCTGAACATCCAGTTCAAAGGGCAGCGCTGCAGAAGTGACCGTCTCGCCATTCAGGTTGACCTGCACCGTCAGGGTGTGTCCACCGGAAGTGAGGATGCCGGATGAATACCCCAGGCGGTAGGCGTGGCGCAGAGGCGCCAGGTAGGTCTCCGGACTGGGCAACGGCTCATCGCCAGAGAAAAGGACAGATTGTCCTCCGGTCTGGATTGCCAAATCCTTGAGAGCCGTCGCACCCGATGTGGAGAAGAAATCCTTCGAAGCCACAATCCAGATGTGAACGCGGATTTGCTCGGCCACGGCGCGCTGAGTCAGATTTTGTAGAACCGGAATATCACCCGGCACCGGTAAGGAAGTGATGTACAACACGACAGGCTTCCTTCCGGTCGGGGAAGTGGGTTCAGAGACCACATCCAGGGCACGTGACAGGGATTCCGGGCTGGAGACAAGACTCATCAGATTGGGCAGGTAAGCAGTCAGGGCGTCAGAAAAAGCCGCGGTCCCCGCCAGGTGCGTGACCGGAGTCCCACCGGTGGGAAGCAGGCTCAGGTCATCGTTCAATGAATCGGGGTGCGCGGCGGCCCATTCCTTTAGTGCTCGCATAACTTTATCAAAACGGGTGACGGCGTTGACATCCCGATAGGCGAAGTATGGGCCGGGATCCAGCGCCAGGACAAATTCCGCCCCTGGCTGGAGTTCTTCGAGGTTGTTGAGCGGGCGGGGCTGGTTGTCTTCAAGCAGGGTGACCGCCTCGGGCAGGAGACCGCTGACGAAGGTGCCAGCCGAATCGAACACGTCCAGCCCGGCGGTCATGGCCGGGAAAGATGCTGTTTGCAGGGAATAGAGACTGAGGCGTGCACTACTCTGGGCGCGGGCGGGGTTCAACCAGGCAAAAAGCAGATAAATGCTGAGGGATACCACCAGGAATTTTCGCATATGGTGCAGCGATCAGTTGAGTAAACCATCGTCGCTGATCACGGCCCAACCGATCACTTAACATCCTTGACTTCCACATCCACGATTTCATCAGATGGAGGAAGTTGTGGCGGCTGGCCTTTCGCCAGCGGCAGTTTGATCCACTCATGCAGGCCGGCCCAGGCCAGTAATGGGATGCCGACCGCCGTCCCGATCACCTGGAAAGGTACACCAGCAATGATACCCATCACCAATCCCTTTGCCACTGATGCCCCCCATTCATCCTTTGCCAGGTAACGCTGGACGAACAGGGTGGAAAGGAAGCCCAACCCGCCTACCAGCAGGCTTGTACCCAGTATGGCACCAGGCACAATGTCAATCCAGCCGAAGACGTTGTCCAGCACGATGATTGACATGGCAGCCAACGGGTGGATCGGCGCCGGCGGAACCGGGCGGCGCAGTTCGATCTCGTTTGTCATCGCTCAATCTCCAATCGTAAATCTGAAATCGTAAATTCCTACTCCCATTCGATCGTGGCGGGCGGCTTGCTGGTAATATCATACACCACTCTGTTGATTCCATGCACCTCGTTGACGATCCTGTTAGCCACCTTCGCCAGCACGTCGTATGGGATGCGCGCCCAGTCAGCGGTCATGAAGTCGTCGGTAACCACCGCCCGGATGGCGCAAACCTCCTGGTACGTCCGTTCATCGCCCATCACGCCCACCGAGCGGACGGGAAGCAGCACAGCGAACGCCTGGCTGGTGCCTGCTCCCTTCCCCAGCAACCCTGCAGAGGATAACTCCTGTGTGAAAATGGCGTCCGCCAGGCGCAGGCGGGCAACCCGCCCGGGGGTCACTTCGCCCAGGCAGCGCACGGTCAATCCCGGCCCGGGGAATGGCTGCCGCCAGACCACGCTTTCAGGCAGGCCCAGGGCTTCTCCCACCGCCCGCACCTCGTCCTTGAATAGATAGCGCAGTGGCTCGACGAGTGACATTTCCATCTCTTCAGGCAGACCACCCACATTGTGGTGAGATTTGATCTTCGCAGCCTTGTTCCGGTCCGGCGCAGCGGACTCGACCACATCCGGGTAAATCGTGCCCTGCACCAGGAACTTTGGGGTAGTCCCGGTCCCAGCACGGGACTGCGTGCCAAGTTTCTTAGCCTCGCGTTCGAAAATTCGGATAAATTTCTCGCCGACGATCTTGCGCTTCTGCTCCGGGTCAGTGATGCCTTTCAGAGCAGCGAAGAACTCACCGGCGGCATCCACCGCAACCAGTTCGGCACCCATCTGCTCACGGAAGGTGCGGGCGACCTGTTCCGGCTCCCCCTGACGAAGGAGGCCGGTATCCACGAAAACCGCCACTTGCTGGTCGCCAATGGCCTTGTGCACCAGCGCGGCCGCGACAGACGAATCCACGCCGCCGCTCACCGCTGCCAGGACGCGTTCCTCGCCAACTTGGGATCGAATCCTGGCGATACTCTCTTCGATAATGGACGCTGGAGTCCAGTCTGGTGCGCAGCCGCAGACGTCAATCACAAAGTGCTTGAGGATTTCCGTGCCATTCGGCGTGTGATGGACTTCGGGGTGGAATTGCACGGCAAAATACTTGCGATCAAGATCGCCCACCGCCGCAAAAGGACTGTTGCCAGTCCTGGCAAGCGCAATAAACCCCTCCGGCATTTCCGTGATGCGGTCGCCGTGTGACATCCAGACTTTGGACAGCACATCCAGCATCGTCCCGGGGATCAACGGCTGGATCTCCGCCGGCCCGTACTCACGCTCAGCAGACGGGCTGACCTTGCCGCCGAGAGTATGCACCAACAACTGCATCCCGTAGCAAATCCCAAAGATGGGCAAACCAGACTCAATGATGTAGTCCGGCAGGGTTGGGGCGCCATCTGCATAGACCGAGGCCGGTCCGCCGGAGAGAATGAAACCTTTGGGTTGGAGCGCCAGCACTTTTTGAGAAGAAGCGTCCCACGGGAAGAGTTCGCAGTAGACGTGCACCTCGCGCACCCGGCGGGCGATCAGTTGGGCGTACTGCGAACCGAAATCAAGGATGGCAATGGAGTTGTGAGCCATGGTTTTCAAAGGTCAAAAGGCGGACGTTGAACATTGAATATTAAACGTTCTAATGCAGGAACGGAAAATGCTAGTCATCCGCGAAGATGATGCGGTTCCCGTCCAGTTCCTTAATCACCGCCAGTGACTCAATCGGTACGCCAAGCGGCTTGAGCAGATCGCGCCCGCCCTCGAAAATCTTCTCGATCAGCGCCCCGATGCCGACGATCGTCGCCCCGGCCGCCTGCGCCAGGTGGACTAGGCCCAAGATGGTGGCTCCAGAGGCCAGGAAATCGTCAATGATGAGGATTCTTTCACTGCCGCCCAGATATTCAGGCGAGACGATCAACTCAACCATCCGCCCCTTGGTATGCGAGGGAGCCGTGGTCAGGAAGACTTGATCCGGCATGGTGATCGGTTTGGATTTCCGTGCATAGACCACCGGCAGGCCCAGGTGGTGGGCGGTGGTCAGGGCTGGGGCGATGCCCGAAATTTCGGCGGTCAGCACCTTGGTGGCGCCGACATTGGCAAAACGCCGGGCCAATTCACATCCGCAGGCGTCCATCAACGCCGGGTCCACCTGGTGGTTGATGAACCCGTCCACTTTCAGGATACCGTTGCCAAGGTTTTTGCCATCGCGGCGGATACGTTCAATGAGTTCCAACATAAAAAGGCCTCCTCAACAATGTTGTGAAAAAACCGACAGGCCCAGACAGATCCATTTTACAACGGGGAAGAAGAACCCGCTAGTGTGTTAGAATCTCGCCCATGGCTAAACCATTATTGGTGCTGGCATCGAATTCCCCCCGGCGGCGGGAATTAATGGCGCTCGGCGGCTGGCTATTCAACACCCTTCCCGCCGAAGTGGATGAAAGCCAGCGCCCCGGCGAAGCCCCCGGGACCTACGTCCTGCGTCTGGCCGAAAGCAAGGCGCGTACCTGTGCCGCCTCCCCCAAGAACAGGGGGAGGATATCTGCCCACGAAGATCTGACCATCCTCGCTGCCGACACCACAGTGGTGGACGGGAAAGCAATTCTAGGTAAGCCCAGGGATAAGGCCGAGGCGGTGGAAATGCTCCGGCGGTTACGCAACCGCACACACCAGGTCTATTCCGGTGTTGCTGTATTGAGGATGTCCGACGGGAACCTGGGCACGGACTTGTGCGTCTCAGATGTACCGATGCGGGACTACAGCGATGAAGAGATTGACACCTATGTCGCCACCGGCGACCCCCTCGACAAGGCCGGCGCCTATGCCATCCAGCACCCCAAATTCCATCCAGTCGAACATATGTCCGGCTGCTACGCCAGCGTGATGGGACTCCCGCTCTGCCACCTGACCCGTACCCTGCGCCAATTCGACATTGTCCCCAATACCAACATCTCCGCCGAGTGCCAGTCCAGTCTTGATTATCCATGCCCGATCACGGCCGCGGTTTTACGCGGCGAGCAAGTTGGTTGACTCAAAAGGTAAACGGATGAAACCTGTAAACTTGTTAAAACTACTCCTGATGCTCATCTTCCTGACCGGCTGCGGAGGGGGAGGCGGAGGCGGTACCAGCACATCCTCCCTGCCGACTGCCCAGGTCAATGTCACCCACGTCCCCAGCGCGGACGCCGCACTGCGTACCTACCTGGATACCATGTCCCGTACTGCAACCGGGACTACTTCGCTGGTGGAAGATTACACCAAGATGTATTCGCTGATCACGCAGGCCAGCCGCGACGCCATCTCTCAGGATGATTTTGTCAAGCATTACACAGATGACCTGAATGCCATGGGTGCAAAAACGATCGAATACCATATCCTGTCCATGCTGACCGACCCGCAGATTTCCCAGGTGTCCTTTCACATCACGTACCATACCAGCCTTTTTGGCGATATCCAGCGCGACTTCGTTACCAACCTTGTGCTGGAGAACGGCCAATGGAGGCTCAAGTGGGACGACGGCCTGATCCTGCCCGAATTGGCCGGCGGCAAGGGTCTGATCGCCAATTTCGACAGCCCGGCGCGCGGCGATATCTACGACCGCAACGGCAACGCCATCGCCACCCAGACGGATGCCTATGCCTTGAGTCTGGTAGCCGGTCAAGTTTCGCCCGACATGGAGGATGCCGTATTCAATAAACTCTGGCAACTGACGGGCGTCCGACCGGAAATCATCCGCTTCAATTATCAAAACTACACGGCAGGGAATTATGTGCCGATTGGCGAGGCCAGCGCCGTGGCGGTAAAAACCTCTGGTATCACAGATTTCAGCGGTGTTGTGGCCAGCCCTTACACCTCCCGTTTTTATGAACCGAATCTTGCCCCAAATGCAGTTGGCTATACATTGTTCATCTCGCAGACGGACTACAATGCGTACCGACGCCTCGGCTACAGCGGAGCGGAACGGGTAGGATTTGAAGGCATCGAGAAATGGGGAGAAAGCTATCTCCATGGCCGTAATGCTGCCACACTCTATATCACTTCCCCAGACGGGACTTACGAGACAATTCTGGCTCAGGTGAATTCTGAACCTGCCTCCTCCATCACCCTGACCATTGACAACGATTTGCAGGAACAAGCCCAGGCCGCCATGGACGGTCTCCCTGGCGCGATCGTGGTGATGGAAGTAAACACCGGGCGCGTGCTGGCGATGGTCTCCTCGCCGGGATTTGACCCCAATTGGTACGATCTAAACAACCTCAACAGACAGTTCACCTCTGAGCAGCCAACTTTCAGCCGCGCCACGCAAGGCACGTATCCGCTCGGTTCAGTGTTCAAAATCGTGACCATGGCGGCCGCGCTGGAGAGCGGTGTCTTTACACCGGATACCACCTACGAATGCGGCTATGCATTCACTGACATCCCCGGCCACCCCTTATACGACTGGACCTGGGACCGCTGCCAGACTGAAAAACTGAACAACGGTACCGATACCTGTACCACCAAGCCCAGCGGCCTGTTAACTCTCAAACAGGGACTGATGCGTTCTTGCGACCCCTGGTTCTACCATATCGGTTTTGACCTGTGGAATCTTAATATGGGTAATCTTATTTCCGACATGGCCAGATCCTTTGGCCTGGGGAATGCCACCGGGATTGAGCAGGTGGCTGAATCGAGTGGGAACATCCCGGACCCCGCTGATGGTCTCCAGGCCACCAGCATCGCCATTGGTCAGAGTGATGTGCAGGTAACAGCACTCCAGGTGGCAGCCTACCTCGCCGCAGTCGCCAACGGCGGTACGCTCTACCGCCCGCAGTTGGTGGAAGAGATCCAGCCGGTTACCGGTGACCCCATCCTCGTCTTCCGCCCACAGGCGAACGGCACCCTGCCCCTCTCAACTGCGAACCTGAAAGCCATCCAGGAAGCCTTGCGCAGTGTGGTCGAGGACCCGCGCGGCACTGCGTATTACAAGTTTGCAGGTTTCTCCTTCCCCATCGCTGCCAAAACCGGTACTGCCGAGAGCGGCGCAACCGACCCGCATGCCTGGTTTGCCGGATACAGCCTGGCCAACCGGCCCGATAAACCTGATATTTCCGTGGCGGTGCTGGTTAATTATCAGGGCGAGGGTTCCGTATGGGCAGCACCCATCTTCCGGCGCGTGATGGAAATTTACTTCTACGGCCGTGGACAGACGATGTACTCGTGGGAATCCAACTTTGGCGTCGTCAACCCGGATTACGGCGTCCCCGTACCGACCCCCACCCCTACTCCGCAACCGTAAGGCTTGTCTCAACCACTACGGCACGACGCTTGCACCGCACTGCGTGTGGTGCAGTGCAGGTGAGACGACTTGGTGGTAAAGTTCTCTGATTGCAATGCTAACAGAACAAATCCCCGCCCCGTCCAGAAACCGGGACTACCCCGGACTCATCATCCGCTCCCAGTCGGGCTTCTTCACCGTGCAGACCGCTAGCGGCACGTTGACCTGCCATCTGCGCGGCCGACTCAAGCAGGGAAAACACGTGGGCGATATTGCCGCGGTCGGCGACCGGGTGCAGGTCACCCGTCAGCCAGACGGGAAGGGAAGCATCGAATCCGTCGAGCCACGGCGCAGTTCCCTGGTCCGGCTGGACCCGAGACCCCAGGGAGTGTACCAGCAAGTCATCTTAGCCAACCCCGACCAGGCGGTGTTCGTCTTTGCCTGCGCCCGTCCCACTCCCCACCTGCGCATGCTGGACCGGTTCCTGGTCGTCGCCGAAAAACAAGGGCTGCCGGCGGTCATTGTCGCCAACAAGATTGATCTGGTGGGCCGCGAACAGGCTGAGAAGATGTTCGGCTTCTACCTGCCCATTGGTTATCCGGTCATTTATGCCTCTGCCACCACCGGCCAGGGTGTGGAGGAATTGCGGGCGCGGTTGACCGGCAAAGTGTCTGCGCTGGCCGGGCCGAGCGGCGTGGGTAAATCCAGCTTGCTGAACGCAATCCAACCGGGATTGGGGCTGGCGGTACGTGAGATCAGCGAGGCGTTCCAGAAGGGGCGTCATACCACCTCCGTGCGCCAATTGTTCCCACTTGAGGGCGGCGGCTATGTGGCCGATACCCCCGGACTGCGCTCCCTGGCGTTGTGGGACACCGATCCTGAGGAACTGGATGGTTATTTCCCCGAACTGGTTCCGCTGGTGACGGCCTGCCAATTCAACGACTGCCACCACAAGACCGAGCCGGGCTGCGCGGTGCGAGCCGCTGTGCAGGCAGGCAGGGTGCATCCCCAGCGTTATGATTCGTATTTACGGTTGAGAGCGGGAGAAGAGGCATGACAGATAATTGGGGACTCCTCGGACACGAATGGGCGGTGGAGATGCTCAAGCAACATCTCACTCGTGATTCCGTCCGCCATGCCTACCTGTTCACCGGACCTCCCGGCGTGGGCCGCCGCACCCTGGCGCTACGCTTTGCCCAGGCTTTGAACTGCCCGAATCCTGTCGCCCCCGGCGAACCCTGCGGTAATTGCAAGACCTGCCAGCAGATCGAACGGATGCAATACGCCGACCTGGCTGTCATTCAAGCCGAAAAGGAAGGCGGCACACTGAAGGTGGAACAGATCCGCGCAGTGCGGCATAGCCTGGTGCTGAAACCCTACCAGGGAAAGTACCGCGTGGCGATCTTTTTGCGCTTCCAGGAAGCCAATTCCAATGCAGCCAACGCCCTGCTCAAAACGCTGGAAGAAGCCCCGGCGCACGCCATTTTGATCCTGACCGCCGACACCGCCGAGCAACTCCTGCCGACCATCCCATCGCGCTGTGAGATCCTGCGTCTGCGCCCATTGCCGGTGGAGATGGTGGAAGCTTATCTGAAAGACCGCGTATCAGTCCCGGTTCCAGGACGGGGCGAGGTTGATGATGAATCCGTCCGCCTGCTGGCTCACATCTCCGGCGGACGTCCCGGGTATGCCTTGCGCCTGATGGAAGATAAAGAAGCACTGGAGTTCCGGGCGAGACGGCTGGAAGAAATGCAAACCCTGCTCCGGTCCACGCGCCGCGAGCGCTTCACTTACGCCGAAAAACTGACCGACCGGAAAAACGAGGCGAAAGAACGCTTCCGTGAGACGCTGCTGCTCTGGCTTTCCTTCTGGCGGGACGTGCTGCTGCACGCGGCCGGTTCCGAGACCCCGCTCACCAACGTGAATTACAGCGAGGCCGTAGATGCTCTGGCGGCAAAGCTGACTTTTCCTGAAGTGCGGAAACTGGTCAGTAATGCAGAGGGAGCGATTGATAAATTGGAGCGGAACGTCAACGCCCGCCTGCTGGCGGAAGTCACATTGCTGGATTGGCCCAAAATTGCATGAGAAATAAGAACCTTAACCGCGAAGACACAAAGGCTCGAAAATCATTAAATCCATGTCTCTGTGCCTTTGTGTCTCCTCCCTCATGGTTCTCCATCGTCATGCTGGTATTGCTTGCGCTGTTTCCCTCCTCCTGTGGGCAAGTACCGACACCCGCCCTTACCGCTACGGTGACTGAAACCGCTCTCCCCACGCTGACACCAACCGCAACTTCCACTCCAACACTGGTTCCGACGCCCACTCCCACACCCGAACCTGCTTGGTACCAGCCGCTCGAACCGTCCCTGGGAACGCTGAAATACAATTACGCCCAGGTCAACAACGCGAAGGCGAGGGTCTACGTCAGCCTGCAGGACGCCGTTTTAAAAACAGGCAATTTCGGACATCTGCCGACCTTTCCGGCTTATGTGGCTTACACCACCACTGAGATGCGAGACGGCCGGACTTTCTATTATGACGCAGTTTATTCCGGCTGGATGGATGGGGAGGACCTGCAAGTCCTGACTCCCTCCGCGTTCACTGGCTTTCTGTTGACGCGTGACGTGCCTTTCCGCTTCGGCTGGGTGCTAACCGAGACCCAGAGCGTCAACGCGGCCGGGACGCCCGTCCAAACCTATACCCGTTACCAGGTCGTGCATGAAGTCCCGGCGGTGACCCAAAACCCAGGCTTCATTGCCGTTGGCGCGGACGAGTGGCTGCCGGAGGATAAAGTGGCAATGGTCAACCCGCAGATCCCGGCCGATGCAGTGGCAAACACCTGCCGGTTTATCTATGTCAACCTGGCCGAGCAGACTTTGACCGTCTACGACAAATGCAAGCTGGTCTTCGCCACCCTGGTCTCGTCTGGAGCAAATTCCTGGACGTTCGAAGGCCGGTTTACCATTCTCTACAAGGTGGAATATGGTTCAATCACGCCGCCACCCACCTCCATAAGCGAATATTTCATCGAGGGGGTGCCCTGGTTCATGACCTACACTGGCGTTTTCGGCTTTCACGGCGCATACTGGCATGATAATTTCGGCATACCCGCCTCGCATGGCTGCATCAACCTGTCCCCGGCGGACGCGAAATGGCTTTACGATTGGGCCGGGCTGGGGGAGCGGGTGATCATCAGCGCGGGGAAATAAAATACAAAGAAAAGACTTTCAAAGAAAATATTTCCAAAGAGGCTATTCTTTCCCTTAAGTTCATCGTGCCCGCTTGCCCCCGTTCTGTGGGGGTTGTATTTATTTTCTCTGCTGTCTTCGTTCACGCCGCCGCAAATACTGCTCGTGGATCTCAGCCACGTGTTCCACCTTCTCGGCGATGGCGGCTTCCAGCCAGAATTTGCCCTTCTCCGCCGTTCCCAGGCTGCCCGCCCCATACGCGCCGGTGCGGGTATCGTCCTCCCAGGACGGGTTGGCGGTCAGGGCGCCGCCCTCGATCCAGTCCATGTAGTAGTTGGGGGTGGTGACGAAATCGGTCTCGTCCACCGCGCGCTCGAGATGGATGAGTTCCGGGCGCAGGTGCAGGATGAGCGAGGTCTCCAATTCGCAGGCGTGGCCCATCCCGCCCAGCCCGGATTGGCGCCTGGCTTCCAAAGCGGCTACACCCTGCGGACCGGATAGGTACAGGAAGGCCGTGGCGCAAAAGATCTGCGGGTACTTCTCCCCGGCGTACTTGACCACATTCACCAAAAAAGACGAATTGCCGCCGTGTCCACTCATCAGGTAGAAACGGGTGAAACCGCCTCCCACCAGAGTGTCCACCACCGCCAGCCAGAAATCCTCAAAGGCCCGCCCGGCCACGTTGAACGTGCCGGGGAACGAGCGCCTGTGCGTGCTGACGCCGTACGGGAAGACCGGTAAAGAGAATGCACGCTCGGGGACGGCCTGCGCCGTGCCCCTTCCGATGGCTTCGATGATGAGTGTGTCGGTGGACAGCGGAGCGTGGTAACCATGCTGTTCGGTATGGCCGACGGGCAGGATGACCACCTTTTCGCGGTCTTCCGGCAGCGCAAGCGGAGCCTCGGCCTGCTGGGGTAAAACGATGGCCGGGATGCCCTGTCCCAAATCCAGTCCCGGTGGCGTGAGCACATGGACAGAGCTAAACCCATCCTCGAACAAATTCCAGACCAGGTTGTGGACCAATGCAGCGAAAACCTGCTCCCGAACTTCCAATCCGCTCCCAGCCCAGCCGAAGGGGATGGCCGGGAGGATGCCCACGGGTTGGGTCGCTTTGAGCAACGAGCGGATCGTTTTCGGGTTTGGAATACTGCCGAGCGGCAGGAGCAGCGGCGTTTCGCGCGGCAGGGCGGCCACGTCGGGCCAGGTCAATTCGTCAAAACGGAACAGGGGAGCGGTCATGAGCGCCTCCTTATAAACCAACCCCACAAGATACTGTGGGGCTGGGGAAATAAAATCACTGGCTGCGGTCGGTTCACCCGCTGACATGCGCGAGCCGCGGGTCGAGGGCATCGCGTAGGCCGTCGCCCAGCAGGTTGAATGAGAGTACGGTCAACATGATGGCCAAGCCGGGATAGAAGACCAGGTGCGGGGCGGTAAATACCTGGTTGCGCTCCGCGCCGAGCATGGAGCCCCACTCTGGCGTTGGCGGCTGGGCACCCAGGCCAAGGAAGGATAAGGCTGCAGCATCAAGAATGGCGGTAGCAATACCTAGCGTGCCTTGTACGATAAGCGGTGTCAGGGCATTGGGCAGGATCCGCTTGAACAGAATCTGGAAGGTATTGCCGCCCTGGGCGCGCGTGGCAGAGACGTAATCCATTTCACGCACTGAAAGCACGCTGGCGCGCACCACACGGGCGAAAGCCGGGATGGAGACAATGCTGATGGCAATCAAGGCATTGATCAAGCCGGGGCCAAGCACGGTGACAATAACAATCGCCAGCAATAGGGATGGAAAAGCAAGTAATACATCCATCACGCGCATGATCGTGTTGTCAACCCAATGTCCAAAGTAGCCGCTCAGCGCGCCCAGGATTGTACCAATGAAAATTGCCGAGGTCATGGTTGATAAGCCGATCATAAGGCTCAGGCGCGTCCCATAAAGCAGCCTGCTGAACTCATCGCGCACGTTGCCGTCAATGCCCATGATGTGCTGCGGCTGGTCCTGCGGGCAGCCAAGGAGATGAATGCACGGATCCTGGCGCATCTTAACCTTCTCGATACCAATCAAGACTTGAATCGGATCATAAGGTGCGATCCACTGGGCGGTCAGGGCGATAAGAGCGAGAATCCCAAGAATGACCAATCCAACAATGGCAGACTTGCGCCGAAAGAGTCTTCGCCAGGTGATTTGCCACAGGCTGACCGACCTCAGTGAAAGACCCTCTGCATCCAGTTTTGCAATTTTTTCGGTAATGTCGGTCATATAATCATTCCAGTCGAATTCTGGGGTCGAGGTATGCGTAGGAGATGTCCACGATGAGGTTCAGGATTACAAAGAAGATGGCAATGACCACTGTAAAAGCCTGGACAATGCCATAATCGCGAGCGGTGATGGCTTCAAATAGTGTGCGCCCAACACCAGACAGACCAAATATCGTTTCGGTCAGCACTGCACCGCCCAATAGGCCGCCAAGCGACAGGCCGATCACTGTGATCAGGGGCAGGAGCGAATTCCGGAAGGCGTGTTTAAGGATAACCTGGGAGTTAGGCAGACCTTTGGCACGTGCCGTGCGGATGTAATCCTGCCCGAGCACTTCGAGCATGGTGGAGCGGGTCATGCGGGCAAACAAGGCCATGGGGATTGTCCCTAATGCCAGGGAGGGCAGGAGCAGATGTTTAAGGGTATCACCCAAGAGTTTCCAGTTGGCGGTCAGGATTGCATTGAAAATATAAAGGCGGCTTAAAAACTCCAGAACACTACGCCACAGGCCTGTCCCTGGGATCGTCCAACCCCACATATCATAGAAGGCCGGGGAGAGGATACCCGCGGTGATACGGCCGGAGGGAGGCAGCCAGAAAGGGGTGCCTTTTAGCAGCAAAGAAAAAACATAAGCAAGCATCAACCCAAGCCAAAAAACTGGCATGGACACACCAATATTGGCCCAGACCATCATACTGACATCCACCCAGGAATTATGTTTGACGGCCGAAATAATGCCGAGGGGTATGCCTACAACAAGGCTAAAAAAAAGTGCACAGATACTTAGTTCAATCGTAGTCGGAAGACGCTCGACAAGCAAACGGGTAACAGGCATACCAAAGCGGAAAGACCGGCCAAAATCGCCATGGGCGATCTCATTCAGGTAAACTCCGAACTGTGTGTATAGCGGTTTATCCAATCCGTGCTCACTGATGAAACGGTCACAAACTGCCTTAGTAGCTTTTTCGCCCAGAATGGCCCGGCATGGGTCGCCGGGAATCACCCGTGCCAGGACGAACACGACCAACAGGATACCAAAAAGAACAGGTATGGCTGAAAGCGTTCGCCGGATTATGTACTGGATCATCGTGGATCAGATTCCCTTCCGTTTACGGGATGGCGGGTTACGATCATCCCGCCATCCCGTATTTTTTTTATTCAGGGCTAATTACTACTACTTCCACATCAAGCCCCAGAGGTAGTCGTAGTACTCCCACAGGTTGGTGTCACCCACGTGATACGGCGATCCGGGGTTTAAACCCATGTTAAAGGTTGCCACCACATCCGTTGCGTCGAAAGCACTGCCGTCGTGGAACTTGACGCCCTGGCGCAGGACGCAGACCCAGACAGTTGAATCTGCGTTCGGGGTGCAGGACTCGGCCAGCGCAGGCTCAGTTGCAGTGCCGTTAACCTCGTAGGAATAGAGCGACTGCATGACCTGCTCACAAGCGCGCAGGGATTCGCCGTCGGTTTCATCGGCACAGAACATACTAATCGGTTCGGCGTTCTGCATCCAGACGAAGATGTTGCGATCTCCTGGCTTGGAGTAGGCGAAGACCTCGGAGGTGAGCGGGCTGGCTTGCGGATTTACCACATCGGCGCGGTACGCCGCGGCAGAACCGCCATGGGCGATGGGCACCATCGGCACCAGTTCGCGAATGGCATTGTTGGCGGCGACATAGTACGACTCAGCCTCCGCCGGGATGCCGATCTGGCCACCAGCAATCAGGTTATCGTAAATCTCGGGGAATGTGGTACCAAATTGCTGAACATCCTTACCAAAGTGGTAATCCAGGAAGTTGGTGACGTGCGGATAATCCGCACCCCAACCTAACAGGTAGAGGCCATCCAGGCGGCCAGCGCCTGACTCTTCAATGAAGGCGCCGGATTCCATTTCAACGATCTCGGCGTTAATGTTCAGATTAGCCAGGAGTTGCGCCTGGATATCTTGAGCCACGTTGCTCACCTGCGGCAGGTAGCCGCGGACCACATTGCGGTAGTACAACTTGGTCGAGAAGCCATCCGGGAAACCGGCCTCGGCCAGCAGGGCCTTGGCGGCAACAGCATCAAATGTGTACCATGGATCACCAACGCAGCCGTTGGGAATGGCACATGGGGTAAAGTACGTAGCAGCCTCAGAGCCGACCGGGTAGAAGGTGTCCACGATTCGCTGGCGGTCAATGCCCATGGCGATGGCCTTGCGCACTTCCACCTTGTCAAACGGAGCGAAGGTGTTGGTCATACCGACGTAGAACACGTTCAGGGCTGCGCGAAGAGCCAACTGCATGCTTGGATCGGCCTTAATGGTTGCAAAATCATCCGGACCGACATTATCAAAGCCATCGATGGTACCAGACTGCAGTTCAAGCAGGCGAGAAGCCGATTCGGACGACCAGCGGAAGATCAGGGTATCGGCGGCCAAGGGAATTTCACCCCAGTAATCGGGATTCTTCACGAAGGTGACACTTTCGCCGCGTTTCCACTCGCTGACCATGTATGGGCCGGTGCCAATTGGTTTTTCCAGGCCCTCGCTGGTGCGGGTTTCTCCGCCAGCAGTCGCCTCGATCCATCCTTTCGGATAGATGGCAAACGGGCTGAAAGCGATCTTGGAAAGGAAGGCAGCGTCTGACTTGCATAGCGTGAAGGTCACGGTGTTTGCGTCAGTGGCTACAATTGATTTGAAGAAGCCACCGTAATCGCAATCCGGTACGGACAGCGAGGTGTCAGTATACGTTGCAATGGGAACCTTGGGCGGGGGCGGGGGTTCAGTCGGAATTTCGGTCGCCACCGGCGGTTGGGTCACTGCCGGCGGTTGAGTCGCAGGCGCCACAGTGGTGGTTGCAGGGCCGCAAGCCGCCAAAATCATGCTGGTCAAGACAACCAGTGATATGAGCAAATACATTGAACGTTTCACAATCTCTCTCCTCTCAAAATGTGGGAAACTATAGGGTGGGTTAGGGAGATCACAAAAAAGTATCGCGGCTAGGCACCTCCTCTCTACATAGATAAGGAACATTATACGGTTTTTTGGATAAATAGCAACAGCCTGTTGTATGGATTATCCCAGTATTCCTCATTATATACAATTGGTTAAGTTTATAGTATTAGTAGTAGAGGCTGTGGATATGTGGAAAACCCACAAGTCCTGGCAGTGCTGTCTTCCCTTTTAGGGGAAACCAGCATATATGGCGGTTTCAACCGCATCCAGGTATTTTGCCCCTGTGGATAAGTTCCGGAAAAGTTTCATCTTATTTAATTAGACTAAGGAACAAATTTGAACTGAAATTACATCTTGGATTACTATTAATATTACCCCCACATATGGGGGTTCTTAATTCGAACAATTGAGCGACTTTTCCACAGATCGCGCGAGTTATCCACAGTTTTGGGGCAGTTATCCACAGTCCAGGTGATTTGCCCTGTCGGGGAGATGGCTATCAATGGAGTTACAACCCGTGGCTGGCAGCCATATTTTCCAGCAATTCCTCGATGGTATCCAGGAAATGATCCAACCCTTTCAGCCGCTCGTTGAAGCCCTCTCCAGACAGACCGAGTGTTTCACAGGCGGCCTGCCATTTTGATTGGTGCGTTGGCGGTAGAACCGCAGCAGACAGCGTCCAGGTATGAACCATCGGCCAGAGCACAGACTGCGGTGACTCGCCTGCCAGCATGGCCTCGAACGCCAGCTTGTAATAAGCCAATCGGGGTGCAGCGATGCTTGAGTGGACCTTTTTTCTGCTGCCCGCATCAACAAATGCTTTTTCCCAATCCGTCAGGAATTCGCTCAGAATTGCCGCATCCACCTGGTCTCCGCCGAGCAGCCCCAGGAGACCATCGGCCAGGCCCGGGGCCCCAGCAGCCCAGGCCCGTTCCGGGAACTGGAGCAGGAAGCGCCGTTCAGCCAGCGGACCCCCCGTCAGCAGGGCGATGGCATTGGCGGCGTGGTTGACGCCTTTCAGGTATGAGAGCAGCCGCATGGGGCCGGTCTCCAGGCTGAGTTGCAGACCGCTCCAGATTTGACGGGCGTGTTCGGCATTTTGACGGGCACGGGCCAGCACGTTGACCGGCTCCGCGTACTCGGCCCGTACCCCGGCCTGGATGAATTCGAAGAAATGCTGTGAGACATAAAGAGGCAGCGGGTCGTAGAGTTCAGGTCCCAGCCAGGGGTGGATGCGCAGATCCTTCGGTTTTTCGTACTCGCTGCGCGGGTTATGAACGATGTCCAGGTGGATTTCAGGCGTAACAGGCATAATCTCGCGGCGAACTTTTGGCTGCCCGGCGTGGACAAGGACGATGTCTATATCTGCGGAGTTGCCGAGGAAGGGGTTTTCGGAGCGCAGGGAACCGGTCAGGTAAGCCGCTACCAGCCCGGGATCCCCTAAGGCTCGTTTCTGGGCGGTTTCTTTGGCGATGCGGATGAGCGTCTCACGGGTGATACGCATCCAAGATCCTCTCTATTTGTTAATCAAGGATGGCTGGTATGGAGGCAGGTTGAGAGTCTCGCGGATGCGGTTCTCGATGATTCTCAGGTGTTCCGGGTAGTGGACAAAATCCAGCGGGTCGGTGTCAATGGTCAGCACAGGCGTGCCGTCATAGGGTCGGGAGAAGAAGTATTCATAAGCCCGATTGAGTTCTTTAATGTAATCGCGCTCCATATTACGCTCGTATGTGCGGTCGCGCAGGGCGATTCGCTGCATCAAAACGTCGGTGTCGGCGCGCAGATAAACCAGCAGGTCAGGCATCGGGATTTTCTCGGCCAGCGCCTCGTGGACGCGCTTGTACATTTCCAGTTCGTCGCCTTTCAGGTTGATGCCGGCGAAGAGCGAGTCTTTGGCGAAAGTGTAATCAGAGAACAGGGATTTTCCGGATTTGACGATGTCTGTAACCCCGCGCCGTTGCTGGTGGTAGCGGCTCAGCAGGAAGAAGATCTGGGTTTGGAACGCGTAGCGGGCGCGGTCAGAATAGAAATCGGACAGGAAAGGGTTCTCCTCAAAGACTTCGAGCAGAAGGTCCGCCTCGAATGACGGCGCGAGCAGGCGTGCCAGGGTGGTCTTGCCGACCCCGATGACTCCTTCGATGGCGATGTACATGGTCTCTCCAGTAGTCGAAAGTGGTAAGTTAAGGATACCATAACTGAGATTTGTTGCAAGGGCAACATCATACCCGCCTGCAACCCATGATCTTCTTATGGTAGCTTTGGCGCGCCTGGCAATGGTACGCGCCAGCGCTTGACTCGTCCCGCCAGACTCTGTATAATCTGCTCAATAATGCCGTGAGGAGTAAGCAGCCCGGCATGCTGATAGAGAAGGAGGTCCCTGGCTGGAAGCCTCCGCAGCAACCTACTGCCGAAGTCGCACGGTCACTCTGCTGAAGAAATCTTCGTGAGAGTAGAACAGCACGGGAGGTCCCGTTACAGACCAGCCTGATGATGGTCAGGCACAGAGTGCACCCTCCTGAGCGCAGTCGAAGGAGAGTGAATTGAGGTGGTACCGCGGCACCCGCCGTCCTCAAAAGGATGCGGGTGTTTTTGTTTTCAGAGAAAAGAGAATGGAGAACAGAAAACAACCCTCTCCTTTCTGCTCTCTCATCTCTACTCACTTGTGAGGTGCGTATGACCGAATACCAGTTACCTAAAACCTATGACTTCAAGTCCACCGAGCCGCGCATTTACGCAATGTGGGAGCAGGGCGGTTACTTCCAGCCGTCCAACGACCCCAACCAGCCGGGTTTCGACCCCGCCAAGAAGCCGTTCGTCATTTCGATTCCCCCTCCAAATGTAACCGGTGAACTTCATCACGGCCACGTTATGTTTGTAGCAATGGAAGACCTGATGATCCGTTACCACCGGATGAAGGGCATCCCGGCTCTGTGGGTGCCGGGCACCGACCACGCCGGGATTGCCACTCAACTGCAGGTGGAGAAGGATCTGCTGCGCACCGAAGAAGTGACCCGTGAAGAACTGGGGCGCGAGAAGTTCCTGGAACGCGCCTGGGCCTGGAAGGTTAAATATCACAGCCTCATCACCCAGCAGATCCGCCGCTTGGGTGCCTCCTGCGACTGGAGCCGCGAGCGCTTCACCCTCGACGAAGGGCTGTCGAAGGCAGTGCGCGAGGCCTTTGTGCGCCTGTACGAAAAAGGACTTATCTACCGCGGCCCGCGCCTGATCAACTGGTCGCCGGGATTAAAGACGGCTGTCAGCGACCTCGAGGTGGAGTACGCCGAAGAACCCGGTAAACTTTATTATTTCAAATATATGCTGGCCGGTTCCAAAACCGATTTCATCCCCGTCGCCACCACCCGCCCGGAAACCATCCTGGGCGATACCGCCGTCGCGGTCCATCCCGATGATAAACGCTACAAGAAATTCGTCGGGCGTAAAGCTCTCGTGCCGATGCTGGGGCGCGAGATCCCGGTAATCGCCGATGCGTATGTGACCCGCGAGTTCGGCACCGGTGCGCTGAAAATCACCCCCGGCCACGACCCCAACGATTATGAAATCGGACAGCGCCACGGACTGCCAGTCCTTTCAATGCTGGATCGGGAGGCAAAAGTGACCGAAATCGGCGGGCCATATGCGGGTCTGGACCGGTTCGTCTGCCGCGAAAAACTGTGGGCCGACATGCAAGCCGCCGGCCTGGTCATCAAGGAAGAGCCTTACACACTCAACGTTCCACACTCGGAGCGCGGCGGCGAGATTGTCGAGCCGATGATCTCCACGCAGTGGTTCGTCAAGATCCAG
Organism: Anaerolineae bacterium; assembly: GCA_041489005.1. Classification (GTDB taxonomy): domain Bacteria; phylum Chloroflexota; class Anaerolineae; order Anaerolineales; family Villigracilaceae; genus UBA877. The sequence goes on from JBGPQK010000030.1 coordinate 24,519, forward strand.
CCGCTGGCCGAGGCGGCGCTGAAAGCCGTTCGAGACGGACACATCACCATTATCCCGGAACGCTTCGAAAAGGTCTACTACAACTGGATGGAAAACATCAAGGATTGGTGCATCTCCCGCCAGTTATGGTGGGGTCACCGCATCCCGGTCTGGTACTGCGATGACTGTGGCAAGCAGACCTGCACCCGCGCAGACCCAACCCAATGCGCTCATTGTGGCTCGCAGCAACTCCGCCAGGACCCGGATGTGCTGGACACCTGGTTTTCATCCGGTTTGTGGCCGTTCTCCACGCTTGGCTGGCCGGAAGAGACACCCGATTACAAGTATTTTTACCCGACCACCATGATGGAGACCGGTTACGATATCCTGTTCTTCTGGGTGGCGCGCATGATCATGGACGGGCTGGAATTCACCGGGCAGGAGCCGTTCAGCACGGTCTACTTGCACGGCCTGATCCGCGATGAATTGGGGGTGAAGATGAGCAAGAGCAAAGGCAACGCCTCCGACCCCGCCCCGCTGATGGATGAATACGGCACCGACGCCCTGCGCTTCACCCTGCTGGTCGGCTCCACGCCTGGCAACGACATGACCCTGAGCCTAAAAAAAGTGGAAGGCAACCGCAACTTTGCCAATAAGATATGGAATGCGGGGCGTTTCGTGATCAGCGCTATATCTTCACTTCAAAAGATAGGTACTCAGGAATCAGGTAATCAGGCTTTTTCCCAAAACCCTGATACCCAATCCCTGAATACCTGGTCTTTAGCCGATTCATGGATTTGGGCGCGCCTGCAATCGCTCGTCCGCGAAGTGGAGCGCTTGTTCCAGGCGTATCAATACGGCGAGGCAGGACGCCAGATCTACGAGTTCTTCTGGAATGACTTCGCCGACTGGTACGTGGAAGCGGCGAAACGGCAAATGGCTTTGGGCGGCGAACGTGCCCTCCAAACCGCCCAGATGCTGGCGCGCGTGCTCGACATTTCCCTGCGCCTTCTGCACCCCATCACACCTTTTGTGACCGAGGAACTATGGGGTCACCTGCGCCGTGCCCTGCTGGCTTCTCCGCTGGCTGAGTTGGCGAAAGACTGGCCCAAAGCATTGATCATTGCCTCCTGGCCGGAGCCGCGCCCCGAAGAAGGCTGGGAAGCCGAGAAGGTGGCGGATTTTAAATTAATCCAGAACATTCACAGTGGAATACGAAATTTACGCACCGAGAAGAAACTAAATCCAAGGCAAAGACTATCTGCTACTTTTGTGTCTGGTAGGAATTTAGAAATGTTGCAGCAACAGGTACCTGGTACAGCTTATTTTTCAGGGCTAGACCCTGAAAAAGTAGTTGTTACAAATGCGATTGAATATAATCCTGAAATTCATTATCCACTTGTAATTGACACAGTGGAAATATACTTCCCTGCGAGCGAATGGGGAATTTCTCCCAAAGAACGTACTCGAATCCAGAAAGAACTGACCGAGTCCCAGATCCAGATGGACCGGCTGGAGAAACTACTCGGCAGTGACTTTGCCATCAAGGCACCGGCCCCGGTTGTCCAGAAGGAACGCGATAGACTGGCTGCCTTCCAGGAGACGGCTGCCAAGTTGAAAGCACAACTGGAGCTTTGATGCCATAAGGTTTTTGGAGCCTTTCTCGGTGTGCTCTCTCCCGAGCGATGGCTGTCATGTCTCAATAATAAGCTGGTTGTTGAGGAATATGCCAGAAGATTTGCTCAATAATTGCTGTGGATAATTATTGTTTTTTAGTTCCACTTAGAGTACACTTTACTTAATGTAGAGAATATTTGATAAAATCCGCTTGAAGGTGGATACTATGTGGTCTCTAACAATTACCAACCCTAGAAGTGAACCACTACAAATCAAATTAACACCCGGGAAGATGCTGATTGGGCGTTTGGTCACTAGCGACATTGTAATCAATGATAGTGCTGCCTCCCGACGGCACGCTGAGATCTATTTTGATTCAATGTCTGAAGTGGTATCGATCAACGATCTAAAAAGCTCAAATGGCACTTATGTCAATCGCCAGAAGATAACCGGGTTTTATCGCTTGCAGAATGGTGATGTTATTCGCATTGGTCAGACTGTAATGCACCTGACGAAAATCACCAACGTGTCAACAGACCAGAAGGAAATTTCAGGTACGCGCCACTTCACCCGTGAATTGGTTCTGGAGTCCGTCGACGAGCACCCCATCCTTTTATACGAAATCACGGAAAAGCTAAATACAGTTGTAAGTATTGAGGCGACAATCATCCTGGTCATCGACCTGATCAAACGGGCAATGGGTGTGGATGTCTGTGAGGTAATCCTGGCCCAAGACTTTAACAAAATAAGTACGGAGAGTGCAAATAATTTGACGGTAAAGGCAATCCGGAGTTCTTCCATTGAAGCAAGCCCTCTGGCTCTATGCGTTCCCGTAATCAGCAATGAGAAACCCCTTGCATTGATTTATTTGGAAAGGAGTCGCTCGGGTGCCCTCCCCTTTGATAAACGGGATATGCAATTGGCCGTTGGAATAAGTCATCAAACCGCCCTGACCTTGGTGAGAATAGATTTACTGGAAAAGATACGTCGAGAGGGGCAGGTCAAGCAACTCTTGTTGCGTTTTGTCTCGCCAATTGAAGCCGAGGGCGTATTAAAAGACTACTTGAAGACGGGAAAGCTTCCAGATCTTTCCGAGAAAAAAGTTACCGTCCTATTTGTTGAAATCGCTGATTCGACCGGATTTGCAGCGCGAATAGGCTCGAAAAAGTTTTCAACCTTCCTCAGTTTCTTTTATCAAAGTGCCACCCAGGTTGTGTTCAAGAGGGGCGGCATGGTTAAATATCTGGGAGATGGGATGCTGGCGGTTTTTATGGAAGAAAAGGGAGAGCTCTCTCCGGAAGAAAAGGCTGTCGCTGTTGCGCGGGAGATTATTGAATATGTAAAAAGATCCGATCAGCCCGAGCTTGACCAAGCCTGTCAAATCGGTGTCGCCATTAATACCGGGAAAGCATTGGTCGGTTACGTCGGTACCCAGGAACGGGCAGAGTTTAATGTTATGGGGAATCTGATCAAAATGACCTATCGAATGCAGGAACGTGCGATTCCCAATCGCATCTTTGTAGGGGCGTCGACCGCGGAGGCCATTACCAATAAATATCCAATTCAAAAAGCCGGTAGTTTAACGATGGTGGGGATTGAACAACCAATCCAAGTCTTCGAGATATCCTTGGCAAAAACGTCGCCGTTTATCCAGGAAGATAACGAGATGGTGGCGGCGTTCAAAGCGATTGCCGAGAAGTTAAAGGCGCACAGGAACTAAGAAGACTTTAATAACGATTAACAACACCCTCCCCAGCCATCAAGAGGTATTTGCATCTAGACCAGTCTTCCCCGCCAATGGTGTTATGTGAAAGGGTAAGCCATGCCAGACGAACGAAGAATTATTAAACGGCGTAAATTTGGATATTACATGCGTGTCGTTGACAATAACACGCACGACCTTATCGGGTATCTTTCAGATATCAGCCCGCAAGGCTTCAAACTTGACTGTCAGAAGGCCCTGACAGACGATAAAGATTACTCCCTGCGCTTGGATCTGACACCTGAGATTTCAGACAAGCCATATATCTCTTTTGTTTCCCGGAGAGTGTGGGGACAACCCGACCCTATCGACCCGTATGTGTATAATGAAGGTTTTAAGATAATCAAAATTTCACCATATGATCAAGGCATATTTCAGCGCATCTTGGAAAAATATGGCCTGCCTGAAAGCAATTGGTAAAATTCATCTTTGCAGCACTCTGGTAGACCTGTGACAAAAGCAGTCATTTCAAAGACATTCGTCATTTGACACGCCAGCGCCGATAAAGTAACTTAAGCTCGATTGTCATTCGAATTTCATCAAGGAGTATTAACCTATGGCGCTGAAAATAACTGATGAGTGCATTGCCTGTGGAGCCTGCATCCCGGAATGCCCGACCAATTCGATCACCGAAGGCACCCCTTACGTGATTGATCCCGCCACCTGCGTGGAATGCGTCGGCCACTTCGATACCCCGCAATGCCTTTCGGTCTGCCCGGTGGCCGATACGGCCATCCTCAAGGCATAACCCAATAAGCTACCAACCAGGGGCGGATAACTCCGCCCCTGAGTCTTTAACGGTTTGACATACCCTTTCGGGCAAAGTTCCAGCTACTGCGCAATTTGCAGTATAATTCCATCAACTGAATATACAACCTTCGGGGCAGGGTGACACCTGCACTTCATCGAACGCGGTGCGGTGCAAGTGAATTCCCGACCGGTGGTAAAGCCCACGAGCAGGTAGGTGCGACTTCGCGACTTCATGGACAATCCTTTCGGATCAGTTGTTCTAATGGCGAAGGCCGTAACTACATTGCATGATCTGGTGACACCTGCACTTCATCGAACGCAGTGCGGTGCAAGTGAATTCCAGAGCCGACCGTAAAAGTCCGGATAGAAGAAGGTGACGACGAGACCCTCATGGGTCTGGTCTGTCCATCCGCCCCGGAACTTGTTTCCGGGGTTTTTTATTCTAAAACCGCGCCTGCCCCGTTCTTTTGGACGAGGTAGTTTTTAATTCCATGGACTGGAAAATTCTCCGCAAACCTCCCCGCACCTCACGCCGCTCCCTGCAATGGACGGCCTTCGCATCCCTGGCCGCAGCCGTGCTGGGCTGGTGGCTGGTCAGTCATTTCGCCGGGTTGCCGGCCTTCATCCTGCCTGCACCAGAGCAGGTGGCAGTCCGCTTCTGGAAAGCGCTGGCGGATGGCAGCCTGCTCGTTCACACTGCTGCCACGCTGACGGAAGTCCTGCTCGGACTGCTGGCCGGCACAATTGCAGCAGTGACACTCGGTTATCTCATTGCCAAGAGCCGCCTGTTCGAGCAGTTGGTGTCCCCATACCTGGTTGCGACGCAAGCCATTCCCATCGTTGCCATTGCCCCACTGCTGGTCATCTGGTTTGGACCGGGCATCCTCTCCAAGGTGCTGATTTGTGCGCTAATCGTCTTTTTCCCGGTGCTGGTCAACACCGTGGTGGGCGTGCGGGCGGTGCCGCGTCCCTTCCATGATCTGATGCACTCGTTGCGCGCCACGCGCGGGCAAATCCTGCGCATGCTCGAAGTCCCGGCCGCGCTACCGGTTTTGTTGGGAGGGTTGCGGGTCGGGGCGACGCTTTCGGTCATCGGGGCGGTGGTCGGGGAACTGGTCGGCTCGGACCACGGTCTCGGTTTCCTGGTCAACGTGGGCCGCGGACAATACGACACGGCGCTGGTCTTTGTGGCAGTGTTCACCCTCATTGCACTGGCACTGGTGTTATATGGTCTGGTTTCATTTTTGGAAAGAAAACTACTCGTCTGGCAGGAAACGTTCGAACGCTGATAAGAGGGTTCTATGAAAAGAACAAATTGCTTGATGGTTTTTATAATATTTCTGCTCGCGGCTTGCGGGCCGAAACCCACCCCCAACCTTACCGATGTCCGTCTTTCGCTCGGCTACATCCCTAATATTCAGTTCGCCCCGCTTTACGTGGCCTCGCAGAAGGGTTATTTTGCCGATGCAGGCATTGCGATCGAGTTCGCCTATATGGATGAGAACCAGGCAGCGGCCCTGGTCGGTGCGAATGACATCCAGTTTGCCGTGGTTTCCGGTGAACAGGTCCTACTCGCCCGCGCCCAGGGACTGCCGGTGGTCTACGTGGCGGCCTGGTATCAGAAATACCCGGTCTCGGTGATTGCCAAGTCTGACCTGGGGATAACCACCCCTTCTGACCTGCGCGCCAAGACCATTGGCCTGCCGGGGCCTTACGGAGCCAATTACATTGGCCTGCGCGCCCTGCTCCATGCCGGCGGGTTGAGCGAGTCTGATGTGACACTCGACTCCATCGGTTACACCCAGGTGGCGGCGCTGACGGCAGGCCGCGACCAGGCGGTCTCGGTCTACACAACCAACGAACCCGTGCAGTTGCGTGCTCAGGGGTACACCCTGACCGAACTGCGCGTGGCTGATTACGTTCAACTGGCCTCCAACGGGCTGATTACCAACGAGGCGACAGCTGCCGGGAATCCCAACCTGGTGCGGGGCATGGTTGCCGCATTGTTGCATGGACTTTCCGATACCCTCGCGGACCCGGAGTTTGCCTACCAAACATCCCTGGGCTACGTTGACACATTGGCCCAGGCCGACACGGCCGTGCAAAAACAAGTGCTGGCAACCTCGATTGAGTTATGGAAAGCCGCCCGGTTGGGAGAATCCAATCCGGCAGCCTGGGAAAATATGCAAACGGTGTTACTGGACGTGGGCCTGCTGACCCAACCGCTGGATTTGTCAAAAGCGTTCACAAACGAATTTCTCCCATAGTCTTGCAGAGGTGGCCCATTTATACACCGCATGCGCGAAATTTCTTATGGCTGATCCCATCCTCACCATCCATGATATGAGCATCACTTTCCCCGACCGTAACGGGGATCTGGATGCACTCGACACGGTCTCCTTCACAATCCAGCCGCGCGAATTTGTCTGCGTGCTGGGCCCTTCGGGAAGCGGCAAATCCACCCTGCTGCGCATCCTGGCTGGGTTGCTCGAACCCACATCCGGCTCATTCACCTTTGCCGGTGGAAAGCCGAAAATAGGCATGGTCTTCCAGCAATCCAATCTGATGCCCTGGCGGACAGCGCTTGAAAACATCACCCTGCCGCTCGAACTCCAAGGTGTTCAGGCAGACGAGGCTCAACCCCGCGCCCAGGAATTGATTGACCTGGTCGGTTTGCAAGGGTTTGAATCCTCCTGGCCGCGCGACCTTTCCGGCGGTATGGCCCAGCGCGTGGCAATTGCGCGGGCCTTGATCCACGACCCCGACATTCTCCTGCTCGACGAACCCTTTGGCTCGCTGGATGCCCTGACCCGCGAGCGTATGTGGACTGAACTCTCGCGCATTTGGCAGAGGCGCCAGAAGACGGTGCTGATGGTGACGCACTCCATCAGCGAGTCGCTCTTTCTGGCTGACCGCGTCCTGGTGCTGACACAGCGGCCCGGCAAGGTCAAGCTGGATTTGGAGGTGGATTTGCCCCGTCCACGGGCGGATGAGATGCGCTACACGGCGCACTTTGGGAAACTGGCACGCCAACTGAAAGAGGCGATTGGATAAGAAAAAACATTCCGAAGGGTCAGAACCTTGCCCCGTCCCGGACGAGATTCGGGATGATATGCTGGAACCGGGACTGCTGCCGGAATGTTTTTACTCAATGGAAACTATTTTCCTAGCACCCAAACCCACCCCAGGGCTGCCAATGGTATGAAAAACAGCAGCACCGAAACCGTCCCGGCCAATGCTCCATGGCCCTCGCGCTCGTCAACCAGTTTCACTGACGGGTAAAAGCCTTCCAGTTTCCAGCGCGGACCGCCGAACCAGGCAAAGAGAACCCCACCCAGCAGGCCGCCAATGTGTCCCCAGTTATCCACACCGGTGGTGGTGAAACCAATCACCAGGTTGATACCTGCAATGTAAAACAAATTCACCAGCGACCGGTTGGCGCGCGCCCCCAGAAGCTTGCGGTTTTGGATGATAAAAACGCCTTCGGCGGCAATCAGCCCGAAGACGGCTGTTGAAGCTCCCAATGATGGATTCACTGTCAGCAGAAAGGACATCACATTCCCGGCATAACCGGAAAGGAAATAGAGCAGCAGGAAACGTCCGTGGCCGTAACGCGCCTCTATGCCACGTCCAAAAATAAACAGGGCGTACATGTTGAAGGCAATGTGCAAAATGGATGCGTGCAAAAAGACCGGCGTAACCAGCCGCCAGAGCTGGCCGGCGCGAATGAGAGTGTCATCCTTGATGCCTAAAAGAGCAACCACATCAGACCTGACCAGGTACTGCCCGGCGAGTTGCAGGAGGTAGACGAAGGTGGTTATTCCCAGGATGAAATAAGTTGCATACGGCTTCACATTCGGCACAGCCACCTCCACGCTGCGGGGTGGTTGTGTCTGAGGAACCTGGTCGGGGGTCGGATTTTGGTTCATTTCTCTCCAGCTAATAAAATTTTCTCTATGACGAACTTATAAACTCACCTTGCGGGGATTCACCCGATGGTGCTCGGCATTGATGATGGCAATCACCGTGTCCACGGTATCGTCCAGGTGGCCATCCGCGTTGACAATGACATAATCAAACCCGACTGCACGCTTGAGTTCCTGACGGGCAGTAGCGATGCGCAGGCTCAAATTCTCCGCTGTCTCGGTCTGGCGAGCCTTCAACCGTCTCACCAGCGCATCCTCGCTTTCGGTTGTCAGGAAGATGAGCACCGCCTCTGGCGCCAGTTTGCGAACGGTGGTCGCTCCCTGCACGTCCACGCGCATGACCACATCCTGACCTGAACCCAGCGCCTCCCGCACCTGTTGCTTGGGGATGCCTTTGTAGTCGTTGTAGACGATGGCATACTCGATTAACTCTTCCTCCTCGATCATGTGGGCGAACTCGTCCTTCGAGACAAAGAAGTAATCCAACCCGTGGGTTTCGTTCTCGCGGCGCGGGCGGGTGGTGGCCGTCACGACGAAGTGCAGCGGTAATTTACGCCCCTTAAGGACATGCAAGACGCTGTCCTTGCCCACGCCCGACGGCCCGGAAATGACGATCAACAGAGGCTGGGGTTTGTGAAGATTGAATTCAGAATCGGACATGGCTGTATTGTACCAGACAGCGTATGAGGTAAAATTGGCCCATGCCTCTTTATGATTACTTTTGTCTGGACTGCCAGAAACGCTTCGATGTCTTGATGACTTACGCCGAATACGGCACGCGACCGGTGACCTGCTCCGCTTGCGGAAGCAAGAAGGTCCGCCGGCGGATTCCGCGCGTGCGCGTGGCAAAATCGGACGATAGCCGCATGGAATCGCTTGCCGGCGATTTCTCCGACCCGTCCGCCCTGGCGGGACTCGAAAACGATCCGCAGGCCATGGGACGCATGATGCGCAAAATGGGGAACGAAATGGGCGAACAGCTGCCGCCGGAGTTCAACGACGTGGTTGACCGTTTGGAGAAGGGTCAGAGCCCGGCGGAGATCGAAAAGGAGATTCCGGATCTTGGGGGAGGAGATATGGGAGACGAGTAAGATAGCTAATTAAGCTAGTCGTTAATGAAAAGCGTGAGCTTATCGCTCACGCTTTTATTATTCGATTGATAATTGTCTCTCTCAATTCTTCCTGCACGTCCTGCCACCCTTTCCCCGCATCCACTACCACCCACCTCTTCGGTTCCTGTTTCACCATCTCCAGATATCCGACCCTCACGCGCTGGTGGAACTCCAACGTGTACGCGTCCAGGCGGTTCCATTCTTGGCTCTTTGTCTTTCTGCTAATCCCAATCTCCACATCCACATCTAACAGAACCGTCAAATCCGGGACCAGCCCGCCGGTGGCATACTTCACCAGCGCCCGCACCTGCTCCAGATCCTGCTGGTGGCCGTAGCCCTGGTAGGCGATGGTCGAATCGGCGTAACGGTCGGAGAGCACAATCTCGCCCAGCGTCAGGCGCGGACGGACGACCTGCTCGACGAACTGGGCACGTGCCGCCTGGTAGAGCAGCGTCTCAGTGCGCGGGTGCATCTCAGTGTTCTTCAGGCTGTGCAGCACCTCACGGACTTGCTCACCGATGGATGTTCCCCCCGGCTCCCGCGTGGGGAAAACGGGATAACCCTTCTCGCGCAAATATTCCACGAGATCGTGGACGTGGGAGGTCTTGCCCGAGCCTTCGGGACCTTCTAATGTGATAAACATATTTTTGGATGATTAATGAGATTTGGTATTAACAGAAGACCATATCCCATTAACTGTGGACGGTGGGTGTTGCCGCCTCACGATCCACGGTCTATTGTCCTTGGTCTATTCGCGAAAAATCCTCACATGCCTTCTGGGTTCTTTCCCATACGAATGCGAAACCAACTCCGCATCCCGCGCCAACTCGTGCTGGAGGCGGCGCACCGTGGATGGGCCGGGCGGCAGGTCCACCCAGCGCTCGCCGTTCAGGACGGCGGCGATGGCGGCCTGCGCTTGCAACTTGACATCGTCCATCTCGCCTGCCGCGGGAA
>JBGPQK010000031.1:0-32334 GCA_041489005.1 Anaerolineae bacterium
TATAATTTCCGGGTCGGCCCCCGTAGCTCAATGGAAAGAGTAATGGACTTCGAATCCAGTGGTTGAGAGTTCGAGCCTCTCCGGGGGCGCTGCAAAACAGGAGACCAGTTATACGGTTTCCTGTTTTACTGGCAACCAGACCGTGAATACAGCTCCATGCCCCCCCGAACCATTCTCAACATCGATTCGTCCTTTGTGATGCTCCACTATTTGCTTCACAATTGCCAACCCAAGGCCCGTCCCTGGTGCTCCTGAATCATGTCCCGCCTGGCCTCGGTAGAAGCGTTCGAACAGGTGGGGCAAATCTTCGCTGTTAATGCCTCGACCCGTATCCTGAATTCGAAAACCTACCCAGGATTCATTGTCCATTAACTCGGTCATTGTCGCTACCAAGATCCTTCCCCCGCGAGGAGTATAGTTCATGGCATTCGTCAGCAGATTGGATATAGCCTGCACTATCGTCGGTTCGTCCAACCAAACCGGCGCGAGGTCTGACTGAAGGTTTGAGGTTAATGAAAGGCCACGTTCTTCTGCCAGAGACCGTCGATCATTAATTAGGGTCAGCACCAATGCGTTTAAATCGCACTGCATCGGGCGGAGTATCACCTCCCCAAGGTCAAAACGTGACAGGTTGAGCAATTCCTCAATCAAATTCCGCAAGCGCTGAAGTTCGCGTCCAATTACATCCAATCGCTCCTCGGTTTTGATGGCGGGTTGCGACCGCAACATCTGGTAGTAAAGCACCAGGTTGGTCAAAGGTGTACGCAATTCGTGGTTAACATTAATGATAAATTCTGACTTTAACCGGTCCGCGGCCTGCGCTTTCTGTAAAGCAGATTGTAGTTCAGCTGTGCGTTCGTCCACGCGAACCTCGAGTTCGGCTGCATGGAGCACCAACTGCTCGTTCAAGCGTGTACGATGGATGGCAATACCTGCAAATTCTGTCAGGGTGACCAGCAGACGTGCATTTTCACTTGTGAATTCATAAGGCACTGGGGTTGAAGCCAACAAAACGCCTATCGGTTCTTCTTCACTATGGATTGGTAGGCATATCGCACTCCAACCCTGAGGAACCAGTTCGCGCATAGCTGGTGAGGTCAGCGAATCTTGAGCCACATCATGTGAGAAATATATGTCACCAATAGCAAAGACATTCCCTGGCAAGCTTTCGCCGCGATCTAATTCTAAATGGGCAGTTTGCGAACACCAACCTCGCCCGATCATTTGACATAATTTGCCGCGTTCGGGGTTATACAACCAAATACCGCCAGCATCAACGCCCAATATTTTTAGAGTCTCATCCATCAATTGCGGTAACATTTCTTGTAATGATTGAGCAAGTCGCAAGGAAGTTAATACTTTATTAACAGCTTCCAGCTCATCGAGACGGATCGTAGTCTCTTCGAATAATTTGGCGCGCTCTGCTGCTGAACCGACCTCGCTTCCAATGGCTTCCACCAAAGCAATCTCTTCTGCTGTCCAATGATGAGCATCAGAAGAAGCTATTGCCATTCCACCAATACGTTTTTCCTTCGACACTAATGGAACAACAATCGTTGAATATACACCCATTGAAACGAACGCTTCGGAATATTTTTGTTCGATAACTCGCCAATCATCCACCGCTATTGTACGCGTTTGTAAGTTACCAGCAGTAAGGGCAGCGTTCGCCATCATGGTATTAATGGTTGCCTGAGGAATGTTCTTTGAAGCCATTCTTTGGACGCCACGAGTAGACCAAGATAACCAGATTGCTCCCATATCCAAGCCCAAGGCTTTCAAAGTCTGTTCCAATGTGGCGTTCAGAATTTCAGTGGGATCGGTTCCAGCGCCCGTTGAAACAGTAATAATCGCATTGAGCGCCGCCTGCCGAATGGCACGACGACGCGTTTCTTCAAATAAACGTGCATTTTCAATTGCTACAGCAGCCTGATTTGCTAGAGTTGTAAGTAAACGCTCATCATGTTCGCTAAAGGCGTTTGGAATCTCACTTTCCACATTAATACACCCAATCGTTTTGCCTCCACCTGTCAGTGGAACACATAGCTCTGAATTAATTTTATTATTCGCGACGATGTAAGGCGATATATTCTTGACATCTCCAGTACATACTGTCTTCCCGCTCTTGCAGACCCAACCAATAATCCCATCATCAAGAGATGGGACGAGATCGTCAATTCGCCTCAATTCATTCATAAGCGATTCCCCCGTTAGTCCCATCGTGCAATGCGCCAATAGGACTGGTTTATCATCTTCCACGAGCCAGATAGAACCATTCCATTTCAATAGCTTTTCTATTGAGTCGACAATCCTTTGAGCAACATTTGGCAGACTGTGGATCTGTGCGGCTGCCAAACTGACTTGATAAAGTAACTCTAATTCAGTGGCGCGACGATGGTAGCGTTCTTCACTTTCGCGCATCGCATCTTCAGAACATTTACGGTCAATCACCATGGCTACATGCGAGGATACATCCTCAAGAATGCGTTTTTCCCGATCACTATATACTCTTGGATCGGAGTAATGCTGTACAACCATTGCACCGATTACTTCGTTATCAATTACTAAGGGCACGCCTAGCCAAATTGGAGATCGAACTCCTACCAGTTCTATCTCCCCCTGATTGCACAATTCGTCCTGTAAAGCCAAATCAACCAATAGTGACTTCCCGGTATGTAATACATATTCTGTCAGACCCTTGCCCGGTTTACTTGGTTGAGGTTGTATTTCGACTTCATCCATAAAATATGGAAAACTTAGTAGGTTTCTGTTTTTATCATAGATTGCTATGTAAAAGTTCTCGGCATTCATCATTTCTGCAATGATTGCATGAACGGCTGGAAAAAGGTCATTTAATCCTTTTGAATGATCCGCAGCCTGAGCAATTCTATAAACAGCGTCCTGAAATAATTCCGCCCGCTTGTGATCAGTGATATCGAAAGCAGTTCCAAGTGCTGCTTGCTTTTTATTAAGCTTAATTGTGCTTGTAGTGAGATCGATCCAGCGTTCTTCCCTATTCTTAGTAATAATCCTGAATTCGCCATGTGATGAACTCGTCTCACCTCGCCGAATTCGCATCCCCAAATTACGCATTCTCTTTATTTCATCTTCGGGGAAGAGATCATTAAACTTCATATTTAATAATTCTTGCCGAGAATAACCCGTCAGGTGTTCTGTAGCAGGATTTGCATATGTAAATCGCGTCCCTTGATATATAAAAATTGCCGAGACAGTTAATTCTGCTAAGATACGGAATTTTGTATCGCTTTCACGAATCGCATCCTCAGTTTTCAGTTGAGAAGGAATTTCCTTCGATACTTGCGCCATAAGCCCTCATATGTGTTGATATGTTTCTTATGCAATAAGTATAGCACGAGAAATATAATCCCGAGGATCGCGATTGTGGAAATTAAGAAACAAAACCTCTCGATCGCAAACAATTAATACTGTTCCAAGAATACCCTCCGTTGATTGAGATGTGAAGCCTATGAGCGGCAATTATTTTCTCGAACCTTTTCGCAACAATCCAATTGCTTAATCCCCGAATTCCGACATAATAATCTAATCGGAGGAATTCATTCTAAAGACTATTCTGTTTTTCGCAACCCATTTCTTTTTTGTACGATTTACCCGGCAGACAATTGAAAAACACCGTATAATCAATAATATCCAAAGACACTCCGCCCCAGAAGGAAGGAAAGAAATAAAATGCCCGAAGAACAACTCTCGTCATTATCCAGACACAAAATTGCAATCCTGCTTGACGGCGATAACGCCCAGGCTAACCTCCTATCGCAGACGCTTGTGGAAGCTGGGAAATATGGTCTTGTCACAGTGCGCCGGATCTACGGGGATTGGACCACCTCCAACATGAACTCCTGGAAAGACGTGCTGAACTTCCACGCGGTCCAGCCCATCCAGCAGTTCCGTTACACCATCGGCAAGAACGCCACCGACAGTGCCATGATCATTGACGCCATGGATCTGCTCCACTCCGGCGTTGTGGACGGTTTCTGCCTGGTCTCCAGCGATAGCGACTATACCCGTCTCGCCACCCGTATCCGTGAAAGTGGTGTCTTCGTGATGGGAATCGGCGAGAAGAAGACGCCCAAACCGTTCGTTAATGCCTGCGACGTTTTCGTCTACACGTCCAACCTGGTGACAGAACACAAGGCTTCGCGCACTACCACGCCGAGACAAAGTCAACGCCGGAAAAAGACCTCGACCTCCTTGGCACCTACTAGCTCTCCTGCCCCGGCCACAACTCCAACGCCTACACCAGAATCGGACAACGAGAACGACCCGATGCCGATTATTCGGCAGGCTTACGAAATTGCCCAGCAGGAAGACGGCTGGGCGCGTCTCGACCACATGGGCAACGCCTTGTACCAACTGGACCCCGGCTTTGACCCGCGCACCTACGGCCACCGCCAGCTCTCACGCATGATCGCCAGTTATAAAGATTTATTTCAGATGCGTACGCAGGAGATTGACGGTTCGACGTTGTTTTACGTGAAAATGAAGGAATAGGGCGTGCCGCCTAAAATCCAATAATATTAAGGATTCTTGACAGACCACTCATAAGTCGTTATACGATTAGCATAAACGCTAGTGAAACGACATAAAGAGGATACATATCTACCCATATTCTGCGCATCCTCCTTAAGAAGGTTGAGCGGAGTGACCCGAAGGCTTGCAAAATAAATTTAATCTCAAGGTTCGCCATATCGGGCTAGAAACAAGGAGAGGTATGGTGCCTTTTTATTTCTGGGGTCTGCCTTTTTCGCCCATTGACCTCCTGGGAAGACACGGAAATCCAAGTCCTCGATGCTCGCAGGGAGTTCCGTGGCAGGACCTTAAGGCCTGAAGAAGAACGGAGGGTATGTCAATTCAGGAAGAAGAAAAAGTTCTTCTTGCCTCGCATGATCGGAGCGCCCGAAACGGCGCGTACCTGAAAGAACAGGGCTTTTCCCCGTGCGCTCACATATTGAGCCCTAAGAAACGGTTTTAGGCTGAGACTTCCCCACCCTGCCGGTAACGCAAACTGTGATCATCTTTTCCTGATCAACTCCTCATATACCCCCACAATCTGCTTCGCGATCTTCTCCCAATCATAATTTCGAGCATACTCGGCAGCGTCGCGGCCCATCCGCTGGCGCAGGGACTCGTCTCCGAGTAATGCCGTTAATCGGTCACACAAGGCATTGTGATCCTCGGCCGGGACGGTGTACCCCGTCACGCCGTCTTGCACCAGAAAGGCCAACCCGCCCACCTGAGAGGCGATGACCGGCGTGCCGCAAGCCATGGCTTCCAGCGCCACCATTCCAAATGATTCGTAATGAGAGGGCATCACTACCACTTCTGCGGCGGAGTAATAATACGGCAGGGTATCTTGTCCACGCTTGCCGAGAAAGACTACCATCTTACCGACTGTTAGATCATCACACAATTTCTGTAGGCGGACCATCTCTTCGCTTATTTCGTCGACGGCTGCCTCCGGGTCGCCACCTATGACAGCCAGGCGCACCGGTTCTTTCAAATTCTTAAGCTGCAGACAGGAAACTGCCTGGATGAGTGTAGCCACACCCTTGAGCGGCTCGATGCGTCCGACAAACAAGATCATGCGCGCATCCGGCGTCAGGCCGATATATTGGCGGGCTTCATCCGCCGGGATGGGATAGAAGTGGCTAGTATCCACGCCGGGCGGGATGACCGTCACCTTGCCGGTATCGGCTTTGTAGAGCCATTCGAGTTGAGCGCGCTCAGCCAGGGTGGCAGCGATGATCCTATCAGCGCGGGCAAGTACTTGACGTTCGCCGTCCAGCCGATAAGCACCTTCCCGCTCTGCATCGCTCCGGGCCACCCGGTTTTTCATCTCTCCCAGCGTATGGAACATCTGCAGAATCGGCACACTAAACCATAGGTCCGATAATGCTCCGGCGGCCAGGCCTGACATCCAATAATGGCTATGGAGCAGGTCGTACTTGATCCCCTTCTCCGCAGCGAACTGACGAACGCCATCCACAAACCGCGGAATATACCCGGCGAGTTCTCGTTTTGGTAATGGGATTTCAGGACCGGCTGGCACGTGAACGACCCGGTTTCCGTAACCCAGGTCGTGCAGCACGTGCGGCACATGCTCATCCTGAGAACGGGTGAACACATCCACATGGATCCCCATGCGGCCCAGTTCAAGCGTCAAGTCACGTACGTAAACGTTCATCCCGCCAGTATCTTTGCCACCCAGGGTTGCCAGCGGGCAGGTGTGATATGAAAGCATGGCGATATTCACCTTTTGAGTATAACATGTGTCCGTCACCTTGAAGGTGACGGACACCTATAGTATAATCCCGCCGCTAAGAAATGCCACCATAGCTCAGTTGGTAGAGCAGACGTTTCGTAAACGCCAGGTCAAGAGTTCAAATCTCTTTGGTGGCTCAACTCAAGAAACGTCGAAGGTCACTTAATCGATCTTCGACGTTTAACGTTTTACTAAATCTTACCACTCAAAAATCCTGTCCAGCTCATCCGTCGGAACATCGAAAATCGCGTTGTGCGGAGGGACCGGTTCACGCGTCATCCACTCAGGGAGACGGTCATGGGTTTTGTTAAACCCCGCTCCACGGTTGAACTCCAGTTCCATTTCTATGGTCTTCTTTCCAAGCTCTGAAAGGATGGTTGTATCCACGCCCCAGCCATAGCGGGCATTGATGAAATCGCGGATAGTCTCTGGCGGTGCAACGGCAAACCCAAAGGCCGAAAAAATGCACGCGCCGAGACAGTCGTACCCTGCCATGGCAATTTGTTTCTTGCGAGAGACGTCAACTTGCACCATCGGGTCAAGGTGGTTGACTTTGTCTCGGACAGTCTGTCCACAAGTGTGATCCGCGCCTTGGGGTGTGGTGGCAAAAGTGACACCCATTCCTTTGATGGCGCGGGGCTCGTAAGCTGACATTGCTTGATTTTTCACTACCGGAACGCGTTCGACGCCGAGGATTTTCCCTGTCCATCCCGCGCCGGAGCCGAGGATGCGCCCCAGCGGGGAGTTCCTGCGGATTTCGTCGCATAATTCAAGAGCACGCTTGCCGTCGCCCCATTCCATGAATCCGGCTTCAGCGGCAACGCCCAATGCTGCACCTAATTCGATGGAGCAAACACCCAGGTCGTTCGCCTGCCAATTCAAGCGGCCAATCCAGTCAAACTCACGGATGCCCAGATTGGAACCCATCAGACCGATTGTCTCATACTCAATTGGGGAGACAATCATCTTGCCGTCTTCTCCTGCAAAAACATTCGAGCAGCGGATAATGCAGCCGGGCATACAGGCATGTGTGGGATTGCTCTCCCCACCACGAGCCAGGATAAGTTCACGCAAATGCTCTCCGCTGATGTCATCTGCATACTCAAATGTACCCGACGAGAAGTTGCGGGTCGGTAGGCCGCCGAATCCGTCTGTTATGTGGACCATCGCAGGTGTACCATAGTCGCTATAGGTTTTGGTCTGCGGATGTTCCATCAGGAACTTGTTGTAAACCTTCTGCGTTGCCCGGAATGCTTCCGTGTCCATGAGCTGTGGCTTGGACCCTGCTGTGGCGTCGAACACAATTGCCTTCAAGCCTTTCGAACCCATCACCGCACCCAGCCCGCCGCGTGCATTTATGCGAGAAGGAATACCATCCTTGTCCAGGTTGAGAATGCCTGCTGAGACGAGTTTCCTCTCACCCGCTGGGCCGATGATGGAAATGGCCACCTTTTTCCCATAACGTTTTCTTAGTGCCTCGGCGGTGTCGTACACACCAAGACCCTCCAAGCCATCTGCTGGGTCGAAGCGCACACCCTCCATACTGAGGTACATCACAGACCAGCTGGGTTCTGGGGGCCAGTCTTCAATAATGAGGGCCTTGATGCCCATGGATGCAATTTGTAGACTGGTGGTTCCGCCCGAATTGGACTCTTTGACACCGCCTGTCAGAGGAGACTTTCCACCCACCGAGAGCCGGTCGATCGAGGAGAGCATATGCCCGGTCAACAAGCCGGGGCAAAAAATAAGTTTGTTCTTAGGACCAAGCGGTTCGCAATCTGGCGGGACTTCATCCAACAGGATTCTGGCAATCAGTCCACGCCCGCCGAGGCGTTCCCAAGACCCGGGGATCGGGTTCAGTTTCAACGTCCGAGATCTTACGTTGACGCGCCAAACCTGGAGATCGTAGGGTTTCACATCAGGCATCTTGCCTCCAGTTCCAAGGCGAACACTGTCCGCCAAGCTTCAACCAACCAACGCTTGCGCTGCTTCACGGAAAACTTTGGTATGGTAATCCACCTCCGCTTCAGTGGTATCGGCAGAAATAAGAGCCATATTGTGGAAAGGCGTCATCAGGATGCCGCGGTTAAGCGCCCAAAGGTGCATGAAACGGTCGAGTTCACTGTCCACGGCGGCGTTGGCTTCCCCTCCGTTCCGTGGCGGTGACTGGCGAAACCAGTACTCGACCCGGAAACCAAGACGCTTTACAATCCAAGGTAGGTCGAACTCCTTGATTGAATCGAGCACACCCTCCTCGTAGCGGTCAGCCAGCTTCTCACAGCGCTCGTACATGGTCGGTGTCAAGACGTGTTCCAGTGTCGCTCGGATCGCCGCGATTGACAGGGCATTTCCTGCCAGCGTCCCGCCTATACCACCCACGTCGGATTGGTCAAGTTCGAGTTTATCCCAAAAGGCGTCTGCCACCTCCTGTGTGAACCCGTAGACACCCGCTGGGATTCCACCCGCCAGGGCCTTTCCACAGGTCAGGAAGTCAGGATGGAGATTATACTTGCTGGTATACCCTCCGGGACTGGTGCATAGTGTGTGCGTTTCATCAATGATGAGAAGGGTTCCGTTGTGGCGGGTAATCTCACGCAGGGACTCGTGGTAGCCGGGGTCAGGGTGGATGATACCTATGTTAGTCATTACCGGCTCGGCGAGTACTACGGCCACATCTTTGGCAGCCAGAGCTGTTTCCAGCGCGGGAATATCGTTGAACTCGATGACTTTTGTTGTCTCAACCGGATTGACCGGCGAGCCCAGGTTGCCGTGCCGCGGACCGGGCGTGCCTTCCTCGTCAAGCGTAATGAATGTCTCATCCACCGAGCCGTGGTAGCAGTAATTGAAGACCAAAATCTTCGTGCGCCCGGTGATGTGGCGTGCCATGCGGACGGCGAAGCGGTTGGCGTCTGTGGCCGTCAGGGTGAACTGCCAGTATTTCAGGCCAAAGCGTCGCTGGAATTCCTCGCTCACCCAAATTGAGTCCTCTGTGGGAAGCATCAGGGTGATGCCTTTGGCTGCCTGGGCATTGATGGCAGCCAGGGTAGCGTCTGGCGCGTGGCCGGTCATCGCGCCGGTGTCGCCGAGGCAGAAATCGATGTATGAATGACCATCCACATCAGTGAAGCGGGCGCCCTTGGCCTCTTTGACAAACACGGGAAAAGTCCCGGCCCAGCGGATCATCCAAAGCATCGGTACACCCCCCTGCATGGATTGGAGGGCACGTTGATAAAGCCCGTATGACACTTGGTGCTCGACGTGGAACTTCTCTTCTTCCTCGCGAAGCAGGCGTTCGAGGCGGGAGCGGTCAAGGATTCTTGACACTATTGTCTCCATTTTGACAATGGATGACTGACAATGGATCATCATCCACGGTCAATGTTCTAAGGTCTAATTGGTGGTTTCTTTTAAAGCTGAAGCAAATATATCAAGTCCGTCGTTGATCTGTGCATCGTTAACTACTAGTGGTGGAATCCAGCGGATGACATTATCGTATGTACCACACGAGAGCAGGAGCAGGCCGCGCTCCTCGCAGGCGTGTATGACGGCCTTGGTGATGGACTTGTCCGCCGGTTTCCCTTTTACCGTGAACTCGGTGCCGACCATCAGTCCAAGGCCGCGCACGTCGCCAATGATGGGATACTCCTCCTGGAGTTTGCGTAATCCGGTTGTCAATTGGACCCCGCGCCGCGCCGCGTTTCCGGTCATATCTTCATCCTTCATGGCGCGGATGGTAGCCACGCCCGCCGCACAGGCCACAACATTGCCGCCATAAGTCCCTCCGTGCGAACCAGTCTGCCACTTCCTCATCAGGTCGAGGCGGCTGAACACTCCCGATAGTGGCAGACCTGAGGCGATGCCCTTGGCGACCGTCATAATATCAGGGACGACACCGAAGTGTTCCTGAGCGAACCATTTCCCGGTCCGACCAAAGCCCGACTGGACTTCGTCAAAAATAAGCAGGATGCCGTTCCTGTTGCACAATTCGCGCAGTCCCTTCATGAACGCCGCTGGTGGTACAACGTATCCGCCCTCGCCTAGAACCGGCTCCATCAAAATTGCGGCGGTCTCAACCGGGGAGGTTTGTGAGAGCAGGAGTTCTTCTAGCGCGGCGAGGCAGTAATCCGTCGCCTGCACCTCGGTCATGCCGAGTTTGTACGTGTAAGGGTAAGGGGTCACAAACACGCCTGCCGGGAGCGGTTGGAATCCGGAGCGGTAGATGGTCTTGGATGTGGTCAGCGCCATCGTCCCAGCGGTGCGACCATGGAAACTACCTGCAAAAACGATGATATTGGGCTTGCCCGTCGCCGCCTTCGCCAGTTTAACCGCGCCTTCCAGCGCTTCGGCACCGGAGTTGCTGAAGAAAAAACCATCTATGGGCGGAGGCACAACCTTGCGTAGTTCATCGATCAACTCCAGCATCGGTTTATGGACGATAATATTGGCCTGGGCGTGGAGGAATAACCCGGCTTGCTCGCGGATAGCCTCAACCACCTTCGGATGGCAGTGGCCGGTATTGGTCACACCAATGCCGCAAGTAAAATCAAGATATTTTTTTCCGTCAACAGCATAGATATAGCATCCTTCAGCGCGCTCCGCCACGATCGGGAAGATGCGCGACCAGACGGGAGATATATGGGGGAAGTTTTCGTCATAAAGTTTGCTCATAGGATTCACCTGATGGGGGACTATTCTGGGGAGGAATTTCTTCCTCCCCATCGGATATTATGCGGGTAGAAATTCCGTCGCCCACTCGATGCCGAGGTTCTTAAGCGTCGATGGGGTCGGGATGCCGTCGATTGTAAAACCAGCAATTTTATAGTATTCGTCAAGAGCGGTTTCCAATTCTTCATGTGTGAGTGCCACGCCTGCCGATGGCCCAACCCCAACCAGCGGTTTGAAGAACTTTTTTGGCAGTTTGTCATCCTTGCGCGCAAAACCTTCGCGGGCATTAAATGTGCGCATCAGGGTAATACGGCGATGGCCGAGCTCGATGAGTTCATCCACGGTAACATCCCAACCGGTAACCGCCTTGACCATCCTGGCAGTATCGTTCGGACCGTATAAACACCAGGTCGGACCATAGACAAACTGGCACAGGGTCAGTGAGTCCATCATGCTATAGAAGCACTGGGTCAGATATGCAAAGCGGATCTTTTCCGGTGTCAAACTACGGGCAGGTTGAGGGTTACCAAGACCCATTTCCTTGAGCCTATCCAGGTTGAATTGGGCAACGCCTTCTTCGTAATATGGGTCATGTTCACTAGACTGATGGTCTGCGCCGAATGGGTTGACGGCGTAAATGAGCGCCAGCGACCGTTTGACCTGCGGCATGTGCGCCGGGGACTCTTCGTTCTTACAGGTGATCAGGCACTCGTCTGCGCCTCTGCCCCATAATTCAGCTGCGCGGGCGGAGCCTTCTGCGAGGACTGGGCCAAGTTTGCCCGATTTGGTCACAATTTGATTCAAGACTTCAATCATCGCCTCAGTGTTACCGAAGCGCAGGTCAATCCCACCGGTTTCTTCCTTTGTGATAATTCCCTTCTCATAACACTCCATCGCAAAAGCGATCGTCGCGCCGCAAGAGATGGAGTCCACACCATACATATCACATATCTGGTGAGCGTGAGAAACAGCCGCCAGGTCACCGATGCCACAATAGGAACCGAACGTGCCTAAGGTCTCGTATTCCGTCCCGCCGTAGAGTGGATTCGCAGTATATTTGCCTTCTGTAATTTCAACCACGCGTTTGCAACGGACGATACATGCATAACAGGTATCACGTCGTTTCAGAATCGTCTCAGCCAGTTTTTCACCGCTGATGGCTTCCGCCTGTTCGAATTGTCCTTCGTTGTAATTACGGGTAGGCAGAGTACCAAGCATGTTCTGGAACATAACCACACCCGCTGTGCCTAAAGCGCCAACGCTCATATCCGGGTTGGTTGCCATACTCGGTGGACCTGCGCGGTTTAATTCCGTCAGGGTTTTTTGGTCGGCAATGGTCGGTTTTACTCTTCCACGCACAACAATTGCCTTAAGATTCTTGCTTGCCATCACCAACCCCATCCCGGTGCGCCCGTTCATGCGGTTCGCCATATTGACGATACCAGAGAAGCGCACGCCAATTTCAGCTGCCGGTCCGATCTGCATCACTTGGGCTTTCGGGTCACCAACTTCCTGTTTGAGCAGCACGTCCACTTCGCCGGTAATTTTTCCAGTCAGGTGGGAGGCATCGTATAATTTCGCCTCACCGTTGATGATAGTCAGATAAACCCATTTGGAGCTTTTGCCACGGAAAACAACGCCATCGTATCCGGCGAACTTGAACTCGGCCGGGAAGAATCCGCCTGCCTGCGAGTCACCAATCGCGCCGCTCATCGGGGATTTGGCATTCACATTAATGCGGCTCAGACCGGAAATACTCGCGCCCGTGACGACACTATCGAATATGGTAAGTATGTTTTCGGGTCCGAGCGGGTCCGCGCCCTTGGGGACTTCACGCAGGATATAGTACAGTGCCATGGCCGAACCGCCCATGTATTTTCGATAGAACGATTCAGACGGGGTCTCCACCTCCATCTTACCGGTGGATAGGTCAACATGCAGGATTTTTCCATGGTAACCGTAGGGCATGAGAACCTCCAGAAATATTGTCCCCTCCCCCAAAAAGGGGGAGGGTTAAAGATAAATATTTATGCTTCCTCACTGTCGCCAATGTATGGATCCACATCCGGGATGCCGGGCTTGATCCACTTCCGAATCGGGAAATAGAGAACTGCTCCTATTACCATTGCATACAACGCCCAGGATATGGAGTCCATACCGGTATCCAGGTAATTGAAAACTACTGCTAAGGTGACGATGCTTGTCATCAGAAGGGTGATGATCGCCAGACCAAACCAGCCGCCGGGAACCTTTTGGCGCGGCCGGTCAGGATCCTTGAAGCGCAATACCCACACTGCAAAGAAGCATGCCAAAAGCACCAGCATGTTAAGGAACACATCGATAACCACAAGAGCCTGGAAGGCTGACAGAGAGAAAACTGAATATATCACTGCCACGACCAGGATGGATACCCAGGGTGTGCCGTATTTTGAATGGACTTTAACCATGAACTTCGGCATCATACCATCTTCAGCTAGAGCGAAGGGAATGCGGGTCCCACCCAAACCATTACCGATGAACAGGCCGATCATCGAGAGAATGGCTGCAAATGAGACCAATCCGCCCATTACCTTGCCCAACGGACTGTCTGTCTGACCCATCAGTTTATCCGCCACAACGCGGGCAATATCGGGGAACCACCAGCCGGTCGAAGCGGTCGGCTCGACACCCCAGCTGGTAAGCTTAGCTCCTACCTCAGCAACTTGAGCATCCGTTGCGTCGGGCCCAGTGATGTCGCCAACAATGCCGATGTTCGGATCGGAAGCGTCTAATCCCCATATTGTATACTTGTCATTCTCACCTGCACCGCCATACAACCCGGCCACAGTTGGGATCGTATACGTAGCAACCGTTGCAATAAGAACCAGCACCATTGCAAGGGGGTAAGTCCTCCTGGGATTAACCACTTCATCGCCTGCCGCAGTCGGCAATTCCCAGCCCATGTAATTCCACATGGCTACATAAATACCGGTGCCTAAAGCCGGGATCAAGGTTTTAATGGAAACTGCTTCGCCATTAGTCAGGAATGGCAGGTGAATGGTTTGCCCGCTTTTGATCCATGCTGCAATACCGATGATCGCCATGAGGATCAACGGAATCATCATCACGGCGCCCAACCAGTCGGTGGTCAAGCCGGTGAGCCGCGCTCCCCGGACGTTGAGATAACTGATCAACCAGATGAGCAGCATCGAAACGATGAAGGAAAGCCAGACGCCCGGGATGAACACCCCGCCGATGGTTGTACCGACATTCAACGCCGGGATGAAGTAGGCCAGATAAGTGGCGGCAAGGACTGGATAAATGGACACATCCACCCAGGAAACCACCCAGTTCATCCAACCACCCAAAAAACCAACGAAGGGACCAAATGCCTTTTTCAGCCAGTGGTAATAACCGCCTTCCGCGGGCATCATGGATTGTAACTCGCGCACCATGAGCATATTGGGAATGCTAAAGACAAGCGGCGTCACCAACAGCAACACGATTGCAAAACCCGGCCCTGAAAGGCTGATCATCGGCTCTGCTCCAAATGAACCGCCGCAAACGGTGAAATAGATCAATCCGAACAAAGGCAGCAGGGTTAACTCACGCTTGAGTTTGCTCTTTTCCACCTGTGTAAGTGCAAAATTTTCAGCCATTGTATTTTCTCCTCCGAAGTGATTTCCCCTTCCCGTGCATTTTGAGCCGGAAGGGGTTGAAAGATTACATATCTTTTATTCCATATGGGAAGCCATAGTCGGCCATCTTCGCCATGAACGGATCAGGATCAAAGGCTTCTGGTCCGAGAACACCCTTGCCTTTCCAGACACCGTGCTCCAGCAAATCCCAGCCGATGACCGCGTTGAAGGCCGTTTGTGCCACGACGGACTGGCAGCCCAAGCGCTTCATGCATTCCACGTTATCAGCCACTTGGTAAAGATAAACCTGCTTCTCCTTGCCGTTCTTCTTCCCTTTGATCCACGTTCCAGCGCATGTCTTACCGAACATCCGGTCGCCCAGGTGGGCAGGGTCTGGCAGACAGGCCGCTACCACGTCGCGCGGAGCCACTTCCACACCTTTGACCTTGATCTTTTCTTTGTTGTCCAGACCAATCATGTGAAGTGTTTTTAGCACGCTAATGAATTGCTCCCCGAGTGAATATTTGAAAGTGACGCGGTTGCAATTGATCCAGCGTGGCACCAATAAAACTTCTTCGTGTTCGACATTGATGCATTCCTGTTTGCCAATCCCCTCCGGGAACTCAAACATTTCAGGTTCAGAGAATGGAGTGGTCGTGTACCAGCCGCGCGTCTTCTCCCAGATGACTGGTGGGTTTAGACATTCCTCGATGGTCGTCCAGATCGAGAAGTTCGGCGCGAATTCGTATCCCCGTACTTCCAGGTTGGAACCGTCGCGCACACCAATTTCTTCGATTTCATCAAAGAGGTGCTTTTCAGCGTATTTTGCAAATACATCCGCCATGCCGGGTTCCACACCCAGACCGACAAGACAGAGAATGCCCTTATCTTCCCACTTCTTGGCACGTTCAAACTGGTAATCACCCAGTTTAATGCCGCATTTGTTATAGGGATCGTTTTTATTGGGTGTGGAAAGGGTCATGGCCATATCCATGTAAGTCGCGTCAACATTGTAGGCCGCATCAAAAATCGGTTCATTGAAGGACGGGTCACAGGCATTCATGATGAGATCGACCTTATACTGCTTGGCAAGTTTCTCGATCATTTCCTGCTTGCTGGCGTCGATCCACTCGATCGGGAAGCGTTTCTTATCCCCGAGTTTAGCCTGTACTTCTTTGATGCGTTCCCGATTGTAGTCTGTGAGCACGACGTGCTCTACCCAAGGTTGATCCTTAGCGATCACGGCAATGGCTTCACCAACCCCCCCGGTACCGACGAGTAAAATTTTCATATTTATCTCCTTTTCTTAAATTTATATCCAGTTTTGCCGTTGGTCTGGAAATGGACTTTCTTGATATTTCTTACATGTAAATATTATAACGATTTTCAATTGTCCTGCTTATCTTTCCGGATATTTACTGTTGGTGCCACTTCCTTGAGAGTGTCCTCCAGTCGGTTTAAAACTGTGTCTATTTGTTCATAGGAGATGACAATCGGCGGCTCAATGCGGATTGTGTGTGCGCTGGTTAACGTGCCAGCCACAAGGACCCCGCGCTTGAATAACCCAGCCGCGACTTGATATCCGATCTTAGGTGTATGGAAGTGCTGGCCAATGAGCAAACCCCTGCCGGTAACCTCCTTATAAATTTGAGGATATTTCTTCGCCAGCGCCTGCAGCTTTGAGATAAAGTACACACCCTTCTCGGCCGCCTGCTTCGGAAAGTCATCCCGCAATACAACATTGATAGAGGCTATCGCCGCCGAACAGGCCAGGGCGCCACCACCCGTAGTTGTGGTGTGGATGAACGGGTTCGGATACATCATGCATTGCCAGATTTCTTCAGTCGAGCAGAACGCGCTGACCGGCATAACACCCCCGCCCAGAGACTTGGCAACTGCCACAATATCCGGGACGACATTCCAATGATCGACACCCCACAGTTTTCCTGTGCGGCCGAGACCAGTCTGGACTTCGTCAGCAATGAGTAAAGTCTCGTAGTGTTTCGTCGCTGCACGTATGCGCGGCCAGAAATCATCCGGTGGAACAAGCGCCCCGGCCTCGCCCTGGATGGGTTCCATCAACACCGCAGCCACACCTATGCCGATTTTATCGCAAATGTCGAGTTGTTGCTCAACCGCCGCGGCATCCCCAAACGGGACATGATAGACCGGCCCACCATAAAGAACACCCGCCGGTTGCCGGTAATCGGCCTTGCCGATCATGGAAAGGGAACCCATCGTCTTGCCGTGGAAAGCTTTTACCGCAACAATGAATGCTGGTTTCTGGGTATACATCTTTGCCAGTTTTATCGCACCTTCGATGGCTTCAGTACCGCTGGCTGCAAAAAAACTATATTTGATATCGCCAGGCGTGATCTCAGACATCAGCCGCGCCAGCACACCCCGCAGAGGGTCAATCAGTTCCTGGCTGGGCATCGGAGAACGCCCCAATTGCGCTTTGACCGCCGCCACCACATCCGGGTGGCTCCAGCCGTGATCCATCATGCCATACCCGCCCAGACAGTCGATGTACTCGCGACCAAGAATATCTCGAAAAACCGCGCCGGAACCGCTCCATTCAACGGAGGCCCAATCTCCTGCCTCGGTGACGGACTTGCGGTATTCCAACCAGTTCTTGTTGTAGTGTTCAGCAAAATTGTACTTGGATTCTTCAATAATCTGCTTGCCCTCGGCTTCAGTCACTTCCGTTTTCTGGATGATTTCCAGCCAACGCTGACTATAATCCCCAGCATCTTTCAGAAATTGCGGCATAGGTTTCTCTCCGTTCGATTATACAGAGACTGGCGACGTTTCCAGAAATGATTCGTCAGTCTTTGGGATAAGCCCGCAGGCGAAAATTTACGCCCAATCGGATACTTCCTTGTACCAGAGTTTCTTTGTACCAACTTTGGCACGACCCTTCCATTTACCAGACTTGGGCGCGTTTTCGATAATCTGTATCAACTGGTCAGCACGCTCGCTGATCAACTGGCGATTGGCATCTGTGAGTGCCTTGACCCCGGTCGACGCCTCTTTGATTTTCACAAGATTCATCGTGGCAGTGTAGTAGAAACCCCAGTCATCAGACATGATCTTTGCCAGATATTTCGCATTGATCATGCCTGCATCCGACTCACCAATCTGGGATGCCATGAACAAGAGCATGCCATCCTTAAGATCTTTATCGCTGATCGGAACAATTTGAAGTTTTTGAAGTAATAAATCGGTCAACGACACGCTGAAGGGGTCAATCTCCAATCGGTTTTTGTACTCGATCGGGTGGTTATAATCCAGTTTATCGAAGAACACATCGATCATCGGGATGCGCCCACCGAAATAGATGTGACGCGTGTTCCCGCTGAGCATGGCTGCCCGTTTTTCAAGTTGGTAGCCCTGCTTTTCGAAAAACGGTACGATTTTGCTACGGCACTTGCCATACGAGGCATAATCAATGTCAGTAAAAACGCGTTCACCCAGGCGTTCCATCCGGCGGTACAAATCCACATATTCAGGAAAATAGAAGTGCAATGCTATCGGACCCATAACCCGCAGGATTATTCCTTGCTTTTGGGCTTCATCTGTCAGGTGGCGAGCTTCCTCCAGATATTCCTCCGGCTTCGGATACTCATCCATCGGTATATCTTTGGGAAGTCTGAATACATTATGTGGCATCATAGGTCGGCTCCTATCCGGATGTGAAAACGTAGTCTTTCACTTTATCCTTTTCTAGCACAACGATGGCACCTTTTAAAATTCCTTCAGAGTACTCGCTGCCCGGATTGATAATGGTTGTCTTATGGATCTTCTGGACGCCTCGTGATTCATGGATGTGCCCATGCAGGCCCAACAATGGCTGGTATTTCTGAATCATCTTTGCAACTGCCTGGCTGCCGACATGGATTTTATTATCAGCAGCCTGAACAAGATTCTCGTCCAGCTTGGGAGCCAGATCAAGGGCGAAACCGTAAGGCGGTGCGTGAAAGTTGAAAATGGCACTCGACTTATCCTTTACCTTGGCGATCAGCTCTTCCAGCATCGGCTCCAGCTCATCATCCGGTTTCTCGCGCGGGGTGTTCCAGGGAGTAGGGTTCGCCCAGGAGAAGGTGATCATTTCGTGATCACCGACAGAAACATTCTTTCCATTGCAATTAACAATGACTTCCGAGTCTTCAATGACTTTATCCACCTCAAAATGGTCGTCATTGCCTGCCGCCATATAGACTTTGAAGGATGTACCTGCAAGGCGCTCATCGGCGAGTGCAATCCATTCTTTCAGACGCTGGAGCATCAACTGCTTGAACAAAACATCCACCTTTTTGGGGTCAGCCTTGTATGTCTGGTACTCCTCTGGAGTCTGATGAACCCAATAGTAGCCCATCATCTCGATGGTCTTGATAAGTTTATCCAATTCTTCCTGGGTAGCGCATTCGGTATGCGTGCCCATCAGTGTGGTTTCCCAGCCACCGCCAGCCTTCTCCACCAGGGGAACGAGCACCTTGCCAGTCAGGTCGCCGAGCAGGATGCCCACATCCACGTTATAAACCTTCAAGGCGTTCAGATATTTCTTGTAACAAAGGTTTGAACCATGGATGTCTGTTACAAAAAATATTTTTGTCGTTTTACTCATCAGAGACTCCATTAAAAATGAATTTGGATGATTGCAGACGTGGGACGAAGGAATAAAACCTCCGCCCCACGCTTGTAGAAGGTAAATTTAATCAGGCGGCAACTCACCGAAGGTCATATTGATATCCATGCCAGCTTTTTTATTGCGTGCCTTCCAATAGAAATACCACCCGATTCCGCATGCCCAGATGAACGCATAGAAGATTAAAGAACCGATGGCCAGGCCTTCTAGATCGGGCATAACGATGAAGAAGTAGAAGAGGATGGCGAGATAGATCAGGTTCACGACCCCGCCAATGGTGACAACCGGGATGCCCAGTATTTTCCATTTCTTGTATGGCGATGAATCCCAGATGTTCTTCGCCCTCTTCGAGAAGGGGAAGATAGCCGCTGCTACAGCAGTTACCCCGAACACTGAGACAATCTCCAGGCCGGTAACCGAAAGGGCACCAATTTTGTCCGTGAATAACACATAAAGCAGGATGCCTATTTCACCTAGGATAAAACATAGGATATGGTTCTTGACTGGTGAAGCCCAGCGGTGGTCAATATCCGCGAACCACTTCGGACCCATGCGGTCCATGCCCCAGGCGAACAAGATGCGCGGAAAGGCCAGATAGGAGAGTGCCACCCACCAAAGAGTGAACGCGATGAAGGACAGCGCCATCATGAATACCACAAACCAATTGTGGTTTATGACTGCCGCCAATCCAATGAAGTGTGGTGGCCAAGGCAGGGTATATCCGGCCAATCCTTCGCCAAGATTATCCACCCAGGCTGTAGCTGAAAGGAACTCGAAAGTCACCGTGTTGTACAGGGCGGCAGCCAGCCATAACATGAAGGCAGCTGGTACGAGGACTGCCGAGAGATTGGCCAAGATGATGGTCTTATCCGGGCGCTTGACTTCACCGGCAATGAAGGTGATGCAGTATGAATAGGCAAAAAGCCATGATCCTGCCACCATCACACCTAGCGTGTCGAACCAGTTCCAAGTCTTTGGCAGCACATCACCAGCCGCCTCGATGGTTGTTCGTGCCGTCGCTAGGAAACCATTGTAATCCAGCGAGCCGTACTGCAACGCCAGGTTATTCCAGGCAGTGATAAAGGCATCATGGCTGGTAAAGGTTAAAACCAGCAGGATCGTCAAGGTGCCTGCGATACCTAGTACCATGATCACCTTTTGAACCTTGGCAAATATTTTCACACCGAAGACGACGAACAACATGCCGATCAGGTTAAATAGGCTTGCAATCAGAAACAGAGCTACTGGCTGGACGCAGAACTCAGCCGCAGCCGGCATGTTCAGGAACTGGAACATCATCACCAAGCCCGGATCCACCGTAAATGGGGCAAGAATATAGATCCACATGACCCATACAAAGGCATTCCCAAACGACTCAGCAATACCGATTAGGGGGTGTATGATGCGCGAGTTGTAGATGTACTCGCCGCCGGAGCGGGGCATGGATCCGCCCAGAATACCCCAGACTAGTGAAAAGCCGACACCACACAGCAGCGCGGAGAGTAGCGTGGCGATGATCAGGTTCCCGCCGGTATAGACGCCTAGCCCCAGACTGATCATCACCCACATACTGGGAGTTAGGCCCTGGTTCATGAAGCCGACGCCGAAAGCGTCAATGAACGAC
Source organism: Anaerolineae bacterium (assembly GCA_041489005.1). Classification (GTDB taxonomy): domain Bacteria; phylum Chloroflexota; class Anaerolineae; order Anaerolineales; family Villigracilaceae; genus UBA877. The sequence continues at coordinate 20,856 of JBGPQK010000031.1, forward strand.
AGGCCTCTTACAAGGCCACTGGCCTTACGAGCAAAAGCCATTTGTTCAGGCATAGCACTTTTCTCCTCTCAAAAGTTGGTAGATTGATTTGCAGCATTTGCAGAAGAAACAAGTTCGTACTTGCTAATCATGATCTTCTCTTCTGGTCCTCCTTCCTCTGGCTAGAATTTTCGTGATGCCTTCACCCCAGAAATGAAAGTTCGAATTTACCCCTAACAGCATGACCATGAAAGCTCTTTTTTGAAGCGCACTAATATCTTCCCAGGGAAGATTTAACATGGTTTCCTCGTCTTAACTTTATCTCGAATTCTCTCTTTTCTTTTCCGAGGGAGAGTCTTTAGGCATACGCCACTGGTACACATCTTTCAGAACAATCGGTACGATGGAAGTTGTCGTTCTTCGAACCCCTGGCATTTTCCCGATCACTTCAGTAACGAACTGGTAAATCTCTGTCGTATCCTTCGCCACCACCTGGATCGAAACGTCCATTTCACCGATGGAACAGGCCACATAAGAAACGCAATCGTATGCCATTGCCTTGCGTGCCACATCCATGATGGCTTCCGATTCAACTTCCAACACCACGTCCGCGCGCGTGGTCAGTCCAAATGCTTGCGGATTGACAATCGGACGGATTTGTATCATTTTGTCATTGATCATCCGCTCTATTCGGTAACGCACTACGCGCTCTGATATCCCCGCGCCAATGTGGCGCGCAATTTCCGCTGCTGCCATGCGGCCATCTTCCATGAGAAGTTCGACAATCTGTTGGTTTATTTGGTCGTTTTCAGACATTGTTTCTATTTTTTTTGTTCTATTCCGACTTTAATTAACACTTTACAAGTTTCAATGACAAAGTTCAAGTGACTTATGTCACATCTGCTCTCGATTTAGGACCTTTGTGAATTCCCGCGAGGAGTGAAAGGGTATAATTCAACTATGAACAACCGCAGCCCACTTGTTATCGGTATTGCAGGCGGATCGGGATCCGGAAAGACGACCGTTGCCCAGACCATCCTCCAGCGCGTTGGTCCAGACCGGATATCGTTTCTCCAACACGACGCCTATTACAAAGACTTGAGTGGTCTGCCTCCGGTCCAGCGTGCCGAAGTCAACTTCGATCATCCCAACTCGCTCGAAACCGAATTGCTTACCCAACACATCCTGGAACTCAAAAGCGGACAGCCCGTTGAGGTTCCGATCTACAACTTCTCCACCCACAGCCGCACGGAGCAAACCTACACCGTTCAACCGCGCGGCGTCATTTTGGTGGAGGGCATCTTGATTTTCACTGAGGCCGCGTTGCGGGAACTTTTTGACGTTAAGATATTTGTAGACACCGATTCCGATCTGCGTTTTATTCGACGCCTGGAACGCGACATCTCCGAACGTGGCCGAACTCTGGAAACGGTCGTCAAACAATACTTATCTACCGTGCGCCCGATGCACTTGGAATTTGTAGAGCCCTCCAAGCGGTATGCAGACGTGGTCATCCCCGAGGGTGGATTCAACGCTGCTGCCCTTGACATGGTTGTTGCGCGAATTGAGACGATGTTATCTTAGGGACAGGCCTATGTGCCTGCCTGTTTGGGCAGACACACATATCCACCAATAAATTAATTAAGGAATAAAAATGAAACAATGGAATAAACCCCCGGAATTTGTTATCGACCTGAAAAAGAAATATTCAGCTACCCTAAGCACAGACAAAGGCGATATCGTCCTGGAACTCTTCGCTGACAAGGCGCCGTTCACGGTCAATAATTTCGTCTTCCTGACGCGCGAAGGTTTTTATGATGGCACCATCTTCCATCGGGTCATCTCCGGCTTCATGACTCAGGGTGGCGACCCGACCAGTACCGGCCGCGGCGGCCCCGGCTATCGTTTCGCGGACGAATTCCTTTCTTCGCTGAAACACGATAAACCCGGTGTTCTTTCAATGGCGAATGCGGGTCCGGGCACAAACGGCTCGCAGTTCTTCATCACCCACGTTCCAACACCTCACCTGAACAATATGCACAGCGTGTTCGGACAGGTCGTCTCTGGTTTGGATGTGCTGCTCTCCATCCCGGAACGAGACCCGATGAAGGTCAATTCTCCGGCAGTCAAGTTGAAAAAAGTCACCATCACGGAAGCATGAATTCGAAAACGCGCCTCACCATCTTGCGCATCCTGGCTCTGCTCGGAGTGATCGCGCTCATCGTGGCATTATTCCTATTCCGCGAAGAGGTCAAGAGACTGGAAGAGTACGGCTACATCGGCATTTTCCTGCTTTCCATCGCCGCAAACGCCACAATCATCATCCCGCTGCCGGGTGTGGCCTTCGCAACCGCCATGGGTGCCATCTTCAATCCATTCTGGGTAGCCATCGCGGCCGGGTTGGGTGCGGCGCTCGGCGAACTCACAGGTTACATGGCCGGTTTCAGCGGGCAAGGGGTGGCTGAACGTACAGTGCTCTATAACCGCCTGACAACCTGGATGAAGGCTCACCAGAATCTGGCGTATGGAGTGATCCTGTTACTTGCTTTTATTCCCAATCCCTTGTTCGATCTCGCCGGTATGTGCTCCGGTGCACTCAAACTGCCACTCTGGAAATTTTTGCTCGCTTGTGCCATCGGAAAGATTCTCAAAATGCTGATATTTGCCTATGCTGGTTACTATTCTGTTTCCTGGCTCACCGGTTTTTTTGGCAAATAGTGAAAAATGGTGGAAATCATTTACGATAACACTACTTCGAAGTAAAATGTCAATCCCTCCGATGTGGCAGTCACAAAGAATAGAGACCTGGTTTCTCCACCAAGGAACCAGGTCTCTTGATTTGTATGGATTCTACTTATTTCTCAGTGATAGTAATGCTCTCGATGACATCCCCAGGGAAAGTTGGATTCTTACTTGGATCTCGTAGAGCGATGACGTTGACTACGTCCATGCCACTGATCACCTGTCCAAAGATGGTGTAGTCGTTCTCGGAGAGGCCGTACGGCCCGAACATGATAAAGAACTGGCTGCCGTTGGTATCACGCCCTGCATTCGCCATGGCAACCACCCCGGCTTTATTGAAGGTCAGGTCGTTCGCCTCATTAACAAACTTATATCCCGGTCCGCCACTGCCGGTCCCGGTCGGGTCGCCGCCTTGGGCCATGAAACCCTCCAGAACGCGATGGAAGGTCACGCCGTTAAAATATCCCTGACGTGCCAAAAAGACGAAACTATTCACCGTAATGGGGGCTTTGTCGGGATAGAGCTGGATCACGAACTCCCCGCCCTTTGCCATTTTGACTGTGGCCAAATATTGTTTGATCGTATCAATCATCATGGGCGGTGCGGAAGAATATTGCTTCGTTCCAACCAGTTCCGGGGTTGGGGTTCCAGTCGTTGAGGTTTGAAGCCCAACCTGATTGGCTTGTTGGGAGGTCACCACCAGCCAGATGACCGCTGCTCCGGCCAGAATTACAATTCCGATGGTGATAATGCGGGTATATAGTCTCTGTCTGGCTCGCGCCACGCGCCGGGCATCTCGTTTGGTCATGCGTGTTTTTGACATAGTCTTCTCCTTTTCAATCCCGGTCCACGCACCCGGCCTTGGGTTTTCTAAGTTTCGTTCTTGGCTTCTGATATTTGTTAACCTTCGGATCTTCCACCACGGATTCTTGCTTTTGTGACCCGGCAGGTTTCTTCAATGCAGTTACTTCCTGCGGCGTCAAATAACGCCATTCCTTTGGCTTGAGATTGCCCAGGTGTAGTTCCCCAATTCGCACTCGGACGATACGTACCACCGGCAGGCCGGTCACTTTACCCATCTCACGTATCTGGCGCTTGTATCCCTCTTTTAGGGTGACATTCAGCCAGGTCCCTTTACCGTATTTGGAGACCACATACACATCCGCGGGGGCTGTCTTGAAGTCATCTTCCAGCACCAGACCACGCCTCCATTTGGCTAATTGTTCGCCGTCGGGATGAATCGCTACCAATACGCGGTATTCTTTTTCATGCTCGTAACGCGGGTGAGTCAATTTATTGGCCAGATCGCCGTCATTGGTCATCAGGATCAAGCCCTCAGAGTCGAAGTCCAAGCGTCCGACTGGGTAGAGTGTCCCTTCCAAGGGGACTAGATCGCGAACAGCTGTCCGCAGGTTCGGATCAGTGACAGTAGAAATCACACCGCGAGGTTTATAAAGCGCCACATAAACAAGATCCTCAGCCCCTTTTACAAGTCTCCCATCCACTGTGATCTGGTCTCGAGACGCGTCTGCCTTATCACCCAGTCCAGCCACCTGACCAAAGACCCGCACCCGTCCAGCAGAAATTAATTCTTCGCAACTCCGCCGCGAACCGTAACCGGCGCGCGCTAGGATTTTCTGTAGGCGTTCTTTCATTTTAGCCTTTCAATGTTACTTCTTGATTCTCACCATTTTCATCCTCCGGCAGATTAAGTGGAGGTAACTCCATCAAGGAGTTTAGACCAAAATGTTGGAGGAAATCCAGAGCTGTGCCGTACATAATCGGGCGACCCGGACCTTCAGTCCGACCTACTTCCTGAACCAAACCTTTGCCAAGGAGAGACTTCATTACTCCATCGCTGCTAACCCCGCGTACCGCTTCGATTTGCGGACGCGTGACCGGCTGCTGGTAGGCCACGATTGCCAGGGTTTCCAGGGCAGCTCGACTCAGTCGACTGGTGGCTTCCAGCCCGAGGAAACGCTCGATCGTCTTGGCCATCTCCGGTGCAGTGGTTAATTGGACCCGCCCTCCTTGGCGTTGGAGACGCAGACCGCGGGTCTTTAGTTCTAAGTCTAGTTGCTTGAGTCCCTGGTCCACTTCCAAAGCAGAGAGCCCAAGCGCCGTCGCAAGTTGGGACAGGTCCACCGGTTCTGCAGAGACAAATAACAGCGCTTCCAATACAGCGGAGATATCCGGCAGGGTCGGTTTTTCAGATTCGCTCATGCTATAATAACTCCTATCAGTTTGGACCGTGATGGCCGGTGCTCCTTAGGAGTCTGCCATCGCAAGATGCGGAATCGAACCTCCGCATTCCAATGTAATCAATAAGAGGCAATATGAATCCTCGCAGTTTTTCACTTCTCGTCGGTGTCTTCGCCTTGGCACTGGCTATTCTGGGCTGCACGATGAATATCGGCGGGCCGGACTACCCGACTCCCTCCATCCCGATCTCGACCGAAGCGGTTGGCGAACTCCAGTCATCCCTGGAGACAGCAGTTGCAGCAGGAGCTGTTTCTGAACAAATCACACTGACTTTCACCGAGCCGCAGTTGACCTCATACCTGTACTACAAATTCCAGGCTCAGTCCAAACCACTGATCACCAACCCGCAAGTTTATCTGCGGGACGGCCAAATCCAGGTATATGGGACCGCCAGCAAAAGCTACTTCTTAGCCACCGCCAGGATTATCCTGAGCGCTGGAGTGGATGAGCAGGGCCAGTTACAGATCGAGTTGACTTCCGCCAATTTTGGTCCGCTGCCTGTCCCGAATGGGCTGAAGGAAATCATTTCCACAACCATCCAGGAAGCCTATACCGGGGCTCTCGGCCCGGTTGCCACCGGCTTTCGGTTGCTGAGCGTCACAATTGCCGACGGCACAATGACCTTAGTTGGGCAAACGAAATAGCATTTGGATTATACCAGTAACCTTTTATGATAAGAAAACTCCTCGCCATCTTCGCAATCACATTATTGATTGCATCCTGTACACCGCAAATCCAGCAAGCAGATGTAACTGTCAGCGTGATCGCCGATGGGGCCAGCCAGAATACCACTCTCCCACCCGGCAGCACCGTACAACAAGCCCTCTCCGCGATGGGTGTAAGCCTGTCCCAAGCTGACCGCTTGAATCCACCTGCCTATACTCTCCTGTCAGAGGGGCTGACAATTACAGTAATTCGAGTGCGCGAAGAATTCGAGACTCAGCAAGTAATTATCCCATTCGAACGACAAGAATTACATAATGAGTCTTTGCCAGCAGGAGAAACCCGCCTTATTCAGGCCGGGAAAAATGGACTGCGCGAAATTACCATCCGCCATGTCTTCGAGGACGGCATCGAGACTGGCAATTCGGTGGTGTCCGAAAACATTCTGCAGGGCGCTACACCGGAGATCGTAATGATCGGCGTTCAATCGCCGTTCGCGCCCCTACCCATCCCCGGCAAGCTGGTCTATCTAACCGGTCGTAACGCTTGGATCATGGAAGGGTCCACCTCCAACCGACGTCCGCTGGTCACCAACGGTGATCTCGATAGCAACATCTTTTCTCTCTCTTCGGATGGAAAAATGCTGCTCTTCACTCGCAAGTCAGCGCTGCCTTCCGACCAGGAAATTAATACGCTATGGGTCGTCGATACCACTGCTCAGACGCCTACGCCGGTCAGCCTGGGCATCTCCAATGTGGTCCACTTCGCCGATTGGCAACCAGGCGAGGAATACCTCATTGCTTATTCCACCGTCGAACCGCGTGCCACTGCCCCGGGCTGGCAAGCCAATAACGACCTGCACTTCCTGACCTTTGAAAACGGGGTACCCGGCCGGACCTTTGATGTTCTCGAAACCAACGCCGGCGGCATTTACGGCTGGTGGGGAATGACTTTTGCCTGGTCACCGGATGGTCACAGACTGGCCTATTCCCGTCCAGACGGGGTTGGGTTGGTGGATATCAACGGCGCAGGGCTGACCACATTGTTAAATATCACTCCGCTAAATACCCACAGTGATTGGGCCTGGACTCCCGGCTTGACCTGGGGGAGTGATAGTCGGAACATCTACCTTGTCACGCACTCCGCGCCAACCGGGCTGGTCAGTCCCGAAGAGTCACCCAACTTCGACCTGGCCTCCGTATCTCTAACCGATAACATGGTCACTCCTCTCGTCCAGCAAACTGGCATGTTCGCAAACCCTGCTGTTTCTTCCCTGCGGCAGGGCGAATCCGGGTCAACTTATCTGGTAGCCTTTCTGCAGGCAATTTTCCCGACCCAATCCAAAACCAGCCGCTATCGGTTGGAAGTAATGAAAAGCGATGGGATGAAAATTAGTTCGCTGTTTCCTGCTGAGGGGCAATCCGGTCTCCAACCGCAGACAATTGTCTGGGCTCCACATCCGCTCGAATCGGGCGGCGACTTCATCGGCGTTATCTACGAAGGAAATCTCTGGATTGTGGACGCGGCCTCCGGTCAATCCCAGCAAATCACCGGGGATGGGTTAACCAGTCAGATTGATTGGAAGTAATCTCACCTTTGTCGTGAACTGGCCCTGGAAAGTAAACTTAGGAGCATTTTATGCGAATTCTTCTCACCGGTGCTGCAGGCTTTCTTGGTTCCCATCTTTGTGACCGCTTGCTTGCTGAAGGTCACGAAGTCGTCGGATTGGACAACTTTGTCACTGGCACCCGCGAAAACCTCGTTCACCTTGTAAGGAGTAAAAATTTCTCTTTTATAAGACATGATGTATCCGAAACTATCACCGTACGCGGTAAGTTGGACGCAGTCCTGCACTTTGCTTCCCCGGCCAGCCCTAATCCCGCCTCCCCTTTCGGTTATCCTAATCTGCCGATTGAGACACTTAAGGCTGGTTCGCACGGCACCTTCAACACTCTCGACCTTGCCAGGGTTAACCAGGCCCGTTACCTTTTCGCATCCACTTCTGAGGTTTATGGCGATCCTCTTGAGCATCCGCAGAAGGAGACATACTGGGGCCACGTGGATTCGGTCGGCCTGCGCTCTATGTACGATGAGGCTAAACGTTTTTCCGAGGCACTCATCATGGCCTATTTCCGCTCGAAAAATTCGGATACACGCATTGTCCGCATTTTCAACACATATGGTCCTCGAATGAGGCTGGACGACGGGCGAGTCGTGCCGAGTTTCATCCAGCAGGCCCTGCAAAGGGAACCGTTGTCCATCTTCGGTGATGGATTGCAGACCCGGTCCTTTTGCTTTGTGGACGATCTGGTGGACGGAATCTATCGTCTGCTACTATCTGACGAACACCTGCCAATCAACATCGGGAATCCTACCGAAATTTCCATCCTGGAGTTCGCAGAGACGATTAACCGACTCACTGGTAACACCGCTGGCCTGGACTACCTCCCCGATAAACGCTTGGAAAACGACCCTCAGCGTCGTTGTCCGGATATTGGCCGTGCCCGATCACTTCTCGGCTGGGAGCCAAAAGTGGATCTGAAAGAGGGTCTGGTGAGAACCATCGCGTCCTACAAGGAAAAACTGGGTATGAAATGAGCATTGTTGCCAACTCACAGGAGAAAACGCGTTTCCTAAAGTTTATGACTGTCGGTGCCATCGGTGCCGTGGTGGACTTCGGGATCATGAATCTGTTCTCGAAGATGTTCAATATGCCCCTCACTTTGGCCGGGACATTTTCATTTATCTTTGCTATCACCAGTAACTTCCTCTGGAATCGTTTTTGGACTTATCCCGACTCGCGTTCACGCCCTTTCGTAAGGCAGTTGATAATGTTCTTCATCGTCAACATGGCCGGGCTTGCCATCAGGCTTCCCATCCTACATTTCCTTGAACCCCCCATACAGCGCATCTTCGAGCACCTGACATGGAAAATTCCTCTCACATCCGGAGTCCTGGGAAAAAACCTCACCCTGGCTGTGGCGGTCAGCGTTGTAATGTTATGGAACTTCTTCGTTAATCGTTATTGGACATATAATGATGTAGACAAGGTGAAATCATGAACACACAACTCCAGCGTTCTGTCATTCCTATTTACACTTCGCGCGGCGACGCGGAAGCTTTTCTCGTCTACCCCTATCTGTATAACCGGCTTGGTGAATGGATAGGCTGGGTTACCGCCAACCGGCTTGTCTATTCCGTACTTGGCTTCTATGTCGGTGACTTGACCGCTGAGCCACGCATCATCCGCAAACGCATCACCGCCACACTCAAGCCTCGTAAGATCCCACCGGCGCATCCACCGCACCTAGCGGTCCCAGCCACGATCCCACTCGCTCCTCTGATGGGTGATCTCCGCTTCGGTGTGCTGGACGTTCTGCTCGAAGAGCCGGAACGTCTGCATACATTGGATGCCGGTGAACTTCGCCAGGATATATACTAGTAAATCATGGAACACTCCCACGACCCAAAACCCATGCGCGCTTCTCGTATTCAACTGGCACAAATGATGATGCCGGAACATGCGAACACGCATGGCAACGTGCATGGCGGCTGGATTATGAAACTGGTTGATGAGGCTGGGGCACTGGCATCCACCCGTCACGCTGCTCACCGTACCGTGACCGTGGCGATTGACCAGATGGTATTTCGTTACCCCATCCACATCGGCGACTTGGTACTTCTCAACGCCGAAGTTACTTATGCTGGACGGACTTCAATGGAAGTCGAGGTGGATGTAATTGCTGAAAATCCCATCTCAAGTGAGCAAATTCACACTAATGCCGCCTACCTGGTCTATGTGGCGATTGACGATGATGGCAGACCCACCCAGGTACCGCGGCTGGTAGCCGAAACACCCGAAGAGCAAGCCCGTATGGACGCGGCGCTAGATCGCCAGAAGAGAAGGCTGTCACAAAAAGAAAACCAAAAATAAACACTGATGAACAAGAATCCAGGTTTTTACTGGGGTCTGCGTTTATTGCCGGACCAATATTCCGGTTCATATCAGGAATAACCGCATCTGTAAGTTCTTTCACTCTAAGAGAATAACAGTAGAAAATGGATCCATCTTATTCAACTCTGTTTTTTGGAAAAAAGCCATGACAACACCCGAACTACCTCCTGAAGCGATCGAACCGAAAGAGCGCGTTGCCCATCCATTCCGCACCTTACGGGAACTTGTGGACTTCGTCTCCGGTAAGAGCCTGCCCCCAGCAGAAGCTGAAGAGGGGCCACGAACCGAAGCCCTTCCCTTCCCTTTCCTAGCCATCGTTGGACAGAAGGAGATGAAGCTGGCACTTTTGCTCGGGTTGATAAACCCTTCGGTAGGGGGGATTCTGCTCGTCGGTCCTCGCGGCACCGCCAAGACAACCGCTGTTCGCTCGCTGTTGGATATTCTTCCCAAAGTTGAACGCAGCCTGTGTCATTACGGCTGTTTACCCGAAGATATCGAGACAGGTGGTATAGACTCCGTCTGCCCAGATTGCGCTATAAAGTTTGCCGAAGGTAAGCCGCTATCCGCTCCCGACCGTGTCCGCCTGGTCGAACTCCCGCTCAACGCCCGGCTGGAGGATGTTATTGGCGGGATTGATGAGCGTATCGCTGTGACCCACGAACGATTGCGTGTCCGCCGCGGTATCCTGGCCCAGGCTGATCGCAACCTGCTGTATATTGACGAGATTAACCTGCTCGCAGATGATATCGTAGACGCTATCCTGGACGCGGCTGCACAAGGATCCTACACGGTGCGGCGCGAACCCATTTCTGCCACCTACCACTCCCGTTTCGTGCTGGTCGGCTCGATGAACCCTGAGGAAGGTCGTTTACGCCCGCAAATCTTGGATCGTTTCGGACTTCGCGTTATCGTGCGCGGCCTTGATGATCTTGCCGAGCGCCTGGAAGCCTACCGCCGCGTGCAGGCGTATCTGGTCAACCCGCGCGGCTTGGCCGTCAGTTATAGCGAGGAGACTCTGGCCGCCGCCGAGGAAATCCAGTCCGCCCAGGCGCAGTTACCAAAAGTGATTTTGCCGGATAAAGTCGCCAAGCCGGCCATAAAACTGATCCAGAAGATGGGCATAGACAGCCTGCGGGCTGAAATCTCTTGGTTCGAAGCAGCGCGTGCCTACACCGCCGCGGATGCTCGCGACCGGGTTACACCGGAAGACCTGAAGGTCATTGCGCCCATGGCCTTGCGGCTGAGACGTTCGCAGTTCATGACAGAGTATTTCACTAGTCAAGGGGGAGAAGAGGCAGAGATGCAGGGATTTCTAACTGGATGGGGAACGAAAGGGCGTGCAAGCAAGAAGTAATAAGGAGATTTATTATATCTGCACGCATAGATTTAATAAGGCATCACTCTTGAAAAGGTTGGCAATCGTTTCACCGATCACTAGGTAGGGAAAAACTAATCACAAAGTTGCGTTGCTGCATTTACCATCCCCATCAAGCGAATACCGGAACTATCGCAGGTCGTCGGTCCCTTCCAGGACGTGTTTATCGTCTACCTGGTGATGGTTTCAGCGACCGTCTGGAAAGGCAAGGACGCATCGCTGGGTCCAGAAGCCTGCACTGGTGGAGCAGTTCATTCATTTTCCCGAGGAAGGTGCGAGCTTCTGATGAATAAGGAATTTTACCCGATTGTTTTTCACTGGAAATCAGCCGCGATATATCTTCTCCTCCCGACAGTAATCCGATCGTGATGCCTCAAGACCAAATGTTACTATAGGGGTATCGTTGCCTCAAGACCAAATGTTACCGTGAGATTTTCCAAAGTTTGGCGACTTTCTCGTCGATCGAGGTTCTGAGCTGAACTGGATTGAGTTGGACATACAGA
>JBGPQK010000032.1:0-31141 GCA_041489005.1 Anaerolineae bacterium
CAGGGCGCTAACGATTTCCATAAAAATAACTTGATAGTGTTAATCAAGGTTGGTGGGCGGCTCGTCCAGCAGCAGGATCGGTGTGGACTGAGTCAGTGCCCGCGCCAACAACACGCGCTGCTGCTCGCCGCCGGAGAGTTCGCCCACCCTCCGGTCGGACAGATCCAGTGCGTCCACTTTTTGCAGGGCAAGACGGGCAATCGCCTCGTCTTTGGCAGAAACCTGACCGAGAAAGTTGAGATAGGGAGTGCGACCCATCAAGACGGTCTCCCAGACGGTGAAGGCGGGCGGCATGGAAGCCGCTTGTGGTACAACTGCCAGAGACCGGGCGCGCTGCATGGGCGACAGGGAAAGTAAATTTCCCGTAGAATAGCTATTCCCGCCCTCTCGGAAGGACGCCGGGACGATGCCCCCTGCGGGGATTATGTGGCGGGCAGTGCCAGGGAAGTCGTCTTGTCGGATTCTTCCTCTTTCCACCGGAACCAGGCCGCTGATAGCCTTAACAAGGGTGGATTTCCCTGCGCCGTTTGGGCCGATGAGTGCCACCACCTCTCCTGAGTTGACTTCCAGCGAAACGTCCGTCAGCACACGGCGTGTGCGGTATGAAACTGACAAGTCCTCAATGCGCAGCATGACACTATTCCCTATTCTCTTCTTATGAATCTTGAACCTTACCAATAACCTTGATTCTTGGCTCTCCGGAGCACCCACAGGAAGAACGGGACACCGACCAGCGCAGTCACAATTCCCACCGGCAGTTCCTGAGGAGCCATCACCGAGCGGGCAATTACATCTGCCAGAAGCAGTGCACCGGCTCCGCCGATGAGCGAGAGCGGGAGTAGGCGACGGTAGTCCGCGCCAAACCACAGGCGCATTACATGCGGGACGATCAGCCCGATGAAACCGATGATGCCGGAAAAAGATACTGCCGCCGCGGTCGCCAGGGAAGCTGCCAGCAGGATCAGAGTCCGCGTTCGCGTTACGGGCAGACCCATCTGTTGGGCCTGTTCATCACCAAATTGCAGCAGATTCAGGGCATGTCCACTCAGGAGCAGGACGCCCAATCCGATGGCCAGGTATGGCAGGACCGTCAGCACCGGCCCCCAACCGGCCTGGGAGGCGCCGCCATTCAACCAGGCAATTGCCCGGTGTAGTTCACCCGTCGAGCGTAGCATCAGGTAGGTCGTCAGGGCAGAGGCGAAGGAACCAAAGGCCACGCCTGCCAGGATGAGGTTCGTTGTTGGGATAGTCTTGCCGACGTGCGCCATGGCATACACCAGGAAAACGGTCAGCAGTGCACCGATGAAAGCCGCCGCCGGGACGGCCATCAAACCCCAGAACGAGTATGAGAATTCATAGCTCATTGCCAGCACCGCGCCAAGACCCGCCCCGGAAGCCACGCCAATCAGAAACGGGTCGGCCAGCGGATTGCGGAACAAACCCTGATAGGCCGCGCCGGAACCGCCCAGCGCTGCGCCGGTCAGCAGGACCAGCGCCGTCCGCGGCAGGCGAATGCCGGTCAGGATAAAGGCAAAGGTTTTTAATGGCTCGGAGAACGTAGCCCGGTTCAGCCAGCCGATGAGGATGTGACCCAGGTCGACAGGCGGGATGAATACCGAGCCAATCGCGATGGAGATAACCACTGTCACGAAGAGGAAGAGCAGGGTATAGAGATAAGGACGGATTTTCATCATGCTCGTTGGGCTGGCGCACAACGTCCCCGAAGAGGACATCGTCGCCCGAATACCCATTATTTGAATACACCCGGATGCAGAAGTTTCGCCATTGCTTCCAGCCCGTCCACCAGGCGCGGACCGGGGCGACTGACCAGGTTATCGTCAAATGGGAAGATCTGTCCGGTTTGGATGGCGGTCAATGTTCCCCAGCCGGGACGCTGGGCTACCTTCTCAGGTGTCTCGCCATAAGCCGAATCTCCCAGGATAATGATGGCAGGATTGGCGACCACCAATAGTTCCAGGCTGATTTGTGCCCATTGAATCTGTAATGCGGCGCCGATGTTTATGCCCCCTGCACGGGATATGAGCTGGTCAACGAATGTGCCAGGACCGGCGGTATAAGGCTTGGTCGGATTGGTGGCGTCCAACTCGTAGTATACGGTCGGGCCATAGGAGAGCGGCATGATTTTCTCATCCACCGCAGCCACGCGCACTTTGAATGACTCTACCAACACAGCGGTTTCGGACTCGTGACTAGTCAGGTTGGCGACCGTTTCAAGGTTGGTATACATATCTTCCAACGTGGCCGGGTTCGGCAGTACGTAAACTGTCAGCCCCAGGTTTTCCAGGGAGGCCACCAATTCAGGGCTATTGAAGCCGCCACCCTGTGCCAAAATCAGATCCGGATGGAGAGCGACGATGGCCTCCAGATTGTAACCACTATAGCCGCCGATGGTGGGCAAGGCCAGTGCCTCTGCAGGGTAATCAGATGTTTCATCGCGACCCACCACTTGAGAGCCTGCGCCAATTACGAACAGGATTTCCGTATTGGCTGGAGCCAGCGAGACCACGCGCTGGGCCGGTCCAGCTAGCGTGATCGTGCGGTTCAAATCGTCGGTCAGAGTAATGGATGTGACAGTCGGGACTTCAGTGACAGGTGGTTCTGTCGAAACAGCGGTCGGTATCGAGGTCTGGGCCGGGCCGCATGCGGCGAGCAGGGATACGATCAAAAGCGCAAAAAGCAATTTGCGGAACATCATCAGTCTCCTAAGGCAGTTATGTAGTAATTTAATAAGACATTACATTCCCAAACATAATCCCCTGTACGAAGACAGGGGAGGGGGAAGAGGCAATTCGTTTGGCCGTTCCCACCTCCTTTCCACGAGAGAGTGTAGAACCGGCCAGGGCGGGCGGCCTGACTTGTTAGCGTACCTGCTAACTCACAGTTGCGGGACAGCGCCGGACTCGCACCGGCTTCGCCATTGGGCCTTCCCTTCCGGGGGAAGAGGCACCCTGACCAATATTCAATTGTAGGGGTATTGTATACGCGGGCGGGATTTTCGTCAATGAAGGCCTTGTCCTTATCTTCCACAACCTGTAAAATAATGTCGAGGGTGGCTCTTTTGGAGACTACCAATCAGCAAACCCCAGGCAAGTTCATTAATCTCACCGCGTGGCTGCCGTTGCTCTGGCTGTCACTGGCTTTTATCACGGGCATTCTGTTTGCTGGTCAATTGACACTGCCGGTACTCGTCTGGTTGATCCTGGCGGGCGGTACGTTTATTATTTTTATCCTGCTCCGCATCTTTTCTGCACGCCTTCACCTCTCGAACACACCACTATGTCTTTTTTTTCCCGGCCTTCTGGTCATATTTTTCCTCGGCGCGGCCCGCTTCCAGTCCACCATTCCTCGCCTTGATGCTCATTACATCGCCTGGTACAACGACCGGGAGTACGAGGTGCTGGTCACCGGCACGCTGACCGACCCGCCCGATGAACGCGACACCTACACCAACCTGCGCGTGGACGTGACCAGGATAGATACGGGCGGTGAAACCCTGCCGGTCCACGGTCTGATCCTCGCCCGCCTCCTCCCCGGCGGCGACTGGCACTACGGTGATGTGGTCCGCCTTCGTGGGCATTTGAAGACTCCGCCTGAAAACGAGGCCTTCTCTTACGGGGACTACCTGGCACGTCAGGACATCCGCGCCTACATCCCGGATGCCGTGGCCACGCGCCTGCCCTTTACCAGTGGGAACCCCCTCCTGAGGTTGGTTTACGTTTTCAAAGAACGGGCCATTGACCACGTCTATCGCATCTTCCCGGACCCGGAAGCTTCGCTCCTGGCAGGTATCCTGCTCGGTAACGATAACGGTCTGCCCGCTGCTCTTCAGCAAGCCTACAAAAACACCGGCACGGCCCACATCATTGCCATTTCCGGCTTTAACATCGCCATCATCGCCAGCCTGTTCGTGACCCTCTTCAGTCGGCTGCTCGGGCCGCGCCGCGGGGCTGTCGCCGCTGTTCTCGGCATTGCCGCCTACACAATCCTGGTGGGAGCCAGTGTGTCGGTCTTGCGAGCTGCCATCATGGGAGGGCTGGCAATATTTGCCCGGCAGTTGGGCCGCCGCCAGAACGGTCTTAACACCCTGTCCGCAACCGCCGCGGTCATGGCTGCCATGAACCCGCAAGTGCTCTGGGACGTTGGTTTCCAGCTCTCTTTCGGTGCCACCCTCGGCCTGGTCCTCTACGCCCGGCCTTTCCAGGACTGGTTCACACGTTTACTGGCCCGCCGCTTCTCCATCGAGACTGCCCGGAATATTTCAATTCCGATCAGCATATACATGCTTTTCACCCTGGCCGCCCAACTCACCACCCTGCCCATCATGGCCTACCAGTTTGGGCGCATCTCGCTGGTTTCCGTCATCGCCAATCCCTTTGTCCTGCCAGTCCAACCGGCGGTGATGGTCCTGGCCGGGCTGGCCGTCCTGCTCAGTTATATCTACCTACCGCTCGGGCAGCTGGCTGGTTGGGTTGCCTGGCCGTTCGCAGCCTATACCAACCGGGCGGTGGAATTTTTTAACCGCTTACCGCACGGTGTCTTTGTGTTGGGAGACTTCTCCTTCCTGTTCGTTGTCTTGTTTTATTTGATATTGCTTTCCCTGACCTTTGCCGGGTTGCGCGTTAAACAGGCCTTGCGCTCTGCCCTTACGCCTTCTGTAATCATCACTGCCCTGGGCATTTCTGTCTACATAATCTGGTCTGCCGCCTTCATCGCTCCTGATGGACGCCTGCACCTGACCTTCCTGGATGTAGGTTCCGCCGATGCCATCCTGATCCAAACTCCCTCCGGACGGTCCATCCTGGTGGACGGCGGCCCCAGCCCATCGAAACTCGCCAGCGCTCTCGGGCGCCGCCTCCCCTCCTTTGACCGTCGTATTGACTGGCTTGTGGTCGCATCTCCGCAGGAGCAGCAGGTGGCCGCCCTGCCGCGCATCCTTGACCGCTTCCCACTGGAGAACGTCCTGTGGGCGGGCAACCTCGACGCCTCCTGGTCTGCCGGGGAGTTGGACCGCTGGCTGGCTGATAACAAGATTCCGGTCACGCCCGCCTTCCCCGGCGCTGTGCTCGACCTGGGTGAAGGCGTCAGGCTGGAGGTCCGCAGTGTGTCACCCCGCGGGGCGGTACTATTGGTGGAATGGCAGGGATTCCGAGCGCTGCTGCCGGTTGGCTTGAATTTCGATACCCTGACCGAACTGGAGAATGGCAAAGTCATCGGCCCGGTGACGGCGCTCCTGCTGGCCGATTCGGGCTACGCTCCGTCCAATCCGCCAGAGTGGATCGCGGCCCTGCGCCCTCAGGTGGTGATATTGAGCGTCGCGGCCGGCGACCCCGACGGCCTGCCTGATCAATCGGTGCTCGACAACCTGACCGGTACCACCCTCCTCCGCACTGACCGGAACGGCTGGATTACGCTCTCGACCGATGGGGTTGGCATGTGGGTGGAAGTGGAAAAGAAGTGATTTAAAAATCCTCTTCGTGCTTTTTAACTGGTGGCTGTCGCTTGTAGCACTCGTAATGCGCGCAGCGTTACCCATTTGTTGGGCTGCTTCTTCGTTCCAAAGTCCACCCAGGTCTTGCCCGTATAATCATAATCCAATGCCCACCGGCCGTTTTCATCCTGTTTGTCACGGATTATCGCAAATGCGCGTGATAGTCGAGGATCATCGCCATAACCCAACGCCACCAGTGCTTCGACAATTTGGAGGAGGTCGGTCACATAGAATATCGGAAATCCAAATTTCCACCAATTCTGGCTCGGTTTGTTGCTATAACCTGTTGGATAAGGTGCCTCTGCGGGGTCCACACTAAACAAGAAATCAATGCCATGTTGGATGGCGCGTTTAATGATAGGCGTATCGCGTTCCTTGGGCCATTTCCCCAAAGCTAACATCACCTTGGCGCCTCCCCATGCACACGGCAGTTTGTTATTTGCCCCACACGCAAAAGTTGGCCCGCACTTGCCTGCATAGTAGCGCACAGTCGCTTGACGTTTTTTAGATGAGGCGATACCTTCGCCAGTTAGGCTGCGTGCCATCCAGTCAAATGCCAGTTCCAGGCGCGGGTCATCATAACCAAGTTCCAGGAGGGCCCAGGAAAGATTTCCCTGCAAACAGTCTGCGGTGCCGGAGGGCGCACCCGAGGCGGTGAACTGACCACCCACTGTGAGGGCATGATCAAGCAGATATGTACACGCCTGGGCAATGCGTTTGTCTTCTTTAACAGAAGCACCCAATTGCGCCAACAGGATTACAGACCAGACCGTCGAACGGTATTTTGGATTGTAACCAGGACCGGGTTCGACCCAATAGCCGGTTTTATCCATTTCGGCCAGGATGGTGGCAATAGGCCCTTCTTTATGGGCGGCTATGCAAGCGGAGCGCAATTCCGAATCGGTTGCAGCACATTTCAATAAATCGCGCAATGCCAGGTAGCGGACTTCGGGTGTCTCGGTTTCCAACACCCATGATAAGGAGTCGCCTTTGAGTTGGTTTTGCCAGGACATGAGTAATACCTCCTGCAGTACAAGCCAGAATCATTCGCTAATTCGAGGAATTCGGGATGCGTCCATCACATCCCCAGACCATTCCATGCGCGCACCTCGTCCAGGCGCCTCTGGATATCCGGCTCCGGGTATGGGCTGGGATCTTGCGGGCTGAACTTCGCCTCGGTCAGCGCCGCCAGGATGGCATCCACACCGGATGCCACGTTCCTGGGGTTGTACCCACCCTCCAGCACAAAGACGATTTTTCCGCCGCAATGCTGCCCGGCCAGTTCCACCAGCCGCCGCGCATAGGCGTAATACCCGGCTGACGAGAGCCCCAGTTCGGCCAGCGGATCGTCCCAGTGACTGTCGAACCCAGCCGAGACGAATATCATTTCTGGCTTGAAATGCTCGACCAGCGGGGTGAGGATCTCGTCAGCGATCCGGGCAAAGGCTGCATCCCCGGCGCGGGCGGGCAACGGCAGGTTGACAATGCGGCCGCGCCCCTGTGGGGCGTCCTCGATAAAGCCGGTTCGAAAGGGATAGATGTTTTCCTGCTGGGTGGAGAAGAAAGCGACTCGCTTCTCGTCCATGAAAACGGCCTGGGTGCCGTTCCCGTGGTGGACATCGAAATCCACAATCAGCGCTTTCCTGATGCTGTTCCTCAAGGCATGCTGCGTCGCAATGGCAATGTTATTAAGCAGGCAGAATCCCATCGCGGCTTCCGGCTCGGCGTGGTGTCCCGGCGGGCGGATGATGGCAAAGCCATTTTGCGCCCGGCCTGCCAACACTGCCCGTGTACAATCCAGCGTCGCACCGGCGGCCAGGAAGGCCGCCGCGTAAGTGGCGGGCGTGACGAATGTGGGGGCGTAATCGGTGATGCCCGGTCCCTGGCGGCAGGCGGTTTCGAAGTCCCGCAGCATCCGTTCGGAGTGGACGGCGGTTACAGATTCCCGCGACGCAGGCTGCGCGTCCAGAAAGCGGACAGCACCGGCGTAGGGTTTGGACTCCCATCCACCGAGGTACTGGAATCGGGAGGGTGCTTCATCATGGCCCGGATAAACGTGTCCGGGTGAGAGCACCAGGGCGCAAGAGGTGGTCATTTTCCTTCCATTAAATCCATGTACGCGCCCTCCAGCAGGTCTTCCTTTAACACTCCCAATCGGGTCAACAGGTCCTGGGCGATGGCCTGGCCTTCCGCGTCGGACTGCTCCGGGCGTAACACAACTTCCAATTCCATGAATTCCCCCAGCCCCTCCACCTCGTCCAGGTGGACGCGGGTTTGGCCCACCATATACAGCGTACGCTTCTTGCGGATGACCCCGCGCACGCCCAGGGCGGCGGTCAGGGCGGCTTTAAGCGCCGACGGCTCCGAAGTCCCCGCCAGGATGTATTCGGAGCGCTTGGGTCCCGAGGTATCTGTCCGTTCGTAGTAGACCAGCTGACCACGCTCCGGCGCAAGTTGGCGCAGTTTCAAGCGCCCTTTGGCTGTATGGAAAAAAGTATCTTCTTGGGAGATCACCTGGGCAGGGGTGTCGCTGAGCGCTTCTGCACGGAGGCAGAGGTCGGTGAAATTACGGGCGCGGGCTTTGATTTCAATGTTTGCGGGCATGGATGTAATTCTACTCCGGTTGGATGAAAAAAAGCGCGTTCCTTTGGCAATTACAAGTTAAGGCCGTAAAATGTAGAGTTTCCCGGGAACTCATAAACCCTGTATATGGGTTGGTCATCTTTTTGTTCAGTATTATTTTCATCTATGCCGTGCAAAGGATGGAAGAGCCAGCGTTAGGATGTAGAATTTTAACTCTAACATGGTAGGAGTAAAGAATGGGGGGGTCACAAGGTATAAATGAATTTACGTATATACATTGATGATTTATAATGAAAGACAGCATTTCTTTATCCCTGCATATTATAAAAAATAAATGGAGAGCTCAACTATGGTGGAAGATCAACAAACGAGCAAATATATCCTGGTCATTGACCTGGGTACCGGCGGGCCAAAAGTCGGCCTTGTCGATCAGCGTGGACAGGTGGCCAGCAGCACCTCCGCTCCGGTACAAGTGTTCTTTCTCCCTGACGGCGGTGCGGAACACGATCCCGCCGAGTGGTGGTCGACCATCACAGACTGTGTGAAGAAGGTGATCCGGGCTTCCGGCGTCTCTCCGGCGGCGATCATTGCCATTGCTGTCACCAGTCTTTGGGCAGTCACCCTGCCGGTGGACGAGAACGGCGAGCCCCTGATGAACGCAATATCCTGGATGGATGGGCGTGGTGCTCCGTACAACCGCGGCATCGTCAAAGGTTTCCCCAACATACAGGGGTACAAATTGAGCACCCTGCTCAAGTATATTATTATCAATGGTTTTGCACCAACGCTCAAAGGGACCGATTCATTGGCGCACATGCTCTTCATCAAGCATGAACGCCCGGAGATCTACCGGCGGACGTACAAGTTCTTTGAGCCGATGGATTACATTAACATGCGCCTGACGGGCAAGTTCGCCGCCACGCCGAACACGGTTTGGTCATCGATGATGGTGGATAACCGCCGGTTGGATGTACCGGAATACGATCCATGGCTGCTCAAAATGGGGGGCATCGACCGCGAAAAGCTGCCCGATCTGCTGCCTATCGACGGCACCCTGGGCACGATAAGCGCCTCCATCGCCGGCGAACTGGGGCTTTCTCCCGGCACGCTGGTGATCTGCAGCGTCAACGACAACAGCACTTCCGCCGTTGGCGCGGGTGCCATCGCGGATGGTGAGGCGGTTGCGGTGATGGGCACTTCGGGGCACCTGGCCGCTCACGTCTCCTTTAAAAAGTCCGATATCTTCAATACCATAATGACCATGCCCAGCGGGATCAAGGGGCGCTACCTTTTCTGGAGCGACCTGGAAAACAACACCAAGGTTCTGGAATCATACTTGAAGAACCTGGTCTACGCCCAGGATGGCTTTGATACAGGGAAAACCCCCGACGACATGTACGAACGCGCCAGCCAGGTTGCCGCTCAGGTGCCTCCTGGCAGCGAGGGGGTGATCTTCCTGCCCTGGTTCAACGGTATTCTTTCTCCCGGCGAAGACCCGTACATGCGCGGCGGCTTCTTGAACCTCTCCCCCAGGACCAGCCGCGCCCATCTCACCCGGGCTGTCTTCGAAGGCCTTGCCATGAACTGGCGCTGGCTGCGCGGCCCGTCTGAAAAGCTGATCGGCAGGCCGTTCCAATATTGGCGGCTGACCGGCGGCGGAGCGCTTTCAGACCTCTGGTCACAGATCATGGCGGATGTGGTCGGGCTTCCCATGCACCGGCAAGCCGACCCGCGCAACAACAATGTGATCGGCATGGGGTTACTGGCCTTCAACCGCCTGGGAATGGTCAAGCTGGAAGATATTCCCAATATGATCAAGTTTGATCGAATCTTCGAACCAGACCCGAAGAACCGTGCGATCTACGACCGCATGTTTGCACAATTTATAGCCAGCAAAGACAAGATCCGGCCGGTCTTTCATGCCTTGAATAAATCATGAGACATAACCATCTAAAAATTTTCGAACCCCACCCAGGAGCAAAATATGTCTGACGAAAAACAATCCATGGATATGTTTGGCGATATGCATCCCTATAATAAACTTTTCCAGGTATTTACTGAACTGCCTGAAAAAGGCATGGACGAAGAAGAGGTCTTGAAAGAGATCGCCTACATGTCGGAAGAAGAAAATAAAAAATGGCAGGGAGGTCAATGTTCCGGTACGATGTATCATGGCGGCTTGGACCACTACGCCTTCTTGAACAAGGTCTTCAACCTGTTCTCCTCCATCAACCTCATGCAGCGGGACCTGTGTCCGAGCGGGACCAAATTTGAGGCTGAAGCGCTGGCCATGGTGGGCAGGATGCTGCACGGTGAAGAGGTGGGCAAGGTCAATCGTTTTGACGAGGAAGCCGGCGCGATCACCTCGGGTGGCTCTGAAAGCATCTACAATGCCATGTTTGTTTATCGCGAGTGGGGCCGCGAGCAGAAAGGCATCACTGCACCGGAGGTCATTGCCCCCATGACCATCCACCCCGCCCATCTGAAGGCAGCCCATTACCTGGGGATGAAAGTTGTTCGGGTGCCGGTCAATGCGGACTTTGAAGCCGACGTGGAGGCCATGCGGGCGGCGATCACCCCCAACACGGTAGCCCTGGCAGGGTCAGCCGGCTCTTATCCCCATGGGGTGGTCGATCCGATCAGCAAGCTCTCCGACCTGGCGTTGGAGCACAAGATCGGTCTGCACGTGGATGGCTGCCTGGGCGGTTTCATCCTGCCCTGGATCGAAAAGCTGGGCTACGATGTGCCGGTGTTCGACTTCCGCCTGCCTGGGGTCACCTCCATCTCCTGCGACACTCACAAGTATGGTTATGCCCTCAAGGGCACCTCCACCATAAACTTCCGCAATAAGGATTTGCGCCGCTATATGTTCTTTGCACAGGAGGACTGGGCTGGCGGCGTCTACGCCGTTCCGACCGTGCAGGGCAGCCGCTCGGCTGGACTGAGTGCAGCCATGTGGGCTGCCATGGTTTGCATGGGCGAGGAAGGGTATCTTAAAGCCGCCAAAGTCATCATGGACACGGCGGATAAGATCCGCGCAGGGATTGCCGGGATCCCCGAGATGCGCATCATGGGCAAATCCACCTTCTTGATTGGCTTGACCTCCGATGTGGTGAATCCCTATTTCGTGAACGACTATCTGTATGCGAAGGGTTGGCGCATGAACGGTTGCCAGAACCCTCTCGGCTTCCATTTCTGCCTCACCCTGCCGCAGACCCAGCCTGGTATCGCTGAGCGATTCGTTAAACACCTTGCAGATGGGGTCAACTTCGCCAAGGATCCGCCATACGAGGTACCCAAAACCGGTTTCCTGTATGGAATGGGAGCTACCTCTGACGGGCGCGAAATGTTGCGCTTGGGCTTGAAGGGTTATGTTGAAGCCTCTTATGATTATGAATAGGTGATCCAGGTAAAATATCACTCAGAAAGGAGATGATTGGCATGGCGATCAAATTTCCCTCCGATCAATGGATCAAAGAACTCTGTAAGAAGTTAAATACAAGCGAATCTTACGCCCAAGCTGCTGCCACTTGGGAGGGTGATAACACTTTTATCATCCTGCCGGATGCAGATTACCCGGATACCACTTACCTGTACATAAACCTCCAGCACGGCAAAGCATCCGATGCCAGGCAATTGAAAAGTCTGGATGAGAAGAAAGCTCTTTTCACCACCTCCGCACCATTCAATACATGGCGGCGGGTCCTGGAAGGGAGGCTAGATCCCATCCAGGGTATATTCTCCGGCAAGCTCAAGCTGGTGGGCAGCATGGCGCAGGTCCAACGCAACCCAAAGGCAACCTATGAGCTGGCAAAGGTCGCCGGGCAGATCGATAGCGATTTTGGGACTTAAGGGCGCTTGAACGGATACCTGGGCAAGATCCTGCGCCTCGACCTCAGCCGCGGACGGCTGTGGGACGAAGCCCTCAACGAAGACTATGCCCACACCTATGTGGGTGGCAGTGGGCTGGCAGCGCGCTATCTTTACGACCTGATAGATGAACGCACAGATCCGCTTGGTTCTGAGAATCCGCTGTTCTTTCTGACCGGTCCCCTGGTGGGCACCTCGATGACTGCGGCAGGACGCTACAGCGTGTGCGCCCGCTCCCCCCTGACGGGAATCTGGGGCGAAGCCAACAGCGGCGGTTTTTTTGGCCCCGAGCTGCGTTATGCTGGTTATGACGGGGTGCTGATTACCGGCAGGGCCGACCAGCCGGTTTGGTTGTCGGTTATTGATGGGCAGGCTGCGCTGCATAAGGCCGGCGATCTGTGGGGGGCTGACATCTACGCCACCCAAACGCGCCTGCGTGAAGAGCTGGATGATCCGAAGGTGCGCGTGGCCTGCATCGGTATTGCAGGTGAAAACCTGGTCAAGCTGGCTGGCATCGCCAACGACCATGGCCGTTTTGCCGCCCGCACCGGGCTGGGTGCAGTGATGGGATCCAAGAATCTTAAGGCGGTCGCAGTGCGGGGTACTGGCAAGGTCCCACTATATGCCCCTGAAGAATTCAAAGCCATCACCAACCAGATCCTGGCATTTTATAAAGAAGATTTTCAATCCCAATCCTATCGCGCCTGTGGGACTGCTGTTTATGTAAACTTGGGCCACATGCTGGGCGATCTGCCCATCCGATATTTCCAATTGGGCGAGTACGCCTCGGCTGACAATCTCTCTGGCGTTGACCTGGCCGAGAAATTCCTCACGCGCAACACGGCCTGTGCCAGGTGCATCATCGCCTGCGGGCGGGAAACTCATTCCCCAACTTACCAGGATCCCAAGGTGGATGGTCCCGAATACGAGACGATCGGAGCGCTGGGTTCCCTGCTGATGATCTTTGATCTGGAAGCGATCATCCATGCCGGGCACCTGTGTAACCTCTACGGCTTGGATAGTATCAGCATGGGCGTGACCCTCGGTCTCGCGTGTGAGCTCTTTGAGCGCGGCCTGCTCACCTCGGCGGATACGGGAGGGCTGGAAATCCGATACGGTGATCCGGAAATGGTCTTTCGCCTGATCGAGCTGACCGCCCGGCGGGAAGGTTTTGGGGCCGTGCTGGCGGAAGGCAATGCCTCCCTGGCTGAACGTGCAGGTGTACCGGAGCTTTCGGCCACCGTAAATCGATTGGAATTACCCATGCACGACCCGCGCGCATACCTGGGCACCGCAGTCACCTATGCCCTTTCCCCTCGCGGCGCCTGTCATATGCAGGGCGACATGTACACCCTCGACCTGGGACAGAGCAACCTTGGTGAAGTCGGCCTCGAGCCAGGCGACCGGCATGAAAACACGTTTGAAAAAGGTCGCATGTCAGCCCGCTTGCAAGCCTGGCGCAACCTGTATAATTCTCTCATCTTGTGCCAGTTCGAAAACCCGGGCGTCCGGCCGCTTCTCGCCGCCCTAAACGCCTCCACTGGCTGGGGCTTGGAAGCGGATGGTTTGATCACCCTGGGCAAGCGCATCGTTGACATTAAACGCAGGTTGAACTTCAAGCTTGGGATGAACAAGGCTGACGACCGGTTGCCTGACCTGTTGCTCAAACCACTTAAAGAGGGCGGAGCAGCGGGTTATAAAGCGGATATGCCTACCCTGTTGGCTGGCGCTTATGCCGAGTTCGGTTGGGACGCTGAATCTGGCTATCCTTTGGGAGACTTGGATCTGTAACCGTGATTGCTGATGATGGCTGCAGACCTGGTGAGGGATGGCGTTGAACATAATTTTCAATAAGCAGTCCGCAGTGCCGTATTACCACCAGATCAAGGAGGCGGTGAAAGCCTTGATTACTGGCGGCGAATTGAAGCCGGATGACATGCTGACAAGTGAGTTTGGCTTGAGCGAGCGGTTGGTCATCAGCCTGCCGTCTGCCAGAGCTGCTGGTTGCATCAACCCATTCCTTGACTGCTGCCCCCAAAAATAAATTAAGGAAAGCGCAGGTTGCAAATTAGCACATCTGTGCTATAATAAACCTGCGGCATGGAGACGGTGTCTTTCGTGCCGCGTTCGATTTTCTAGTAACCCGATGAGCAGGCCAAAAATGAATTGTTTTTCATTGTTCCTCAAAAAACAAATATCGTCCCCGCACCGAACCGCCGCCTACCCATGCGGGCCTGTCCCATCGCGAAATCCAGCCACAAAAAGCCCCCTGAGAATCCCCGTATGATGAAGTGGGTTATGGTGGATTTTGAGGCCAGGTTTCGTAATCAGGTCCTTCAAATTTCCATCAAAAGGATATGATAAACTTGTCCCGAACATGACCCCTTTCCTACAGCTTGCTTTCGAACTGGTTGTCATCCTGTTGGCTGCCAAAGCGGCTGGTTATGTCAGCACCCGCTTGGGACAGCCGTCTGTGTTGGGGGAACTGCTCATCGGTGTGCTGCTTGGCCCATCGCTGATAAACATTTTCCATCTGTCTTTCATCAATAGCGATACTCTTGGGACAACCATCTCTGAACTGAGCGAGCTGGGGGTGCTGTTGCTGATGTTCATTGCCGGTCTGGAATTGCATTTGGGCGAATTGACCAGCCATCGCAAAGTGTCTCTATTGGCCAGCGCCGGTGGGCTACTTCTGTCCATCGGGCTTGGTTGGGGTGCAGGACGTTTTTTTGGCATGAGCAATACCGCTGCGCTTCTATTGGGATTGGCGTTGGGCGCCACCAGCGTCAGCATTTCGGCTCGCACACTGATGGAACTGGGCGTGCTGCGTAGCCGGGTGGGACTGAGCCTCCTTGGCGCCGCGGTGGTGGACGATATCCTTTCCATTCTGGTTTTCTCGATCTTCCTGGCAATTTCCACCGGCTCCGGTGATTTCTGGGGACTGGCGTGGCTGGCAGCGCGCATGGCTTTGTTCCTCGCTGTCGCAACGACCTTCGGCCTGTGGGTCCTGCCCCGTTTTGTGCGTTGGATTGGGCGCTTGTCCATCAGCCAGGGTGTGCTTGCCTTTGCCATCGTTACGATGCTCGCCTACGGCCTGGCTGCTGAACTGGTTGGGCAAATGGCTGCCCTTATTGGTGCCTTCCTGGCGGGATTAATGTTCGCACGCACACCCGAAAAGGGCCATATTGAACAGGGAATGACCGTCCTGGCTTACGGGCTCTTCGTCCCGATTTTCTTTGTGAACGTGGGTCTGTCAGTCGATTTGCGTGGCCTGCAGTTAAATTCAGTCTGGTTAATCCTGGTGGTCACACTGGCAGCCGTTGCCGGGAAAATTATCGGCGTGGTTGCAGGTGCCAGGCTGGGCGGGTTTCCTGGTAACGAAGCTTTGCAGTTGGGGGTCGGGATGGTAGCACGCGGCGAGGTGACTCTCATCGTTGCTGCTGCGGGGAGCAAAGCTGGGCTGCTGAATGGTGGAGCATTCTCGGCCATCGTTGCTGCGGTGCTGCTTACCACCCTGGTCACACCACCGATGCTGCGTTTTTCCTTTGCACGACTACGACCGAAAATGATGGTTCCGGTTGTAAAACCGGTTGTACAGAAAGAGGAGAAAGAGAAATGAAGATGATTCTTTTTGTCCTGAACGATCCTGCCAAGTTGCTGGATCTCCTGAATGCCTGGAAGGAGGCCGGTGCAAGCGGCGCGACGGTCCTTTTCAGCACGGGCATGGGCCGCATTCACCAGTCCGCCACTCTGCGCGATGACCTTCCGTTGATGCCATCCCTGAGCGATTTCTATGTGCAAAGTGAGGAATTGAGCCGCACAATCTTCACCATCATCTACGATGATTTTGTGGAACGCATTGTCGCTGTGACTGAGCAGATCGTCGGTGATCTGAATAAGCCGGGGAGTGGTATTCTGATCGTCCTTCCCATCGACAGTGTGCACGGGTTGATTGAGTATGGGAAACAATCTACTGAGCCGGAATGACTTCTCCGCAGGGTAAATTCTTCAGTTTGAGAATTTCGTCATTTGTCTGAAATAAATTAACATGCTACACTTACCCTGATTCAAACGTATATTCATTGGATATTCCTGGAGGTCGGTATGAAATCTACAACCTGGATGTATATCGGAGCCGTGATACTTCTCCTGTTGGCTGCATCTGGCATCTGTGTCGGAGGCTTTATCCTTTTGGGTGCTTCCGGTGGAGCACAAGGAGTAACCGGGATTGGTAGCATGGGAATGCTGATAGGTGCCATTGCCCTTGTAGGTGGAATTGTCATGATTGTTTTTGCTGTCCGCAAAACCAAACAAGATACCGCCCAGAATGTCACCTACAAGGTGGACCTGCCCGGCGATACCAAGATCGAGCAGATGAAGTGTCGTTCCTGCGGTGGTTCGTTGACCTCCGACAACATCAAGATGGTCAACGGCGCGCCGATGGTCACCTGTCCGTTTTGCAATACCGTTTATCAACTGACCGAAGAACCCAAGTGGTAGCTCCGCTTTTTATCTAATTTCTGAAATGGATTTTTAAAGGAGGTTGTGATGAAGAAACTCCGCCTACTTGCTTCTTTCGTGCTCATTTTCTTGATGTTCACGATGGTCTCCAGCGTGGTCGCACAGTCTTATACTTTCAATCTGACTCAGGAGATTGTAAACGTATATTGGAATAGCGACGGGACCATGGCCCTCGATTACGTTTTTACCTTCGCCAACGACCCGGCCGGACACGTGATCGACTTTGTGGATGTGGGCATGCCGAATGGGAATTACGGCGGCCTCTACTCGCTAGCGACCCCCGTGCCGGTTCCGGGATCTGCACCCACTCCCATCACCGGTAACTATGCCGATGTGAACGGCCAACCGGTCAACCTCTCCTCGGATTTCCAGGGAGATGGATCTTATGGTTTTTCGGTGGATATGGGCGCTTACGCCATCCAACCGGGACAGACCGGCAGTGTTCACGTTTATGTGGGTCAGATAACCCAGGTGCTCTACAAAGATACCTCCGACCCGACCACTTATGCCAGCGCCGATTTCGCACCCGCCTATTACACCACCGCCTATGGCAATACCGACCTGACGGTGATCTTCCACCTGCCTCCGGGCGTCCAGTCGCAGGAACCGCGCTACCATGCCACCCAGGGGGGTTGGCCTTGCGTAGACCAGCCCGCAACCGGTTACGATGATCAAAACCGCATCACCTACACCTGGCAGTGTGCCACCGCCAGTGGCTCCACTCAGTACACCTTCGGTGCTTCCTTCCCCTTACAGTATATTCCTGCCGATGCGATCTACACACCACCCGCGGTCGACATCAGCAGTAAGATCAGTGGTTTGTTCGGTCTTGTGGCGACCAACCTTAGCGGTGTCTGCTGTTTTGGCTTTTTCATCCTGATGTTCGTCGGCGCGCCGATCCTGAGCGCGGTCAATGCAAACAAACGCAAACTCCAGTACCTGCCGCCCAAGATCCAGATCGAAGGCCACGGCATCAAGCGCGGCCTAACAGCAGTCGAAGCGGGCATTTTGATGGAACAGCCGCTCGACAAGGTTATGACCATGATCCTGTTCGGCGTGGTAAAGAAGAACGCCGCCACGGTCGTCACCCGCGAACCGCTCAAACTCCAACTGGCGAGTCCTCTGCCCGCTGACCTACAGGATTATGAAAAAGACTTCCTGCAGGCATTTGCCACAGATGACTTGGCAGCCCGCCGCAAGGGCTTGCAGGAGATGACCGTCAAACTGGTCAACAGCCTCTCTGACAAAATGAAGGGCTTCAGTCGCAAGGAAACCACCGTCTACTACCAGAGCATTATGGAACGCGCCTGGCAGCAAATCGAGGCAGCCGGCACGCCCGAAGTCAAGAGCCAGATGTACGACGAATCCCTTGAATGGACCATGCTCGATAAGAATTACGACGAGCGCACCCGCCGTGTCTTCACCGGCCCGGTCTTCCTCCCCATGTGGTGGGGTCGCTATGACCCTGGCTACCATACGGCCTCCACCGGCTCGACATCTTCGGTCTCCACGCCATCCTCCGGTGGTCGATCCTCCGTCAGCTTGCCCGGCTCGGCTTTTGCTGCATCGGTCGTCACCGGTGTCCAGGGTTTCTCCAGCCGGATCCTGGGTGATGTGAAATCCTTCACCTCCGGTGTGACCAACCGCACCAACCCTGTCCCGATCGTGAAGAGCGGTGGCGGTTCTTCGGGCGGCGGCGGGCATTCGTGTGCCTGTGCCTGCGCCTGTGCCGGTTGTGCCTGCGCCTGTGCTGGTGGCGGACGGTAAATCTTTACTTGACAATTGCTGGATTTTTACAGGTGCCGAATGCTGAAAAGGTTGTTTAATCAAAAATCCGCGATCAACAACCCCCAAGCCGGGTTGTATCACTATCGCCGCGAAAACCTCGAAGAGAAGAGCCGGATTCACCTTCGGCTAGACCCCGACGGTCATGGTACGTTGATTGTCAATGCCAACCGCATCCTGCACCTTAACCCGACAGCCGCGCTGATGGCGTACTTCACCCTGGAGGATCTCTCCGAACAGAACGCCGTACGCCTGATCCGGCAAAAATATCACGTTGATGCCGCCCATGCCCGCGCCGACCTGGGTACTGTTCGCGGCCAGCTCGAGGAACTCATCCGCCCGGATGGGGCCTGCCCGATCCACGAGCTGGGGCTGGAAACGATCATGCCGTTCTCGGCTCGTCCCACTGCTCCCTACCGCCTGGACCTGGCGCTGACCTATCGTTGTAACAACGACTGCGCCCACTGCTATAACGTTCAGCATCCTTCCCCTCCTCCTAAGGAAGAGGCGTTAGGGCTGGCTCGGAGCGAAGTCGAAGGGGCGTGGGCGGGCGAACTGTCCACCGGCGACTGGAAGCGTATCCTCGACAAAGCCTGGGAACTGGGTATTCCGCACATCATCTTCACCGGTGGTGAGCCGACCATGCGGAATGACCTGCCTGAACTCGTGGCCCACGCTGAGAAGAATGGACAGATTACCGGTTTGAATACCAATGCCCGGCGCCTTTCAGACCCGCATTATGTTGAGCAGCTGGTTGCCGTCGGGTTGGACCACGTTCAGATCACGGTTGAGTCGAACGACGCCGAAGTCCATGACTGCATGGTGCGTTCCAAAGGTGCTTTCCCGCAGACGGTCAAAGGGCTGAAAAACTCACTCGCCAGCCCGCTGTATGTGATGACCAATACCACCATGCTGCGGACGAACGCCCATACCATCCCTGCCACGCTCGATTTCCTGGCCGACACCGGCGTCCCCACGGTGGGACTCAACGCTTTGATCTACTCAGGCCGCGGATCGATGGTGGGGACGGGGCTGGCTGAGGCCGAGTTGACGCCGTTGCTGGAAGTCGCCCGGCAAAAGACCGCTGCGCGCGGCCAGCGTCTTATCTGGTACACGCCCACTCAATATTGCGGCTTCGATCCGATGACGCTTGACCTGGGTGTGAAGGGCTGCACTGCCGCGCTTTATAACATGTGCGTAGAACCGGATGGCGGGGTGCTGCCTTGCCAGTCGTATTACCACCAACTTGGCAACCTGTTGGCTGACGACTGGGACTCCATCTGGAACCACGACCTGGCGGTCAGGCTGCGTGAACGCCAGGCTCTACCGGAAAAATGCAATGGTTGTACCTTGCTGGCCGAGTGCGGCGGCGGCTGTCCGCTGCAGTTTGAAGAACCGGTTGCGCTGGAGATGCGTACGTGAGCAAAGGGCTTTGGGTCAAAGACCTTCCTGCCGAGATCATGGTCTGTGATTCCGGCGGTATCATTCTCGAAATGAACGCTCAGGCTGGGGCGCTTTTCGCCGACGATGGCGGGCGCGACCTGCTCGGCGCGAACGTGCTCGACTGCCACCCCGACCTGGCTCGTGGCAAACTGGAAGGAATGCTTAAAAAACAAACCACCAATTCCTACTTCAACACCGAAAACGGCGAGAAACGTTTCTTCTTCCAGTCGCCCTGGTACAAGGAAGGTCGTTATGCCGGTTTCGTCGAGATCTCTTTTGGAGTGCCGCAAGACATTCCGCATTTCATCCGTGAGTAGACTATGAGCAAAGAAAACGCCTGGATCAAAGAATTCCCTGCCGCGGTCACTGTCTGTGACCCGGATGGCATCATCCTTGAGATGAACGACAAGGCTGCCAAAACCTTGGCCAAGGATGGCGGACGTGCCCTCATTGACAAGAACTTGTTCGATTGCCACCCCGACCCGGCGCGCGGCAAACTTGAACGCCTGATGGATGAGCGTCCGGTCAACGTATATACAATTGAAAAGAACGGCGTCAAGAAACTCATCTATCAGTCCCCCTGGTATCTTAATGGCGAATACGCCGGTTTCGTCGAAATTTCGTTGGAAATCCCATTCGAAATGCCGCACTTTATGCGCGGCTGATTGAGAGGAAAAGATGAATCCAATCCTTCTGCAAATCTCGAAGTTCTTCTATGGCCTTTGCTGGTCCCGGTCAACATCAGTATGCCAGGTCGAAAGCGCTTCGTTGATTTTCTTTAGCCTTGCGATGGTAGTCTTCGGCCTGCTCGGGATCATCCTCGCCAGAGTTAAGGTCAGCCATTTTAACCTGCAAGGGAGGGTGGTTCGAATTTTGGGTCTCGTTCTTTTGCTGGGTGTGGCCTGCGCTTTCATTCCAAAATATGGATTGCTGGCCGAAGTTGTTTTGGCCTTGGTGGTTGTGGTGGTCGGGCTGCTTTTGTCTGAGAAACCGGAGCAGCACAAACCTTTGCCTGCCGGGACCCATACCTTCAAGTCCGGGCCGGACGAACCCCCCTACCGGCTGCACTTGCGCCTGCTGAAGGATGGTTCCGGCATCCTCATTGTCAATGCCGCCACCGTTTTGCACCTGAACGCCACTTCCGCCGAATATGCCTACCACATGATGAAAGGCTCATCACCCGCAGAGACAGCCAGGAAAATCGCCAAACGGTACCGCATCAGCCAGTCCGAAGCGCAGAAGGATTACATGGACTTCCGCGATCGCCTCCAGACCCTCATCCATACCCCGGATCTGGATCCGACCACTTTCCTCGACTTTGAACGGGTCGCGCCGCACTCCCACGACCTGACTGCGCCCCTGCGCCTCGACTGCGCTCTCACCTATCGCCTGCCCGCCAGTGCAGACGCCTCCCTTGCCCCGACCAAGCGTGTTGACCGCGAACTGACCACCGCGGAATGGCAGACCATCATGAACAAGGCCTGGGCGGTAGGAATCCCGCACATCACCTTCACCGGCGGCGAGCCAACCCTGCGTGAAGACCTGCCCGCTCTCATCGCCCATGCCGAGAAAATAGGTCAGGTCACCGGACTGCTTTCAGACGGGCTAAAACTTGCCGATAAAGCCTACCTGCACACCCTCCTGCAAACCGGCCTTGACCACCTGCTATTCATTCTCGACCCGGAAGACAATGCCTCCTGGAAGGCTCTGGAAACGGTAATACCGGAAGACCTGTACACCACTGTACACCTGACGGTTACGCCGATGAATGTCAAGCAGGCTGTTGAGATCCTTGAAAAACTGGCGGCATTGGAAGTCAAAAGTATTTCGCTGGGCGCCTCCGAAGCCTCTTTACACGAAGCACTTCACGCCTTGCATAACAAAGCTGCCAGTCTTGGCCTGACCCTGCGCTGGGACCTGCCGGTCCCGTACTCCGTCGAGAACCCGGTGGCACACGAAACCATTGAAGATGAAGTCCCCTCTGGTGCAGGCAAGGTCTGGCTCTACGTTGAACCGGATGGCGACGTCCTCCCCGCCCAGGGCGAAGCCGATCAGATCTTGGGCAATTTCCTGAGAGATCCGTGGGAGAAAATTTACCATTAGTGTATCTCTTTCGAGGGGCGGACGATGTCCGCCCCTTTTTAAAGAGTGACGATGACTCCTGCCATCCGCAAACGACTTGTACAAATCGGTTTTCTCGTCCTGATCCAGGCTGCCATCCTGTTTGTCGCTGTCTGGAAATGGAATTGGTGGAACGCCTGGGCTTATCTGGGTGAGTACCTCGCATTCCTCGCCTTCAATGCTGCCATACTCCTGCCCGGGCATAAGGAATTGGTGGAGGAACGCTCACAGATCGGCGAGGGCGCCAAGGGCTGGGACAAGATCATCGGGTTCATCACAGGGTTTGGCAGCCTCACTATCCTGATCCTTGCCGGTCTGGATGAACGTTTCGGCTGGGCTGGGACCATCCCGTTTTGGGTCCAGATTGCCGCCCTCGTCCTGCTGGGCTTGAGTTATCCTCTCTTCACCTGGGCGATGGTCTCGAACAAGTTCTTCTCCACCATCGTCCGTATCCAGAAAGACCGCGGCCATACCGTCCAGACCGGCGGACCTTATCGCTTTGTCCGCCATCCGGGCTATGCCAGCCTGCTGGTCTCGTACATGATGCTCCCGATTGCGCTTGGATCGCTTTGGGCCTGCATTCCAATGCTGCTGCTGGTCGCGAATCTGTTCCTCCGCACCACGTTGGAGGACCGCACCCTGCAAAACGAGTTGGATGGGTATAAAGAATACGCCGGGCGGGTGCGCTACCAGCTTATCCCAGGAATATGGTAATGACAAATAAGACAGCACTTGACCCGGACGAGATTCGCATATTCAGTGGCAGTTCGCACCCGCAACTGGCCGCCGATATTGCCGCCTATCTAAACCTGCCACTCGAGAAGACACGCGTCAGCCGTTTCAGTAATGACAACCTGTACATCCAGCTCGGTGCCAGTGTGCGTTCGCGTATCGTGTTCATTGTCCAGACACTTGCGCCCCCCGTCAACGACAATCTGGTGGAACTGCTGATGATGCTGGATATCGCCCGCTCTGCATCTGCGAAGGAAGTCCATGCCATCATCCCCTATTTTTCCTTCGCCCGTTCAGACAAGAAGGACGCGCCGCGCATCTCGATCACAGCCCGCTTGATTGCCGACCTGTTGCGGACTGCCGGTGCCACGCATGTGATGACGATGGTACTGCACTCGCCGCAAGTCCACGGCTTTTTCAGCGTTCCCACCGATCCGTTGTCCAGCCGCCCTGTTTTCCGGCATTACTTCCAATCGCGCCATCTGGCCAAGACGGTGGTGGTCGCGCCCGACATGGGCTCAGCCGGGCCGGCTGCGCTGTTTGCGCGGGACTTGAATTTGCCGGTCGCGGCCGGAAACAAGGAGCGCCTCTCAGACACCAAGGTGACCATCAGCGGATTGGTGGGTCGCCCGGTGCAAGGTTTCCGGAAAGCCATTATTTATGACGATGAGATTGCCACTGGTGGGTCGGTCTTGGAACTCAGCCGAATCCTGATCGAGCAGGGCATCCAGGAAATCTGGGTGGTTTGTACACACGGGGTCTTTGTGCATGGCGGACTGGAGAAACTGGCTGCCGTACCCCAGATCACCGAAATCGTCACGACTGATACCGTCCCTATCCCGCCGGAGAGGCGTCACCCCAAATTGCACCTGCTCTCTGTGGCTCCCGTCTTTGGGGATGCCATCCGCCGCAACTATTTGCGCGAATCGATCGGTGACCTGTTTATCTACGGGGATGAAAGCCCTGACAGCCTAGAATAAGGTGGAACCTTCTATGACCAATCGCCCTGAAATTGCCGCCGCTCGTTTCTCACAGGGCTTTGCCTGAAGCCAGGCCGTGCTTACGGCTTTTGCGTCCGAGTTCGGACTCTCTGATGAAATGGCGCTGAAAATTGCCGCTCCCTTCGGTGGAGGGATGGCACGCACCGGAAAAACCTGCGGCGCGGTGACCGGCGGCCTGATGGCCCTCGGCCTTAAATACGGCTATACTACGCCAGGTGGCAGAGACGCCACGTATGGGATCGCCCAGAAGTTCATGAACCATTTTGAAGAAAAGCACGGCTCCACTCTCTGTCGGGAACTGATCGGCTGCGACATCAGCACCCCGGAAGGACTTCAAAAAGCGCATGAAAGCGGGGTGACTGAGTCAGTGTGCCCCAAAGTGGTGCACGATGCCGTGGTAATCCTCCAGGCAATGTTGGCAAAAAATCCTTAGACAGAATCTCTTTACAAATATGGGCAGCAGTTGGGTCCGGGGTGCGCACCTTCCATTCTACGGATAGGCGAATCCGGCGAAACCCCCCTCGCCCAACTCGCTCAACCGGGTTATCTGTCCAGTGTTGGCGTCCAGGCTTAATAGGACTGCCCGATCCTCGGCGGCATTATAGACCGCCAGGACTACGTTGAAGTTCTCCGAAGCCATCCAACCGAGTGGCATGAGCGCGATCCCCTCTCCCAAGCCGGAAGGCGCCACGAAGGCTGAGAGTGGGTACTCGCCGATTTGGTATCCCTCGAGCGTCCCAATCCTCAGGTTTGTCTCCAGTGTGCCGTCCCATTCCGAACCCTTCCCTTCCAGCCAGGCCACGCTACCATCACCTGGACCGATAAACGTGTGGACCGGACCGCGATCATTCCCGGCCAGGCGCGGGAAGGAGACTGTCTTGCCAGTGTGAAGATCTGCAGCGTACATCACGCCGTCTGATGTCCAGGCAGCCCAATTCTGGCTGGTGGAAAGGACGGAGAAATTGCAGCTCATGCTCAGGAATTCAAGGCTCTCCCCGGTTGCCAGGTCGAGATAATATAGTCCGGAACGCGGGTCGGTGAGCGAGTCACCGCCGATACCCCACGGAGTGAAGGTGTACCACAGCCCATCGGGGGTATTGTTTACCTCGCGGTGGATGGCCATCGGCACAGCCACGCGGGATTCACCGTTGTCTACCTCCAGGATGGGACTGGCCGCGGCGATGGTCTGATAATCGCCCAGGAAGATCTGGCTGCGTACACCGGAACCATCCGCGAGTGGTTCGATGGTCGAGTAGGCCAAGACAGGCATCTCGGGGATGCCGATAAGGCCAGTGACGGTGACCGTCCGTGGGAATTCCTTCAGAGAGCTTACCTGACCGCCCAGGGTGACATTAAGGTGAATGAGGCCATTTTCGCCAATCCCAAAGAAGACCAGCGGAACGGCTTCAAAATTTTCGGCGCCTGAACCGGCCGCGTGTGCGTTCGTGCGTGCAACCAGGAACCCGGTCTGCCACACCCCGAGCGATGTACCGTCACGCCAGATAAGACTTAGGTCCTCGCTCCCCGGGACGTTCGCGAGCACTCCCATCGGAACAGCGTTATCCTGCCTCGCATAATTATGCGGCGTGATGAGACAGCTTCCAACCGAAACAGGTGCCGAGCTTGGCGAGACGGTTGACGTCGGCACGGCCGGCACACAGGACGCCAGCAAAAGCAAGAGGAGCAATGGAAGAGAGAAAGATGTTTTCATTAGGTATTGCCTCCATAATTGTTGACGTTCTTATATTTTATAATGTTCCCCCGGTGGGAAAAACCCCTCTGGAGAGGGAGTTTTGTACGCATGGACAGTGCCGGATAGGAAGCCGCTTGCCGGCGCAGAAGGGGGGCTCATTCATTGCACTCAGCTTGCTTTTAGTGGGTAAACCAGAGGAGATTGTCCATCCATTGCGGGTTAATCACCCCACTTCCCCCTTTTATTGAGATGATACAATCCCGCTTATAATGGGGGCAGGAAACGGGTCCGGGTCGCACCGCCCGGCAGATTCCATCCTGGAGACTTCCGTGAAGAAGAACATTGCCGGTATTCTCGTTGCTGCAGCCCTTTTGACCCTGGCCTGTCTCTGTTGTCCCACAAATATCATTTCCTATGGAAATATGCCTGTCGCCGCCCCGTCGAAGCCGACGATCGCGCCGACTGCCGTTGCAGCGCCCAGCGATGTGGTTCCTGTATGTAACCAGAAACTGGAACAAGTGCTGGAGGGATCCGAAAGCGTCTCTGCTCCCAACCGCGGACCCCAGTTGGACAGAGAATACACGCTGGTCACTTATGCAGTGAATGGTGATACGATCACGCACCCGGTCTATGACTCCGTCCCGAATAACCTAAAAGATTATCAGCAGGATACTACTTCGCAGGAAAAGATCTGGAATTTTATCACCAGGGTGATTCCTGCTGACCAGCGGACAATGGTGACAGGCTTTTCCCTCTTCACGGATGGTACCAGTGAGTCTTTGGGTGCAGTGGAGCAGACAGATAGCCCGCCTTATTGGATGTTAGAGATTGACCTTATTGACGGGGGCAACTTCCCTGACCTTGCAACGACCGTCATCCATGAATTCGCCCATTTGCTCACCCTCAATGATTCCCAGGTCACGACCGACAATCTGGTTTTTGTGGATCCCGTTAACCGGCAGACCTATGATCGGGAGGCCGCCACCTGTCCCAACTATTTCACGGTTGAAGGGTGTAGCAAATCGAATTCATATCTCAATACCTTCTTCAACCATTTTTGGCCCAGAATTTACAATGAATGGCAGGCTATTGATGCCGAAACGGACCAGGATCTGCTTAACCTAAAAATAAGCCACTTCTACCATAAATATTCCAGCCAGTTTGTCTCGGAATACGCTGCTACCAGTCCCTCTGAAGACATCGCCGAGACATTTATGGTTTATATTTTTGTCCCCAAGCCGTCCGGTACGACCATCGCCGACCAGAAAATCCTGTTCTTCTACGAATACCCTGAACTGGTTGCACTGCGCGAGCAGATCCTTTCAAACCTGTGCCCCTTTATAGAGAAACGATGATTTCCACTGCCGATCGCCTCAAATTTGCTGGTTTCACGCTGTTGATTGCCCTGGCGGTCGCGCTGGCATATACCACCCTGCACGAAGGGGGGCATGCCCTGGCCGGTCTGGTGTTCGGCGGACGGATTAGCGAATTCGACGTTAACTTCTTCAACCTGGGCGCCCACGTCAACATTGACGGAGGATTCAACCGCTCCCAGTCTGCTGTCATCAACGTAAGCGGGACCGGGCTGCCACTACTGACCTGGCTGGTCCTGATTCTAGTGCTGCCGAAGAAAGGCAGTACGCTGGCCCAGTGGACGAAATTTATTTCCTCCGCCGGCACGTTATGCTCCCTGCTGGCCTGGGTCATCATCCCCTTCTTGTACTTCAAGAACAGCGCGCCTGTCGGCGACGATGTGACCAAATTCATCGCCAACAGCGGGCTGCCGCCGCTGGTGGTGGCCTTCAGCGCTCTGGCCCTTTTCACAGGCGGCTGGCTCTTGTTCGCATTGCACATCGAGAGGATGCAGACGGCACTGCGTGTGCTGTTCACCAGCAACGCCAAATCGTTTCCGGTTTGGCGATGGGCGTTGGTGGGAGTGGTGATTATTGCTGTGCTGGCCGGGGCGGGGATGTTGGTCACATCCACCCTGGGCAGCGATCCCGCCCAACCGCCGAAGGGTTATGAACTCGCCGCCACAATCGACCTCTCCGGGCGGGACACGCAGGTGGAGACCATTGCCTTAATCAACCTGGCCAAAGCAGGCGACGCGGCGATCTTCCTGCGGATTACAGGTATCGAAACCCGCTATATTGAAGTGATGTTGGTCCCGCCACAGGGTGATCCGCTCATGCTCTTGCACAGCGAAGATTTCTCCAGTGAAGCCAGTGTCAGCCAGTACCAGTACCGCCTGCCGGCCGGAGAATATAAAATTGCCCTCACCAGCTTGAAATCTCCTGGAATTCTGGAAGTGTATATTCGCATCCCATGAACGCTAAACCGATCCCTGAATCCTACTGGGTGCTCCCCGACCAGTTCCTGGCGGGCGAGTATCCCGCCCTGCCCCATGATGAGTTCGGCACCCGCCGGCGCCTCACCGCCTTCTTCAATGCCGGGTTCGACACCTTCATCGACTTGACCTGCGAAGGCGAGCGCCCGCCGTATTTTTCCATGCTGCGTGAAGAAGCCGCATACGATGGACGAGAGATCCGTCACCAGCGCTTTTCATTGCCTGATTTTCACGTGCCTTCCCACGAGACGATGGTTGCTACTTTGGATGCCCTTGACACGGCACTTTCCGAAGGTCGTAAAGTGTATCTCCATTGCGTCGGCGGTGTTGGTCGCACCGGCATCACCGTCGGCTGCTACCTCGTTCGCCACGGGATGAAGCCTGCGGAGGCCTTGCGTCATTTACGCACACTGTACCACGGAGCGGCGCA
This sequence comes from Anaerolineae bacterium, assembly GCA_041489005.1. Taxonomy (GTDB): domain Bacteria; phylum Chloroflexota; class Anaerolineae; order Anaerolineales; family Villigracilaceae; genus UBA877. The sequence continues at coordinate 28,036 of JBGPQK010000032.1, forward strand.
GAGCCTCATCTACCCTCATTCCCCCGAAATCGACGGGCAAGTCAAGTTCATTTTGAACTGGGAAGAGGATGAACTGGCATAGTCGTTTTCTCCAGCAAGCCGTCTGGACGCGTGACCTGCGTGTCTACCTCTTCGAACTCGCCGGTTTGACCCGGGCACAGCGGGTGCTGGAAGTCGGCTGCGGGACGGGAGCAATCTTATCCGACCTTGCCACACCTGCCGCCATCCACGGGCTGGACTTGGAATCTGCCCGTCTTATTGAGGCGCGCAGGCATGCCCCAACTGCGGTGCTCACCTGCGGGAATGCGCTGGGGCTGCCATATCCTTCCAGAATTTTTGATATCACCTTTTGCCACTTCCTCCTGCTGTGGGTGCGTGATCCATTGCTGGCCCTCCTAGAAATGAAACGTGTCACCCGCTCCGGCGGGGCCGTGCTGGCTCTGGCCGAACCGGACTACGACTCCCGCGTGGATAAGCCCGAGGCACTTGCTCCGCTCGGACGCTGGCAGACCGAGTCCCTGCGCCGGCAGGGTGCGGACCCGGGGCTGGGAGGCAGACTGGCGGACTTGTTCCGGCAGGCGGGTATCCAGCCCATCGAAACAGGAACCCTGCGGGGTAGTCCCGATTCCAGCACGGGGCGCGGGGGCGGGGAGCGTCCGCCCTCACCTGAGGAACGGAACCTGGAATGGGCGGTTCTGGAGGCCGACTTGAATGGATCGGTCCCGGCGCAGGAAGTCCTTAGGATGAAGGTATTGGATGAGCAGGCTTGGGAACGGGGCGAGCGCGTACTCCACGTAACAACGGTTTTCGCCTGGGGGAAGGTCTAACTTGCAAATGGTATAATCCTCTGCGGAGGCTTTTTTGACCGATTTTTCTCCTGAAAACGAAACCCAGCCTGCGCCGGAAGCTACCCCTGCCAGGCAGGAATGGAAGCAGTTTCTGCGTGAAATTTTGGAAACGGTGGGGCTGGCGGTCATCCTTTTCCTGGTGATCAATGTCATTTCTGCCCGTGTGCGTGTGGAAGGCTATTCGATGTTTCCCACATTGGATAATGGCGAATATGTGCTGATCAGCCGTCTGTCTTACAAGTTGGGCGATTACCAGCGAGGCGATATTATTGTTTTCCGACCCCCGATGTATCCTGATGCCCCTTTCTGGCAACGACTGTTCGGCCTGCCTGGCTTTGCCGATAATTACGAAGATTACATCAAACGGATTATTGGCCTACCCGGGGAGACGGTCAGGATCGCCAACGGGTCAGTTTATATCAACGATGTCCCGATGTTAGAACCTTATATCGCTGCCCCCCCGGATTATTCTAACGAATGGACGGTTCCTGAAGGCCAGCTCTTTGTGCTGGGAGATAATCGCAATAACTCGGCAGATTCACATGCCTGGGGCTTCCTACCGGAAGAAAATGTCCTCGGCAAGGCACTGGTGGTCTACTGGCCTTTTGCTCATTTCATGATCATCCAGCAGCACCGATCTGTTGTGGCCGCCCCGTAGTAATCATGCAGTCCTTGCGAGAAGTTCTTATCCTGGCAGATTCCTATGAACGGGAGCTCCCCGCCCCGCCGTTGCCGTTGCCGTTGACCAGACCGGTCGGTGCGGAAATATCTGCATGGATTGACCATACCCTGCTCAAGCCGGAAGCGACCGCCGGGCAGGTCAAAAAATTATGCGAGGAAGCCCGTCAATACCATTTTTCCACAGTCTGTGTTAACCCGGTATATGTGCCGCTGGCTCGCGGTCTGCTCAAAGATTCGGGCGTGGGCATGTGCGCGGTAATCGCCTTCCCGCTCGGAGCGATACTGCCCGAGGATAAAGTCTACGAAGCGCGCCGCGTGATCGAGAACGGTGCGAACGAAGTGGATATGGTGATCAATATTGGTGCGCTTAAGGGTGATGCCTATGGCCTGGTGCTGAATGATATCTTGTTCGTGGCACAGGAGGCCCATGGGCGCGGAGCCAGGGTCAAAGTGATCATTGAGGCTGCACTACTGACCCGCCGTGAGAAGATCCTGGCCTGCTTGCTGGCCCAGACCGCTGGGGCGGATTTCGTCAAGACCTCGACAGGTTTCGGTCCGAGCGGTGCGACGGTGGAGGATGTGGATCTGATGCGCCGCGTGGTTGGACCCGGAACCGGCGTCAAAGCCGCGGGAGGAATTCGCACCTGCAAGGACGCGCTGGCGATGATCGCCGCGGGTGCGAATCGCATTGGATCGAGTGCGGGAGTATCTATCCTGAACGAGTCCCTGAAAGGTACCCAATGACCGAAGAACCCCGGGTTTCATACCAATGCACTGAATGCCAGGCCGGTGTGATGCACCTGCGGCACATCACCTACTTCACCTGGCTCGACGAAGAACTCGTTACCGTCCCCAACTTCCCGGCCTGGGTATGTGATGTATGTGGACGGCGTGAGTACGACACGCAAGCCATTTCTTGGCTGGTTGCTATCCTAAACCCGGAGACAGGCAAAGTGTCCGGCTCAAAGCGGAGAATACGCCCTCCGCTTGAAAAACGTAACGGAGCGCGACCTATCCGAGACTGACCTCGATCAAATTGTAGAAATAAACCTGAATCTAACGTTGCACATTGTCTGCTTTCAGCTGACTTTGTTATGCTAAGTTATCGGGTGGTGGAAAAAAGGATAGGTCCCAACACCGGCGTGGTCGGTATGATGAAAGATTTGGCCACTTCTTTCATGGAAGTGGTGAATGCCAATTCAACCGCCGGTGGGTGGACTTGCTGGCATTGGTCACGGAAAATGAACAGGCTTGATCAATTACTTGACCGGTACGGGAGGGGATGGTAAAATCCTGCCGCTCTGCCCTTCGAACAAGCCCCCATCGTCTAGTGGACCAGGACGTGGCCCTTTCAAGGCTAAAACTGGAGTTCGAATCTCCACGGGGGCACTGTGAAAAAAAACCACCCAGATAGGTGGTTTTTTTTGTTAAAATTGGTTCCCCCAGTTCTCAGCGTTCTTCCTTTTTCTTTCGACTGTGAATTGGAATCAATAACAGGAACCCAATCGTAATCAGCCCCTCGCCTATCTGCACCCCGGTTGCCTGCCATGGGCCAAAGAACGGAATGAGCGGTGGCG
>JBGPQK010000033.1:0-31112 GCA_041489005.1 Anaerolineae bacterium
AAGGCGCTCATCAACGATCTTGCAGACCTGACAGGCAGCAAGGAAAATATCCAAGCCATTGTAGTCAACCGCATTCGCTCGGATACTCAGCTCAATATGGCGCAAATGGAAGAACTCCTCGGCCAGGTCCCGCTGATCGCCATCACTCCCGCACCCGAACTGCATTATTCAGCCACCCGTATGAAGACCACGGCTATTTCCACCCGCCCCGACAGCCTGACCGCTCAGCAATATACCAAGCTGGCCGAGACAATGCTGGAGTTTGAAAAGCAAAAGGGACATAATCAACCATGATATCTCCCTCGAGGGGGACTGGCGCCTGATTGACCTTACCAGCGACCTGGCTTCGATCCTAGATCTGGATGTTCCCTCAACTGACGAGGGGCGCATAAACCAATCGGGATGCAGTGCCTGAACTGCATCCCGATTTTTTATCCCAACAATATCTTTAACATACCCTGTTTTTTTGCGTCTTTGTACACCACCAATGACCGCCTTAACGGATAGCTATCTGCTATTGGCACGGTTGAGTCCACTTCCCCGCGCTCCAGCAACCGCAGCATGGCCCGACGACGGTAGAGGCGCAGCGTCGCTGAGCGCCTACCGAGCCCCCTTCCTCCCAAACTGCCGCTCGAGCGTATCAACAGACAAATGGATCATCGTCGGTCTGCCATGCGGACAGGTGCGCGGCGAGGCGCAGGTTTCCAGGTCGTTCAGCAGGGCGCGTTGTTCTTCGGGGGAGAGAATCTGCCCGGCCTTGATCGCCAGCCGCTTGCAGACGCGCCCGGCAATTTTGGCTTCGAGTTCATTCTGGAGCGGGGTTTCGTCTTCCTCGAAATCTTCCACCAGGGCGCGCAGGGCTGCTGCCGGGTCTGAGTCGACAAACAGGCTCGGCATGGCGCGCACCTGATAACTGTTCTGCCCAAACGGTTCAACATGGAAACCAAAGTGCTGTAAAACCGGCACCTGGTCTTCGAGCAATTTGGCGCTGGCGGGGGGCAGGTGCACCACCACCGGCGTCAGCAACGCCTGCGAGGGGATGGCCTTCAGTTCGTGCTGGGCCATTAACTTCTCAAACAAAACGCGCTCATGAGCAGCATGCTGGTCAATCAGATACAACCCATCCGGGCCTTCGGCGACGAGATAAGTTGCGCCGACCTGCCCGATGAGACGCAGGAGCGGTACTTTTTCAAACACAGATGGTTGCGTGATGACCGTTGCCGGCTGGATGCCTTCTGCCTCCTGCCCTTTGACCGCTGACTGCTCAGCATGAACCAGACTCCACGCCGGGTCCACCTGCCGCTGGGAAGGCGCACTCCCCCACAAATTCTGCAGGGTCCCTTGCGGGACCGGAGCATATGCCAGCAAAGCCCGCCGTGCTGAACGTTGAACAAAACTGAAGACTTTATCGGGATTCCGGAATCTCACTTCGGCCTTGGCCGGGTGTACATTCACATCCACTTCCTCCGGCGGGACCTCGAGGAACAGCGTCGCCAACGGGTAACGACCCACCATCAACAGCGTGTGATAAGCCTGGAGCAAAGCAGCATTCAGGGGTGTATCCTGCACCCAGCGTCCATTGATAAAGAAGGTGATTTCCTTGCGGTTGGAGCGCGTCAACGCGGTGGGGCTGATAAAACCGGATAATTTGAAGCCGTCTTCTTCCGCTACCACATCCAGCATTTGCCGGGCCGTATCCACGCCGAAAAGGGCGGCCAGAATCGCCCGGCGGTCGCCATCGCCGCTGGTCTGCAGGGAAGGGGTATTCCCTTCCGCCACTTTGAAGCGCACCTGCGGGTAGGCCAGGGCATAACGCCTCAGCAGGGCGTCGATCGCCCGCCGTTCGGTCATGTCCTGCTTCAAGAACTTAAGCCGTGCCGGCACGTTGTAGAAGAGTTCTTCCACGCTGACCACCGTCCCCACCGGCGAACCGACTTTTTCCAGCTTGCTGGTGATCCCGCCTTCCAGACGCAAGCGCGCTCCGGCAGGTGAATCCGCCGTCCGCGAAGTGATGGTCAGACGCGAAACCGAGCCAATCGAAGCCAGCGCCTCGCCGCGGAAACCTAGGGTGGTGATCCGGAACAGGTCTTCGGCAGAAACCAGTTTTGAGGTCGCATGCCGTTCGACTGCCAGCATCAACTCGTCAGCCGGGATGCCAGCGCCGTCATCAGCCACCTGAATCAGAGTCCTGCCCGCAGCGGTGATATTCACAATCACGGATTTCGCCCCGGCATCCAGGGCATTTTCCAAAAGTTCCTTCACCACCGAGGCGGGGCGTTCCACCACTTCTCCGGCGGCAATTTGCGAGGCGACTTCGGGTGGTAACACACGGATGGTCATGCCTTTATTCTACTTCAAAAATTCTTCTTCCCGCCAAGGCGTGAAAGACGCCAATGGAATCGATGGGCTGCCAAGAACCTCCTGGCAACTTAAATCGAGCTTCGCGTCTTGGCGACATGGCGGTTTATAATTGTCCCATGCAATTTAACACCTTATTCTTCGACCTCGACGAGACGCTTTACCCAACCTCCAGCGGGTTATGGACAGCCATCCGTGAGCGCATCAACGCCTTCATGCACGAGCGGATGGGGTTTCCGCCTGAACAAATCGAGGAGCTGCGCGAACAGTTTTTCCGCGAGTACGGAACCACGCTGCGCGGGCTGCAGGCAAACTACACAGTGGATATGGATGAGTATTTGGCATTCGTCCATGATTTGCCGCTGGAAGCGCATCTCCACCCTGACCCGGAACTACGCGGGGTTATCGAAGCCCTCCCGGCCCGCAAATATATCTTCACCAACGCCGACAGCCTCCATGCAAACCGGGTGCTGGACGTCCTGGGACTGCAGGGGTTATTCGATGGCATTCTGGATGTGCATACTCTTGCCCCTTACTGCAAGCCGATGCCGGAAGCCTTTGAACTCGCCTTGCAAGCCGCTGGCTGCTCAGACCCGCGCACCTGCGCCCTTCTCGACGACCAGGCCCGCATCACACGTGCCGCCCGCAGCCTGGGTTTGTATACCATCCTGGTGGGAAAAGAGGCCGCAGGCGAGGATGCCGACGCATCCCTCAAAAAATGGACCGATTTACCCGGTTTACTCGGCATGCGAATCTAATGCTGCTCTTACACCAGGCTGCTAGAATTTCAGCGTAGGTGCAACTTCAGTCGCTTTTTCCCTCGGAGAAATATATTTCATTTTGCTTTAATCCAGGGATGATATAGTTACGTACTATTTAAGGGAGATTTCCATGGAAAATAAAACCTTGCGTTCAGTTCTAATCGTTTTTGTGGCGATTGTCCTGGTCGTGTGCGTATTTGGTGGCGGCTTCGTTGTTGGAAATTTCATCCCAGCTCTGAAGCCTGTCTCTGTACCAACACTTACGACAACCCCCAGCAATAATCAGGGCGGCACGCCGATTGATTTGCAGTCGCAGTTTGCGTCCTTCTGGCAAGCTTGGGACCTCGTCCACCAGAACTATGTGGACCAGCCGGTGGACAACGTCAAACTTGTCCAGGGCGCGATCCGCGGCATGATGGACGCCCTGGGCGACCCACATACAGGGTACTGGACTCCACAGGAGACAACCGATGCCAATTTATCCATGCAGGGCGAATATGATGGTATCGGTGCTTACGTGGACACGAGAGGCGATTATCTAACCATTACCAAACCCATCCCCGGATATCCTGCTGAAAAGGCAGGTCTGCAAATCGGAGACCAGATCATCGCTGTGGACGGTCTGGATGTGACCGGTATGGACCCGGACCTGGTCAGAATGACAAAGGTTATGGGGCCGGCAGGAACCGAAGTCCGCCTGACAATACAACGCACTGGTGTTGAAAAGCCCCTTGAATTTACCCTCACACGTGCCCATATCGTCATCCCCAGCGTCACAAGCAAAATGCTGGATAACAATATCGGTTACATCCAAATCACGGTGTTTGGCAATACCACCGCGACCGACTTCCACGACCAGCTGAGCCAGTTAATGATCAAGAATCCAAGCGGCTTGATTCTCGACCTGCGTGATAATGGCGGCGGCTATCTTGACGCGGGTATTGCGGTTGCTTCTGAATTCATTAATCATGGTGTTATCGTTACCGAACAGTACAGCGACGGTACGAAATCCCCGCATGACGCCACCCCCGGTGGACTGGCGACCACCATCCCCATGGTGGTGCTGGTGAACGGCAATACAGCCTCGGCTTCTGAGATCGTCTCCGGCGCAATCCAAGACAATGGGCGCGGCAAACTGGTCGGCGAATTAACCTACGGCAAAGGCTCAGTGCAGAACTGGCTCCCACTTTCGGATGGTGGCACCGCTCGCATCACCATCGCCAAATGGCTGACCCCCAATGGCCGCACCATCGACAAGATTGGGCTGACACCGGATGTGGTCGTCACGATGACTCAGGCCGATATCACAGCCGATCGCGACCCACAGTTGGATGCGGCCATGCAATTGCTGTTGCATCCGCAACCGTAAAGTATTACAAAGTATACCTGTCCAACCGGTCAAACCTCAAACCTGTTGGACAGGTTGGACGAAAGGAGAGAGATGATGTTTTATAACCCTCAATACCTGCTTTTCATGGTTCCGGCTTTCCTGCTGATGCTGATCACCTCCTGGTACGTCAGGTCTGCTTACCAGAAGTGGAGCCGGGTCATGGCTCGCAGCCGGTTGACTGGCTCCGAGGCCGCCCAGCGCCTGATCGCCCGCGGCGGGCTGTATGGGATTCAGGTCCAGAACGTCGCTGGGAACCTGACCGATAATTACGACCCGCGTACCAAGATACTGCATCTGTCACAGGGTGTCGCCGAGAATACATCCGTGGCCTCGCTGGCCGTCGCCGCCCACGAACTCGGTCATGCCCAGCAAGATGCGGAAGGGTATTTTCCGCTGCGCTTTCGTGCCGCGCTGGTGCCGATGGTTAATATCGGTTCAACCCTGGGTTGGATCCTGGTTATGGTTGGATTATTTTTGAACTATACCGGCATGGTGCTGGGAACAAATATCGCCTGGCTGGGTGTCTTGATCTTCGCCAGTGGGGCGTTCTTTGCCCTGGCGACTCTGCCGGTGGAATTGAACGCCTCTGCCCGCGCCCGCCGCCTTTTGACGGATACCGGCATTATCACTGGCCCCGACGAGCAGCGAGGTGTCAATACCGTGCTTACCGCTGCCGCGCTGACATACGTGGCTGCGCTGGTAACGGCGGTGCTGCAATTGCTCTACTATGTCAGTCTGGTCGGAGGCCTGGGGCGCCGCCGCAGATGACCGAGAAGAGCTGAATCAACCTGAATGCCTCCCACAGGACATTGGTCTGCCGGAGGCATTTTGTTGGGGAAATGGAGAAAGGTGAGAATTTTATATGGAAAACCACCCATTCTTTATGAAAATCGGTGTTCATCCGCGCCCGGCCATCCCATTTGGGAAATTTCAGTGAATCAGGAAAATCCAGTATAATTCCGGCATGAGGAAAATCATCGTTGCATTGGTTCTGCTCCTTGCCATTGGATTTGTCGTCCTTCGTTTTTCAGAACTGCAGACCATCCTAGATACCCTTCAACACAGCAACTACCGCTTTTTGATCGCCGCGGTGATCATCGAACTCATCTGGTTGTACAACTCCGCGACGGTATACAGCGTGTTGTACCGCCTGGTGGGGCTGAAAGAGGCCAGTTCTCATCTCGTCCTGGTGGCAACCGCGGCCAATTTCATCAACGTGGTAGCCCCCAGTGTGGGCATCGGTGGGATGGCCATTTTCCTGGATGACGCCCAGCGGCGGAACCACTCGACCGGCCGGGTAACAGTGGTGGGGGTGTTGTATATTCTTTTCGATTACCTGGCCTTCTTCTGCGTTTTGGCGCTCGGCTTGATCGTCCTGCTCCGACGCAACAATCTCAACGCCGGTGAACTGACGGCCGCCGCCATCCTGCTCGCCATCGCAGTAGGCGTGGCTTTCCTCTTGTACCTGGGTTATAAATCCGCGGAACGGCTGGGAAGTGCGCTGGCCAGGCTGGCGCGCTTCGTCAACCGTATCATGCGGCCTTTCATCCACCGGAATTATTTGCAGGAGGAACGGGCCCACTTCTTCGCCCAAGAGATCGCCGAGGGGATTACCATGCTGCGCGGTAAACGCAAGCAACTGCTTTGGCCATTCCTGTACTCCCTGAACAATTTTGCCCTGCTCCTCTGCGTGCTGGCTTTCACTTTCCTTGCCCTGGGGACGCCTTTCACCGTTGGGACACTCGTGGGCGGGTTCGCCATCAGTTATCTGTTCCTGATCGTCTCCCCGACCCCGTCGGGGCTGGGGGTGATGGAAGGGGTGATGACCCTGGTTCTCACCAGCCTGCGGGTCAAGTTAGAGGCCGCGGCGTTGATCACCCTGACCTACCGGTTCATCACCTTCTGGTTCCCGCTCGTGGTTGGGGCGGTGGCCTTCCGTATCCTGGGAAGCAAGGCAAAACCCCTCACCGCGGAGAAACCGTCCGAAAGTATGAAGTAAGTGCTGGTTGATGAGGAAACTCCAGAGGAGAATGCCGCCTGATCATCCATAAGGCACCCTAGTCCGATGTGTAATTTCGGGGGTTAGACAATTTAGAATTCTTGTTCTTATTCCGTCTGGTTCACCATAATCCAAGAGAGGATCCTAATGGAGGCGGACATGTTCGAATTACCCGAATTCATCACCCTGTCGAAACAGATCAACGCGACCCTGAAGGGGAAAACCATTTTAAAGGGGCAGTTGGGGAACTCACCGCACAAGTTCGTATGGTATAACCGCAAGCCCGAGGAATTCACACGCCTGACCAAGGGAAAATCTGTCGGCGAAGCACGCGCCAGGGGCAAGTGGCTATTCGTTCCCCTAGAGCCGGGGCTTGTGCTCCTGTTTGGGGAATGCGGTGGAAAATTGCTCTATCATGCGCCCATGACGAAACTCCCCGAAAAATACCACCTGTTCATCACCTTCGTAGACGGTTCCATCCTGACCGGCCTGACCCAGATGTGGGGCGCGTTCGAACTCTATGAAGCCGGCCAGGAAATGGAGCGCAAATCCATCAAAGGCATGCGCCCCACCCCGGTCGACCCGGAATTCACCTTCGTCTATTTCACTGCCCTGATCGACGAACTTCTGCAGGGTGAGAAACGCAGCGTCAAAAGCCTGCTGACTCAGGACCAGCTCATCCCCGGCCTGGGCAACGCCATTGCGCAGGACATCATGTTCAACGCGCGTCTCCATCCCCGCCGCACCCTGGCGGACCTGATCCCCGACCAGCGCGCCGATCTGTACAAGGCTGTCACGGGCACAGTCCGCGAAGTGATCAAGAAGGGTGGCCGGAACGACGAAACTGACCTGTTTGGCAAACCCGGCGGCTACGCCCGTTTAATGGACAGCCACGCAGCCGGGAAGCCCTGTCCTCAGTGCGGACGGACGGTGGAAAAAATGCAGTACCTGGGTGGGGCATGCTATTTCTGCCCAAAGTGCCAGGAGTAGATCACCCCCTAATAATGAAACCGACCGGGAGCTTAGGCTCCCGGTCGGTTGGTTTCTTATTCCTTATTACCATTCCCCTATTTACTCATATCGTAGGGCTTCCACCACCTGTAACCTGGCTGCCTGCCGCGCCGGGATGACGGCTGCCAATGCCCCGAAGAGCAAGCCAATGGCAATTCCAGCCAGAACGCCCGCGAGCGGGAAAGAGTACTCCATCGGGAAGAGCACACCCAGAGCCTTGACGATTACATAGCCCAGGTACATGCCCGAGAAAATACCGAAAGCCGTCCCGACGGAAGCCAGCAGTAGCGCCTCGGCTACCACCATCCGGCGAATCTGTTTCCGGGTGCCGCCCACGGCTCGGATCATGCCAATCTCGCGCGTCCGCTCAAGCACGTTGATGGCCAGGGTATTCAGCATGGCAATCAGGGAAGGGAAAGCCAGGAAAGCCAGCATGAAATACATGCCGATAAAGACCGCACTCAGCAGTTGCATCATCTGATCGATATAAGCCTTGCCGGCGATGACGGTGAATTGCGGGTAATCGGCAGCCACCGCTTTGATCTGTGCGTCCACGCTGTCGAGTGTCACGCCGGGCTTGAGATTCATCTGGATGAATAAATCATCGGTGCGGCCAAAATCGGCTGCCAGGTTGGCTTGCGAGATAAAAGCCGTGACAACTTTGGCATTCAGCAGGTCGGAGGCGTTGGCAACGATCGTGTACGTCTGCGGGCCATTGGGCGTCGCCAGTTCGATGGAATCCCCCACCTTGACCGGGATCGACATCAGAAACGCACCGTTGACAATCATGTTCCGTCCATTGGCGAGAGCGGTATAGGCCGATTCGTCTCCCTGCTTGAAATCAAGTCCGCCGACTTTGGGATAGGTTACGGGATTGATGCCCAGCAGGGATATGGCCTGGCCGTTGAAGGTACTTGCGGCAAAACGCAAGGTGCTGATGTCGCCAATGCCGGGGATGGCCTTCAACCGGTCTGTGAATCCCGATCCGGCTCCCATATCGCTGTTCCAGATCGAAACGGACGGAGGTATGAACAGGTAATCACTGCCCAAGCTTTTATGCAGCACCCTGCTCATCATCCCGTTGAGGCTGGTGCTCATGCCACCCAGGGCCACGACGATAGCCAGGCCGATCATGGTGGCGCTGGCGGTAATGGTCACCCGCGAGGGTTGGCGGGTCAGATTGCCCTGGGCCAGGTCACCGGTACCTTGACGCGCATACACCAGCGCGGTCAGCCGGCCGAATACGAAGACAATCGGGCGCAGCAGGACCGGGGCGACCAGTATCAGGCCAAGCAGGAACAGGAGGCCGCCCACGGAAATGAGGCTCATATTCCCGGAAGCAAGCGCCAGGAGGGCCAACCCGATCATAACCAGGCCAGCGATAAACCCGGCGCCGGCGCGGCGCTTATATTCCACTTCGGCTACAGAGGGGCGCAAGGCATCCATCGGCGTGATCTTACTGGCAGTGCTAGCCGGGATCAACCCGGCCAGGACGGTAATCCCGACTCCGATCAGAATCGAGTTAATGACCAGAGTTGGGGAAACCACCGGCCTGCCCAACGTCAGACGGATGAATGCGCTCAGGGGTTGTTGCATGAGACGGACGATACCTGCCGCGAACAGGTAACCCAGAAGCAGGCCGACGCCTGAGCCAATCAGCCCTTGCAGCAAGCCTTCGACCAGGATCATGCCGGTGATGGTGCCGCGTTTGGCTCCCAGGGCGCGCAGCATGCCAATATCACGCCGCCGCTCGGCCACCACAGTGCGGAAAGTATTGAAGATGATGAACCCACCCATGAACAGGGCCAGCACGCCGAACATGTTGAAAGCCGCCTGGCCCATCTTTATGCTGGCAAACATTTCGGAGCCAGACTGGAGGGCGCCAACCTGGTACTCGTTCCCCAGAGCGGACTCAATGGAGGTCACTGTTTGATTCCGCAAAGTTTCATCAGTGGTCGTCAGGGCAACCTCTATGGTGTTTATCTGGCCTGACTGGCCGGTCATGGTTTGGGCCTGGGAAAGGGTCACGAGCACTTCCTCGTTGCCGGGGAGGGTGCGCGGCGGCAGGATGCCGACCACGGTCAGGGTTTCAGTGCCACTGACCGATGGCACTTTGATCATGGCTCCGAGTTTGACGCCATATGCATCAGCGAGGGTCTGTGAAATGACGGCTGCGTTTGTGTCGCCCTGCTGCAGGAAGCGGCCCGGAACCTGGACGAGGTAGGCATGCAGCGATTGGGCCGCTTCGGGATCCACACCGATCAGGCCGAGGGCGGTGATGCCATCCGGCTTGCTGGGATTGCCGTCCACGAAATCGGCGGGCAGATTGACGGTCCGCTCGAGCGAGGCGGAGGCAGCGCGGATTCCGGCGATGCCATCCAGTTCGTGGGCCACAGCCATCGGGAAACCGCTACCCGACTTGTGGGTCACGGTCACGTCAACCAAGTTGCCGGCGGCCATTATGTTGGCCTGAAAGGCTTCGAGCATGGTCGGCAGGATGATGTTCATCCCGAAGATGAGCATCACGCCGAAAACGACGGCAAGAGTGGTCAGAAAAGTGCGCAGTCTGCGCCCGTTAAGGTAACGCCAAGCGAGAGTGAGTTGGAGGTTCATAAGATTCTCCTTTGGAGGAAGAAGGTGGAAAGCAGAAGGTCAGAGAGCAGAACAGGCGATGAATGAGGCGACTGTTCCCTATTCTCCAAACTCTGCTGCCTAATCTCCAATCTCCTTTATTTTATTAGCAATTTTTTCCGCCGCACCCTTGCGGTCCAGCTGGGTCTCATCCACGACTTTACCGTCCTTAAGGAAGATAATACGGTCGGCATAGGCAGCGATGCGCGGATCGTGCGTCACCATGACCACGGTGCGCCCGTATTCTTTGGTTACCTGGCGCAGCAGGCTGGCAATCTCATCGCCAGAGCGGGTGTCGAGGTTGCCGGTGGGCTCGTCGGCAAGGATGAGGGCCGGTTCGGACACCAGGGCACGGGCAACGGCCACGCGCTGCTGTTGCCCGCCAGAGAGCTGGTCGGGGCGACTGGCAAGCCGGTCACCCAGGCCGAAGCGGGTGAGCCATTCAGCAGCCCGGTTCTTCGCTTCGGCAGGTTTAACCCCATCCAGTGTCACAGGAAGGGCGGCATTTTCAACTGCGGTCAACACCGGGATAAGATTATAGAACTGGAAGACAAATCCAATGCGCTTGCGGCGAAGTTTGGTCAGATCGTCGTCTTTCATATCAGCTATGGCAGTTCCGTCGATGCTGACGCCGCCCTCACTGGGGCGATCCAGTCCACCGAGCAGGTGCAACAGCGTGGACTTGCCACAGCCGCTGGGGCCCATCACAGCGACAAATTCACCTTCTTTGACCTGGATGCCGACATGGTCGAGGGCAGTGACGGCAGTCTCGCCAGAGCCGTAGGTTTTGGTCAGGTTTTCAGTTTGAATGAGTGACATCGGAGACTCCTTGTTGGATTACTTTTTTAAATTGATGATCTGTATTTGAAAAAAAGCTGCATTCTTTTACTACTTCCTGTGTATTACTGTCTTTCCCGGTGGGTCAACAGAATCTGTTATCACTTTGTGCGGGCGACCTCGACGGCGGATTTCCGGCTCCGGCAGCGGCTGGCCCTTCACTTCCTCCACCCGCATCTCTGCAATATCCAGCCAGCGCAGGTCGGCCTCCAGGTGCATCACCGCCTTATCCAAGAGCAGTATTTGGGCCAATTCTTTGCGCGGATTGTATGAATCCCGCAGGGAAGTTGCCGCGTGGAGGTCCTGAAACAGGTGCGCCCGCTGGGTCTGGATGATCCGATCCAGTCTGCCTTCGCCGGAGACCAGGGCCGTCATCAGTTTGACGAAGAATTCATCCCGCTGGTGGTCCGGGGTGACGCCCTGGGCGAACCACTCTTTCAGCGCGGCGTACCCAGAACTGGTGATGGCGTACACACGCCGGGAGGGTTCATCCCCTTCCCCCAGATCTGAGGAGCGTTCCACCAGCCCGGCTTCCTCCAGCCGTTCCAGCGTGGTGTAAATTTGGGCAGGCTTCACAGCCCAGTTGGCGTCTCCGCCGACGACGGCTTCAAATGCCGCCCGGAGTTCGTATCCGTGGCGGGGTTTTTGAGCAAGCAAACCGAGGATGGCAAAGCGGACCGACATAATTAGTCTACCAGTTATTATTTTGCAACGGCGCAAATAATAAACGAGTTAGTATTTTTTGTCAAGGGTGCTCGCGGAAGCGATTTTCTTATTTCATCCTGCATCCGGTGGTAAAATCGCGCCCATGTCCTCCCATGCCTAAATTATTCCCAAACAACTCAACGTCCGCCTCAATCCGGTCGATGCAACCATTCGCCTGATTGACGAGGGCAATACTGTTCCTTTTATTTCGCCTCACTGCAAAGAGATGACCGGCGCCTTTGACGATGAACGAGTACGCTTCAGCCTGGGCTGGGTGAAAGGAAAATAGAAGTTGATTTTCGAGTCAGGGCTGAACTCTCTGTAGTCCCGGTTCCCGGACGGGGCACGGGGCGCAAAGGCTTTATTCGCAACACCGTGCCGGGTATAATCTTTCTGCTTATGTCCATCGAAACGTTGCTCTCCCGCTGGCGCGCCGACCCGCAGACCGCCCCCAACCTACCCATCTGGCGGACCACCCCGCCGCGCCCCGCCGACCTGCGTCCCTTCCCCGCGGACCTGCCGTCTGTCCTGGCAGAGGCGCTTGACTCTCGCGGCATCGTCTCACTCTATAGCCATCAGATGGAGGCCTGGGAGGCAGCCCGTCGCGGTGAAAACGTTGTCCTTGCCACCGGCACCGCCAGCGGCAAGACACTCGGCTACAATCTGCCGGTACTGACCACGCTGCTCGAAGATCCGGAAACCCGTGCCCTCTATCTTTTCCCCACCAAAGCCCTCACACAAGACCAGCTATCGGGCCTCAACTCTTTTCAAGCCTTGATCAAAAATCTGAAATCCGCAATCTATGATGGCGACACACCTCAGTCCCACCGTTCGGCCATCCGTAAGAATGCCAATATCATCTTCACCAACCCCGACATGCTTCACACCGGGATTCTGCCCCACCACACCAACTGGGGCGATTTCTTCCGCAACCTGCGCTTTGTCGTCCTGGACGAGATGCACACCTATCGGGGCGTGTTCGGTTCACACGTGGCCAATGTGGTCCGCAGGCTTAAACGGGTGGCAAAATTTTACGGAGCCTCCCCGCAGTTCATCCTGACCTCCGCCACCATCGGTAATCCGCAGGAACTGGCCGGCCGGCTCATAGAGTCTCCGGTCACGCTCGTGAATGTGGATGGTTCCGGCCGCGGCGAGCGACATTTTCTCGTTTACAACCCGCCGGTCGTTGACCCTGCTCTGGGAATAAGAAAAAGTTCGACTCAGGAAAGCGTCCGCCTGGCGCAGGACTTACTGGCGCAGAACGTGCAAACAGTCGTTTTCGCCCGTTCTAGGCGGTCGGTGGAAATTCTTCTGAAACAAATACAGGAAGCATCCCCTTCGTCCCTTGCCCCTTCGGGGACTGCACGGGACACCTCCCCCACTTCCAGAGGAAATGGAGGAGGACGGGAGGGTGTCCGAGGTTATCGTTCCGGTTATCTCCCTTCCCAGCGCCGCGAAATCGAAAAAGGCTTGCGTGACGGAAGCATCCGGATGGTGGTCGCCACCAACGCCCTCGAACTAGGTATTGATATCGGCGGGCTGGAGGCAGCGATGCTCGTCGGCTATCCTGGCACCATCGCTTCCACCTGGCAGCAAGCGGGCCGGGCGGGCCGCGGGGATGACCCGGCTGTGGCAGTTTTCATCGCCACGGCCAACCCTCTCGACCAGTTCCTGGCTCACCACCCCGAATACTTTTTCGCCCGCTCGCCTGAGCAGGCGCTGGTCAATCCCGACCATCTGCTCATCCTGCTCAACCACTTGCGCTGTGCGGCATTCGAACTGCCCTTCCAGCCGGGAGAAGGCTACGGGGAACTGCCTGCTGAAAAGCTCAAAGAATTCCTCGATTTCCTGGTCGGCAGCCGGGAGTTGCATCTTTCGGGCGACCAATATTTCTGGATGGCAGATGCTTACCCGGCTGCGGCGGTCTCCCTGCGTTCAGCCTCACCCGAAAACGTATTGCTGCATATTGAGGACGGTGAAGCCGCGCACATCCTCGGCGAAGTGGACCTGGCCTCCGCAGCCTGGATGGTCCACCCGAGCGCCATCTACCTGCACGAAGGCCAGCAGTATTTTGTCCAGGATCTCAACCTGACCCGCAACACCGCCACGCTCATCCCGGTGGCACTTGACTACTACACCGAGCCGCTGCGCCAGACCGAAGTGAGTCTGCTGGCAACGCTGGACCTTGCCTCCTGCCCAACTCGCTCAGGGAATGGGGAGTCCTGCACCAAAGCATATGGCGAACTCCAGGTCACCACGCAAGTGACCGGTTTCCGCAAGCGCCAGTGGCTGGGCGGCGAGAACCTGGGCGAGGAACCGCTCGACCTGCCGCCGTCTGAACTGCAGACTACCGGATACTGGCTGACGCTTTCCGAACAGACCATCGAGGCGCTGCGCGCAGCCGGAAACTGGACCAACGACCCAAACGATTACGGCCCCGGCTGGAACCGCCTGAGGGACGCCGTCCGCCTCCGGGATGGTCACCGTTGCCAGGTCTGCGGCGCGGCTGAGAGCGGGAACCGTCAACATGAAGTTCATCACAAGGTGCCTTTTTGCCAGTTCCTCTCCGCAGCTGAAGCAAACCGCATGGTCAATCTCGTCACGCTCTGCCCGTCCTGCCACCGCAAAGCGGAAACCAACCTGCGCATGAAGAGCGGACTGGCCGGACTGGCAACGGTGCTCGGACAACTAGCCCCGCTCTTCCTGATGTGCGACAGGGGCGATTTGGGAGTGTACACCGACCCATCCTCCACGGTCTTCGGTCACCCGTCAGTGGTTTTGTACGACCAGGTCCCGGCGGGGATTGGTTTCAGCCAGAAGTTGTTTGAAATCCACGCTGAGTTAATGAGGCGTGCGCTGGAACTGGTGGAGGAATGCGAGTGCGAGGATGGCTGCCCTTCCTGCGTCGGTCCCGCCGGGGAGAATGGAGTGGGAGGCAAGCAGGAAACGTTGGAGCTATTGAAGTCAATAGTTCCCCGGGATAATTAGGCACAATAAATAAACCCTGTCAGGTTATAGACCTATGCAGGGTTTATTGTTTCAAAAAAACTACAAAATTCCGTACTGGCTAATTTTCCGAATCCGGCGGTTGCCGGCTGACACAATGAAATCCCCACCACCCAGAAGAGTTCTTGTTTTCTGGAAATTGCTTGGCAATGGGATAAGAACCCATCCGAAATATGCTTCAGGCGGCGAGAGTCAATTCTCGGATCGATTCTAAATGTATATAAGGATTGCGGCGCTCCAAAATGAGCGCCGCAATCATGTAATGTAAAAGTTAAGAAGCCGGGGGTAGGGGTTCCTCCGGAGCAGCTTCAGTCGCAGTCTTCTTTTTGCGCAGGGTCAGCACTGGGACTAAAATTGCAATGGCAATGAAAATCACTGACAGGCAAAGGAAAGCAGCTCCAGACCATTGTGGCATGGTAAAGCCTACGTTAGAGTCATTTACCATATTAGCGAGGATGGCGATGCCACCCGGGCATAACAGGCACAAGCCGGGTAAGCCACAAAGTACGATCGCGGCGACTGTTCCGATAATGGCGCCAGTTTTCTTTTCTTTCTTTTCTACGGGCATTTCCATATTTATTCTCCTCTCGAAATATTCTTTCTGTCAGTATACATGCGACAGGCGCATAATGCAAGCACTTGAGGGTAAGTACTCCCATCAACTTCGCAGCACTGCACCCAATTCCTGCTCCAGGCGGCGGAGGATGCGCGCACGCATCCCAGCGATATCCTTGTCAGAGAAGGTCTTGTTCACGGCTTGATAGGTCAGGTTATAGGCCAGGCTTTTCCTGCCGGTGCCGATCTTCTCGTCGCGGTAAACATCGAACAGGCGCACCTCGGTCACCACCTTGCCGCCGGTCTGACGGATGAGTTCTGCGACGCGCTCAGCCGGGACACTTTCGTCCACCACGATGGCCAGATCCTCCAGCACAGGCGGGAGGGTTGGAACAGCGTTGGTCTGGAAGAGAGTTGGGATGAGCGTCAGCAAGGCATCCAAGTCGAGGTCGGCGGCCAGGACCGGAGCCCGGAAGGAAGCCGGCCAGTCATACTGTCCGTGCACTTGCGGATGCAGTTCCCCGAAGACACCAATCTGCCTCTCAGCGGACATTATTAGCGCACATTTCCCCGGATGGAAACTGGGATGACCAGCTGGTTCAAACCGGACCTCAGGGATGCGCAGGCCGTCAAGCAGCAAGGTGAGCACTCCTTTGAGATCGTAGAAGTCCATCGGACCGGTATCTGCAGGTTGCCAACCAGGCAGGGCGCGGGGTCCGGCGAGAAGGATGGCGATGCGCTGGAGTTCTTCGGGGAGACCGGGTTCTTCGGAAGCCATAAAAGCCGGACCGATCTCGAACAGCGCCAACCGATCGCGCACTCGGGCATTGCGCTCGGCGATATCCAACACGCTGGCAAGAACGCTATGCCGCAGGACGGCTTTGTCGGGAGCGATGGGGTTGGTGATGCGGACGTAGGGTTTATCGTCGGGCGGGGTTTCGGGCGGCAGACGGAGCGACTCACGCCCGGGGGTGGTGAGGCGATAGCTGATGACCTCCTGAAATCCCTGATCCACCAGCAGGTCACGGAGGTGTTCTTCCTTGTCGAGCACCGGGTTGCCCAATTGGGGCGGGAGTTCGTCAGCCAGGCGAGTTTCGGGGATGTTGTCGTAACCGTAGACGCGGGCAATTTCTTCGACAATGTCAGCTTTTCCATTGATACCCTCACCGATATCAATGCGGTGGTCAGGAACAGTCACCAGCAAACACTGTTTTGCTTTCAATGTACACTTGAACTCGAGACGTTCCAACATGGACTTCATTTGCTTAATGGGCAATTCGACGCCCAACCAGCGTTTTACATCGGCAGGTGTGATTTCGATCGTCGGATCTTTGGGAGGCAGCGGGTAGGCATCCACCAGGCCGGGGGTCACTTTACCGTTTGCCCAGGTTTTCATCAGTTCCAGCCCGCGCCGCACGCCGCGCTCGGCCATCGCCGGATGGACCCCGCGGCCGAAGCGGTAGGAGGCTTCCGAGTTCAGGGCATGGGTGCGTGCAGTTTTGCGGATATTGATAAAGTTCCAGGCCGCACCTTCGAGCAGGATATTGCGCGTCTGGTCGCTGACTTCAGATTCCTGTCCGCCCATCACGCCGGCCATGGAGAGGACGCCGGCTTCATCGCACACAAGTACGGTGGTTGCGTCCAATTTGCGCTCTACACCGTCGAGGGTGGTCAGGCATTCCCCGGGTCTGGCAGTGCGGGTGATGATCCTGACTTGATTGCCTTTGGCGCGTTCGACCAGCACATCGTAGTCAAAAGCGTGCAAAGGCTCTCCGATTTCCAGCATGGCGTAGTTGGTGGCGTCCACGATATTGTTGATGGGGCGCATCCCAGCCATCGTGAGCCGCCGCTGGACTTTGGCCGGACTGGGATGAATTTCGATTTCTTTGATAAGACCCAAAACGAAACGCGGATTCATCTCAGGGTTGGTAATCTCGATTTTGGCAAATTCACCGCCACCATCCTTCATCCCTTTTCCTTCTCTCGAAGCAGGCGGGTGAGGGACAACATATGGCGTTTTCAAGGGTTTTCCTGTCATCGCCGCAATCTCACGCGCCAGGCCCAGGATACTGGCACAGCGTGCATAACTCGGCAGCAGTTTCACGTCCAGGACGGCATCGCCCAGGGTATCAGCCAGGGGCATCCCCACCGGGGCATCATCGTCGAGGAAAAGGATGCCTTCGTGCTCGTCCGAGATGCCCAGTTCCTTCTCCGAGCAGACCATCGAGTACGATTCCACGCCGCGGATTGTGGCGCGTTTGAGTCTGGTCAGTACAAGACCTTCCTGATGACCGTCGTAAATCTGGGCGCCTTCCTTGGCGTAAGCCACCTTGAGCGCTTTCGGGAGCGGACCGATCCCCTTGAACTCGAACAGGTTCGGCGCGCCGGTAAGCACGAGATGTTCCCGCTGACCATCGAAGAGTTTGCAGAGCGTCAGCCGATCGGCGTTGGGATGCGGCAAAACTTCCGAGATGGAGGCAACAACAATTTTCTCGCGGTCCCATTCCATGCCGGAAAGATGCGCGTCCACGCTGCCGGGGGAGGGCATGGGCAAACCGATGATACTGAGTTCTTCCACTTCCATGCCAGCCATGGTGATCAAGTGGGCCAGATCGCCAATGGATATATCAATATCTACAAAATCTTTTAACCAGGATAAAGGTGCTTTCATCTCTTGCTCCTAGAATTGCTCAAGAAACCGCAAATCGTTCTCCCAGAAATAACGGATGTCATTGATCCCGTAGCGCAACATGGCAATGCGCTGAGAGCCAAGGCCGAACGCGAACCCGGTGTAACGCTCTGGATCATAGCCACCATTGCGCAGGACAGCCGGATGGATCATGCCGCAGCCGCCGATTTCCAGCCAGCCGCCACCACAGACATTACATCCCTTGCCGCCGCAAAGGAAACATTCAATATCAAACTCTGCGCTCGGCTCGGTGAACGGGAAAAATGAAGCCCGGAAACGGGTGCGGACGTTCTGCCCAAAAAGCCGCCGAGCCAGGTCAGCCAGCGTGCCCTTCAGGTCGCTGAAGGTGATACCAAGGCCAACCGCCAGACCTTCGATCTGGTCGAATTGCGTCTCATGGCGGGCGTCCACCTGCTCGTAGCGGTAGCACATCCCCGGCAGCACAATCCGAACTGGCTGCGGGTTTTGCGGGTTATGGGCGGAAACCTCGCGCATGGCGTGGATCTGCCCCGGAGAAGTATGCGTTCTTAAAACAATCGGGTTGTCGCCGCGCCCTTCGCATTCTACAAAATAGGTATCCTGCATATCGCGCGCCGGGTGCCCGACCGGAAAGTTGAGCAACTGGAAGTTGTATTCATCGCTCTCCACCTCACGCGAGCGATAAACCTGAAAACCCATCCCGCCGAAAATGCGATACAGTTCACGCAGTATCTGGGTATCAGGATGCAGGCGGCCCAGCGGGACGCGCCGTCCCGGCAAGGTGACATCCAGCCGCTCCTGCTCAAGCGAGCGTTTTAGCGCCGCCTGCCGTATTTCCTCGGACCTGGCGCCGAATGCCACTTCGAGAACCTTTTTCACCTCGTTAGCGCGTTGACCGGCAATTGGCCGCTCTTCCTTGGTGAGCTGTCCAAATCCGTTAAAGAGCTGCATCAACGCAGAGCTGCGTCCCAAGTGCGTCACGCGCCAGGCTTCCAGCGCGGCCTCGTCCCGGACTGCTTCCAGAGCCTCCAGACCGAGGCGTTCGATTTCATTCAGTTTTTCGAGCATGCTCACCTCCGATAAACAAAACTCCCGTCCACTCTGGGACGGGAGGGTTTTCCCGCGGTACCACCCAAATTAGCCATCCCGGGCATCGTCGAAGGACTGGCTCACTTTGTGTTGACCATCATCAGCCTCCCCTGCTAACGGCGGGATTACGGCTCAGACTAATAGCCCATGAAGGGCGTTCACCTGAGCGGCTCAGGAGGGAACTTCGGTCGGTTTCCACCGGATGCGGGTCTCAGTCTTTGCCTGCATCTCCCTGTCGGCTTCCGCTGACCTACTTTCCTCTGTCATAGCTTTAAATAGATAGGCTCGCCTGTTGCGCTTTATTATCCGCAAAAACAACGGGCTGTCAAGGGCGGTTGAGTTCCCAGATGAGCCGCAGCCCGTCGAGGGTCAGCCAGGGGGCATGGATCTGGATAATCGGTGTTTCTTTCGCCACCAACTCAGCCAGACCACCGGTGGCGATGACCTTCATCTTAGGGCCAAGTTCCTTGCGGAAACGTTCCACCATTCCCTCGGTCATGGCTACGTAGCCAAAAATCAGACCTGACTGCATGGCATTGGTGGTATTTCGCCCAATGACGGACGGAGGCTTTTGCAGGTCAATACGTGGTAATTTAGCCGCGTGAGTGAAGAGTGCCTCAGCAGCAAGGTTGATCCCGGCAGTAATTGCCCCGCCGAGGTAATCGCCTTCCTTGGTCAGAGCATTAAAGGTCGTGGCAGTGCCGAAGTCGATGATACATGCCGGCCCGCCATAAAGGTGCATGACCGCCACCGCGTCCGCAACCCGGTCCGCTCCGACCGCTTTCGGATCCTCATAGAGGATACGGATACCGGTCTTGACACCCGTATCCACCACCAGCGGCTCCTGCTTGAGGTACTCGAGGCAAGCCTGAAATATCCGACCCGTGAGCGGCGGGACGACCGACGCCAGGCAGATGCCGGTCAGGTCGTCAAGCGTCCGGCCGGCATTCGTCAGCAAGCCGAGCAATTGCAGGCCATACTCGTCGGGCATGCGGGTTTGGTCGGTGGCCAGCCGCCAGTGATGCACCAGCGTCTCGCCCTGGTACAGGCCAATGGTCAGGTTTGTGTTTCCAAGGTCAATTGTGAGCAGCATATGCTTATTATAATACTTCAGCGGGGACTAAGCACCCGGCTGAGCGGCTATTTCACCGCTTCTACGATTTCTGCGACTACATCGTAGCGGTTAAACTGCGGCATTAGGTAAATCCCCTGCCCCCACGATTTGATCTGTTCCACCAGTTCCACCGTGATACGAATCCCTTCCTTAACGCCATCCTCGCCTGCCGCTTCCATGCGTTGGCGCATCGCTTCGGGGATGCTGATCCCTGGCACCTCGTGATGAAGGAAATGCGCATGCCGGGCGTTGAACAGTGGCAGTATACCCACGAGCACAGGCTGATGCAGTTTTCCATATTCTGACTCGTATCGTTTCAGGAACGACTGCGCAGCGGCCGGATCATAGATGGGCTGGGTCAGGAAGAAGTCCGCGCCTGCAAGGACCTTGCGGTGGGTGATGCCGACCTCCCGGTCTGGTTTGACCGGTTTCAGGTTCAGCGCCGCCCCGACGAAGAAACTGGTCGGCTGCCCAATGCTTGTCCCGGAATGATCCATGCCTGTGTTGAAGCCCAATTTAATCAACTTGATCAACCCCGAAGGGACAATATCGTAATTATCTGCCGCTTCGGGATAATCGCCGATCGAGGTGGGATCGCCCATCACGACGAACACATTGCGGATGCCGAGGGCGTGCGCAGCAAGCAGGTCGCCCTGCACGCGCAACAGGTTACGCCCGCGCGTGGGGAAGTGGAGCGTCGTCTCAACCCCCACCTTATTCTGGATCACGTCGCATACCGCCCAGGCCGACATGCGCATGCGCGCCATCGGGCTGTCGGCTACGTCAATCACGTCCGCGCCGGCTTCTTGAAGGCAGGAGGCAGCGGCGATAAGTTTATGCATCGAAAGGCCACGAGGCGGGTCCATTTCGACTGAGATGACGAAATCCCCAGTTGCTAATTTCTGCGCCAGGTGGGAAGGTTTCAAATCATCATCCACAACCATCACTGACTCAACCATATACGACGGCTGAACTTCAACGGTTTGCACAGGAGTAGAGTCCAGAGCATTGCACATGGATGCAATGTGGGCAGGAGTCGTCCCGCAACACCCACCCACGATGGATGCTCCGGCATCACGGAACGAAAGGGCGTAATCGCCAAAGTATTCGGGGTCAGCGGGGTACATAATGCGCCCGCCGACCTGCTCGGGCCAACCGGCGTTCGGCTTGACCCAGAATTTCATCTGCGGTGCAGCCTGGCGCATCTGCTTGAGAATGCGCAGTAGCTGGGTCGGCCCGCCGGAACAGTTGACGCCAATTACGTCCGCGCCGGTTTCGGTCAATACCCGGGCGGTTTCTTCGGGACTATTACCTAAAATTGTGCGGTCATCGCGGGTAAACGTAGCCGAGACTACCACCGGGATGGCGCATGTTTCTTTCGCGGCACGCACAGATTCATGCGCTTCAAATAAATCATTCATCGTCTCGATGACGATCAAATCTACTCCGGCGGAATACAACACAGAAATCTGTTTGGCAAAAGCCGCTCGCGCAAATTCAGGCTGAACTCGCCCAAAGGGAGCCAGGCGCACACCCAAAGGGCCTACATCCCCGGCGATGAGTACTTCCCTGAAGGAAATTGCAACAACTCGTTTCGCCAGTTCAACACCGGCGCGGTTAATTTCATCGTGTTTGTCTGCCAAGCCGTGTTATTTTAGTTTATACCGATTGGCGCTGAAGGTATTCGTCAGAATGAGCTGTGCCCCGGCTTGGATATATTCACGATGAACTTCCGCGACGACCACTGGATTGGTCAGATTGAGTTCGTCGAAGCACATCTCACTACTGATCCCGCGCCCATTGAGCATTGTCCCCATTGCTCCATCAGCAAGAATAGTCTTACCATATAAGAGCAGATCAAATAGTGACATCTCAATAGAACCTTCCTATGGACATTGACCAGGCTGATCAAGGCTCTTTATAACAGTGAGGGGTATGTTATCAACCATGATCGCATAAATTTCTTCTCCCGACACACATATATACTCATCCTCATTATCTGCCGTGGAGATCACTGCATAATCATACGCCACATCTCCATCAATTTCAGTTTCGGAAATCACCTTCAGATCGGGGCGCGCAAAGCCTCCAAATATGTGTTCGGCACCAACGACGATGATTCTGGCATCTAGGGGTGCCGCCAGGTTGAGATAAAACGCTGCCTGTCGATATGAGGTAGCCCAATAATCCAGTTCATAATTCCGAGAGGCTCCGTTAACTCCCCCATTAAAGCTATTGAAATACACATATTCAAAAGGATGTAATTTCACCGAAGAATAAATCCCTGGTGCAACCAACACGGCCAATATTACAATTCTAACCAGGACTGGTTTAATGTATTTGAAAGCCTGGTCTAAAACGAGACCCGCAGAAAGAAAAACTGGTGGCAGGAGAAATAGCAATTGGCGAAAATTGTCATACCATGTGTGGCTTAAGTAAATCGCCGCAAACAAAGGGCCAAGAAACCATACAACAACCAAGGAAAAAGGCTCGAACTTCCTTGCAGCAATCATAATGTAAATAGAAAGAAGAAAACCGACAATTGAAAGGATCACTAACGGTTCTGTCAATTGGAGCGACATTAGAAGCGGGTAAAAATACCTGGGAAGTTCAGCTGGATGAAGAACAGCCCCACGAAAAAGAACAAGACCGTTCCAGGGGAAATCGGACATTATTCTTACGCTTTGAATAAAATTCAAGAGTGGATTTTTCCAAAGATAGGGCCAGGTCAAGAAACTGACTGCTAAAGCAATCGTGAAATATGCTGGCAAGACCTTCAATAGACCCTTCCAGGATCTAATCAGCCCATAAAGTACAACAATCAGACCTGCATATGGTCCGAGAACGCGAATTGAGGTGGTAAAGCCAAGGGAAAATGCGGCCAGTAGTACCGGGGGACGATAGAATGATCTTAATATGCCTCTAAAGACCGGTGTCGGCAACGGTTCTCTCATGAGAACGGATCTGTCGATCATCTCAAACCCAACAGTAACCGTGATCAGGAAGAAAGCCATAAAGGGGGTATCTTTAGGATTAATAAATGCATGTCCCCATAATAACGGTTGGGTCGCAAACAGCAGCGTGATACCTAATGCTGACCACCATTTCAACCATCTCCGAGCTAGGAAATAGATAGATAATACGGAAAGAAGGAACGAAAGGAAAATCGCAATATGCCATTGACTGACTGACCAGCCAATTCCTATGGAATTCAAGGTCCTGGCAATCAATTCGCAGACCATCATATACCCAGGGCCGTAGTACTTTAGATCCCCTTCCCCGAAATCCGGCAAGCTTCCAGTTCTAAGGAAGTTACCATAGGCCGCTAACGATTGTTGTGAGTATTTCTGAATAAGCATCTCGTCCCAACTGGGACCATAATCCCGAACAATGACAAGCCCGATCAAAAGGAAGACTGCTATCAAAGCGAACGAAGTAATTAAATCTTGATATTTACTTAACCAGGGTTTTCCCGCTTTTAGACGGCTGAAAAGGAAGTCTCTTATGGAAAGGACGTTTCTTTTTCGGAATTTCAGCATATTCATACACCTCCAGTGAGTAATCAAAAAGAAAATTATTTTTTCATCAACTGCTCCACACGGCATTCACTGGTGCTGTAGTATTTGGCATCCTTGTGATGCAAGATGATCGCGGCACGATTCTTACCGGGTATACTCCAGGCTGTGATCTGCGAACAGTCCCGGTCATGAAAAGTAATTTCCTGGTATTCCAGTTCGTAGTCCGCCGGGGAAAGTCGCGGCAGAGCCTGCCGCCGAGGATGAATGAACCTATTAGCTGTCCAGATGAGGTAATTCAGCTATGTAAGTGAAATCAGCCAGGGCGGGGATGATCCCCCTCCATGGGCTGAAAGGAACACGCCAAAGGTGATCAGCAAGCTCAGTAAAGCAATGAGGGAATTACGATAGAACAGGGTGCTGAGTCTGCAATGGTGCGGGCCTTTCACAGACATTCTCCTAGGGATTCACGCCTGTGCCGATGGTCCCATTTTGCAGGCCATCGAGCAAATCCTGCACCAGACGCAATTTGGCTTCACTGAGCAGGTCAGAGTTGACGTCGGCCAGGAACAACGGGGTGGGGGCAACCTGCCCACCGCGGCCGGCGACCAGGTCCGGGAAGATGCGTTGAAGGGCAGAAATCAGGTCAGGCTGGATGCTGGCAATCCAGTTGGAGCGGACATCCTCACCAGGCAGGGTCTGGCTGATGAGCAGCACACCTTTCTGAGCCATGTAAGAGAGAAGGTCGGGCGTGGCAACCTCCGGGTAGACATAGGCCACCTTGACAATGTTATGAATCAATAGGTCGGCATGACCGTTAAAGTCGCTTTTTGGAGCGTCGGTGGGGATTCCAACGAGGATGGGATAGATTCCGGCAGGTTGGGGAAAGTTGGGGTTTCGACAAGTGCCACAATAAAAATAGAAACCATTGGTGAAAGCGTCTCGGGCAGCCTCGCCTCCGGCGGTATCTTTCTGGTATAAAATGCCGACTTTCCATTCCGGTGCGACCATCCCGGCGATGTAACCGGCCAGGAAAGCCTGCTGGTCCAGCGGGAGGCCGGCCGCCCCGATACTGGAGAGGTTGGGTGCCGCAGCCAGGCCGGGGATGCCGACCGCAAGGAACTGCACGTCCGGCGCAGCAACCGTCAGCGCGGCCAGACCCGGGTCCGGCGGCAGAACGATGACGACTTTCAAAGCCGGGCCTTCGAAGGCCAGGTCAGCGGGGGTGAGCACGTTGCGCACCTGGAAGCGCATCCCGTTCGCCTGTGCCAGGTCATAAACGAGGGTCTGATACTGGTCTGATTCGGCCCGCGGCATATCGGTGGGTAACACCAGGATGGTCAGCGGTTTGGATGGGAGAGTGGGGGATGCGGTCGAGACGGGGGTAGAGGTGGAACCTTCCGGCGAGGGAGTTGCTCCCCCGGGGAATGCACAGGAAGTGAGCAGGATCAAAATAAAAAGGAGGAAGACCAGTTTGCGTTGCAAGGTTGTCTCCTGACAAAGGATGCAGGTATTTTACCTGAAAACGCCCTCCTCAGCAGGGCGAGGCATCGAGTCTTTGGAAATTCCCTCACGAGAGGAAAAGATATCTGAGTGTTGGGCGGGCACAGCCCGCCCAACACTCCCTATTTACTTTATCGCCACGGGGATTCCCAGCGAACCGCGGCGACATAAAGACCAGGACGCCCGCGTGGGGCGTCCTGGTTATGGGAAAGAATGTAAATGAACAGGTTGCGTTTTACTTGACAGCAACTTTGATCGTCTTGGGGCGGGCCGATTCAGCCTTGGGAAGGCGCAGGGTCAGCACACCATCGGTGATCTTGGCCTGGGCCTTTTCGGCGTCCAGCGTGGCGGGCAGGTGCAAGGTCCGGCGGAAGGAACCGTGCGGAAGTTCGCGCACGAGGTATTCGGTCTCATCGGCTTTGAACTCGCCTTCCACGGTGATCACATCCTCAAGGATCTTGATGTTCAATTCTTCAGCCTTCAGCCCGGGGACAAGAGCGCTGATAATGTATGCGTCCTCCTCGTCACGGACATCGACGGCCAGGGTGAAATCACGGGCAGGTTCTTCGTACCCAGCCATGTGGGCCCAGCGACGGGCCATGCGATATGGGGTGGGGGCAATAAAGTAAGACATTTCGAACTCCTTTATGGATTAGTTTATATTGAATTGTCCCAATGGTATCGCCTATACATAAGAAGCCCGGCAGAAATAGATAGATTTTATATTAGAAATGAGCGGGGATAAAAAAATGCCGCAGGAAGGCCTCCTGCGGCAGAAGAAAGTGTATGGGCAACGAATTCGCAATGTTGCAGCTAGCACCGTTAGTTGAGCTCTATAACCGGGATTGTATCGCCTTAATGACGACACAATCGACCAGCATATCGCCCAGCCTAAATACCAGAATGATGCTGGTCACATGTGTGCCAGATGAGTTTTTGTCGATCTCCTACTAATCGGGCTGAGCTTGGATCCATCCACCAGCATCACCGCCATCAAAGGAAAAAGCGAATTCTGTAGCAATGCACTGCTCAGGGATGTACAACCACGAGGTAATAGAGAGAGCCGGTTTTACGCCGGCTCTCTCAAATTCATTTCAGATTACATGAAGGCTTTCAGACTCACGATTGTCCGCTGGAGCCTACCGGAAAGTCTAGCGAATGGCTCTAGTGACTCTTTATCCAGTCGAGCACCTCGGCGCGATCGAGGCGGTAACTGAAATCCGTCCCACGGCACATTGAGTTAAGTCCAAAGGATGTGACGGCCACAATTACGTTTGACTCTGGTCCGCCCAGAAATACCGGACCACCGGAGTCGCCTGAACACGTCCCGCCGCGGCCGTCGCCATTGCCCTGCGTCTGGAGGTTAAAGCCATCCGTCATATGACTGCGAAGATTCACGAGCGTGGATTGCGCCATCAGCCGCTCACGGAAAGAGATATTGGGCAATGGATTCTTTACGTTAGTACTGAAGGAAAGACCATAGCCACTGACGGTAAAGACCGTGTCATTTTTGCCACGCGCGGTGGCGAGATCGTTGAGCAAACCCGCTGTCGGTAGGAGGCCATACTCCGGCATTGCGATAGCCTGATCCAGAATCACCAGGCCCACATCGTGTATGTTCGGGAATCCTGCAAAATTATTAAAACCATAGTTGTAGATTTCGTCGGAAGTGGCGCATAGAGTGCCCAGCGTGTCGCCGGCGCAAGTGTCAGGATAACCCGTTATTGGATCTTCCTCGGTAGCCGGATCGTAATTGACACCAGCACTCTGCTGGAACCATACACGGGCAGAGACTGCACCCTCTGCTGTATCGGTGCAATGCCCCGCGGTGAGTACCACTGTCGGAGTGATGAGGGAACCGCTGCAGCGCCAGATGAAAACACCATTGGAATCATAGAATACTAACATACCAACGAACGGGTGGTTGAAATCTTTTACATAGGTCCCTGTGATAGCGGCAGCCGGGGCTACGACGAGAGCCAACATGATGAGTACGGTTACAACAATTACGGTGAGTTTACGCATGGTTGTTCCTTCTGGATTGTAAGAGACAGATAGGATTGGCTTGGTCTTTGCACGCTCTGGCTGTTACCAACTTTACCATGAAACCCGCATTCACATGGTCATGCTCAATCTGATGTGGTATCAATCGGCCGGAAGCATGCCAAGACCGAACTTGTATGGTTGGTTGCCTTCTGGCGCCATGAGTCTGACTGAACAACAACAGTGCATCACTGGCACCGATCGATGCAACCAAATTGCTCTTTATTTTACAGCCTTTAATATGCTACGTAAAGAGGGCGCGTTCAGACATTATTTCTATTAAGGGAGAGTTAACCTCCAGCAGGAGCGGGACAAGCCGCGGGTATAATCAGCTCCATGTCCAAGCGTTTCCTGTTTACTTGTATTGTTGCTGGCGTCATGCTGGGTCTGGGAACCTTCTTATACCGGATGGTACGGCCTACCACAGGGCGTTCTGTCCGTGTAATGGAATGGATCCGCAACTCCTCGGCACACCCAGATTGGGCGGTGCGGGCCGGGACTCGATGCAGTCCCAACGCCCCCTTCCTAAAACCCACCGATGGTTTGATCGGCTACCTGTGGGACGACTTGTTCCAGGCCGGCAAACGCCACCAGGGCATTGACATCTTCGGGGGGACCGAACCGGGTCGAATACCGGTTGTAGCCGCTTATCCCGGCACCCTGACCCGCCTGCCCACCTGGAAGTCGGCGGTCATCGTGCGCGTCCCGTCGGACCCACTACAACCGGGGCGCCAGATCTGGCTGTACTACACCCACATGGCCGACCCGAATGGCAATTCGTTCATCTCAGCCGATTTCCCACCCGGCACCACCGAAAAGGTTATTAAAGCAGGGACATTTCTCGGTTATCAGGGCAACTACACCGGAGACCCCGACCACCCGTCTGGTGTGCATTTGCATTTTTCCATCGTCCTGGATGATGGAAATGGTGGTTTCCGCAATGAACTGGATATCAATAACACCCTCGACCCGTCACCGTATCTGGGCCTACCGCTGAATGCGAAGATGAGTGATGGGGAAGTAATCGTATGTCAGGGGCCAGGTCAGTAGGAAATGTTATGGCTGATTTCGCTGGGAAAATCGTTTTGATTACCGGCGCGGGCAAAGGGACCGGCCGCGGCGTGGCAGAAGCCTTCGCGGCGCAGGAGGCGACCGTGGCTGTGAACGATGTCTCACCGGTCAACCTGGACGAGACGGTGACAATCATCCTCGCCTCCGGCGGGAAGGGCAAGGCTTATGTAGAAGATATCGCCAAAAAGATGCCCATTCAAACCCTGCTCAACTCAGTGCTGGACGATTTCGGACGGATAGATATCCTGGTCAACTGCGCCGAGGTGGAGCCGCAGAAAACGGTGCTCGAGATGGATGACTGGGACTGGCAGCGCACCCTGGATGTGAATCTGAATGGACCGTTTTTACTGACCCAGTCAGTGGGGCGCATCATGAAAGAAAAAGGCGGTGGCATCATTGTCCATGTGGGCGAACGGGCCAAGGGTCCGGAGGGCCGCGCCGCCTACTTCACCAGCAAGGCCGGGCTGGCAGCCCTCTCCGCATTGGCAGCGTACGAGCTGTCCGAGTTCGGCATCCGCGTTTATCACTTCCAGCCGGAAGAGGCGGGCGACACGGCAAAGAAAATCCTGGAGCTGTGCAGCTAGTATGGATGTAAGGCTGCGGGACCTGCTGCTGGGGTTGCGCGACTTGCACCTGGCGGATGCACCGGTGATCGTCCATTCGTCGTTGAAGTCCATCGGGCAGGTGGACGGCGGCGCGGCGACGGTGGTCAGTGCGCTGGCGGGTGCCTTCGATAAGGTGATCGTTCCTACATTTACATACAAGACAATGATCATCCCGCTAACCGGCCCGGAAAACAACGGCATCACTTATGGCTCCCAAAAGGACCAAAACCAAATGGCCGAGTTCTTTACACTAAAAATGCCCGTCGACCCAATGATGGGTGCCATCCCAGAGTTGTTTCGCAGGCACCCGCTCGCCAAACGTTCCATTCATCCCATCCAATCATTCGCAGGCATCAACGCCGAAAATATCCTCGCGGCACAGACAATGACAGATCATCTTGCTCCGCTCGGATTGCTGGAAAAAGCGGACGGTTGGGCACTGCTTATGGGCGTGGATCACACCGTCAACACCAGCATCCATTACGCCGAAAGACTGGCCGGGCGCAGGCAATTTCTCCGCTGGGCACTGACTCCGAAGGGTGTGGTGGAATGCCCCGGCTTTCCCGGCTGTTCGGCAGGCTTCCAGGCCATTGCTGCGGATATGGAAAAGTTCACCCGGCAGGTGCAGATTGGGAACGCACTCGTCCAGGCGTTGCCGCTTAAAATGTTGTTCAAAGTAGTGGTGGCCCGAATAAAAAAAGACCCGCTAGCGTTGTTATGCCAGCAGGAGGATTGCGAGCGGTGCAATGCGATCCGAAGTCAATAGGGATGGGCAATCTGCCCGTCCCTCCTTTTTTCACAGATACAAAATCGGTTCGATCCGCAAGTTTTCTTCGCCGACCGCCTCCTTTATTTTCACCATCAGTTCGGCGCAAAGGTGGGTGGTATCGTTGGGAAACTCGATCAAATGACCGCGCTCCTGCTCGAAGATCTGGAAGGCAAAGCGGTCTTTGCCGGGATAAGAGATGAAAGTTCCATGCAGACGGCTGATGCGACGAATATCCCGGCTCGGGTCGCCACTGGGGCGCAGGATGATGGTCACCATCTGGGGGGGATGTTCCTCCTCCAAGGTGGCCGGGCTGGTCACAGCAGGAAGTTTTGGCGTCAGGGCCGCGGCGGGGGGATCGACAGGTACCGGCTGGTCGACGGCGCTTCCGGCGGCAGCTCCGCCCGGCACGGGCAGTCCTTCTTCCAGAAGATCCGGTTCATGGGCAATACCATTTTGTACCGCGTAACCGGCTTTGGTGGGTGTAAAAGTTTCCCAATCCGGAGGGTCTTCCGGCGGAGGCGGCTCCCCCACAACCTCGAGGACGTGTTCAAAACCACCTTCCGGAGCGGGGGTTGGTTTCTTGATCACAGTCGCAGGCTTCCGCTCGGGTGTAGAACGCTGGGGTTGCAAAGCCATTTGAGCCGGCTCGGTCAGCTTGATCTCGGTGCGGATGTTATCCACCAGAATCTTGGAGGGGTTGGACTGTGCGTCCACTTTGCCTTCGGCCACAATCACCCCGCCGACCTCCAGTGCGAATTGGAATTTCTCCCAGGTGCGCGGGAAGAGCACCAGTTCGACGACACCGGTCAGGTCTTCGAGCGTAACCCAAGCCATCATCTTGCCGGTCTTGGTCTGGTATGGGCGGATGCCACTGACCATCCCGGCGACACGGGCCTTTTCCTCGTGGGCAGCCTCGCTCAGGTTGCTGGAGAAGTGCGTGACCAGTCTGCGGATTTCAGTCAGGTAGGGCGTGAGGGGGTGCTCGGACATGTACATGCCGATCAGCTCGCGCTCCCAGTTGAGGGTTTCGCGGCGGTCAGCATCCGGGACAAGAGGCAGGGTGATGCTTTCGGTGACTCCGGAAGCTGCTCCGAAGAGGGACAACTGCCCGGCTTCAGCGGCGCGGAAATGCGAAGAACTGACCGCAACAATGCGGTCGAGGGCCTCGAGCAAGGCGGCACGTGCCCCGAACTTGTCCATCGCTCCGACCTTGATCAGGCTTTCAAGGGCGCGCTTGCCGACGGCGCGCAGGTCCACCCGGGCAGCCAGGTCGTTGAGATCCTTGAAGGGACCGCCCTTAAGGCGAGCCTGCGCCGGTAATTCCACCGCACCCTGACCGACGTTCTTAATGGCGCCCAAGCCGAAGCGGATGGCAGATTTGGCCGCCAATCCCCCCGGCTGAACAGCGGGACTATTTGAGGCTGTCGAAGGGTCGAACTCTTCAATGGCAAAGTCCCAAACACTGGCGTTGATATCCGGCGG
>JBGPQK010000034.1:0-30547 GCA_041489005.1 Anaerolineae bacterium
CGCCCAACGGCAGGTGCACCGGTAAAGGCTTAACCTTGCCGGACATGGCTCACTCCCTGACCAAACAGGGCAATGATGTGCTCATCTTCGATGCGGTAGTAGACTTCCTTGCCGTCCCGGCGCGCTTGCACCAGCCGCATCTGGCGCAGACTGCGGAGATGATGGGAGATGGCTGACTCGCTGATCCCGACCATTTCTGCCAGTGTGTTCACGTTAATTTCCTGCGTGGTGAGCGCAAAAAGGATGCGGACGCGGCTGGTATCGCTGAAGGCGCGGAAGAGTTCCGCCACATGCGCGGCGGTGTGTTCATCAAGGATAGGGCTTGGAATGGGTGGCACGCTCATATAACACCTGAGTATATGTTCATATGTTAATTATAAATGCAGTCTATTCCAATGTCAACCTATACACCCCAGTTCGTTTGATTTTCCTCTCTCGTTTATAATGAACGGGCAGGAGAACAATAGACCGGTGGTAATGGGATTCCCACAGGCAACATTTTTACAATGATAGGAGAGGATTGCGATGTCACTCTTTGGTGTTCATTCAGAGGTCGGTAAACTTCGAAAAGTGCTTGTGCACCGGCCGGAGTTAAGCCTGCAACGGCTTACTCCTTCAAATTGTGCAGAACTGCTGTTTGATGATGTGTTGTGGGTGGAACGCGCCCAATTGGAGCATGACCAGTTTGTGGCGGTCATGCGCGCCCATGGTGTGGAAGTTTTCTACGTTCTGGACTTGCTCACCGAGACCCTGCAGGCCAGTCAGGAGGCCAAACGCCTGGTGATCGAGCAGGTTGCGACGGAATATACCATCGGCTGGTCCCTTGTGGATGAGATCCGCCAGTTCTTATGGGGTCTCAGTCCTGATTTTCTTGCCAGGCATTTGATCGGTGGATTGACTGCGGGTGAATCCGGTATAGACTGGGAAAAATTCGGCAAAATATCCCTCCATGCAGCCGCTCTGGAGGAAATGAACACCTTCCTCCTGCCTCCGCTGCCCAATACGCTCTTCACCCGTGACTCGTCGTGCTGGATTTACGAGGGTGTATCGGTTAATCCGATGTACTGGCCGGCACGCCGCAGGGAGGCGCTCAATCTGTTCGCCATCTACCGCTACCATCCCATGTTCAAAGACGCCGGTTTCGATTATTGGTATCCCAATGCCACTGACGGCGAGTTCAATATGCAAAACTTTGGGCGTTCCTCCATGGAAGGGGGCGACGTTCTACCAATCGGGAACCGGACCGTTCTGATCGGGATGTCTGAGCGCACCCAAGCGAGCATGATCGAACAGACCGCCGAAGCGCTTTTCTCCAAGGGCAGCGCCGACCGGGTCATCGCCTGCGTAATGACCAGGGATCGCGCCCACATGCACCTCGATACTGTTTTCACCATGCTCGACCGCGACAAGGTCACGATTTATCCCAAGGTCGTCGACCAGGTGCGGGCCATCAGCCTGCGTCCCGGAAAAAAGGCTGGTGACTTCCATGTCACTGTGGAGAAAGACATGCTCTCGGCCGTGGCAGACGCCCTCAAGGTGCGGAAATTGTCTGTGGTCAAAACGGGCGGTGACCAGTACCAAATGGAACGCGAGCAGTGGGATGATGCCAA
Source organism: Anaerolineae bacterium (assembly GCA_041489005.1). Classification (GTDB taxonomy): domain Bacteria; phylum Chloroflexota; class Anaerolineae; order Anaerolineales; family Villigracilaceae; genus UBA877. The sequence goes on from JBGPQK010000034.1 coordinate 1,611, forward strand.
TAACACGATTGCTCTAGAACCGGGCGTGGTGGTCTCATATGAGCGCAATACGCACACCATTGCCCGAATGCGCCTCGCGGGTGTGGAGGTCATCACGATCCCCGGGTTTGAACTTGGAAAAGGCCGCGGCGGCGGTCATTGCATGACCTGCCCGCTCCTGCGCGATCCAATTTAGTGACCCAAGTGACCTGTAACCCCAACATATCCAAAAATCCGCCTGCGAAGGCGGATTATTTATTAAGCATGCTTCTTAGCGTTGTGTTGCATGCCCGTGCCGGTGATGTAGGTCCGGCGCATGAGCATGCTCGTGGTCCAGAGCCTCATGCCGATGTTCATGCGTGTGGGAGCCATTCATCAGCGGAACATTCTCCTGATAAACATGATTGTGATGCTCGTCGGGATGGGAGTGGCGGTGATTGTGTTCCAATAGCTCGTGGGTGTGACGATGGCCATGATTTTCAGTCAGCATCAGCCAGGCTCCAATCAGCATGACCGGCAGGGATGCCCAGAACAGGGTTTGCGGCATTTCATGCAGTAGGATAAGAGAAAGGACTACACCGACGAAAGGCGCAATTCCAAACAAGGTGCTGGTGCGGGCCGCCCCCATGGCGCGCATGGCAACGATGAACAACTGAATGCTGATCCCGTAACTGATGGATCCCAACAACATTGCCAGCAGGACAATATTCAACGCAGGGATTTGTTGTTTGATAAGAAGACAAAGGAGCAGCGAAAATGTCCCTGCTCCCAATCCTTTGATGCCCACGATGATGAGCGGGTTTTTGGCAGAGATGTGGCGGGCGAAATTGTTATCCAATCCCCATAGAAAACATGCGCCGATTATCCCGAACGCGCCGAGCGAAATGCCCCAGTTGCCGCCTGTCCATGTGAGCAGGATGCTCGCCAGTGTCACCAGCCCAATTGCCCAGGTGATTCGGCGGTCGATTGATTCCTTGAAAAAGAATACCGCGATCAGGGTTGTGGCAACGCCCTCGAAATTGAGGAGGAGCGAAGCAGTGGATGCGGGCGTCCGTTCCAAGCCCAGGAGCAGGAGGATCGGGGCGCCAACACCGCCGGCCAATAGCGTCCCTCCCAGCCAAGGCAGGTCGCCGCGACTGAGATGAGCCTCCACTGTCTGGCTTCCGTTCCGGAGACGTTGGAAAAGGAGCATCAGAAAAACCCCGAGGCCGCTTCCAAGATACAGAAAAGCAGCCAAGGGGACAGGTTGCACCTCACCGAGTAGGAGTTTGGAAAGAGGCGCCGATGCGCCAAACAGGACAGCAGCGAGCAAGGCTTGCAGAGCGGGATAAAACTTGCGGTGCATATAATGCACCCGTTACTTTATCTCTGCCGCCACCTGCAACCGGCACCAGGCATACAATGCATCGTAGACCTCGAACTGGCCTTCCAAATTCTCCAAATCGTCAGGGAAGCGCAAACTATAGCCACTGGCGATTGCTTCCAGGCCGCGTGCGATGGGGTCGCTGTCAATATCTTCGGATACATCCGCTGCATGGATAATTTTAGCCAGGCGCAGCAGGCCGGGTTCTTTCAGTTCGTATTTCAAGATAATGGACTCGAACGAGCAGCGCCCGTCATGGTGTCCGAGCTCAACTCCCGGTGCGTCGAAGGGGATGGCGCCTGTCTCTTTGGCCACTTTCTCGATCTGGTTCTTGGGCACGAAGAAGAACTCAGCATCGCTGTCCACAAAACGGGTGATCAGCCAGGGGCAGGCGACTCGGTCAACGTGAACGTGGGAACGGGTGATCCATTGCATTGTTTTCTCCTTGTTGGGGCACGACGACGCCGACCCCATACACTTTTTCTTCCGGCGGTTTGAGCGCCTTGAAGTTTCGGTACAGCACCAGATCATAGACGATCTTTAACCCCCCGCACAGGTAAAACGGGACGCTGAACAGGCCGGGGATGGAGATGAGCAATCCGCTCAAAGACGGGGAAAGCGCCGCGCCTACAGACCGGGCGATGGCCGTCACGCCCGAAGCCGCAGACCTTTCATCCGGAGCGACGACTGCCATCGTGTAGGATTGGCGCGTCGGAACGTCCATCTGCGAGATGGAGAAGCGTGCCAACAGGACGGCAATAGCCAGCGGCAGGCTGGGCATCAGTGGGACGAGCATCAGGAAAATGCTGGATGGGATATGGGTGTAAACCATCGTATTGATGAGGCCGAATTTCGCGGCCAAGCGCGCCGCAAGCAATGCGGATATCCCCGCTAAAATATTCGCGCCGAAGAAAATGCTGCCCAGTACGCCCTCGTCCACCCCGAAGCGGACGCGGAACCAATAAGCCATCAGGCTTTGGATGACCAGCCCCCCGGCGAAGGCGTCCAGCGCGAATAGAGCCGAGAGCCTGGCGACCACACCCCGTGACTTGTGCAGGCCGAGGGTCCGGCGGATAGGCTTCAGGTCCCGCGCGGCTTCGACTGCCGGGGATAGGATAAAGAACAGGAGAAAGAGCAATCCCCCGGCCAGCGCATAACCGGTCAAAATCGTCCGGTATGAAGCCAGTGCGCTCCAGCCGTTGGACTGCATGATTTTCGCCAGCCAGCCGCTTGCCAGTGCACCCGTCGCGGTGGCGAACGAACCAGAGAGGTTGTACCAGGCGAAGGTGTGCGTCCGGCGGTGGTCCGGGGTGAGCTGAGTCAAGGCGGCCTGCTCTATGGACAGGAATGGGCCGATCTCGTTACCGCTCGGGCTGATGACGCCGATGATGGCTGCCGCGGTCAGCAGCAATGGATTGCGGGTGAGAAGAAAGGCCGCACCCGCCAACACCATCAACAGTGCGCCGAGCAGCAGCATCCGGCGGCGACCGATGCGGTCAGCGGAGGTGGTCAGCCAGAGCGAAATGCCGGCGTCACCGGCCAGGGTAAATGTGAACAGCAGGCCTACGGCGCGCTCGTCCAGGCCGACTTCGATAAGATAGAATGCCAGGATGACAGAGAGAAACCCGTAGGCAAACAGGCGCACGATGCGGGTGGTAAAAAGAATGGAAACATCCCGGCGAGGCATGGCGCAAGTATAGCCGATTTCCCCATCTCATTTCTAGATTCTCCAGAAACAGGGTTTCCTCCGGGGAGCAAAAAAAGAAGCTGCCCTTTCAAGCAGCTTCAAGTTTTGAACCAGTTTGTGGTTCTATGGGTTCACTCCGGGTTGTTTCATAGGTTACTAACCATGACTCGATTCACCCAACGTCATCTGAACTTGTTGGCCTTTACCGTTCCGGGTAAATCCCACCATTATCTGATCGCCCGGTTTGTAACTGAACAGAGTGTTGATAAATGAATGGGTTCCATCAAGTGAAACGCCACCAATGCTGGTGATGATGTCACCGGTTTGTAGACCGGCCTGGCTGGCAGGACTGCTGGCCGACACACTGGTCACATAAGCACCCCATTGCACTGGCAGGTTATAGGCATTGGCAAGATCCGGTGTGATGGGCTGAAAATTAATACCCATAAAAGGACGAGAGATGTAGCCCTTTTGAATGATTTGTTCGGCCACTGCCTTTGCCGTGTTGATCGGGATGGCAAACCCCAGGCCTTCCGCCACGGTTCCGCTCCCGCTGTTGCGCACGATCAGAGTGTTGATGGCAATGGCCTCTCCGGCCAGGTTGACCAGCGGACCGCCTGAGTTACCCTGGTTTATGGCCGCATCCGTTTGAATCAGACCATCGATCGTGTACCCATTCCCGGTGTCAATGGACCGTCCGGTCGCGCTGACCACGCCTACTGTCACTGTGTTCTTGAAGTCGCCCAGTGGCGAACCAATGGCGATAACCGTCTCACCTGGATTCAGCACATCTGAGTTGCCCAGGCTTGCCACGGCAGGTACTTTTCCATCCGTCTTCAAAACGGCAATATCCGAATACATGTCGGCGCCCACGATCGTCGCCTTTTCCTGAGTACCGTCAGACAGGACGATGGTCACATCTTTCACACCATCAATAACGTGATTATTGGTCAGAATGTATCCTTTGTCCGAAATGAATACACCGCTGCCGCTGACCGTCTGGGCGCCGGCTGGACCAAACTGCGTCATCTGACTTGGGAGGGTACCCACCACCGTCACCACTGCTGGGCCAACATTCTTTACGGCCTGCGTGATGGTTGTTTCAATGTCAGTGGTGTTGATAATGAGAGTATCCTGTGGGGTATTGTTGCTGGCCTGGACGACCTTGGCTGCCGGAGCCGACCCAGCCAGACTGGCTGGCTGGATCTGGCTTACGGTACGGTAGACGACAACTCCGCCTACGGCCGCACCCGACAGTGCGGCTACACCGGCAAGGACGATAACGAGCACCATGTAAACGATTCGATTCTTGGTCATTGCGACCTCCTTTTATCCTCAAATTTATAAGATTTTTTAATTTACGTCATAATTCTAGAACTGCAAGATGAAATGAACATGAACACAGGGGAGGAGTTTCGGGATATGAAAAATTCCCGGCGCTAATTGTGCCAGGAATTTTCCATAATTTTGCCTGTTCCAATACCGATTGCTCAATTACTCATTACCCAGTTGCCTATTACCCTGATTATCCGATTACCTTTATAACTGTTAAATTGCTTTGAACTGGACTTCGAATGTCGTTCCGGATCCGAGCGTGCTCTCCACGCGGATCTCGCCCTCGTGCACATGGGCGATCCATTGCACGATGGAAAGGCCCAACCCACTACCGCTTGGCGACCTGGGAACGGATTCCGCCTCTGCGTCGCGTGTACGTGCCTTGTCCACCCGGTAGAAACGATCGAACAGATGGGGGAGATGTTCGGGAGCAATTCCCGGGCCGGTGTCTGAAACACGCACCCAGGCGCTCCCGTCCGCTGTTCCTGTTTCCACGCATACCCGTTTCTTATCGCCGGTTGTATATTTGATCGCGTTTTCTACCAGGTTGCTCAGCATCTGGAGCAGATACTGCCGATCGCCGTTAACACGCGTTTCAGGTAGGTTACCAGCTTCAAGCGTGACCCCGTTCCTTGTTGCCAGTGGGGTCAGCCGTTCCACGGTCTCGACAGCCACGTCGCTCAAATCCAACGGCGTTTTCTCAATTGTTGATTGTCCGGCATCCATTCGGGCCAGCGTCAGCAGATCATTGACCAGGCTGGTCATAAAGTCATTCTCGCTGTGGATAATGCTCAGCGCATGCTGGTACTCTTGCGGCGAACGACGGGAGGCGATGGCGCGGCTGGTTTCCAAATTGACGATGGTTAATGGGGTGCGCAGTTCGTGGCTGGCATCTGCCACAAACTGGCGCTGGCGTTCAAAGGCAGCCTGCAAACGCGCCAGCATCGCGTCAAAAGTATTCGCCAGCACTCCCAATTCATCTTTGCTTTTCATGTTCAATCGGCGGCTCAAGTCCGTTTCGCCGATGCTGCGCGCCGCCTGGGTGATCGTCTTCACGGGTCGCATGGCTCGATCTGCCAGCCAAAAACCGCCGGCCAGGGCGATGGCAAGGGTCAGCAAGCTCCCGGCCACCAGGGTCAGGAGGAAACGGCGAACCAGTGCGTTCGGGTCGAGGATGCTGCCGAATATCATCAAGACATTTATCCCCATCCGGCTCTGCACCGGGGTGATGATGAAAATGTAATTCTGGGAAGTCGGGCTCGTCCAGTAGATGGCAGCCGACTCGTTTGTCGGGGGAGCGATTTGCAGACCGGCGGATACAATCTGGATGGCTTTCTGTGCCGGGATGGCCCCCTGGCTGGCGAGAACCTGTCCATCGGAACCGAGCAGGATGAATACATCTGTATCGCGCAGAAGCCCATACGGGATCGAGATTTGTCCGGTCCCCTGATGCAGCGCAGTTCGGACAGTCTCCGCCAGAACTGTCACCTTGCGGTTAATTTCATGGATGGCCTCATCCTGCAAATTGCGAGACTGGCTGTAAAAGAGGAAGGCGCTGAAAGCAAAAAGGATCACCGCTAAAATGGCCGTGAACCACAAAACGAGCCGGAAGCGAATGCTGTGCAACAGTGCCCCGAGCCGTTCTCTTAAGGCTGTGGACTTTTTCGTGGTTATTTCTCCTCCGGCACGCGTAGACGGTAGCCGGCTCCACGCATGGTCTCGAACAATTTGACCTCGCTGGGATCGTCAATTTTGCCGCGCAAACGGCGGATGTACACGTCCACAACGTTGGAGGCGATAACGTGGTCGTAACTCCATAGATGTTCTTCAGCCATCTCACGGGTGATGAGATGGTTGGGATGACGCATCAGGTATTCGAGTAGTGAAAATTCTTTTGCGGTCAGTTCGATCGGCAGGTCGCCGCGCCTGACGGTGTGGGTGACCGGATCCAGAATCAGGTCCGCTACCTGAAGCGATCCCGATTTACTGGAAGATTCACGACGCAGCAAGGCGCGGATGCGAGCACGCAACTCGTCAACTTCAAAAGGCTTGACGAGGTAATCATCAGCGCCACTGTCCAACCCTTGCACGCGGTCATCCAGTGCATCTCGCGCGGTCAACATCAAAATGGGAGTACTGACATGCTGGTCGCGGAGTTCCCGGCAGATTTCCAGTCCATCTTTGCCGGGCAGCATGATATCCAGAATAATGATATCGTAGCTGGAAATGCGACCCATTTCTTCGCCATCCAGGCCGTCATAAGCCGTGTCAACGGCATACCCATCCTCTTCGAGGGTCAAACGAAGGGACTCGCTTAGACGACGGTTATCTTCGACCAATAGAATGCGCACGTTATTGCTCCGCGAAATTCATCTATTGATAAATTGTAGCACGCAAACATGACTGCGGGATGAAGGTCTCCAGGAATTCCACGGTTATCACGAACAGCGTGTTTGGGGTGTTGTCGGACGGTTTTGTCGTCCGGTAACACCCCAATGTCTTCTTCTAACAGAGGCGGCTTTTGCGAAGCCTATCAACCCCGAAGGGTACTCCCGCGGGGCGGGGCTAAGGGGATAGGTTGAAATTCTTTACCCCCCAGGGGAAATAAGCCTGGAAACTCGATTTCAGACAATTCATCCAATATTCATCTTTGTTCTGTATACTCGCCCAAACCTTTATTGAGGAGAAAACACAAATGCGTAAACAAATCGGTGCCCTCCTGGCCGCCATCCTGATTACCGGTGCTATCGCCATGTCCATGTTTGTGATTGGCGCGAATGCAATGACCAACCAGAAAGGAACAGCTGTTTCGAATTCTCCTGCCATGGTCGCTGTGACAGGGTCGACGACCGCCTCCTCTGACCAGGCGCAGATTGCCCAATTGCAGAGCCTGGTTGCCGAATACCAGGCTCGCGAGCAGCAGTATCAGACCGCCCTTAAGAGTGACAATGACCAGTTGACTCAAGCCGCCTCTGAGATGCAGATGATCCAGCAACTGCTTTCTTATCTGCAAAGCCAAGGCCTGATCCAGATTAATAACCAGGGGCAGATCTTTATTACCGGCGGTTAAGGAGTTTAATATGAAAATTATCAAGACGGTACTCCACTATTGGTTTGCAATTATCAGCGTATTGAGTTTCCTGGTTGGATGGGGGATGCTGGCGCATTCCCTTAAGCCGATCCAGCCAACCCAGACCACGACTCTGAATTCTGCCTCGTTGCCGGCCTTGCCGACCATTCAGGCTTTTGGCGGTGGCAGCGGGAATGGGAGTGGGCTGAACTTTTCGGCTCCCAGCAACCAGTCAAATGTTGGATTTCCGATCCTCAAGACTGGCGGGTCTTAGAGGATGGAAACCTCACGTTTTCGCCTGATGAACACCAACATTTTGCTGGTCGCCCAGGGAACTCCCACCCGTATTGCGGAAGGATTTAAAGAGGCGCAGCAGTTTATCCGGGCCAGTGAAGGCCGATTCAGTCGTTTTTCCGAACAAAGCGAACTCTCCGAGCTCAATCGTTCTGCCGGGAGGCTGTTTCACGCCTCGCCTGACCTGTTCTCGGTAATAGCCCTGGCACAGCGTTTTTTCCACCAGACCCGCGGCCTGTTTGATCCGTCCATCCTGCCGGACCTGCGCCGGGCTGGCTATGACCGCAGTATGGACCTGCTCCTCCAGCAGGGGGCAATCCCCCTTTTTGAATCCCTGCTGGCAGGCGAACATCCATCTTTCAGCGAGATGGAGCTCGACGAGAGGCGAGGCTTGATCCTTCTGCCACCCGGGATGGCGCTCGATCTGGGAGGGATTGCCAAAGGCTGGATCGCCGAACAGGCAGCCCTCATCCTTTCCAAATTCTCTTCCGCTTGTGCTGTCAACGCCGGAGGAGATATGTTTATGGTTGGGCTTCCAGACGGAGAAGAGCAATGGTCGGTTGCACTCGAAGACCCGCTTCAGTCTGAAATGAACCTTACCACGCTCAAGGTTGATCCCGGGGCGGTCGCCACTTCTGCCGTGAATAAGCGCGTCTGGAAGCAGGGCGATAAACAGCGTCATCATCTTATCGATCCTCGTACTGGTGAACCTGCGGTGACAGACTGGTTGAGCGTGACCGTGATTGCTCCTCACGCATATGAGGCCGAGGTTTTCGCCAAGGCCCTGCTTATTGGCGGACCACGGGAATCCGAAGAGATCGCCCGTGAGTGCGGCTCCCAATTCTCTTATCTGGCAGTGGACCATGATCGGAAAATCTGGGGCTCCCAAAAAAGCCTGGAGCTTATCTGTGTCCATTGAAAACCAAAACCCTCTCAGCCATCAACAATCTCCTTTGCCATGGCGGGCAATTATCAGCATATTTGCTACGCTGCTCTTTTTGTTATTGATCTTTTTTGGTGCCATCTTTTCACTGACCCCCTCAGGGCAGGTGGCAAGCAAGTGGTTGAATTGGCTCTTTGCCCTGGATAGTGTTCAGCTCTGGTGGTATGTGACCCGCGCCAGCGGGATCGTGGCCTATCTGTTGTTATGGTTTTCCATGGTGCTGGGGCTGGCAGTGACAAGCAAATACCTTGACCGGTTGCTCGACCGGGTGTTCACGTATGACTTCCACCAATTCATTTCCCTGCTATCGATTGCATTTGTATTTTTGCACGTTGCGGTATTACTGCTTGACCGCTATCTGCCGTATACGCTCTGGCAAACCCTGGTCCCGTTCATTTCCCCCTATCGTCCCATCTGGGTCGGGGTGGGTGTGATCGGTTTTTACCTCACCCTTCTGGTCACAATAACATTTTACATCCGCAACCGGATCGGGATGCGTGCCTTCCGCCTCATCCATTTCCTGAGTTTGATTGGGTACCTGGGTGCGACACTGCATGGCGTATACGCAGGCACCGACTCTCCGCTCGCGGCGATGCAGTTGCTCTATAAAGGGACCGCGCTGGTGGTAGTTTTCCTGACCGTCTTCTGGCTGGTGCTGCTGGCTCTGCGGAAACTGGAGGCGCGCCGGCTGACCCTAGCTGCCGCCAGGTTAAATCGCCGGCGGCATGCCGCTATGAGAGATTAAACCCCATACGGTTTGGAAACCGGCCTCGTGAAGCTGCCTTAATGGTAGCTTCGAATTGTTAAGTACATCAGTTTAGGTATCCTTCGCGATCCTTCGTCATGTCTGGCAGAATGGTTCTGCATACCATACCTTTGGCGGCGGGTGGATTGATTGACAACCTCTCTTCCTTGGTTATAAATAGATAATTGTGGTAATATATATCGTATATTACATATTTCTATTAGATTTCAATAAGGATAAACCGATGGGAAAAATCAACTTAAGATCAGCATTGTCGATTTCCAGTGTCTTCTTTCTGATTGTCCTCGCTGTCATCATCTTCCAGGCATTCACCGCCGTGCCAGTGGCAGCGCAAACTACCTCCTGCGTGGACCCGTTCACCGGGGCGGAATGCACACCTACGCCACCACCCAATTGCGGGCTGCCTGGTCTGCCTCCCTGTGGCAGACCGCATTCCAACACTCCTACGCGTGTGTTTGTCTACCCGACCAGGCCCCCTGTCCCGACATCCACTTCCTCGCCCACGATCACTCCCACCCCCACCGAAACCGTAACACCCATCCCCACGAGCACTCCCTTCCCGAGTCCCACTCCTAAACCTCCCTTGCCTCCTCTGCTGGCGCCCCTCCCCAACCTGATCGGGCTTTTTCATCCTCCGCTGAATTTGGTCGCCAAGCTTCCGGCCTGGTTGAGTCCCTATAATATCAAGATGACCGACCTGGAGATCACCCAGGCCGTCCAATGCCTGCATAACCCCGACTGCCCCGATAACTCGGTGGCGTTGTACTCGGGCAAAACCACCCTGGTGCGCGCCTATTTGACACTCACTTCCGGGCCCACCTCATTCGTCAGTTCGATCAGCGGTGCCCTGTGTTACGGCAATACCGGCGCGGGGGGCTGTACCAACCCGATCCTGCCCGCACATAAGGTCTTTGTTGATTGGGTTAAAGACCCAGTCGCATTTGATCGTGGTACTGCCAGTATGACCCTGGACTTCATCCTGCCATCCAGCTATGTCTCGGGGTTCACCACCCAAACCCTGACGGTATATGTGAACTACAAGTTCCAGGACCTGCCCAGTGAGGCCTTCTATAAAGATAACTACAAGACCATCACGTATCAGGTGACTCCCTCCAAGCCGATCTACGTCAAGTTTTACCCGGTCCAGAACAAGGGCGTCTTTCCGCCCGGGTTCGAGTGGGCCACCCTGACGGACTACCTGTCCAAGACCTACCCCACCGGGCAGGTCTATCCCTCGTTGGGCATCCCCTTGTATGGTAAGGATTACCCTTGGACCACCCCCGGGGGCGGGTGTGGCATGGGCTGGGGCAACCTGCTCAATGACCTGTGGTACCTGCGCGGTGGATCCGGGCCGATCGCCTATGGCGAAGTGCCCTATAAAACCATCACCATGTACGGAGGCTGCGGTTATATGGGCTCACCGGAAGCGGCCGGCCTCGCCGGCACTTCCTCCGACGGGCGCGTAGCTGCCCAGGAGGTGGGTCATACCCTGAACCTGCCGCACGTCCCAGGTTGCGGCGCGGGCGGTCCCGATATGAGCTATCCCAATTCGAGCGGGTTGCTGGATGAGTTCGGCATCGACCCCTACACCCTGCAGGTCTATTCCCCCTCCTCGAGCTTTGATTTCATGGGCTACTGCGGCGGAGGAACCAACACCTGGACCTCGATCTACACTTATGAAGAGATCGCCGGCTTGCTGCCGAGCGGAGCCTTCCATCCCTCCAATTACCACCTGGCGGCTCCCATCAACCTGCTCCAGCCGGAGAAGGTCCTGGTGGGCTCGGGCGACCTCAGCCCCATCCGCGCCAGCCTCACCCAGGGCTTTTACATGCTCGACCGCACTTCCTTCAACGCCCTCACCCCCGATGCAGGATCCTATACCGTCGAACTGCAGGATGGCTCCGGGCATGTGCTGTATTCCCAACACTTCGACCTGGCCCAACTGAGCAACGATGATCCCCAGACCGAGGGCGGCTTCCGGCTAGTGCTGCCCTGGACCGACGGCACGAGGAAAGTGGTCTATAAATATCAAGACAAGGTCATTGGCCACTCGACCGCCAGCGCCCACGCCCCCACCCTCGCACTCACCTCCCCAAGCGGTGGCGAGACCTGGGCTGCCAGCGGTCAGCAGACCATCACCTGGACGGCTGCGGACGCCGATCACAACCCGCTTGGTTATATGGTCCAGTACAGTGCCGACGGCGGCGCGACCTGGAGCATGCTGGCGGCCAATCTGACGGACCCATTCTTCACCTTCGATGGGGATTACCTCCCCGGCAGCGACCACGGAGTCATCCGGGTCATTGCTACGGATGGGTTCAATACCGTCAGCGTCGATTCAAACCAGGTATCGGTGGCGGCGAAAGCCCCGCTGATCGCGATCACCTCCCCCTTGGAGGCTGCCTCCTTTGATTTCGGCGCGCCGGTCATCCTGCAGGCCGCTGCCACGGACATGCGCGACGGAGCGATCACTAAAAGCGACCAGTTCTCCTGGTCATCCGGCAAGGATGGCGCCCTCGGGAACGGTAACCCGCTGATCCTTTCGAACCTATCAGCCGGTGACCATACCCTTACCCTGAGTGTGCAAAACAGCATTGGACTGGTTTCGACTGCTTCCGTCAATATCACCATCAACCCGCCAGTCGCTTCTGCCAGTGCAAATGGTGCTGGGTTCTCCGGCTACCTGCCATTAGCGCTGCTGTGTGCAGTCCTACTGGTGGCGGTGATCGTCGTAGTGGTCCTCGCCATTCGCAGGAGCAGGATGCGCAAGGCCTGACCCACCTCACATGATCAACAGAGACCTCCGGGTTCTCCCCATAAGGGGAGAACCCGGAGGTCTGCTTATAAAAAGCCCCGCCAGGTAAGAGACCGCTTAAGGGTTCCCTCGCCTGCTGGACTTTCCCAAGGAAATGGATCGTGAGATGCCGATGCTGAAACTGGAGCCGCGCCGGCTGATCCTGGCTGCCGTCAGGTTGCCTCACCGGCGGCAAGTCGCTATGAGAGTTAATTAAGACCCGTTTGGGTTGGCTGCCTAAAATACGAAGGTGCCAAAAAAACAGCCACAATATTAATGATTACTGGGGAGATATTAATATATCCTCCCTGGGGGATAAGTCTTGTAGGGGTGACCCTCATGGTCCCTGCAAAGGGATATCACCTCTTCAGGGAAACCGTTCAGGAAGAGGGATTAATTGTCTTCCCCCTTGGTTATCGGTCGCACATAGATATGCTTACCATCATCAACAAAACCGCCCATGCTAATGCGATTTCCCATTTCGTCAAAGATCTCCGCCTCGCCGCGTTTCACCGCCAGGAAGAGATCGCTATTATAAGCGTTGACGCAATGATGCACCTCCGCCCATTGGAAGATTTGGATGGATTCATCGTTTACATAAACGGTTTTACTATCTTTAAGCAATGAGGGTTCAGTTGTTTCCCCCTTGCGTATCGACCGCACATAGATATGCTGACCATCCCCAGCAAAACCACCCCAGCCAATGCGATCTCCCCTCACGTCCAAAATCTCCGCATCCCCGCGCTGAACGGTAAGGAAGAGATCGCTGTCATAGGCGTTGACGCAGTGCTGCACTTCCGCCCACAGGAAGATCTGGACGGGCTGATCATTTACATAGACAGTCTTGCGATCTTTGGTCATTGGAGCTTATGAGAAGGGAGGAGGCGCACCGCGCCTCCTCCCGATCGATGTGTTATGGTGTGATGATGCGCCCTTCGATGGTGGGATTGGGATAGATCGAAGGATCGATGGGTGTGTTGGCAGGCGGCACACCAAAGCGGAACTGGACGTATTCAATCAGGGCGTCCAGATCACTGACCCCGATGCGGGTAACGTTGGTTCCGCCGAGGAACACGGTGAAGCCATCTCCGCCGGTGGCAATAAATTCATTGCACGTTACAGTGTAAGGTGTTGCGTCAGGGAGGATAGGTGTACCATCGGTCAGAGTTAGTGAGGTGATGCGCGAGCCGACCGGGAGTACCAGGTTGTAGTGGTATTTGATCCCTGACTCCTGCAGTAGCTTCATAGAGCTTTGTGGGGGTTTGAACTGCTGCTCCAGCAGGGCGTAGATCTGGCTGCCGGTCAGGGTCATTGTCACCAGCTTGTTGTCGAACGGCTGGACGGTGAAGAAATCGGTCCAGGTGATATCGTGAGGATAGCTGGCATAGGCGATGTCCGCACGGATGCCGCCCGGGTTCATGAAGGCGATCTGTGTGCCGCCCTTCCATCTCTGCGAGTCAGCAATGAGATCGCCCATGGGCACTTCCATCGTGTACCGATCAGGCCCTCTGGAGATTATGCCCAGTGTTGAAGCCTTGACCGCGTTGACGATGGGTCCGATCTGGCCCTGGTAATATGCCACCAGCGCTGCGATCCCCGCATCCGGTGTGATGCCGGCATTGTAAGTGGTAATTACCTGCAGCTTGGACGTGGCGACGTTGCGAACCAGCCGGTCGTAGCGCAGGTCGGAGACCCCGATGGCCGTCCCGGAGGAGTACTGCTGGATGATCGGGATGTTGTTGATCATGCCGGAGTAGCCGCTGTGCGAGTGGCCGGAGATGATCAGATTCACGCCGGGAACGGCGACCCCGATCATCTCACCGCTGACCACACCGCCATACACGTCCGGCATGTGCGCCAGGACGACGACCAAGTCCGCGCCGGCTGAGCGCAGTTCGGCAGCCAGCTGACTCACGATCGGGCCTGCATCGCGGAATTCAAGGCCGGCAGTGTTGCCAGCCATGACAATGGAAGGAGTATCCTTACTGGTTACGCCGATGACGCCGATTTGCTGTCCCTTGACGGTGAACATGACCGTGGGAACCAGCCAATCAGGTCGGGTGTCGGTGCCTTCATTGAAGACATTGGCCACCAGGATGGGGAACTTGGCCTGTGCCATGCGTTCCTGCAGCCGGGCCTGGCCCCAATCGAACTCGTGGTTGCCAACGACGGCTGCCTGGTAACCCATGTGGTTGTAAACATCGATGACGGACACGCCCCAAAGCAGGTTCGAGATGGGCGTGCCCTGCATTATATCGCCGCCGTCCAGTAGCACCGTGCCGAGCGGGTTGAGGGCTTTGTAACTGTTGATGTAGGTCATGTTGAAGGCTGCGCCGCCGACAAGTTTGCTGCTGACCAGTTTTCCGGTCTCCAGTTGTCCGTGGAAGTCATTGGTGGAGACGAAGGTAAACAACGGGTAGCGGGCCTCGCGTACCCAGGCCAGGGCTTCGGCATTGGTGACCATTTGCGTCGGCAGGATCTTGTTCTCAACCGGGATGAAGATCCCGGCCTGGATCAAAAAGGCGGTGGGATCTTTAGCCCAACCCAACACCCGGTTCACGTCCGAGTAACCCTTGAGAATCTTCCTGTCCGGTACAATGTCTGGGAGGTAGGGCATGGTGGTGCTGCCAAGAATGAAGAAACTTTCGTTGCGATTCAAGCTCGTGCCATGAGGTCCCTTGTAGCCTGGGAAGACAAGGTAGTCATCCCGGTTCCCATCGAAGGCGGTCCAGAGCAGGTCCGCGTAATCGGATGGGGTGACGGGGTTGGCCGTGGTAGTGCTGAGCCAGGTGTTGACCGGCGGCAGCAGGGTAAAGTTCTGTACAAAGACGTCGCTGGGGGAGATGGTGCCACGGGCCATGATCCAGTTGGTGATCAGCTCGCGCACCTCAACAGTGGATTGGTAGAGCTTGGTGGCGGTGGGGAATTTACCCGTAGCCCGGTAGTTGTTGAGCGCTACACGCACCAATTGGTCCATCGCCAGAGGCTGTCCATTAAGATTCAATTCAACCACGCGCTGGCCAACCGGCTTGGTCACGTCGAGCTTGTATTCGATGCCCGACCACAGGTCGTAGTTGTAGTCGCGCACGGCGGAATTCACCGTCACGCCCGCCGGTTCATAGAAGTACTGGTTGAAGTAGGTGGCAGACCACTCCAGCTCGTCCTTGATCTGCTGACCGGTGGCCTCGACGACATAAAGGGTGTTGTCGTAGATGTAGACCGCGTAAGCGTCCTTGAGTTTGATCGGGCCGGCGTTCAGTTGAGCCTGGTTGGTGAAGAGGGCCGCCAGGGAGGCTTCCACCGGGAATCCGGCCGCTGCAGCTGCATCCGTCTGCACCTGGTTGATCAGGTCGGCCATCGGGCCGTCCGCGATGCGGGCAGGGAATCCGCCGGGGAAGGCAGCGGTCGCCGTGCCGATCGGCGTATTGATATAGGCAACCGTCGCATCGTGATACGGCTTCATGAGGGCATACAGGCCGGCATCTTCTACAATGCTGCCCATTGCCGGGGCGGTGCTCGACTTGGCAGTTACTGCCCAATCAGTTCCAGAACCGCTGACGGTAATGCGGATGTCGGAGATGTTGCGGGTATGGTAGTTTGGCTCGGTGACCAGGACACCATTAATGAGCGTGCTCGCTACCAACGCATGGGCGTGGCCGGCCAGGATCACATCGATGCCGGGCACTTCATTGGCCAGGTACTTGACGAAATTCTCGTCCCGGCCGTAGCCGTAGGTCTCATCCAGACCGCTGTGGGCAGCCACGACGATGATATCCGCCCCGGCTGCGAGCATCTCGGGCACATAGCGGTTGGCAGCGGCCATCGCGTCCTCAAAGACGCAGCCGACGATATTCTCGGGCCTCTCCCAATGCACGACCGCAGGCGGGGTCAGGCCGAGGATGCCCACCTGGACGCCGTTCACGTCCTTGATCGTGTAGGGCTGGAAGGTGTAACCGACGCAGCCAGTGACGTTGGCTGAAAGCAGCGGGAAGTGCGCCTGGCTCTGGTATTTAGTGAAAACGGCTGGCCCATAGTTGAACTCATGGTTGCCGACCGTTGAGGCCACATATCCCATGGTATTCATGGCGAGCGCCATGGGGTTCGGAGTCACTGTATCCAGCACGCCAAACTTGTAAACCAGCGGAGTGCCCTGGATGGTATCCCCATCGTCGATCAGGATGGTGTCGGGGTTTGTCGCCAGCACATTCTTCACGTACGTATAGATCTTGGTCAGGCCGCGCAGAGCCGAGCCAGTGGGAACGCTATCCGTGAAGTAATCGTAATTGTCGACGTTGCCGTGAATATCGCTGGTGCCGAGGATGACGATGTCCCGGGTTTCAGCAGCGCTGGCCGGAGTGGCGTTCGTTCCAAGCAGCGATAACACGATGGAGAACAAAACGAAAATTGTTAACACTCGCCGAGAAGAATCATTTTTGAACATGGGTCCCTTCCTTAATTTATTTTGAGATTTATGGATAGGTTGATGGGAAATTGAACGAGAGCAATTCTGATGACCTATGGCAGAGTCTCCACCTCCTCGCCCAGATAAATTAATCGAAATCCATGCTTTATTCAGAGAGACAAAAGAATGGAGTGCAAGTTTCTTCGTGTCTCATTCACCTTACAAAAATGCAAGGTAAGAATATATTACAACTTTAAAAGATGGGTGTCAAGTATTTGAGGGATTGGGTTATTTAATTGTGCGTTTTTACAGATATTAAATGAAAAAGGATTTGTTCTCCGTAAAACAAATCCCCAGCATCTGCCTTCTGCTTTATGCTTCCCATCTGCTTCCTTCTGCCCCCTTTTCTCCTCTGCTGAGGTAAAATCATTTACCTGTCGGCAACTATCGCCATCTTTTACCTGCCCCGATATTGAGAGGTGCACGATGCGAAAGAGGAAGAAAAGCGACAAAAAGAAAAGTCCGATTGCCGTCACCGTGATTGCTGTGGCGATCGTGGTGCTTTTTCTCATCCGCCTGGTTCAGGTCTTTGAACCCTTGATCCGTAACCAGATTTTCCTGAACGGCATCACCGGTCCGCTTTTCACCGGCTGGAAGTTGACCGCTCTGGGTGGCGTTTTCCTCTCCAGCGCTGCCTATCTGGTGTTGTCGCTGGCCGGGATCGTCGTCCTGATCGGTTTCTTGCGCCTGCGCCGCTGGAGCTGGGTGCTCCTGATGGCTTGGACCGGTGTTTCGCTCATCATCTCCCTGGTGGATTATTTCTACAGCCGCCCCAACTACGCCGTGATGTCTTCCAATGTCATTATCGCTTTTGCCTTGAATATTACTGAAGTACAGCGTATTTTTGGAATAAGGAGTGACGATGGCACCAGCCTCTGATCGCCCAACCGTGCCTCTCACTGCCTCCGACCTGGAACTGCTCCGCAAATTCGAGCCGGTGGTGTCTTATACCAAAGGCGAACAATTCTTCCCAATAGATGTTGAGCACTACATAAATGAATGCAGCCTCTGGGAACATCACCGGGATGGCCGCGATGAACTCCTGGTCAATCAAGGCGAACTCACCCTGGAGAAGCTGATCGAATCCCGCCCGGCTGAGTTCGGCTCGATCCGCTATCTTCGTTTTATCGAACCCCTCAGTCTGGCAGAGTCTGCCCAGGTACTGGCCGACCAGTTACTCCTGCGGAGAAAACTCGGCGATTATTTCCATGCCGGGATTGGACGCCTGGCACGCGGTGGCATCCTGCCCCGCTTATTGGATGGTCTATTCTCGTTGTCGTTCCTGCTGCGCGGTAAGGTATCAGCTGCCACCGCCGCAGCAGCGGAATTGGACTTCAACGCCATGTTCGCTGAAGATCGTAAGTACACCTACTACGGCCGCGTCACCCGTCAAAACGGCTGGACCATTCTCCAGTACTGGTTTTTCTTCTGTTTCAACAGCTGGCGCTCCGGCTTCTACGGAGTCAACGATCACGAGTCCGACTGGGAGATGGTCACAGTCTATTTGTACGAGCAGGACGGGCAGCTCATCCCGGAATGGGTCGCCTACGCCTCGCACGATTTCAAGGGTGATGACCTGCGCCGCCGCTGGGACGACCACGAAGAACTTAAAATAATGGAGCAGAGCCATCCGGTGATTTTTTCCGGAGCCGGTTCTCATGCCTCTTATTTCAGGCGCGGCGAATACCAGGCCGAAGTCAACCTGCCTCTGCCGGGCTGGTTTTCCGGCCTGGTCCACACCTGGAACAAGTTGTGGACCGAGACACTGGGGCAGCCGGCAATTAATTCCTTCCACATCCCATTCGTCGATTTCGCCCGCGGCGATGGTCTCCGCATCGGTCCCGGCGAATCCCAAACCTGGTCGCCGGTTCTGATGGACGAGTCTACCGCCTGGGCGAGTCAATACCGGGGGTTGTGGGGGCTTTTTGCCCGCGACCCGATCTCCGGGGAGAACGCACCGGCAGGTCCCATGTACAACCGGGATGGAACGCCGCGCGCTTCATGGTATGACCCGCTTGGGTTTGCCGGTCTCGACAAAGTCCCACCACCGCCGAAAATGCTGCAAATGCTCGCTGACAATTGTGAGAAAGTCTCCCGGCGTCAGGCAGAACTTGAAAAACTGGTTCCGGAGAAAGCCGGTGAATTGCAGGCAAGGGGTGCCAGGCTCCAAGGCATGGAAGGCAATCCCCACCTGGCAAGACAATTCGGTGCGCTGGAAAAGGAAATTAACACCCTTTCGGCAGAAGTGCGCAACATGCGTCGCGAGGTCTGGGAAAATCTCGCCCTGTTCCAGGGGCTGACCCGGCGGCTGGATCGGATGAAAGCGGGCGCCCAGAATGACCCCCGCACCCACATCCGCCATTTGGCCGAACCTGACGATTCGACCCAGGTGCTGCGCTTCGACCGCGCCGCCGAGACCTGGGCGGCTGTCAGCCTGAGCATGTTATTGTTTGCAATTGCAGCGCTCATTTTCTTCGCCCCCAGGTACATTTGGGCGGGTTTGGGAATCATCCTCATCTTGTTCGTCGTTGCCGAGTCGTTCTTACGCGGGGCCTTTGTCCAGACGGTGGGACGTATCACCCTGATTCTGGCAATGATTACCACCCTGATTCTGTTCTTCCATTTTTGGAAGTGGATCATCGTGGTTGTTTTGGTGGCAATGGGCATCTCCCTGATGATCCAGCGCCTGAGGGAACTAACCGGCTGAATATCTTCCTGACTTTCACCCAATAAAACTTCCGGGACATCAGATTCCGGAAGTTTTGTCTATAAGCAATCCTCTTGAAGTGAATTTGATTATTCCTTGAAGATTAAGGCTTCCTTCTTGCTGGAAATTTGATATCAAAGTTGATATAGTCGCACCTGTGATTTCATGAATTGGGAATGAATATGATTGACATCTTCTACCTTGCCATCGCACTGCTTTTCTTTCTCGCCAGCTTGGGACTGACCGCCGTCTGCCGACGGCTCTTGGAGAATTGAAATGACTCTCTACTGGATTGCCGGCCTGGTCACACTGGGCCTGTTTATCTATCTCGTTTTTGCCTTGCTTAAACCGGAGAAGTTTGGATGACACCAGGGAGTTGGTTTCAATTGGGATTCTATTTCCTGGTCCTTTTCGCCTTGGTTAAACCTCTGGGAAGTTTCATGGCGAGTGTTTATCAGGGGGAACGGACTTTCTTGACCCGCCTCCTGGACCCGGTGGAACGGTTCATCTATCGCCTGCTCGGGGTCCGCGCCGGCGATGAAATGGATTGGAAAACCTACGCGGTCGCGATGCTGATGTTTAACTTTGCCGGTCTGGTGGTTGTGTATCTTCTACAACGCGTACAGGGTTACCTGCCGCTCAATCCCCAGAAGCTGGGAGCCGTTTCGCCTGACCTGGCCTTCAACACCGCGGTCAGCTTTGCGACCAATACCAACTGGCAAAGTTATGGCGGAGAGACCACCCTCAGCTACCTGACCCAGATGCTCGCTCTGACCGTGCAGAATTTCGTTTCGGCGGCCACCGGGATGGCGATCCTGGTAGCGCTTATTCGCGGTATCCTGCGTCATACTGCCCGGACGGTTGGCAGTTTCTGGGTGGACCTGACGCGCGGCGTTCTCTACATCTTGCTGCCTCTCTCATTAATTTTGTCGCTGGTCCTGGTCTCGCAAGGCGTGGTGCAGACTTTCAGCCAATACAAAGCCGTCACTCTCCTGCAACCGACAACGGATACAAACGGGAACGCCGTGACGCAGCAAATCCTGGCGGTCGGCCCCGCCGCTTCGCAGGTTGCAATTAAACAGTTGGGGACGAACGGCGGTGGTTTCTTCAACGTCAATTCGGCGCATCCCTTCGAAAACCCGACACCACTGACCAATTTTCTGGGAATGCTATCCATCTTGCTTATCCCGGCTGCGCTGTGCTACACCTTCGGGAAGATGGTCGGTGATACGCGCCAGGGCTGGGCCTTACTGGTGACAATGACTCTGGTTTTGGGGTTGATGCTGGGCGTGGCCGTCTGGTCCGAACAGCGCGGCAACCCGGCGCTGACCACCCTCGGCGTTGACCAGCAGGCCAGCAGCTTGCAAGCTGGCGGGAACATGGAAGGCAAGGAGGTCCGCTTCGGGATCGTGAACTCAGCCTTATGGGCCACCGTGACCACCGCAGCATCCAACGGATCGGTTAATTCCATGCATGATTCGTTCACGCCGCTCGGCGGGTTGGTCCCGATGTGGATGATGCAGTTGGGCGAGGTCATTTTCGGCGGCGTCGGCTCCGGATTGTATGGGATGCTGGCCTTCGTCATCATCGCCGTGTTCGTCTCCGGCCTGATGGTCGGGCGTACACCCGAATACCTGGGCAAGAAAATTGAAGCCTTTGAGATGAAGATGGCCGCCCTGATTGTGCTCATCCCACCTATCCTCGTGCTGGTCGGGACTGCTGTGGCAGTAATCCTACCGGCTGGAAAGGCGGCTGTTCTCAATTCCGGGCCGCACGGGTTCAGCGAAATGCTGTACGCCTTCTCCTCGGCAGGCAACAACAACGGCAGCGCCTTTGCCGGACTGAGCACCAATAACTCCTTCTATAACATCGCCCTTGGACTGGCAATGCTGTTCGGGCGCTACTGGCTGGCCATCCCGACCCTGGCAATCGCTGGCTCGCTGGTACGCAAGAAGAAAGTCCCGGAGAGTGCCGGGACGCTGCCGACGCATACGCCGCTGTTCATTGTCTGGTTGATCGGCGTCATCGTTATCGTTGGTGCGCTCGGTTTTTTCCCGGCTCTGGCACTCGGCCCGGTAGTTGAACAGCTCATGGTTGGTGGTTAGGATGGCAAAGTCGAAAAGTCTCGGAAGCAAACTCTATCGGCGGGCGGTCGTTGACGCCTTCGTTAAGCTCGATCCGCGCCGCATGGTGCGCAACCCGGTCATGTTCGTGGTGGAAGTGGGCAGCCTGCTCACAACTGCTCTATGGATTCAGTCGCTGGTTGGCAAGGGCGAGGCTCCGGCTGTCTTCATCGGTGCGATTGCACTATGGCTATGGTTCACTGTCCTGTTCGCCAACTTCTCCGAGGCGCTGGCCGAGGGACGTGGTAAGGCTCAGGCTGATGCGCTGCGTCGCACGCGCAAGGAAACGCAAGCCAAAAAGATTCATTCGAAGCTCGACAAGTTTGACCGATTGAAAGCCCGGATCGAATTGGTTCCTTCGACCGCACTGAAACAAGGTAATATTTATCTGGTCGAAGCCGGTGATATTATTGCCGCCGATGGTGAGGTGGTCGAGGGCATTGCCTCGGTGGACGAGAGCGCCGTTACTGGCGAGAGTGCTCCGGTCATTCGCGAGTCGGGTGGGGACCGAAGCGCGGTTACTGGCGGGACGCGCCTCCTCTCGGACTGGCTGGTCATCCGCGCCAGCGCTAACCCCGGTGAAGGTTTTCTGGACCGGATGATCAGTCTGGTCGAAGGCGCCAAGCGCCAGAAAACGCCGAACGAGATCGCCCTGAACATCCTGCTGGCAAGTTTCACCATTGTCTTCCTGGTGGTATGCGCCACCCTGCTGCCATACTCGCTGTACAGTGTTGCTGTGACCGGTCAGGGTACCCCCATCACAATTACCGTCCTGATTGCCCTACTGGTATGTCTCATCCCGACGACTATCGGCGGGCTGTTGCCGGCAATCGGCATTGCCGGGCTGGATCGGCTCATCCGCCGCAACGTGATTGCCCTTTCCGGGCGTGCAGTGGAGGCTGCCGGCGATGTGGATGTGCTCCTGCTGGACAAGACCGGCACGATCACCCTCGGTAACCGCCAGGCAGTGGACTTCCTCCCGGTGGGAGAAACCACTCCGCAGGAACTGGCCGAGGCTGCCCAACTTTCCTCGCTGGCCGACGAGACCCCCGAAGGACGCAGCATTGTTATCCTGGCGAAAGAGAAATATAGCTTGCGCGGGCATTCGGTGGGCGCCAACCCGGATGCTCCGACCGGAGCACATTTTATCCCATTTACTGCCCAGACCCGTATGAGCGGCGTGGATATGGACGGCACCTCCATTCGCAAGGGCGCGCCGGATACGATGATGGCAAATATCCAGGAGCAACATAAACCGATCCCGACGGACCTCAAAGCGACTGTCGAATCGATAGCCCGCAGTGGCGGGACGCCGCTAATCGTAACACGCAACGGCGTAGCCCTAGGTGCGATCCATCTAAAAGACATCGTTAAGGGTGGCATCAAGGAACGTTTCGCCCACCTGCGCAAGATGGGCATCAAGACTGTGATGATCACCGGCGATAACCCATTAACTGCCGCCTCCATCGCCGCAGAAGCGGGCGTGGACGATTTCCTTGCCCAAGCCACTCCGGAGGCCAAGCTTAAGCTGATCCGCGACTACCAATCCGGCGGACGCCTTGTGGCCATGACTGGTGATGGAACCAACGATGCTCCAGCCCTGGCCCAGGCGGATGTGGCCGTGGCGATGAATACCGGCACACAGCCGGCACGCGAGGCCGCCAACATGGTGGACCTGGACAGCAACCCGACCAAGCTTATTGAAATCGTGGAGATTGGCAAGCAACTCTTGATGACACGCGGCTCACTGACCACCTTCAGCCTGGCGAATGACGTGTCCAAATACTTTGCCATCATTCCAGCCGCCTTTGCTTCGACCTACCCGCAATTGGCAGCCTTGAATTTCATGCACCTGGCAACGCCGCAGAGCGCAATCCTTTCGGCCGTAATTTTCAACGCCATCATCATTGTATTCCTGATCCCATTGGCATTGCGCGGAGTGCCGTATCGCCCGGTCAGCGCGGCGCAGCTTCTCCGGGACAACCTGCTGATTTACGGTCTGGGCGGATTGGTTGCTCCGTTCATTGGCATCAAATTAATTGACCTGCTCCTGGTGGCATTGCATCTGGTCTAGTTCATAAAGAGGAATCTATGAAAAGAAACCGTTTCTCCTTCACTCCGAAATTACTTTCCAATAGCCTGTTGGCCGTGTTGATGGTCTCAGCCACCACTGTTCTGCTGGTGTTGTTCGGACGCGACACACTCGGTGAGGCCGTGATTGCCTTGCTGTATCTGGTACCGGTGGCTTGGAGCGCTAATAAATGGGGAGAATTGGCGGGGATCAGCGCTGCCCTCACGGCAGCCCTGGCATTCGATTTTTTATTTATCCCGCCGTATTACACATTCGCCGTAGCTCGGCTCGAAGGCTGGTTGGTGCTGGCTATTTTCCTGGGCGTTGCCATCTTGGTGATTGGACGGATTCAAGCCAGCCTGACGAAGGCACGCGAATCCGTGTTCATGTATGAACTAAGTTCAGCCCTCACCGGTTTGCGTACGCAGGATGCGGTGGCTCACATTGTCGCGAAACAACTCCAGCAGTTATTTCAGGCCTCTTTAGTGAATGTGATTTTCTATACCAGGGACCGGTCGTTAAGTATTGTTGCCAGCGAGCCGGTTGATGGGACGGGAAAAGACCGGCCAGATCGGGTCCTTCCACTCCTGAATTCCTGGGGATTGGTCGGTGAGATCCAGATCTGGCGCGGCGCTTACTTGGATTTACCATCGGAAGATGGTCGGCTGCTGCAAGATTTTTCATCTCAGACCGCTCGAGCATTGGAACGCACCCAACAAACCGAAACAGAAAAATTAATCTATGGCCTTACGGCTAAAGACTCTGCCAAATAAGGAAACAAAATGCGAGCACAAATTCGACCGGCCTTGATCGCCTTCCTGATTTTCACGCTACTGACTGGTGTTATCTATCCACTGGTGGTCACCAGCATTGCCCAGCTTGTTTTTCCGCGCCAGGCCAATGGCAGCCTGATCACCGTCAATGACCAGACCGTCGGTTCGACGCTGATCGGCCAGCAGTTCGACGCCCCGAAATATTTCTGGGGACGCCTTTCGGCCACTGGACCATTCCCGTACAATGCTGCAGCCTCCTCCGGGTCCAATCTGGGACCGAGCAACCCGGCCCTGCTCGTAGCCGTCAAGGCTCGCATCGCCGCCCTGAAAGCCGCTGACCCCGCCAACTCTCAGCCCATCCCCGTGGACCTGGTCATGGCTTCCGGCAGCGGCCTGGACCCGGATATCAGTTTAGCGGCAGCCCTCTACCAGGTCCCGCGCGTGGCGAGGGAACGGAATATGAGCGAAGCAGAAATTCGTGTCTTGGTAACCAGATACACCGAAGAGCGGCAGTTCGGCATTCTTGGCGAGCCGCGGGTGAATGTCCTTAAACTCAATCTAGCCTTGGACGAAATAAGATAGAATAGTAAAGATATGTCCGCCGAACCTTCCCGTCCCGATCCTGATGAACTGCTAGCCCAAGTCCAGGCTGAAGAGCAGCAGGGAAAACGCGGCCGCCTGAAGATATTTCTGGGCTATGCCGCAGGGGTCGGAAAAACATTTGCCATGCTGGAAGCCGCCCACCAACGGAAAGCGGAGCTAGTGGATGTGGTAGTCGGGTACGTTGAGACCCATGGCCGGGCTGAAACAGAGCTGCAATGCAGCGGCCTGGAGATTATTCCTCGCTTAGAAGTGGATTACCACAATGTACAGATTCCTGAAATGGACATCGATGCCGTGCTTCAGCGCAATCCAGGCCTTGTGCTGGTGGATGAATTGGCCCATACCAATGCACCCGGTTCGCGCCATGCCAGGCGTTACCAGGATGTGGAGGAATTGCTGGATTGCGGCATCAACGTCTATACTACCCTGAACATCCAGCATATTGAAAGCTTGAACGATGTGGTCGCGCAGATTACGGGGACAAAAGTGCGCGAGACCGTCCCGGATGGCGTGATTGATGCTGTCACCGATATCGAATTGGTTGACCTGCCGCCCGACGAGTTGATCAACCGCCTGCAGGAAGGCAAGGTCTACATCCCTGACCAGGCCCAGCGTGCCATACAGAAATTCTTCCGCAAGGGCAACCTGACGGCCCTGCGTGAGTTGACCATGCGACGCGCGGCTGAACGGGTGGACGACCAGATGCGGGCCTACATGCAGACCCGCCTCATCCCCGGACCGTGGCCGGCGGGCGAACGCCTGCTGGTCTGTATCAGCCCCGGCGCGCTTGGCGAACGTCTGATCCACACTGCCCGGCGGCTGGCAGACGAACTGAATGCGGAGTGGTTTGCGATCTATGTTGAAACCCCCGATCAGGCCAGAATATCCCAGGAGCAGCGCGACCAGGTGGCGCGTTCCTTGCGGCTGGCGGAAGAACTGGGGGCAAAAACGACCAGCCTCCCCGGGCAATCTGTTGCCGAAACGGTGATGGAATATGCCCACCACCATAATGTGACCAAGGTCATCGCCGGTAAGCCGATTCATTCGCGTTGGATCGAGTTCCTGCGCGGTTCGGTTGTCGACCGCTTGATCCGCCTGAGTGGTTCAATTGACGTGTATGTGATCAGCAGTGAAGCTGAACCATCAACAAGAAAAGCCCTGGAAGCCTGGCGGCCTCACCGCCCGTGGCCCAGGTACTTCTGGGGGCTCTTGCTGGTGGCTGCGGCCACAGGTCTCAGCGCGTTGATCGCTCCTTACATTTCACCCACTAACTTGATAGTCATCTACTTGCTTGTCGTTGTCCTGGCTGCTGTTTACCTGGGACGCGGGCCGGCAATCTTGACCTCAGTTCTGGGTGTGGCAGCCTTTGATTTCTTCTTTGTACCCCCTTCTTATACGCTGGCAGTCTCCGACACCGAATATTTGCTTACCTTCCTTGGTCTGCTGGCAGTTGGATTGGTAATCAGCCAATTGACAGCATTGGTGCGGGAACAGGCCGAAGCAGCCAAACAACGCGAAGTACAAACCGTTGCCTTATACGAGTTGGGCCGCGACCTGACCGAAACTGCCGGGCTGGAAGCTGTCACGCAAACTGCCATTGCCCACGTCGGCCAGACGTTTAGCCGGGAGGTTGCCATATTCTTACCGGTTGCCGGTGTCTTGAGGGCTTATGCCACCAGTGCAGGGCTGAGCGTCTCCGATAATGATCTGGCCGTAGCTGCCTGGACCTTTGAGCACAGCCACCCTGCCGGGCGAGGCACGGATACCCTGCCGGAGGCCTCCATGCGTTATCAGCCTCTTAAGACCATGCGCGGGGGAGTGGGTGTGCTGGGGGTTAAACCATCTGCCCCCGATCGTTTCCTGACCCGCGACCAGCTCCGCACTCTGGACGCCTTCGCCAACCAGATCGCCCTGGCCATCGAGCGGGCGCGCCTGGCCGAACAGACCCGTCAGACCGAGATGCTGGAAATCACCGACAAGCTCCAAAACGCTTTGCTTAATTCGATTTCTCACGACTTGCGCACCCCTCTGGTCTCCATCACCGGGGCGTTGAGCAGCCTGATCAATGATCAATTAACTTTGGACGAATCTTCCCGGCGCAGTCTGATCGAAACTGCCAGCGAAGAAGCCGACCGGCTCAACCGGCTGGTGGGCAACCTCCTGGATATGACCCGTCTGGAGTCTGGAGCCATGCGCGTAAAGCGCGATGCCTGCGATCTCCAAGACCTTATTGGCTCCTCTCTGGAAGAAGTCGGTTCCCGCCTGGATGATCGCTCGGTAACGGTGGATGTCCCGGATGACCTGCCATTGGTGTCAATGGATTTTGTCTTGATCGAGCGCGTGCTGGTGAATGTGATTGATAACGGCCTGAAGTATTCCCCCCCGGGATCGCCCATTGAGATCCGGGCTCACATGGCTGGGGCTTTTGTTGAAATCATAGTCGCCGACCGGGGAGTGGGAATTCCACCGGAAGATTTAACCCGTATCTTTGACAAGTTCTACCGTGTCCAACGACCCGATAACGTCAACGGGACCGGACTCGGCCTGGCCATTGGCAAAGGGATCGTGGATGCCCATGGCGGATTTATTTCTGCCGAGAATCGTCCTGGTGGTGGAACGATCATAACTATTGCACTGCCCGTGGAGGCTCAAAAATGAGTGAACAAGGCGTGCGCGTCCTGGTAGTGGACGATGAGCGTTCGATCCGCCGGTTCCTGAAGGCTTCTTTGGGAAGCCAGTTCGTCATCTTCGAAGCCACTACCGGGGAAGAAGCCCTGGCAGCCGTCACAGCCAACCGCCCGGACGTCATTATTCTGGACCTGGGGCTTCCTGATATCGATGGCGTTGAGGTCACGCGGCGCCTGCGCGAGTGGACGCAGATTCCCATCATCGTCATCTCGGTACGTGAGCAGGAGCAAGACAAGATCGCCGCGCTGGATGCCGGTGCCGACGATTACTTGACGAAACCTTTCGGCGTGGGGGAATTGATGGCACGCTTGCGCTCTGCAATCCGGCGTTCCGCGCAGGCGGAAACGGACCCGGTTTTCAAAACCGGGAATCTGGTAGTTGACTTGAACCAGCGTGAAGTATTGGTGAACGGGCAGCCCGTTTCCCTGACACCAACCGAGTACGATTTACTACGGACGTTCATCAAACACACCGGGAAAGTGTTGACCCACGATCAGTTGCTGCGCGCCGTCTGGGGGACGGCATATGAGAGCGAAACCCATATGCTGCAAGTCAACATCAGCAATTTACGGCGGAAAATTGAGCCAGACCCAGTACGACCTAGTTATCTCATCACTGAACCGGGGGTTGGATACAGGCTGAAGATCATCTGAGACAAGAAGATGGGGCAGGTATACCTGCCCCGGTCTATTTCTATCATCAGATATCCAACGAACTCAAATCCGCACATTAGAACTACCGCACCTTCTTTCAAATTTCCCCATTTAAAATCTGAACCAAATACCAGTACAGCCTTGACATTTCCTTGATGTCTTTCAGGCATTTTTTGCCGTCGGCTTGACGTGTCTGTCTGTAAAATCCCGTCCATATTGAAAAGCAAGGTGAGATATGACTGGAGCCGATCGCGCCATGAAAAAGAAAAGAATTTCCAAAGGCTGGAAACTGGTTATTCAAGGCTTGCCTCTGGCAGCCGCGGCCGCAACCGTCTTTTTGCCGTTACAGCGGCTGGGTCAACAATTCGTCGTGCTGATCGTCCTGGTGTGGATACAGGTGTTTTTTATTGTCGAATGTTTCTTGGCAGGAAAGTGAATAAACATAGATGGAAGAAAAGACAGTACGCGTCCTGGTGGCGGATGACGAACGCCCCATCAGGCGATTTCTAAACGCTTCTCTCAGTGGACAATATACAGTTTTGGAAGCGGCCACGGGTGAAGAAACCCTGGCCGTCACTGTGTCTGGACGCCCGGACGTAATCATCCTGGACCTCGGTCTGCCTGAC
>JBGPQK010000035.1:0-30258 GCA_041489005.1 Anaerolineae bacterium
CGGCATCGGGTTTTATTTGGAAATGGTGATGTTTCCACAGGAACTGGTAATGGCGGTCTGGCTTATCGTGAAGGGATTCAATTCATCTGCGATCACTGCCCTGTTTGCCAAAAAGGGATTAAACGAAGTGTAACTGCTCGTTCCCAGGGGAGTTACCCACCCGCTGAATGTTACCAGCATGAAGGGCTCTCAACTCCTGAGAGCGGAGAGCCCTTCACCTCAAGTCCAATTCAATGAAACTCATCCATATTGTTCAAAAAAGGAGAAAACTATGAACACGAGATTGATGAAAGCCAGCATTGGGATCGCCATCCTTGCATTGCTTGCCAGCGCCTGCGGTATTGTTCCGGTCTTTGGATCACGGCACCTCATCACCGAGACACGCCAGGTCAGTGATTTTGAGCGGGTGGAGGTCAGCGGGGGCGGCAGCCTGGAGATCATCCAGGATGGGACGGAATCTTTGAGCATTGAGACCGATGACAATATCATGCCCTATGTCACCTGCGAGGCGAGTGATGGATTTCTGCGCGTGGGCATGGATTTTGGCTTGCGCACCTATCTGCCAAGCAGGATGCATATCAGCCTGCATGTCAAGGATCTGAGCGCGATCACCACCTCCGGGGCGTGGAAAGTGACCTCCCCTTCCGTTCGGGGAGATACACTGAGCATCGTGACCAGTGGTTCGGGTGACATGGTCATCGATGAACTGGCGGTTGATGACCTGGAAATATCCATCAGTGGGACCGGAAATACCGACTTGACCGGTGAAGCGAAAACCGAGAACATCAATATCAGCGGGTCCGGGAAAATTGAAACGGGTGATCTTCTAGCCCAGGATGTCACGGTCAGCATCAGTGGCACGGGTACTGTCACCGTCTGGTCCACCAGGACATTGTCGGTGGAAGTCAGTGGCAGCGGCACAGTCAATTATTATGGCAGTCCGCAGGTCAGTTTTAGCCAGTCCGGCTCTGGGAAAGTCAATCACCTGGGTGAGAAGTAGAGACTGGAAAAATAATATTGATAAATCTGACTACGAATCTCATCCATATCGTTCAAAAAAAGGAGAAAATAATGAACACAAGCAATAAGAATACCGAAAAGCAAGTTGGAATAAAACAAGATCAAATCGAAAAACATGCAACGACACCAAAGCGCAATCTCGTTGTCTATGTATCCTTAACCTATCTCGTGTTCTTGTGCCTTTTAGCGCTCACAGGCGTGCTGATCTCGCTCAACGTGCCGTCCTACGTACAGATCATCGCACAGAATGTTTGCGCATGGGCGCCGACGATCGTAGTGCTCATCATGTTTCGTCGCCTCTTCCCTGGTGTCTCTTTCGGAGAGTTCTTTAGGCGCAATTTTATTGGTCGTGTCAATCCTCTGATCTTCCTTCTTCTGTTGGTCCTGCAGGTTGCCATTGTCGCTCTGGCAGTAGGTGCTCAACTATGGGCTACCGGGAAGGGGTTGAACTCCGTGTTGCTGCTGAGTCCGTCGGCATTGTTGACTACCTTTGTTGTCGCGGCAACAGGTGGGTCGATGGGAGAGGAACTCGGGTGGAGAGGTTATTTGCTAAAGGAACTTCATAAACGACATACTCTGTTTATGTCGGGCCTTTTGGTAGGAATAGTGTGGGGTTTCTGGCATCTTCCGTTGTGGATCATTTCAGGCTACTCGGGAATCAGCCTTGTGCTTTACATTGCATATTTCCTCGTTTCGATCGTATCGTTATCTCTTGTGATCACCGTCTTCTACAGCCGACAGTGGAACTTGCTGATTCCGATGTGGATTCACTTCTTGTTCAACTTTGTCTTGCGTCTCGTCATAATGGACATCCACCCTCTCTTGGGGTGGACATCGCTCGGATATGCTGCATTCGCTTTCATCCTGATAATGATTGAACGCAAGAGGATGTTTGACAAACAGAATCGTTACGTTGAAGACAAGGCATTGAATCATACCGTGGCCACAACAAATGTTGAAGTGCCCGCCTGAGCATCGATCGAAAGCGTGGACATGGTTCGCTTGAACTGGGTTCTGACCTAAAGGAGTTACCCACCCGCTGAATGTTACCTGTATGATGGGCTCTCAACTCCTGAGAGCGGAGAGCCCCTCACCTTTACGGTGGTGTCAACCACCAACAAAAATCTGTGATACCAGGAGATAAACAATGACTAACAAAGAAAGAATTAATTCGCCCAAAAAGACCGCAAGAGTTGCAGCGTTCGTGTTTCTGATCATATTTTTTCTGGGGATGTCCGCTGAACTATTTATTCGTCCGGGCATGATTGTGCCGGGAGACGCCGCGGCAACCGTCAGGAATATTGCGGCTTCTGAAGCGCTCTTCCGTCTCTCCCTGGTGAGCGATCTGATCCGCCAGACGCTATTGATGTTATTGCCGCTGATTCTATACAAATTACTCAAACCGGTTAACAAAACCATTGCAGCGCTTATGGTTATATTCTATCTGGTCTGTGTCCCTATCTCAATGCTCAATGAGCTTAATCATTTGGCTGTCCTGCTGCTATCGAGTGGCGCTGGTTATTTAACAGCATTCAAAGCAGATCAATTGAATGCCCTGGTGATGTTTTTTATCAATTTGCGCATATATGGAACATATATCACCCAGTTCTTTTCCTTTTGGGTAATCCTCCTTGGTTATTTAGTTTTCAAGTCGGGTTTCCTTCCCAGAATTCTGGGCATCTTGTTGATGCTTGGAGGTTTATGCTATACGGTACTGGCTGTTTTATTCTTTCTTTTTCCCAACTTCGATGCGACGATATTTGGCGTGTTTACGTTTATTGAAGAGGCAATATTTTACCTGTGGCTTTTGATTAAAGGTGTAAATGTCAAAGCGTGGGAGAAACGGGCTCTTGAATCTGCCTGAATAGAACCCATGCCGATAACAGGGATTGTATTTATTGTTAAGATGACCTGAGAGGACAAAGTTCCATTAATTTGTGCATTGACAATGGGATTTCCAGTCAAATAGAAAGGTGATCGATTTGATCAAGCACGAAAGGTCAACCATCAAGGAGACTAAAGTGAAAAGTACGAAAACAGTGAAGGAAGCCCATGCCTTTCTGGGATTAACACTTGTATTTTCCTGGTTCGTCTTTTGGGGTCCTCTGGCTCTTTTTAAGATCCCGACTATTAGTTTTGTGAGTGATATTAAAGGTCCCGCCTGGGCGATCGCATTATATCTCGTCGGAGGCTTTGTACCCTCCCTGTTGGCGATTTTTCTGACCTGGAAAAAGGAAGGGCTGTCTGGATTACGCATATTAGGCCGGCGTATCATTCAATTCAAACTTGGCTGGCGTTGGTACGTGTTTACCTTCCTGATCGTTATCGCTGGAACGGCGGGACAACTGACCATTAACAAACTCATCGGCAATACTTTTAATGGACAGCTTTTTTTGACACAGTTGGGCAACTTTTTACCACTTCTGATCCTTGGTCCCCTGTCAGAAGAAATCGGTTGGCGTGGATATGCACTGGGAAGACTTCAGACTCGCTGGAATGCGTTGACTTCGTCCTTGATTGTCGGTTTGGTTTGGGCATTGTGGCATTTACCTTTGTTTATGATGGTGGGCACTTCTCAGCACGAATTGGGCATCCCGTTCATTGGCTTCCTGGTAAAGTTGATGGCCAGTTCGATTTTATATACATGGCTTTACAACAATACCAAACAGAGTCTCTGGTCAGCCATCCTGCTTCACTGGTTATATACGTATGCTGTGGAAGTGTTGTTTGGTGTACCCCGGTCGCCTCTCTATAACTGGCTGGAATATTTATCCTATGTGATCATAGCTGCCATCGTGGTCCTGATCTGGAAACCTCAAACATTGAGCAGACCGCAGAAAATATCAGGTTATGCCGATAATAAAAGCGACAGCAGTGATCAGGATTGATTCTTCAAGAACCATAATGGATAGGAACATATTTTTTTCTCCATCGTCTATGTGTGATTTGGTGCACAAAGTAAACTGTCTCCATAAACCACCCAGACTGGTGGATTTCTCTCTACAACAGAAAGAAGGAAAAAATGAAAACTTTACAAAAGGCACAAGATAAGGAAGGGAGTAAAAAAATGACTGATCGAAGAAAAACCGCATTGATTTTAGGTGCAGTAACGCTAATAATGTTCAGCCCATTGGCGATGAGTCTTTTTTGGCATCCAATCCCCATGTTTCAAAACCTCGGCTTCGAGAGAGAGACAATAGCTCCACCGTTAGCGTGGATACTCGCCACGATCACAGCAATCGCCTATGTTTTATACACAATGAAAGCCATCCCTTTGGTCTTAGCTAAACAGAAAGAAATCTCATGGTTTAAACTCCTGGGGATTCTCTCTGTAGTGGTCGGCGGCATCGTCGAAGAAGTTTTCTTTCGACGTTGGACCATGGATATGTTCATGAAGGGTGGTTTTAATCCCATCCTCCAGGTCATCATTTCCGGCGTCGCTTTTGGTCTGGCACATTACAGTTGGACATTTCTCACAAAGCGCAACTTAAAGGCTACGCTTCCGGCGATCCTATCGACGTCAATTCTAGGGATCTTTCTGGCTATCATCTATCTCGCGGGCGGACGTAATTTGGGGCCCTGTATATTTGCCCATGTACTGATCAATATTGTTATCGAACCGTGGCTGATGTTGTCTGCAGTTTCAGGTAAGTGGCGCAACTCTGAAGGTTAGCCCGGTAGATGCGCCAGATGTCAAATAGCAAAACTCATCCATATCGTTCAAAAAGGAGAAAAAATGAACACAATCAAAGAAAGTCCCCATGGGATACACAGAAAGGCAGCGATATTCGTGGGAGTATTATATATCATTGGAACGGTTGCGGGCGTTTTAAGTGGGTTTGTCTCGTCGGGCCTTCTGGACACTCCAGACTATCTCAACTTAGTAGCCTCAAATGCAAGCCGAGCCCAGTTAACAGCCTTTCTTATTTTGGTCATGGGCCTTTCACTCGCCATGATTCCGGTGATAATGTATCCAATCCTCAAGAGAAAGAACGAGGCTTTGGCTGTCGGGTATATCATCTTCAGAGGAGCTCTGGAGACACTAGCCTATATTGCGGGGGTGGTTTGCTGGCTTCTCCTGGTCGTAGTGGCCCGGCAATATGCAGACTCCGGGGGTACAGTCGCTGTCCATTTTCCCAGTCTCGGGATTCTGTTGGTCAACGCAAGAGATATATTCGATGGGATCCTGAGCATCGTCTTTAGCCTTGGCGGCCTGATGTTCTACTACGTGTTGTATCAAGCGAAACTCATTCCGCGATGGATATCAGTTTGGGGTTTCATCGGACTCGCATTATATTTTGCGTCTGGCATGTTGATGATGTTCGACCTTATCACGCCGACGATCAATGATGCTTTACAAATCTGCACAATGATACAAGAAATGGTTCTGGCGGTGTGGCTGATCGTTAGAGGATTCAATCCATCTGCAGTCGCTTCTCTGTCTGCGAAAACTGCGACGAACGAGCTTTTGAGCGGGTAATAGATTTGCACTATATGGGAGAGGGAGGGCTGAAGACCCTCCCTAAAACCATCCCCGCTCAGCAGCATGGTAATGCTCGTGGAATAGACCTTAAAAAGCGGACACAACTCATCACAAGGAGAAAATAAAATGAACGGAACAATATTCTTGGATCAAATTAAGCAAATTGGTACAGGCCTGGCCTTCATCATCTTCCCAATGCTGTTTATCTTTGCCTTTGCGGTCCACCCTGGTTTGCTACAACCTCACCTGTTTAGTCCAGAAGAGATCATACTCAGAGCCCGCAATAATGGACTCTTGCAGTTCGGGCACGTATTGGTCATGTTAAGCACTACCCTCCTAATTGTGGTTGCCCTACATTTTATGAAACTGCTGGACCACAGTTCTTTAGCCTGGGCTGGTTTTATTGGTGCCGCGATAGCCATTTTGGGCGCAATTATTCTGGCAGCGGATAAAGGTGCGTTATGCCTGACCATGAGTGCTTTTGACACGTTGCCAGGAAAAGTATTCGGTCAAATTATGCCAGGTGTAATGGCTATGTTTACAAAACAAGGCTGGTTGGGGTTGTTGTGGGGTATTTTATTTCTGCCAATCGGCTTTGCCATTCAAGCCATTGCTCTGCTCAAGACCCAGGCTTTTCCTCGCTGGCAGAGTATCTTGTTCTTGATCGGCGTGTTACTGGTGGGCACTCCTGATGGTCTTGAAATCATTAATTTGAGTGCCTCTGTCATGATGGCAATTGCATTCGTCCCATATGGAATACAAATCATCGCAAAAGCATTTTAACTATTTTCTGTAAAAGCTGGCAGGTCAGGGATTCTCCACGTGGATACCGCACCAATTAGGAGGTAATGGAATGAATACGACTAAGCATAACTTCTGGCTCGATGTGACCATGGCTGCGATCGTGGTCTTGATCTGGAGACCGCAAACATTGAGCAGACCGCAGAAAACATCAGGTGATACCGAGAATAAAAGCGACAGCAGTGATGACGTCCATAAAGTTCGCTAGAAAATGGACAATAATTGAGAGATTTGGGTTACATCATTGCACTGCATACACAAGAGGCAACATCCCCAGCGTTCGCGTGACGAAAACCCTATGAGGAGTAGAAATGACAAATAAGAATATTAAGCGACTTTCAATTAAACAATTTGTGCGAAAGGTGATAGGTATTATGCTGACTATACCTGCTGTTTTACTTGTTTGTGCATTTATTCTTGTGGGCGTGCTGCTGGCATACAGTCCCGGAAAAACTGAACCTTTTTTAGATGAAAACGGAAAACCGCTGGCGGGAAGCATTTCGGAGAAAGTATTTGTCAACATCAACGGTGTGGAGCAGGGGATGTTTATCATGAGCAAAGATGCAACGCATCCAGTGCTGCTTTACCTTCATGGGGGTATGCCTGATTACTTTCTTACTCAGAAATACCCTACAGGTCTTGAAGATTATTTCACCGTCGTTTGGTGGGAACAACGTGGCTCAGGACTCTCCTATAGTACCGACATTCCACCAGAGACGATGACTGTGGAGCAATTAATCTCTGACACGCTGGCGGTGACAAATTATTTGCGCCACCGCTTCGGTCAGGAAAAGATATACCTGATGGGCCATTCTCAGGGAACCTTTATTGGCATTCAAGTAGCTGCACGGGCACCGGAGTTGTACTACGCCTACATTGGCGTGGCTCAGATATCGAATCAGCTCAAATCTGAAAGACTGGCGTACGAGTATATGCTTCAGCAGTTCCAAAAGAACGGAAACTTGGAAATGGTGCGAAAACTTGAGGCGGCACCCGTTACGATGACGAGCGGTATACCGGATGCTTACCTTGCCTTGAGGGACCAAGCCATGCACAGCCTTGGCATTGGCACAACCCATGAAATGCATTCAGTTATCACGGGTATCTTTTTCCCTTCCCTAACATTCCGAGGGTACACACTATTGGAAAAGGTCAATATGTGGCGTGGCAAATCTCAATCCGGTGTTAGTCCCTTCTGGGATGAAATGATCGCCACAGATCTGACCATAAAGGTGCCAGAGCTTGAAATCCCCGTCTATTTCTTTGGAGGCATATACGATTACACATGCTCTTACACTTTGGCAAAAGCTTATTTAGAAAAGCTACAAGCACCTATGAAAGGTTTTTACACCTTTGAACAATCTGCTCACAGCCCATTGTTTGAAGAACCTGAAAAAATGCAACAAATATTGCAGGAGGATGTACTGCAAGGAGTGAACAACCTTGCCGACACAAAATAGACGGTTTAAATAAAGGAATTTATGTATTTATGAAACTGATTGAGGCACTAGACCAAAAAATTGTAAAGAAGAAATCCTTTTATTCAAAAACGCGCCCAACACCGCATCAACCGCATTCGGATGGCTAGATGATACTGGTCTGGCGCAGCCTGGTGCGCTCAGAATCGCGGCGAGAGAAAGTAAAAAAGGCTGGACCGGCCTGGAGACCCATATTGAAGTATGGGTGACAACCCTACGCCAGGATTGATTCTTCAAAATCCGTAAGAAAAAGGAACTTTTTTAGTTCTCCAACGTCTTGCGTGGATAATCAGGTTTTCTTTTTCTGGCTATATCAATTCGGGTAATTATGAAGGTTTTCTGAAAAGGAGAGTAAAAAAACCATTTAGAAACTGGTCGTTGAATTTGATACCGTATTCGCAGTAACCCTGGTGATTGGTGCAATTGTGACATTTCTATGGAACATCATCGGGCATGGAGAAAGCACCATAGACTGGGAAACATCATTCCGATTTGCTATTATCTTCGGCTTCATCCTGACATGGGTAAAGTCACGGGAAATCAAAGAAAAATAGAGTTTTCAAAAATCTTACACAACAGAAAGAAGGAAGAAATGAAAAGGATCTTTACATTCACATGTATTTTGATGGCACTGACAGCCTGTACGTCATTTCGGGTCCAGACATCTGAGTCTGCAGCGACGGAAATACTGCCAAATATGCCGAATCCTGCCTCGGTCTATTGCGAGCAGAACGGCAACACACTTGAAATTCACACTGCTGACGATGGCAGCCAATCCGGCATCTGTGTATTTCCGGATGGCAGCACCTGCGACGAGTGGGCTTATTTCCGGGGAGAGTGTGTTCCCGCAGCGCAAGAAAGCCCAATACCTGCAGTGACCGCTGAGACAACTGTAAATGCCAGCGGTGGTGGCCCAGGAGGAGGCGGTACAGAAGGGGGTGGCTCGGGCGGTTACATGCCACCCGGTTCCACGGAAGAGATAGCAGATTGGCGGGGTGTCATCAAGAGTACGGAGCCTGGCGCACAGTATGATGACTACTTTGAGTTGTGGACCAACGGGCAGATCATCTATTTTGGCATCGATTCGATGGACCCGACGGTACAGGTGCAGATCAAGGCACTGCGCGACAGTGGCAAAATCATTCATCTCTATGGCACATTATTTAGTAATGTGCCTGACTACAACGGTTCGCAGGTCCAGGTGGACCGCATCGAGGTTGAAGGGTAACGATCCATCACTAATGCGGAGATTGAAGCAAGCGCTTGATCTGTAAATAGCCGAGACAGATTCAAGGGGTGGATGCGGGCGTTCTAAATCAATGGGCTAGTTCCTCACCCTCTCGCCTTTGTATTATCAGTTTATAAGGTATCCCCTCCGGCAGTTCATACTGCCTATCAGCCGATGGCGGCTTGAATCCGCCTCGGCTAGTGGCCCCGCGGGGTGCGAAGTACGCGAGGGGCACACAAAAATCCGTCAAAAATGACGGATTTTTGATTCCTGGTGGCCGGTGCACGCGGTATTGGGCAGTAACTTCTTGATTCGTATGTTATGGAACAGGTGCCTCTCTTTCATCTGCTCCCAATATTTGCCTGATCGCAGGGACAGGAAGGCCAGCCTGATCCACCAAGGTGCGAAGTTCATTTACAAGCTGCTGCACTTCGTCGGGCGCCTGGGAAACGTGATAAGCCAAGCCGACTTCTCCTAATTTTGAATTCAGTAACCAGCGCATCCCTGCAATCTGCAGGAAACGCGGCGTGGTCCTGACAGAATCTTCAGACGAAGGAACAATCTTGTGTCCCAATGCACGCAGAACCTGATGCGCCTCACGCCGGGCATCCACAAAGAGTTTCAAGTCTTCGCTGGATCGGGCCAGGGACTTTAAATCACAATTGTATTTCATCGTCAGTTTTCCAATGAGAGCCACTCCAATGGCATGGGTCATTTGGTAATCAATCATTTCCGTTGAAGTTTTTGCTTTAATACCCGCGCCGCGGAGAGTCTGGATGAGTCGCTTAAGCCTTGGGGTAATCGTCCCATCCAATTCTCCAAACGGGAGGGAAGCGAGTGATGTGATTACGAAGGCGCGAATGATGTCGCCATCCCGCTTTCCACCCGCAACTACCGTTCCAAGCATGATCCGTTGCGAGTCTATGATCTCAGCGAATTCCGCCGGACCGGAAAGGTTGTTGCCCATGAAGACAATGTTCGGAGATTTGTTCTGGGCCAACACTGGCAAAAGATCTGCCACCTGGTTTTTACGAACGACCACGAGCACGAAGTCATAGAGGTCTTCCGGGTCGAGACGGTTAATCACCGGGACCCTGGCAGTGCTTCGCTTATGGTTAAACGGATTCTCGATAATAATCCCCTCAGCTTGTATTTCTTCATAACGCTTTCCACGCGCAAGGACTCTCACGTCCAGTCCGGCATTGTATAAGTGTGTAGCGATCGCTGAGCCGTTCACCCCGGCTCCTATTACGAGTATCCTTGTATGATTCGTTTTCATTTCAACCTCCTTTTTCACATATTATCAGGATTTCATTCACCATATCCCCGGGAACAGGCGGCAGCGGACCTTTTGAGTATACTCCTGATAACCGGGCAGTTCGGCTTGCAGGGTTCTATCTTCCAGCGCGGTGCGAAGGATGAACAGGATGCCAGGGCGGACTACTACTGCCGTTCTCTAATGGACCTGACCACCCTTCCCATCTTGCAGGGAACCGCTGTGGAATCACAGGATTAAACACCGGGGCAACCGGTTGAAGATATTTTCACTGATCCCGGTAACCCTTGACGGATCCTGGTAGCGTCCCTGCCCAAAGAAACTGCGTCCATAGCGACGCGGTTTTTACGTCAACCCCATCACCCCCTTTCAGGGGACACGAAACCCAAACAGCGGTTCGAGTCCGCTTGGGGGCACCAAGACTGTCCCGCGGTCAGCTCCTACGACTATTATAACGAAAAACAAGCGCCTGGTCACCAGGCGCTTGTCTTTCATTAACTAGAAGTTTTTCAATTGCTGGGTTTACGGCCAGATGTCGTGGGCGGTGAAGTCCACCCAGTAGAGGTCCATGGTATTGGGGACTCTAGAGAGGATCCCATTCCCGATGGTCTTGGGCGGATCATTCAGTCTGCTCCACCAGGCCTTATCAGTGGCGTAGCCGAATTGGTAACCGACCGGCGAGGGGTTGAAATACGCTCCCCAGGCTGCGAATTCGGTCATCATCTTGTCCATGGATCTGAAGCCCTGGCTGTCGTCAACGAAAACCAGCCCGTCGCGGTAAGTGGGCGGCATCTGGGAGGTGAGCCAATGCTTGAGGAAGATCTTGTAAGCGGTGCCATAAGTTCGGACTTTCGCCACCCATGCCTGCGCCTCGGCGTCTGTGATGGGTTTGCCGTTGCGATAGGACTTGTTCTGGTACCACTCATCGTCAACTCCAAAGCCAATCACGTTGGAATGGATTCCATATTGTTTGAACACGAGGTCAATCAACATGGACATGTCGCACCCGGACGACTCCACCTGCAGCCAGACCTTGATGCCTGCCGTGTCAAAGGCGGCAAAGTCCGGCTCGAATTCATCGGTGGCATCGAAGCGGACACCCGGGTATGTTCCGCCGTCGGGGTTGGGGAAGTGCGCCCAACAACCCGGGCCTTTCATCCCGTCAATTTCGACGACAACGGCAATCATGGCGCCAGTCGAGCCGGGGAAGCGCGAGGCCATCGAGTTGATCGAGTTGACCCACCAGCTGGGAGTGGGCCAGGGGCTGATGCCATAATCGGAACCCCTCAGCCCGGCGCGCATTCCTGCTGGGACGGGCGGGGGTGTCGGTGTCGGTCCGGGTGGGGGTGTGGGGGTGGGCTTGCCGGCCATTACCATCTGGGTGCTGCCCAAAGCCAGCAGCAATACGAGAACGGCCACAACAAAAGTGCTGATCCATTTCTTGGACATTTCATCATTCTCCTGAACAAAGACGATTCGGTTGTCAAAGAATCTCGGAATGAATATGGGATATTTCCATGGTTTTTTAAGGGTTCACCTCCTTACCAAATCGTTCAAAGTGGATCGTTTGCGAAAGCCCTGCTCATAGGCATTACGGGGCAACGGGAGGTTTCACTGCACCGCCGATCACTTCGCTGACGGTCTTCACCAGTGTACCGCTGGCCGCGCGTGGCTGCAGCCAGTCGAGCAGGGTGCTAAAGTTTGTCGCGGTGATCGAATAAACATCGCAATTGTCACAGACATGGTGGAGCACCAGCTGCACCCAGCCTCCACCGGACTGCTCGGCCTGCGCGATCCAGCCCTCAATGGTTGCCAGGCTGGTGCTGTTCTTGACGCTTGGCATGGCCCAGGTGGCATAGGGATCGTGAGACGGGATGGTATCGGGTCCCATCGAGACCGTGCGCCCGCTGTTATAGCCGCAGTCCTTCAACGCCTGGATGGTGTTGCTGTTGTAGTTGCCGAAGGGATAGGCAAACGATGTTGGCTGGAAACCATGATTAAAGAGATTGACGCGGTCTGTGCAAACCTCCTGCCGCAAGGCGGCGCCCTTGAGATTCTTTAGGTTTGCGTGGGTTAGGCCGTGGCCGCCAATCTCATTGCCGTCAGTGTACAGGTCAGTCAACTGCGCCCACGTCAGGTGGACAGAATCACCGACCACGCCGGTATTCACGTAGAAAGTGGCGTGCAT
The DNA here is from genome assembly GCA_041489005.1 of Anaerolineae bacterium. Lineage (GTDB taxonomy): Bacteria > Chloroflexota > Anaerolineae > Anaerolineales > Villigracilaceae > UBA877. Next base: position 12,475 of record JBGPQK010000035.1, read on the forward strand.
ATTGTGCGCAGCCAGGCTGGCGCGCACAGTATATTGGTCGGCATAACCGTCATCGAATCCAATTGTGACATATACGACCGAGGGTCCGGGTGTGCGGGTCGGGCCGGGTGGGGGTGTTGGCGTGGGCTTGCCGGCACTCACCAGCGCGGTGCTGCCGAGGGCCATCAACAACACGATCACAGCCACCACAGATATGCGGGCACGATTTTTGGACATTTTCTCCTCCTTTTGTTAGAAGTACCTTGCCGGATGGATGAAAAAAGGATTATTACGAACTCTCGATATCTTCAAAGGGAAGGGCTGTCCGTGTATCGGACAGCCCTTATTATTGGGGATCACTTGTTCCGGCAAACACTAGGAACCATGCCGGGGAGGGTCCACATGCATTTCGGATGGGATTCGCAATTCGATTTGTTTGCGAAGCTGGAGCAGACGACGGCCGGTGGCTGGGTCCACGTGGGGGACGGAAGCCAATGCCGGGTGGGAGTGGCTGTCGGTGTGGGCGGGTAAGGGAGCGACGGCAGACCGAACGGGTTGCCGTCGAAGGTGCCGAGGTTCCCGCTCACCCAGCAGAGAATATCCAGCGGGAGTTTCACGCGGTAAAAGGTACCGTCGGGCGTGCGCCCGTCCACGGGGACGGTTTCACCGGCGGCGCCCTGAGCAAGAAGGGCATACTCAGGGCCGGGGCCGGAAAGGCATGTCCAAGCCTCCTGGAAGGTGAAATTACCCAGGCCCGGCGTGGCGGTGACCAGGGTGTAGGGCTTGATCCCTTCCGCCATTATGAAGCCGTACTCGAATGCCCCGATATCGATATCGGAAACGCCATCATTGTTCCCATCCCGGGGGCGCGGGACGCCGCGCTGGTCGACATTCGGAGCCAGCAAGGCCGCGCCGGCGTCGATGGCGGGCGAACCTGCCAGGAGTGCGTGTGTCTCGGTGGGACCGCCATTGGCCTGGAGCGGTCCGAGCTTGGTAGTAACGCCGTTGTTGTTGAACTCCCCGCAGAAGGAGCAGGATGCGTCAGAGGATATATTGTAGCTTCCGCCTATCACCATTGAGCCGCAGTTCCCGCCGGAATTCCCGTCCAGGAGCACATTCAATAAATAGATCGGACCGGACTCGTAGACCAGACCGCCAGTATGATTTGCCTGATTATCCGCGAGCGTGTCATTCGTCATGTTCAGGGTGGAACCCTGGTTGCTGACGATCCCGCCCCCTTCGTTGCCGCCATTGTTCCCGCTGATGGTCGAGTTGATGAGCGTAAGCCTGGCGGAATTCGTATTCAGGATCCCGCCGCCGGCTGTGGTGGATGTGTTGTTATTGATAGTCGAGCCGGTGATGAGAGCATCAGAGAGATCGTTCGACAGACCGCCGCCATGGGTGGCCTGGTTGTTGCTCAGTGTGCTGTCGGTAAGAGAAAGAAGGGCGGAAGGTGAATTAATACTCTTGTTCATGATCCCCCCACCATTGCCTTCGGCTCCCGGGATGGAATTCCCGGCGATGACCACATTGGTTAGTCCTGCCCAGCCGGCGTTATAGAGGCCCCCACCGGCTCCGCCATAGCCCGAGGCTTCGCTTGCCGTATTCCCGAAAATGGTCGAATTGCTCACGGTCAACAACCCGCGGTTGTAGATGCCACCACCCTCTCCCCCATAGGTGTCGTAGAGCGGAACCGCCTTATTGCCTGTGACGATCACATGATCCAGGGTGGCGGTCGACGAAGCAATATAGATCCCACCGCCGGAAGAGGCTGTGTTGTTGGAAACGATGACGTTCCTCAATACGAGCGGGGTGTACCAGACATAGACTCCGCCGCCATTCTCCTCTGCAAAACCGTTTTGAATGGTCAGGTTCGCGATGGTGAGGGTGTCGAGACACTGGTTGGTGCTGGAGGCGGTGCAAGTGCTTTCGATGACCCCGCCATTTACCGGGCTCAGGTTACCGCCGGAGATAATGGTACCCGGACCTGATCCCTCCAGATCCACCCCCAGATCGTAGAGATGAAGATGTTCGTAATAGGTGCCCGCAGCGATATAGATCACCTCGCCGTTGGAGGCTTGCGAGAGCACCGCATTGATCGTTTGGCAGGGGCTCAGAAATGAGTGGCAGGAATTTAACGTGTCGCTGCCTTGCGGTGAGACATACCATGCGGATGGGTTTTCAGGTGGAGGGGTGGGGGAGCCGCCTATACACCCGATCACCCCAAGCACGAGCACCAGGGTAAGCAAGAAAGTTATCAGCCTTCCAGAATGAATTAAAAGAAAACGAAGCATAGCCTCCTCCTTCCGTATCATCCTGCTGTCATCATATTAGCACGTATTGAGAAGGGATACAACTACTCAAAAGAACGGGTGATGGCTTACCACCCGCAGGGCTTCATACCCCGTTGGGGGCACTACTATATACGGGTGTTAGAAAGGCCGTCACCGTGGATTGGGAGTGATGACCCTACCGAACACCCGCTTTGTTTTCAAATCTGAGAAATCCGACCCGTGGCGCGGGGATCAAGACATCCGTCTTTTATGACGGGCGTTTTTAATTTCCCGCACCTCTCAATTTATAAACTTCCTAGAGAACATTAATAACCGAATAACAAACCTGCCCGGCGGCTCACGAGCCGACAAGAAAGGACTGATTGAGGGAAATGGGATGTTTCATATTTATAAAGACTTCCCTTTCCATGCGATCATGTACCTTAAGGGTAGCAAAAATCGCATCGGGAGACAAGGCGGGTAACGTTGTGTGCTTATGGCTATTTCAGAAAAACTGTTGCGCATTATGGAGCCTTGGTCCCCAATTCTGCCAGGTGCTGGCGCGCCTCCCGGCACAGCTCGGGAGACTGGCTGGAATTTAGGTATCTTTGAAAGGCGGTGACCGCCTGCTTCCTCTCTCCCAGACCCTGGTAAGCCTGACCGAGTAAAAGGAGCGGATACGGCTCCTTCGGGTCGAGGGCGATCGCCTGATCAAGATCCTCGATCGCCTGCGCAAATCGGCACAGAAGCAAAAGCGTTTTGCCGCGGTAAGTGCGGGCGGGGACCAGTCTGGAGTTGAGCTCCAGGGCGCGGTCATAGTCACAAAGGGCTTTTTCCAGATCATTCTTTTGCAGGAACACGAAGCCGCGGTTGTTGTAGCCGTTGGGGTTCTTTGGATGCATCTCCACGAAGGCGTCCAGGTCCGCGATGGCTTTATCAAATTCCTTGAGCGACATGTACACCAAACCGCGATTGCCGCGAATTTCACCATTGTCCGGTTTCAATTCAAGCGCCCGGCTGAAGTCAGCCACGGCAGCCTGCAGGTCCCCGCGTGATACAGCCAGGCGGCCTCGGCGGTCGTAGACATCCAGGCAGGCTGGGTCCAGTTCCAAAGCCTTGTCGTATGCTACCCGGGCCTTTTCAGGATCATTCTGGTACTCGTGGATCATCCCCTTATGGAAGTGGTACGAGGCATTCCTCGGGCCAAGCTCCAAGGCTTTCTCGATGTCGACCAGAGCTATGGCGAAATCCTTATGGCCTCCATGTATAGCGGCGCGCTTGTCATACGTCGCGGCACAGGACGGGTCCAATTCCAGCGCCTTGTTGAAATCGGCCAGGGCATGAAACCCGTCGTTCTTGTCGGCATAGAGTGTGCCCCGCCGGGTATAGAAATCCGCCAGCTGTGGAGACCGCCCTATCCCGGATGCCGGCCCTGCGGAGGCGGTCTCACCCGCGCCGCGCCCCTCCCCTCCTGAAAGTCCCCCAGGGACTTCCAGATCTGCTCCACCCAGACGGTCATGGATCTCCTGCAGGCGTCCTTTGACTTGGGGTAATGCAAACAGAAAGCCCGGCCGGTAGGTCTCGATATAGGCGGTGAGTGAATAGTCATCACCGTCGAAGACCTTAATCGGGCTGTCATCCTTCGTGCCGGCGGGCAAGTCCACCAGGAACGAATTGCCTTGCTCGAGGCCTGGGACCCGCACCCGCCCGCCCTGTCGGGAAAAATCGGCGCTGACCGGCAGCATAATCGAGAGGTCCCGACCCGCTCGAGAGAAAAGAGGGTGATCGGTCACATGGACAGAGATGCGCAGGTGCCCGGCAGGTCCACTGTCCCGCCCGGGTGCACCCTGGTGGAGCAGGCAGATTTCAGCTCCGCTGTCAATGCAGGCCGGAATCTGCAGGGTGATGGGTCGGGTCGATCCAACCCAGCCGTTCCCCTTGCATTTTTGGCAGGGGAAAACGTTGATCAAACCGTTGCTGTGGCAGTCAGGGCAGGTGCTGATGCGATACTCAGGGCCTTTATCGGTCTGATGCTCTTCTCTTATCATGCCAGTCCCCTCGCAGTTGGGACAATGGACCATCGCTTTCCCCGGCGTCACACCGCTCCCAGTGCAAGCCGGGCAGGGCTGGGTACTGGAAGCCTGAATGTTCTTTGCAACCCCGTGAAGGGCTTCTTCAAAGGAAATGGTCAGTTCCTGCGAAAGGTCCTTCCCTCTCAGGGGGAGCCTCGACTGGCGAGGTGGGGCTTTCATGAGATTATCTGCATATGCCTGCAGGCTTTCCTTTGTAAAGGGGATAAAGGGTGTGTCAGGCTTGGGCGCGGGCGGAGGGGGTTCGAGACCCGAAATATCCATAAAAGCGATGGTGTGGAATTTCCTGGTTGCCTCATCGCGCAGCGAAAGGCTCAGCACCTGGGCGGTGGAGACCGCCAGGGTGATCTCAAAGATCTTTGGACCAATGGTATACGCCGGCTTAAGATTCAAGATTGGGTACACCCCTAGCGAGATATCCTGCCCTTCACGTCCATTCTCCCCGAAGAACAACTCAGTCGAGACCGGATGGTTGACGTAGTTGTGCTCGTGGTCGATCGGGTTCTTGAAGACGTACTCCGCTTCCGCTGGGAGATGGATGCCCTTCAGCAAGACCGGGTTCGTATCCTGGAGCACATTCACCGTGATCGGCCCACCGCGCGTGAGCACGCTGATGTTACTCTGCAAAGTCCCCATTCCTTTCGCCTGATCGTTGTCCATATCCATAAAGCCTCCATTGTCTTGCATGATCCAAGCATGCCTGCACAGCTACAACTCTCTTTTATTGTACAACGGGAAAGGGGGGTTCTGTACTCCTTAATTCGGGTTCGATTGCGGATTATCAACATCAATAGTGAACGTCCTTTGATGAACTCTCCACCGCTTCCGTAGAGCAGATTCCCTGACCGACTCACTGCCACGTCAGCTCTGCTACCGGCTACTTCAATACAGGTTAGGTTGGATCACTTCCTTCCGACACAGTTCTGTAATTATGCTCTCTGCGCAGCCCTTCTAACACGATCCGCACTTTCTCCTCCGTAGTGTATTTCTTGCTCGTCACCCGACGAATGCCCCATACGGTTTCCGCGAGGGTCTTCTTCTGCTCGGTCATTCTTGATCCTCTTGTTGTATGACTTAACAAGTGACCAGCCGAGAAGTGACCTAAACTTTTATCCTAAAAATGTTTCAAATGCTCTGAAACGGAACAACTTTAACCCTCTCACCTTTGTATTATCCGTATATAAGGTATCCCCTTGGGGGCACCTATATGTACGGTAGTAAAGGTTTGACAGTTGAATGGGAATAGTTATAAGATGCTTGCATACAATCTATTTTTGCTGTTCAAGTTTGATTCTCTACGCATTTCAGAATACAGGCAGCAAATTAAGACATTCCGCTTGAAGTATGTTTTTCTGGCTGCAAAGATCATCAGAACGGCACGCTATGTGGTGATGAAGCTCTCGGCAAAGTATCCGTATCAAGATGTGTTCATTAAATGTCTGGCATGACTTTTCTTCTTAAATATACTGGACTGTTTTTTCTATTTAAACAGGAAGGTGAAAACGTTTCAGAACATTCGGTTTTGAGAAATTGTTGGCAAAATATTATGCGGAATGACAAATATAATGCTACACTTAAGAAGGTTCAGCCACAATATTCACCCTGTTTGAGTGAAAATGATGGCAAAATTATTTGACGTGGAATCTCGGTACCAATAAATTAAGAAATAAATACAATGATTATTATCCTTTAGTCGCACCACATCTAAGGAGGACAAATGAATCGTCGTTTTGTGGTTGTGGGGATCATCATTTCCGTTGTTGTTTTAATTGGTATTGGAATCTTCATCGTCCTCAGCCGGGTGCCCCAGATGTCGGATCAGGTCCAACAGGGTACTTCTTCCGTGCATGTCAGTCTTTTGGTGCCGGAAAATCCAGGTACATGGCCGTTGGATTCATTCATTCCTGTGCTGGTTTCTGCAGAGGGTAACCAGCCGATTCAATCCCTGGAGCTCTATATCAATGGGGTTTTATACGATACAAAAACAGCTCCCCAGGATTGGGCTGGGAAATTCCTTGCCACACACTGGACCTGGCAGCCTGGCAGCGCTGGTCAATTCACACTGGTTGCTTATGGGACGGATGCACTGGGTCAAACGGGTATTTCCAATCCGGTGGTCATCATTGCGAAAGCATCTACTGGGTCTCGCACTGCCATCCAGGCAATGACCGGTGATACCCTGCAAGGAATTGCAATAAAGAATAATGTTCCGCTGCCCGATATTCAAAACGTGAATCCAGGAGTGGACCCAGCCAAGCCTCTGGAGCCCGGGCTTCAGATCTACCTTCCAAATCCACCCGCAACCATTCAGGATCTGGTGAGTATTCCTGCTTATGTCCTTCCTGGTCCAATTCAAGGATTGGGAACAGAGGGAACAGGTCAATCTGGTTCAGGGGGCAGCAATGACGGAACCAACCCTCAATTATCCCCGCAGCAGCCAGAATCCAATCCATCGGGACTATCCTCCAGTCTTATGGACAACATTTCGTTTTGGCTGGAAAGCCAGAACGGGAACTCCAAGGTGGAATTACCCCTTACTCCGGAAATTACAGGGGACTTTTCGGGCTGCACAGCCAAAATCAAGTTTAATGCCCATGCTTTTGAAGACATATATGACATATTTCCCGGCGGGAGCTATGATTATCTCCGTCCAAAAGCAGAGGATGGCTTTTTCCTGTATAAATCCCAGGATGGCGGTCCATGGGTACGGATTGCCACCTGGGCAAAGATCGGCAAAGATTCCATGGATGTGATCAACTACGATAATCCCCTGTTATTTCCAGATCAATACGGTCAGGTAAGCTATTACCTGTCTGCATTTAATACTGCCGGTGAAAGCCCCAGTGCACCTGTGACGCTTCCATTTGATCCAAACCAATGCAAGGCGCCTGCTTCAAGGGGGAGTAGCGGTTTGGGAAAAGTCTCAATGGATAATGGTAATTTGATCCTGCCATATTCGATGGATCTGGCATATTTCTATTTGAAGATCAACAACTCTCGTGGATTTCGAGTACCGGAAGGCGGCCGCTCCTTCCTGCCAGCTTCAGGAGTCCAATTTAATATCTTTGATTATTTGGATACAGTCGTGGAAAAGTATCCGCAACCGGACCTGGATCTGAGCATGGAGGTTTGGGGATGGTCAGGCGGCAAGTTGGTCAGTGTGGGGACATTCAAGACTGCGGTCCATCGCGCTGTGTTGATGGTTTGCTCGGTTGAGGGGGAAGGGGGGTGCACCGGTGGCGGTGGGGGGCATTGGGTCACCGAGACCAATATTTCCCCGGATAAACCGATCAAAGACCAGATATTTGAAATGCGCTGGCAGACCACCAGCCTGACCGAAGTCCAGCAGGTTTGCGATCAGTTGGCTGCATTACCCTACCCCGATGATAGTTATTGGACACAGAATCTATTAATATCTGCCGGCTGCCGGTGGCCAAACACTCAGGGACATGAGGGTACGTACCCGGTATATTTGGGATTGCTTTTCCCAACCGGCTCAAAATCCGGCGGCGGATTTGGAGCTGGCTCGCAAGGTATATTTGAATTTGAAAGCAACTGGTTCCAATACAATTACCCGGAAGGCACTCCATTTTCACTTTACTCCAGGTTTTTACCACGTTTGAAAATGACAGGGTACAACCGGTTTTCGAATACGGTGGCATTGCATTACAACACGCCCAAAGAGCCTTCGGGTCTGCCGCCGCTGGCTTCGACCTATCCCAGCATCTATGATGTGGAAATCTTGCGGGATCAATACGTGGCACCCTTATTTGAATCACAGGCGAACTGGGGCTGCGTGATCGTCGATGAAGATCCAAGCCCGCCCCCCCAGCAGATCTGTGCCGGAGGCATGTGTGTCACTGTAGGGACCCCACCGCATCAACCCGGCGAAAAGATCTGTCCAACACCGATGGATCAACACCAGGATTGTGGCACCTTACTTTGCCTGATCGAAGCTTTTGGAAAAAGCCTGGGATATTTGTACGATATGTTGGCTTATGGGATGGATGCATATTTCAAGGAAGTTGGTGCTGGTTTGGCCAGCTTGATTCCGGGTTGCAGCAAAAGTCCTAATTGTGTTTCCATCACCACGTCAGCGGTCAAAATTGGTTTCACCGCAGTGACTGGCATGCCAAGCAGCATGCCCAATTTTAAGGAATATGTTTCTGGAAATGTGGTACCTGCGGTCATGGATGAGATCATGGGTGATGAAACTGTTTCAGCAATTTATAAGGCATGCTCAGCCTGTAAAGAAGCCGTGGAAGATGCGTTGGGCACTCAACTTGAACAATATGCCAATCTGCAAAGTCAATGGGCATGTGTGAATGCATATCAAGCCATGTTGAATGGTCTTGATCCGCTCTGTCTGAATCCCAACATCAGAGTACACCCTGCACCGGGTTCAGGCAATTTTCCCGGAGGCGTGCTGGTGAAGATCACACGAAAGTCAACCGCGGAATCGCTGGCGGTGACACAAGCGGATGCAGATAAATATCGACTATCGCTGACTGTGGTGGCAGACAATCCAAATGTTACACCTTCCCCGGAAGACAGTATCTACCAATACGTCAGTTTGCAGATCCCCTGGATGCAACCCGGTGAATCGAGGATCGTCGGCGTCCCTTTGATGCCCTGCTTTAATAATATCCCTGATACATGCAGCGGGGATGGTTCCACGCAACATCATATGCAAGCCACTGAAAAATGTTACAGCGCAGATAGTTCCTGGCCATGGGTGGCTTGTACTAACGGTGGGCAGGATCATTGGGACTTTAACAACCCGGCTGCAGAGGGACAATAATCATGAAAAAGCAAATATTCGTAATTCAGATCATCCTGTGCTTAGTTTTTATAGCAGGCTGTACATTACCAATGCAGGCACGCACCGATCAGGTAGTTGCAGGCGCCCTTGGTCCAGAGGCGTGGATCGATGCTCCGTTAGACGGCATGCACATCCCAATGGGTGTTCCCTATGATGTGGTATTCCATATCACTGCAGATACGGCAGTTTCGCGTGGTGAATTATCCATTGACAATGGTGTGGTTGCAACGCTGGACAACCCAAATGCGGGAAGCAACCTTGCGACCCTGCATTATTCCTTTAAACCACCTCAGCCAGGAAAATACAAGCTGCAGGTACGTGCCCAAGATTCCAGCAATGCCTGGAGTGATTACTTTGATGTGACAGTATATGTAGATGAAATGACACCCAGCATCACTCCCACGCTTATACCCAGCATCACTCCCACACCTACATCCACCATCACCCCGACGGTTACACAGCCGGTCGGGCCGGTCTTTTCCAACATACGCCTGTCCGCCAATATCTTCTACCGCCTGGACGCAGTCCCGAACAAGGTCACTTTCACCGTCAAAGTGGATGACCCAGCCGGGATTAAATTGGTGGAAATCTACTTCCGCTTGCGCGATCCAGGTAACGGCGCAACCACCGATTGGGCAAACGAAGATATGAAACCCAGCGGAGGCGGCATGTACAGCTACACCCTCAGTCATGCCCATCCCGCCCTGACCCCCACCTCGCCCAAGACGAAGATCCTGGAATACCAGTTCATCGTCACCCATCCGGACCTGAGCCTGACACGCAGTCCGGTGTATAGCGACGTCACCCTGCAGGGGCCGTAACAGCTTTTTGGTGCAATCTCACACCTCCCGCATCGGCGGGAGGTGTGTTTGTTAATTCATTCTTCTTGCATGCATGAACGAATGAGATTACCTGCCATCCAAGGAAAATCCATCTGGCCGATTGCATAATAAATGTATCTATTTACAAGGTTTGCCAGGCCACTTTTTAAACAAGAGGCTCCCATCAAGCGCACTCTCGACTTTGTATTATCCGTATATACAACACCCCCTTGGGGGCACAACACCCAAACAGCGGTCCCCAAGGAGGATGATATCCCTTGTAGGGACGGTGTTCGAGTCTGCTTTCCCCGCGGGGTGCGGAGTACGCGAGGGCACTGGAACATAAAGTCCATCGTTTCCATATGGTACTCTCTTGGCTTATACGCCTTCATTAACAGAAGGCGTATTTGTTTTGCGGGTAAAACTTATCGTTACCGATGAGAAGCCAAAGCACTAATCTTGACATCTCCCCTGCCCGATGATACAGTAAGCCCTACTTGTCAGTAGACCAGCCCACCCGTCTCGCGGCCCGCTTTTACCAAACAATAACGATCAAGGAGAGTCCTTATGAGCGTCATCGAAGTCAACCACCTGACCAAGTACTATGGAAAATCCCGGGGGATCGTTGATGTTTCCTTCAACGTGGAGGAAGGGGAAATCTTCGGTTTCATCGGCCCCAACGGGGCTGGAAAATCAACCACCATTCGATTATTCCTCTCCTTGATCTATCCGACCAAAGGAGATGCGAAGATCTTTGGGAAAGATTGCATCAAGTTCGGTCCCGAGATCAGGCAGGAGATCGGATATCTGCCTTCCGAGGTCTTTTATTACGAGGGGATGAAGGTCCTTGACCTGCTCAAATATTCGGCCAGTTTTTACAAGAAGGACTGCACCCAGCGGTTGCATGAGCTGGCCGACCTGATGGAACTGGACCTGAAAAGAAGGATCGACGATCTCTCCTACGGCAACAAGAAGAAGGTCGGGATCGTGCAGGGACTTTTGCATCAACCGAAACTCATCGTCCTGGATGAACCGACCGCAGGCCTCGACCCGCTGATGCAGCAAAAATTCTTCAACCTCATCCGCGAGGAGCATGAACGCGGTGCGACTGTCTTCTTCTCTTCACACATCCTGGGCGAAGTGCAAAGAATGTGCAACCGGGTGGCGATCATCAAGGAAGGCAGCATCATCGACATCCAGGACATCAAAACCCTGCAAAAGGATAATTATAAAAAGATCCGGATTGCGGCAAGTGGCATGGATGAAAAACGGTTCAAGGTCGACGGCGTGAGCAGGCTGGAGAAAATGAATGGAACGATCAGTTTCTTCTACAAGGGCGATATCAATACCATCACCCGCCTGATCGGCAGCGGGGAGATCTCCGACCTGACGATCGAAGACCTGACCCTGGAAGAGATCTTCATACATTACTATGAATAGGGTATGAAAATGAACATCTTTATGCTTGAACTCAAAGCCAAGCTGAGATCGGTGCTAATCTGGTCGGCATCCATCGCGGCAATGATACTCATCTTTATGTCCATCTACCCCGGTTTCTCGAAACAGACAGAGTTGTTAAATCAATTGCTGGCCAACTTTCCCCCGCAATTACTGGTCATCTTTGGGATGGAGAATATGAACTTCTCGAACATCCTTGGTTACCTGGGTCTTATCTTCCTCTTCTGCCAAATTTGCCTGGCGATCCAGGCTGCCAACTATGGGTTTGGCCTGGTCTCGGTTGAGGAAAGTGAGCGGACAGCTGATTTTCTGCTGGCCAAGCCGGTGAGCCGGACGAAGATCATGACCACCAAGTTGCTTGCGGCGCTGGCCTGCCTGACCATCACCAATATTGTCGTATGGGTCAGTAGTTTTGTATGCCTCAGTTTGTTCTCCAATGGCAAGGGATACTCGGTCAACTCGCTGGTGATCCTGCTGCTCAGCATTATCATTTTCCAGTTGTTCTTCCTGTCGGTAGGGTTGGTGATCTCGTTGCTGCTGAAGCGCATCCGGGTCGTGACACCCTTCTCTATGGGGTTGGTATTCGGTCTTTACATCCTGAACGCCTTCGGCAGCATGATTGGCGAAAAAAGCCTGGAGATCATCTCGCCATTCAAACATTTTGATCCCAACTACATTCTTAAGAATTCCGCCTGGGATCTCCCGCTGGTGCTGATCAGTGTGACGATCATTGTCATTTCTGTACCTGCCAGCTATTGGTTGTATGCCAGACGCAACATCCCCTCGGCTGTGTAAGGAGAAGAACCGGTGAACATCTTCCTTCGTGAACTTAAAGCGAATCTAAAATCCCTGCTCATCTGGAGCGCCATCGTCATCTTGTTCACCTTGGGGGGATACTCAAAATTCTCTGCCTACTATGGCAACCCCGAAATGCTCGCCATTCTGGACAGCTTCCCGCCGGCCGTGCTATCCGCGATGAGCTTAAATGCCTTTAACCTGACCACGGTGACGGGATTTTTTGGTATTATGGTCGTGTACTTCGGTCTCATTCTGTCCATCGCGGCCGCCATGTGGGGCAGTGGGATTATTTCAAAAGAAGAACGCGATAAAACGGTAGAGTTTTCCCTCACTTTGCCGGTCTCTAGAGGCAAGGTGGTGACCGCCAAAACAGCCGCGATGGTGGTGGACTGTATCATCCTGCTGCTTGTTACCTGGGGCATCACGCTGGTCTGCGCACAACAATACAAACCGGACAGTGAATTTTACAGTTTTGTAACCCTGGGCATGGTCTCCTTTTTCATTTTGCAGATGATCTTTCTGGCGCTGGGTATCTTCCTGGGATGCGCGATGAAGAAACACAAGCTGTCCGGCTCCACGGCGGTCTGGATCCTGTTGGGCACTTACTTTCTTTCCATCCTGGTAGGGCTGGACAAGGATTTGGATTTCCTAAAATACCTGACGCCCTTCAAGTACTTCGATCCCGCCCAGTTTCTACGCGAATCCAGGCTGGAGATCACGTTCGTATTGTTGTCGGTGGTCATCATTGCTGCCCTCCTGGCAGGCGCGTACGCAACCTACGCAAAGCGGGACCTGTACATCTAGCCCCATCCCGGAGCCCTGAAAGGAAAAGACACCTGGCCGAAGCAAGGCAGGTGTCTTTTGTATAATGTACTCAGTCGTACTTTTTCTTTTCCAATTTTCTTAGCACTCCCAACAAGACGACCGACACCATCACCAGCATCACCGAGAGTGCCAACGCCACTCCCAGACTGTGCTCCAGGCCGAGATAAATCGCCAACGGCATGGTTTGTGTTCTTCCTTCCAGATTTCCAGCGAACAAGATCGTCGCGCCAAATTCACCCAGGGCGCGCGTCCAGGTCAGGACGATTCCGGTCAGCAGAGACCGCCATGCCAGTGGGAGCATGACAGAGCGGAATAATTGCAGCTCACTTGCCCCCTCTACAATGGCCGCCTCCTCCAACTGGGGATCAATCTCTACAAACCCGATTTTAGCTGAACGGACGAACAGCGGCGCAGCGACGAAAGTTTGCGCCATTATAACGGCCGCGGTGGTGAACGGTAGACTTATCCCCAGCGGGACCAGCCAACGCCCGAAAACGCCCTGCCTCCCGAATGCAATCAACAGTGCCAGACCTGCCACCGAGGGCGGCAGGACCACCGGCAGGTCAACCAGCAATTCCAGGACGGTCTTGCCATGGAATTTCCAGCGCGCCAGGATATACGCCAGCGGCATCCCTGCCGCCACCGCCAGCAGGGTGGACAGGCTGCTGGTCAGCAGGCTCAGACGCAGGGCCGAAAGTGCCGTCGGAGCGAGGGCATAAGTGAAAAAGTATGCATTAACGGATTTCCAGAAGACGGCAAAGATGGGAAGTCCGAGCAAAACCAGCAGAACCAGGCTGGGCAGGATAAAAACCCAGCCTGGCCTGCGGTCAGTTGATAACCAGCGCCCAAAACGGTTCAGCAGGCTCATGGTCTAGGGAGCAACGGGGATAAATCCCCATTTCTTCAGGATGGCCTGTCCATCAGGTGAAAGGACGTAGGCGATAAAGTCGGCTGCCAGGTCTGGCTGGGGCGCACTTTTCAACACAGCAATTGGGTATTTCGCGATCACGTTATCGATGGTGGGGAATTCGATCGCCTTCAGTTCAGGGGCAGCGACCGCATCCGAAACGTAGACGATCCCTGCATCCGCCTCGCCCAGTTGCGTTTTCGCCACCACCTGCTTTACATTGGTTTCGTTGGAGACCACATTGGCCAGTACCTGGGTGCTGAAATCGGAAGTGAAAGCCGGGTCCTTGTCCAGGTTAGCCAGGATCTGGCGGGCATATTTGCCGGCAGGGACGGTCGTGTCTCCCAGGACCAGTTTAATTCCCGGGCGCGCCAGATCTTGCAGTGTTTGAATATTGGCCGGATTGCTGGCGGGCAGGATGACCAGCAGACTGTTGTTCAGGAATATTTGCGTTGAATTCGCTTCGGCCAGATTATCGGTAATGAGCGTATCCATTTCCGTCTGGTTGGCTGAGGCGAAAACGTCGGCGACCGCGCCCTGTTCGAGTTGGGTGCGCAAGGATCCTGAACTGGCAAAGTTGAAGGTGACGGTCACACCGGGATGGACAGCTTCAAAATCCTTTCCTATTTCGGTAAACGCTTCGGTCAGGGATGCGGCGGCGAAGACAGTTATCATGAGCGGTTGCGGTGTTGCTGTTGGTGGAACAGGAGGTTCGATTTGTGGAGTGGATTTCGCTGGGACAGGCGGCGAAGCCGGTCCGCAGGCAGCGAGCAAGGCTGCGACCATAAGAATGGCAAGAGCAACGCGTTTCATGTTTTCCACTCCCGGGGAAAGTGTTTAAATGCCTTGCGGCATTCGTCCAACCAATCGACGATGGATTTGAGTTGCTGGATACGCAATTGCAGGCTCAGACGGTTAAATATTTGCCCGCCAGGGAGGGCTGCCTGACTCGCTTCGAGCCTGGCAAGCGTTTTTTGGACCTCGATGGTTTGGGTGTCGAGCATGGGTAGGGTTCTCTCGGGATTAAGTCTTTGAGTGAAGTACAGGCGGGTGATAAATTCCAACCGGATTGCTCGCACGCTGCTTCCAGTGGGCGTTTCCAGCCAGGCTTCGAAATGACTGCGGCCCGCAGGGGTGATGGTTAGAAATTGGATAGGCGGAAGTTTTTCCTGTTTCACCGTCGTTGAGGAAATGCAACCCTGTATTTCCAGCCTTTTCAGGATGTTATAGGTCTGGCTCTGGCTGACGTGCCAGGTCTGGCCAAATTCGGCAATCAGCAGGCGGTGGAGATCATAGCCGTGATTGGGTTGCGAATAAAGAAATCCAAGCAGGGCATATTCTGGCGAGCGGGAGCGATGGGAGGTGGATAATTTTGGCATATATACTCACTTAGTGAGTATATATGCTATTTAAGAAATAGGCAAGTACGTTCTACCATATAAATAATTTCCCTGCACTGTATTCTTGACGCACCTCCCGGGCGCTTTACTCCTGTCCTTTCTTGCCTGCCAACTCAAGAACACCTCCACGAGAGCGTTCACGATCGGGCAAACAATGGTATAACTTTGGTGGCAGCCGCAATTGGGATTTTGGGTCTCACCCTGTAAAAAAGGAGTGCACGATGGTCAAAAGTATACTCATCCTGAAAGGCAGCCCGCGCGAAAAAGGCAACAGCGCCATCCTCGCCGATCGGGCCGCGGCCGGTGCGCTTGAAGCCGGAGCGCAGGTCGAAAGCATCTATCTGCACGGGCTGGACATCCGTCCCTGTGATGCCTGCGACCTGTGCAACGATGGCGAATGCGTCATTGAAGATGATATGCAGCCGCTCTATCCCAAATTAGCTGCCGCCGATGCCATCCTCCTGGCCTCGCCGGTCTACTGGTTCACTTTCAGCGCCCAACTCAAACTCTGCATCGACCGCTGGTATGGCTTCCAAGGCCATCGCTGGAAGGAAATCAACCACAAACAGTTTGGCGTCATCCTCTCCTACGGTGACACCGATCTTTATACCTCAGGTGCCATCAACGCCATCCACACCTTCGAGACTTTGTGTCGCTTCCTAGAAAGTAAGATAATCGGTATTGTCCATGGCTCGCTGGACGACGTGGGGGAGGCCGAAAAGCACCCTGAATTGATGCAACAGGCTTACGACCTTGGCAAACTCCTGGCATCCTAAGAGCAGAATGGAAACCAGCACCATCTTTCTGACTCCAGTTACCATAGACGGACTACCTGGTGCAGGAAGCCGCCTGGGATCGATCTACATCCAGAAGGGGAACCTGAAACCGGGGTTCGAATTTGTTACCCAAAGCCTCTGATATCCCGCTCATGCCTGGTCTTTTCTCAGATTTCGCTCAGCTTATTCCTTGCGAGAATTCCAGACATGAAAGGGCACGAGAATGTTTTCTGCATTAAGAGGAGCCGAATTCATGAAAGAATCCCAACCACCTGTAATTGAGACACGCGGACTGACCAAGACATACAAAGGCGTTCAGGCCCTCAAATCCCTGGACCTGCAAGTGCAGCAGAATTCCATCTTCGGATTCCTGGGACCTAACGGTGCGGGGAAGACCACCACAATCAAATTGCTGCTCGGTCTGATTCGCTCTACCGCAGGCAGTGCCACCGTATTCGGAATGGATAGTGTTAACCAGAGCGTGGACATTCGCGCCCGCATCGGTTACCTGCCGCAGGAACCACATTTTTACGAATATATGACCGCCCGCCAGACGCTGCGCTTCACGGCCAGGTTTTTCTTTAAAGGACCTGAAAAGGCTATTGAAGCGCGGGTGGAAGAGATGCTCCACTTGGTCGACCTGGCTGAAAAAGCAGATCGCCCGCTGAAAACCTTCTCGGGTGGTGAGAGACAGCGGCTGGGGATTGCCCAAGCGCAGGTGAACTATCCCGACCTCCTTATCCTGGACGAACCGGCCGCCTCACTCGACCCGATCGGGCGGCGGGACGTGCTGGAGGTGATGTCCAGGCTTCGCAAGTACACCACCGTGTTCTACTCCACGCATATCCTGGATGATGTCCAGCGCGTCAGCGATACAGTGGTCATCCTGAATAAAGGAGCGGTGGTTGCCCAGGGGCCGATCGAAGAGCTGCTGGCCGGTAGCGAAGGTATAATTTACCTGATCCACATGAATGGCGACGCGGATTCGGCCCTCAAACTGGTTCAGTCCCAGCCGTGGGTGAGCGGGATCAAGACCGGTAACCATGGCGGCGAAACCACCTGGCAAGTCAGTGTTACCGACCCGCTGGCGGCCGAGGCGCACCTGCTCAAGTTGCTGGTCAACGGTCCGGTATCGGTGACCGAGTTCCGCCGCAAGCAGTACAACCTGGAGGATATCTTCATGCAGGTCATCGAAGGAGGGCAGAATGTCCGGGAATAGTGATTTCGTAATGGTCAATGAGCGCGGCTGGCGCCGAGGCTTTAACAACCTGCTCGATAACGAGTTTGCACGATGGTGGAGGACCCGGATGTGGTGGGTTCAGACCCTGATCTGGGCGGGGATGATCGGGTTCATGCTGGGTGCAGTATTATTCAGTACACCGGACTTCAAGATAGAGGATGGTGTCATGATCTATGCCGTTTTTGCTGGCATGTTCCCGGCCGTCGCGGTGGTCATCATCATGCAGGGTGTTCTGGTGGGAGAGAAGAAAGATGGTACGGCTGCCTGGGTGTTGTCCAAACCAGCCGCCCGCCCGGCGTTCATCCTCTCCAAAATGGTTGCCAACAGCCTGGGAGTGCTGGTAACCATGGTGGTACTGCCTGGCATCGTCGCCTATGTGCTCTTCTTTATCCGCA
>JBGPQK010000036.1:0-29520 GCA_041489005.1 Anaerolineae bacterium
ATAATTATACATTGGTTGCAGGTTACGCTCACCGATCCTGCTTGGTTGGGGGGTGTAATTTGTGGAAAAGAACTATTCCCAAGCAAACCGCCTGGTTGACCAATATTTGACACAATAGAACAAATGTACTATAATCATTGCACTGCAAGGGCCATGCATTGGGCATCCTTGCTTTTTTTCTTGGTACCTTAAAAACTAAATATACCGAAAAATCTATGTCATATTTCCTTCCGGTACATCGTACCCGCCGATATCATCCCCGAACACCGTCCCGGTATCCGTCCGGGAGGGGAAGGTTCCCGTAGGGGGAAGTGTATCCCCGGTGTTCTTCCGGCGCAGTCCCGGCCGACATTGTCCCCGCAGGGGAAGGCTTCCGGCGGAACGTCCCTGTGTCTTTCCGGGAGAGAGAGAAGGGGCTGGAATTGTTCCTCAGGAACAATTACAAAACAATTCATCCAATTCCCCACTGGTGGACTGGAATATGAAGAAACCCTCGATGGAAAAAGAAATTCCGGAGGAAAATAATTGTTCCTCTTTTTTCCCTTGCACGGCGGGCGGATCAACCGCCCGCACGCTACATCAACGACACGAGTCGTCGATGCGAAGCGCGCATTTTCCCGGGGCATCTCCCGTTCTCTGCTTTCCGTCGTCCATTGTCCACCATCTATCGCCCATCTCCTGCCACCTCCTGACATCTGCCAGAGTGCAAATCTCCCCGATGGGGTAAAATCAGGGCAATTGAATTCATAAGGAGCATTTCATGCCCATCACCCTCGACGGTTCCTCCCTCACTATTGAAAAACTTGTCGCCATCGCCCGGAACGGTGAAAAAGTGAAACTCGCCCCCGCCGCCTTGGAGCGCATCAAGGCCTGCCGGGTCATGCTCGAAGAGAAACTGGCTGCCCACGAGACTATGTATGGCACCAATACCGGCATCGGCGAGTTCTCCGAGAAAATCCTCTCTGACGAGCAGGTGAAGGAATTCCAGAAATATCTCATCTACAACCACGCCGCCGGGATCGGTGACCCGGTCCCGGCCGAGCAAGTGCGCGCCGCCCTCGCGGGACGCATTAATGTCCATACCCATGGGAATTCCGGCTGCCGCCCCGAGATCACCCTGACCCTGGTGGAGATGCTCAACAAGGGCGTTACGCCGGTGGTCTGCAACAAAGGCTCGGTTGGCGCCTGCGGTGACCTGGCTCCCATGGCCCAGGCCATGCTCCTGCTGTTAGGGGAGGGCGAAGCCTTCTATGACGGCGAACGGTTACCCGGGTCCGAAGCGATGAAACGGGCTGGCATCCCTGTCCCGGGTCTCCAGGCGCGCGATGGCTTGGCGGCTATCAACGGGTCCAACCTGCTGACAGCCATCTCGGCCCTCCACATTTACGATATGGAGCGTTTCCTCAAGCAGGCTGAGATTGCCGCTGCGATGTCCATTGAGGCGCTTCTGGGGAACATGAAACCTTACAACACCATGCTGCACGAACTGCGTGGATTCAAGGGCGCGATTGCTTCCTCCAGGAACCTTATGAAAGTTGTCGCTGGGTCGGACCTGACAACTGGCAAGATGAAAACCAAGGTGCAGGACGCCTATTCGATGCGTTCCACTCCGCAGGTGGTCGGTGCGGCGCGCGATGCCATTGCCTACGCCCGCTCGCAGGTGGAGATCGAACTGAACGGCGTGGGCGACAATCCCATCTTCATCCCTGAGATGAAATTAACCCTGACCGGCGCTAACTTCCAGGGGTCGCCGGTGGCCCTGCCGATGGACATGGCTGGTATTGCCATCACCATGGTTTGTGTGATGGCGGAGCGTCGTTTGAACCGGTTGACCAATCCAGCTCTTTCGCAGGGTCTGCCGGATTTCCTGGCACACAGCCCCGGCTTCTATTCCGGCCTGATGCTCAGCCAGTACACTGCTGACCATCTCATTGTTGAGCAGCGTATTCTTTCAGCCCCTGCCAGCATCCAATCCATTCCCGCCGCGGCCGACCAGGAAGATTTCGTATCGATGGGAATGAACACTGCCCTCAAGAATGGTCAAATCCTCGATAACGCCTATGGGGTTCTCGGCATCGAGTTTATGGCGGCTGCCCAAGCGCTCGACTTCCGCAAGTTCACGCCTGGCAAGGGCACACAGAAAGCACGTGAGGTCATTCGAAAGCATGTGGATCATCTTGAAGTAGACCGTCCTCTCTACCCCGATCACAACACCATGAAGGCGCTGGTTAAATCGGGCGAGATTTTGGAAGCAGTGGAAAAGGAAATTGGTGCTCTCGAATAACCCAAACCTTCTTCCCGCCCAAATGGATTCATCCACGGATGGGAAGAACCGGCAGGGACACGATGCCGTCGTGTCCATTTGTGTATAATTCACCCCATGCCCAAACTTTCGCAGCTCACCCGCACCACTTTCCTGCTGGCTTTTTTCTTTACGTTTGATAAGGCACTAGCCTTTATCAAATCCATGCTTTTCAACAAGGTTGTCGGGCTGGAGGGGATGGGAATTTTTGGCGCATCCAACAACATCCCCGATTATCTTTCGGCGTTACTCTCCGGTGGCGCGCTGGGAATGGCTTTCATCCCAGTTTTGCGGGAATATCTGGACCGTGAGGGTCGCTCTGCCGCCTGGGACTTGTTCGCCCGGGTGATTAACCTGGCATTCCTGGTGACTGCAGCGGTGTCGGTGGTCATAATTGCCCTGGCCGAGCCTCTGGTGCGTTATATTATCGTCCCGCATTTCTCCCCTGAAAAGCAGGCGCTGACGTCCTCATTGATGCGCCTCGACCTGCTCGCCATCCTGCTCTTTTCCATCAGTGGGCTGGTTATGTCTGGTTTGCAGGCCAACAAGCATTTCCTGCTCCCGGCTCTGGCCCCCATTTTTTACAACCTGGGACAGATTTTTGGCGTGACTATCCTGACCCCAGGTCAGGGTCTGCATTTCGGCCCGGTTGCACTTCCCGCCTTCGGATTGGGACTGTACGGCATGGTCTACGGAGTTATCCTCGGGGCAGCCTTGCATTTGTTGATCCAGGTGCCGGGTCTGGTCCGTTACCAGTTCCGCTGGAGGCCGGTCATTGGGCTGAAAACGCCCGGTGTCCAGCGGGTGCTCATCCTGCTTTGGCCGCGGGTGCTGACGATGGCCAGTATCCAGGCTTATTTCGTCGCTCGTGACAGTCTGGCATCCCGCTTCGGTGAAGCTGGGATTGGGGCGCTTAACTTGGGCTGGACCATTCAACAGGTTCCGGAGACGGTCATTGGTACGGCTATCGCGATTGCCCTGCTGCCCACGCTGGCCGAGATCATCAATTGCGGCCAACCGGATGCTTTTCGCGAGACGGTTAATCGCGCCCTGCGGGTGATGCTGGCTCTAAGTCTCCCGGCCGCGGCCTTGCTGGCAGTCGGCGTTCGTCCGCTGGTGGCTGGTTTCTTTGGCTACGAAGCTGCCCAACTCGACCTTGTCACCTGGTGCACCTGGGCTTTCCTGTTTGGCTTGCTGGGGGATGCCTGGCTTGAAACCGCGGTGCGCTCATTCTATGCCAATCAAAACACGCGCACGCCATTGGTGGCGGCATTTGTCCAGGCGGTCTTGTTCGTCCTGTTGGCTTGGCTGTTTTCCAGCTGGATTGGCCTGCCGGGTATCCCGCTGGCTGCGGCCATCACTTTCACCATACAGGCCGTCGTCCTGCTCTCTCTCCAGAATCGTAAATTCCCCGGCCTTTTGAATATGAACGGGACCTTGGTCAGATCTGTACTTGCGGCCATTGCCGGCGGGCTGGTCGCTTTCGCCGGGATGCGTTTCTTGCCGCTCTCCGCAATATTGACCGCACTGGTCGCATTGGCAGGCGGTGCTGCCGCAGCCCTTCCGTTCATCTGGAAGGAAGCCCACCTTCTTTTTCACCTGTAATATTGGAGTATAATCGCCGCCATGTCTGATTCTGAATTGAAAGATACACAACCGCACGGAGCATTGCACGATACTCAGCCTAATGTTGTTCCAGGGGAAACTCAACCAATTTCCATAAAACGGGAAACAGAGCCTCGCTCTGCAGATAAGAAATTCCCGGGTTGGCTGGTGGTGTTGTGCGTGATCGCCTTGATTGCCATCGGCTTGTTGGGCGGTTATGGCTCCGGTATGGGTCAGCGTTATGCTGCCCAGAATACGCAGGTGACCGGGCAGCTTGATGAACAATTCCAACTGGGTACCCAGGCAGTTAAAGCGGGCAATCTCGATCTTGCCAGACAGTATTTTGAATTCATCATTCGCACGGACTCGAACTTCCCCGGCATCCAGGTTGCTTATACCGACCTGCTCCTGCAGATGCAGGTTTCTCCTACGCCGGTATTCTCTCCCACGCCGCTAGTTTCTCCAACCCCCGATTTGCGCGGCGCCCAAGAGATATACACCACGGCTCTCCAGCTTCTCAATTCCAGTGACTGGAACGGGGCGATCACCAATTTGGATTCCCTTCGCAAGGCATTTCCTACGTACCGCACCGCCGAGGTGGATGGCATGTACTTTATGGCTCTGCGACAGCGCGGTGTTGGCAAAATTATCACTGCCTGCCAGAACGTAAATCTGGAAGGTGGCATTTACGACCTGACTCTCGCAGAGCACTTCGTCGGTTCGGGGAACCTGGATAGTGTGGCTGAAAGTCTACGAACCTACGCTCGCCTTTATATCATCGCTGCCAGTTTCTGGGACCAGGACTGGCTGCAGGCGCAGAACTTCTTCGGCCAGGTGATGACCGGATATCCTAACATGTCGGATTCGTCCTGCCTGAGTGCCACCAGCCGCTGGGTTCAGGCCACCATCAAAGTGGCCGACCAATTGGCTGCTGCCGGGGATAGCTGCGGTGCAGCAACGCAATTTGCCTCTGCTTTCACGGTGAATGACCCGTTTAATGCCACTGCATATCCTACTGCCACCGAGATATCGAATCGGTGTAATGGCGGTAGCGGAGGCGGAGGGGAGACTCCAACTTCAGAAGGGGCTCTTTCAGAAACGCCTACTGAGACAGCGACTGTCGTCGGCCCACCGGCGTGTGAAACTTCGGCTGGTACTCCATGTCCATAATCTCCATCGGTGCGACGGCTCTCCGTCGCACTTTTCTTACTCAAAAAGAATGAATATGAACTCCTATCTCGACCAGGCCTGTTTGGGTAAAAACAATTGGTGGCGCTTTGTCTTGGCAGTTGCGCTGATCCTTTTCGTGTGGCAGATTCTCGGTGCGCTGCCGAGCGTCTATTTACTCATCTGGGTTTTGGCAGACGGCAATCCGCAAACCGGGGTTTCGTCGATTGGTCAATTTATGGGGGTGGAGCCTTCGCTTGGTTTCACCGTGACGATGCTGGCATCTGTGCTTTTCCTGATCGGTATTTTTCTCGCAATTCGCTTCATTCACCAGCGTCCCTTCCGCACGCTTGTTACCCCCGCTAGAACCATCGCCTGGGGACGGTTATTCCAGGGCTTCGCGGTCTGGTTCGTTCTTTCAGGGCTGTTGTCGCTGGCGGAGGCTTTAATCTACCCCGGTCGCTATGTCTGGACTCTGGACCTGCGACGCTACATTCCATTTGCTTTTCTGGCAATCATCCTGATCCCGATCCAGGCCTCGGCTGAGGAATTGTTCTTCCGCGGTTATATTTTACAAGGCATAGGCCTGCGCCTGCGAAACATATGGATCTTGAGTGCCATCTCCGGGTTCCTGTTCATGGTGCCGCATTTCCTGAACCCCGAGGCCCGTGTAAATTACGGATTAATGGGGTTTTATTACTTCTTTATTGGGTCGGTGATGGCTTATGTTACCCTGCGGGATGAAAGGCTGGAGCTGGCCCTGGGATTGCATACTGCTAACAACTTGTTTTCAGCCCTGATTGCCAATTATACTGTGACGGTGATGCCGACTCCTTCATTGTTCACCGTGACGAAACTGGACGCAGCCTATTCCGTTTCGGTGGCAGCCATCGGGTTAGTCGTGTTTGCGCTGATTTTTGTTGGGCCTTTCCAACGTAGGATTCCAGATAAAAACCTGGAGGGTTAAATCAAAGGGATGGCCAAAAACTTGTCCCGTTCAGCTTTTGTTTGCCGGAATTCCCGTTAAATCATAGGTCATCGCCCCGGTAATGATTACCGGGACAATACTCCCAATTTCTACATTCCCTTCCACAAAGACCATCCCGTCAATCTCTGGGGCGTCTCGGTATGACCGGCCGATTGCAATCTCCTTATCCTGCCCCTCAATCAAAACATCCAGCCTCTGCCCAACGTAAGACTGATTGATCTGGAGAGAGATGCTCTGCTGAAGTTCCATCAGCCTTTGATATCGCGCCTCTTTGACAGCGGCAGGTATCGGGTCTCCAAGTGCTTCAGAGGCTGTGCCCGATTCAAACGAAAATTGGAATGCCCCAACACGATCGAAACGCATCTCATTGACGAAGTCTAATAGTGTCTGGAATTCCATGTCCGTCTCGCCGGGATATCCTACAATGAATGTTGTGCGGATGGCTAACTTGGGAAGCAGGGAGCGCATCTTGGCGATCGTGGTATGGACCCAATCTATGTTGGCGGGGCGCCGCATACGGGTAAGTGTGGTAGGAGACGCGTGCTGAAGGGGAATATCAAGGTAAGGGAGTACCTGCGGGTGGCTTGCCATCACGTCAATTAGCCGGTCGGTGATGTAGCCGGGAAAGCTATACATAATTCGAATCCAGTCAACATCCGGTATAGTGGCGGTCATTTGCTCCAGCAGGATGGCAAGCCCGTCTTGTATACCCTGGTCGTGCCCGTAGTCAGTAGTATCTTGGGCGATCAGGACGATTTCGCGTACTCCTTGGTCGCGCAGAAAGCGAGCTTCGATGAGAATCTTTTCGAGTGGGCGACTGACTGTGGTGCCTTTGATGAGCGGGATGGCACAGAAAGCGCATGGACGGCGGCAGCCATCTGCAATTTTCAGGTAGGCGCTGGCTCCCGCAATGGATGCGCACAACGCGCCATTTTCATCTTTGCCGATCGTGGGAGTGTTGGGTAGGTGGTAGATTGGTTCGGGGCGAATTCCTGAGCCTGTCAAAAGATGAGGACTTTCACGCAGTCGGCGCACCAATTCAACTATATCCATCCATCGGCGGGTGCCGAGGATGCCGTCCACACCGGGTACCTGGCGAGCCACTTCTGCCCCGTACCGCTGGGTAAGACATCCGGCCGCAATGAGCAGTTGGTCCGGGCGTTTGGTTTCGACGAGGGAACGCAGCACGGAATACGATTCTTCGCGTGCCGGGGCGATGAACCCGCAGGTATTGACGATGAGTATATTGGCCTTCTGAGGTGTGCTGACGGCCTGGTAACCGTTGCGTTCCAGTAGTTGGGACATTGAGTCGGAATCAACGCTGTTCTTAGCACAACCAAGAGATGTCAGGTGGAAAGTTTTTTGGCTCATAAAAAAAAGGTTTCTTTAGGAAGGCACAAAGTTAAAAACAGTAATCTTCCCAGATTATGTCCAAGGTGTCGGGTATTACGGAACCGGCGTGGGAGAGATGCGCGGTGTTCCGCTCTGACGAGGCGTGGCAGATGGACGTAAAGTTACCGTAGGCCGTAAAGTGGAGGTTGGGGTTGGGGAAATGGTGGGAGTAGGCGTAAAAGTCGCTGTGGGGTTCAGGATGGCGTTGGCGGTATAGATACGATCCACAACTTCGCCGAAATTACCCATTGGGCCCAGGTTGTTCTGGTTGTAAAGGATGCTGATAGCTCTGCCGTTTCCGGTCAGGACTTCGATCTGGATATTGCCGTCGAACGCGTATGCTTTGCCGGCGGTAACGCGTCTCTCGGGTTGGACTTTACCATCTACGGTGACGCGCACCCAAGCCTGTTCCTGGGCGACGAGGACAACATGAATAAGTCCATGACCTGTTGCCGGTAAAGTCAGAACCAATGACTCACCTGTAGCCGGGATTACTGCGCTGGATAAGTTCCCTGTTGTTGTTGGGCTAGGTGGTGCAGTAGTCGCTTCCGGCGTTGAGACGAGAATATTCAAAATCGAGAGAGCTGTCGGCAGAGGTGTGGAACCTGCGCGAAGATTGACGATTCGACTTGTGCCCCATATGGCGAATGTGAGCAGGATAAGAACCAAACCGCCGCCGACGAAGATGTCTACTGAAAGGTAACGTCGAATGGAGGCTGGGATTTTGATTTTTAAGGGCGGGATGGTTTTGAATGGAAATTTCAAGCTAGGTTTCTGGGGTGTTTCATCCGGCTTGGGTTGCCGTTCCAAGCGTTGGGTTTGCAGACCTTCTGCAAATGTGAGCAGGAGCGCATCCACATCCAGATCGAGGAAATGGGCGTAGTTGTTCAGCATACCGCGCGCCTGGACCGAAGAGGGCAAGCGGCCAAACTCTCCGGCTTCCAATGCCTGGAGATAGTGCTTGCCGACGTGGGTGTGGCGTTCGATTTCGTCCAGGCTCAAGCTCAGGCTTTCGCGGCGTTGGCAAAGAGTCTTGCCAATGGCGGTGAAGATGGCCTGAGATGGAGGAACTTCTGTTGGAGGGGTGGGTGTCTCCTCGAGAGGGGCAGCCGCTTCTTCGCTTTCTGTTTCGTAAGATACGGATGGGATGGTCTCCTCCGCGGATTCATCCGGCGCAGATTGCCCTTTTGGGCGGGAAACAACCCCCTTGATGAAGGCAAGAAACCTCTGAAGTTTTTCGCCAACTGATAGGGTTTCAACAGGGGCGGTTCCGGTATCAGTTTCAGTCGCTGTTGCGTGTTGCTCATCCGGAGCAGTTGCAGGGTCTGAAAGCGTTGCTGGTGATTCGTAAACTCCTGCGCGCTGGTGCGCAATGATTTCGTCTAGAGATAGTTCCAAAAACTCGGCATACAGCCGTAAAAAGGCACGCGCCTGGACCGGTGATGGCAGGGATTCAAAGTCGTCAGCCTCGATGGCCTCGATTTGGTGCGCCCGGATATGCGTGGCCTGCACCACGTTCTGGATGGTCAGGTTTTTCGCTTCGCGCGCCTGTTTAAGTTGCTTTCCGATGGTTTCTGCCATAAAGGGCAATGAAACATCACCGGCTTCCCTTGTTGGTTGGACCGGTGATGCTCTTTGCGTGATCTCTTCGGGGATTTAGGCGACGGCTTCGGCGTTTCCGCCGGTTTCGACTATCTGCTCAGTAGTCTGGTCGGTAGGCTGCTCGGCAAGTTGATTTTCATCTGCCTTGGATGCAGGCTCGTCGATTGGCAGGCTGGGTTCCGCTTCACCCTCGCGGTAAACCGTGACCTTGATTTCCGGGATCAGGTCCATTGTCAAGCGGATGCGTACCGTGTGTTCTCCCAACGCGCGCAGAGGCTGCATATCCAATTGCTGACGCTTGAGGCCGTAACCGGTTTTCTTCTGGAGGGCATCAGCTACTTCCTGTGAAGTGATGGAACCATACAGCTTGCCCGTCTCGCCTGCGCGAGCGCCAAAGGTCAACTGGACCTTCTCCAACGCCTTCGCCACCACGCTCATCTCTTCGTTAAGGATGACACGCTTTTCAGCGGCTTTCGAGCGGATGCGTTCCGCCGTTTTTATTGCACCCGGGGTAGCCAGCACAGCCATCTTCTGCGGGAGCAGGAAGTTACGGCCATATCCGTCGGCAACCTTTTTTACATCGCCTGCACGTCCAAGTTTGTAAACGTCCTTGATGAGTAATACTTTCATATTCAAGCCCTTTCTTGTTTTAGGATGGTGGAGCGAAGGGTACAACGCTCCGGGTGCTGATTTTACCAGAGGCTCGTCTGCAGGGGAAGGTTTTTATGGGTTTCGGGGTGTCGAAAGATTTAGATTTACAGAGTACTGTGTAAATACCTTAACCAAAATCCTGTTTTTTCGAGCGCTTTGATATGGGAAAATTCATAGATTTGTGCAGGACGTATTAAAAATATCACCACTGTCTCCTACAGCGATGATAAGACCACACACCGTACTGTTGAATTTTAAGGAGAATTCATTGACAATTATGAGATTAAACCTCCAAACACTCCAACTGATCCTACGTCATGGGTAGGGATGTGGGTGTCCTATGGTGAAGATACTGGTTAACTCACAAGAATTGTCTCTCCTTGCGCGTCTTGTTAAAAGTATGGGGCTTTACTATCCACTTGAATCTCCCAATTCCGCTGGTCAATGCCTTTGAGAGTCAGAATGCGGAAAGCGCCAGGAGTATAATAATTGAGATGCTCAAACATGGAGAAGCCTGCTTGAAAGGAGAACGTTCATGACTTCTATTACGCTTGATAAACCCCGCTATGCGATAAAAATGCCGGTAAATATCTCCCCGCGAATCCAATGGTTGCGCGATTATTATTTCCAGGGCGTCGAGCGTGCCTGGAATAATGAATACACCTCCTGGACTAATGGCACGCCCTGGGATTTCCAGTACGACGAACTCACTTTTTACATTGTCCCGGAGACGTATGCTTTCTTACAAACCTTTCGTTCTTCATTCAAACAGACAGCCCGTCTTGTGGCTCTGTCTCCGGATTTCTGGAAGTGGTCCCTACCGGAGCGCCGCGCCTGGTTCAATAAGGAAGTTATGGTGCATTACCTCCCCAGAGAAATCCTTCCAGGAGATCTGCTGGTAGGGGCGCGCTTCAACATTCAGACATCCTCTTGTCTGACCGAAAAAGAAACGAAGGAACGCGATAAACAGGTTTATGGTCCGAAAGGCGCTCGAGCAGCTATGCTGTGGTTTCATAATCATGGCTACGGAAATGCCGGTGCCACTTCTGGTCACCTTATCCCCGATTACGGGCGCATCCTACGCGAAGGTTGGAAGGCAGTCTATGCAGAACTTGAAGCAACCTTTGCAACGTTGCCCGAATCTGAGAAACATGGCAAAAAGGGCGGGCAGTTGCGGGCAATGATGACTGCCGCGACCATGCCGCGTGACCTGGCGGTTGAGTACTCCAAAGAATGTACCCGCCTTGCGCAATCGGACCCGGATCCTATCCGCAAAAACGAACTTCTCCAGATGGCCGACAATTTGACGCGCATCCCCTGGGAACCGGCGCAGAATTTTTGGGAGGCGCTGCAGTCCCTCTGGTTGACCCATATGCTGGTCATGTCCGATGAAAACTACCCCGGCCCGGGCGTCTCGTTTGGTCGCCTTGACCAGTACTTGTACCCACTATGGGAGAAATCCATACAGGTAGGTATGGATCCGGAATTCGGCAAGGAAATCCTGAAGTGCTTTTGGATACACTGCAATACGGCGTACGATGGTTTGATCCGCACCGGCGGTAACCAGGGCATAACTGCTGGATACGGCCAACTCTTCACCGTTTCTGGACTGGGACCAGATGGCCGCGACATGACCAACGACCTGACCTATATCTTGCTGGACGTGATTGACGAGATGTCACCTATTCTGGAGCCTAAGCCCAACGTGCGCCTGCATCGCGGCGCACCTGATAAATTGCTTGACCGGGTTGTGGAGATGATCGCTTCCAGCCAGGGTTCGCCCTTCCTGCTCAACTTCGATGAACGTTCGATGGCAGGGATGATGCTCCAGGCCAGGAAATCCGGTGTGTCTCACCTCATCAATGAGAACAATGTGTTCGAGTATGCCCCGGTTGGTTGTCTGGAAAATACGATGGTTGGCAACGACCGCTCCGGTACAGTGGACGCAAATCTTAACCTGCTTAAGGCGGTTGAGCTGGCTCTTGTAGGTGGCTATGACCTGATACCATTCACCGACCCGATGACCGGAAAAACTGAGCCGCCCACCCGCTTTGGCGCGGATACCGGCGACGCGACTCAATTTAATACCTGGGAGCAATTCTGGGATGCTTATGCTGCTCAAACCCACCACATCATCCGCCGCATCGTTGGACTGTATGAGCGGTCTGAGTCCATCCGTGCGCGTTACGCTCCGACGCCATACGTTTCCTGTCTGGTCAAAGGGTGTGCGTGGAAGGGATTGGATATCAACGAAGGCGGCGCGGAGTTAGGTTATGTCACCATCGAGGCCGTAACCTACGCTACTACAGTGGATTCACTGCTGGCGGTCAAGTATCTGGTCTTTGACCAGAAAGCCTGCACACTGGCGGAACTTATCCAGGCGCTTAAGGATAATTGGGTCGGGCACGAGGTCCTGCAAGCGCGTGCCCTGCACAAATCCCCAAAATATGGCCGCGATGATGATACTGCCGACGCGATCGCGCACCAAGTGATGGAACTCTGGACGGAGGAAACCTGGAAATACAGAACGAAGGCGACAGGTCGCCAATTCCGCCCCGGAATGTTGTCATGGAACTATTGGGTGGCTGACTCCTTCATTCTGCCTGCCAGCCCGGACGGTCGTCCACAGGGCAAATTCTTGTCGAACGCGTTGTGCCCCTCCAATGGTGCCGACATCAATGGTCCGACCGCCAATGTCAACTCGGTCGGGAAGGTATTGGGCGGCAGAGCCGCGGATGGAAAAGGTGATTGGGAGGATTACCTGAATGTGCTACCCAACGGTGGCAGTCACACCATGACCTTCAACCCGTCCATCCTGCGCGACCCCGAACACTGCCAGAAATTCAAGGCATTCCTGCGCGGCTATATAGAGAATGGCGGGTCAGCGCTGCAAGTCAACCTGATTGACGCCAGTCTGCTGCGCGATGCCCAAAAACATCCGGAAAATTACCGTCACCTGTTGGTACGCGTCACCGGTTACAACGCCTACTTTACTTCCATCGGGCGCGAACTCCAGAACGAGATCATTGCCCGTGAAAGCCATCAGATGAGATGACCACCGGTCAGATTCTGCATCTCCAGCGCCTCTCCACCGAGGATGGTCCTGGAATCCGAACGACGGTGTTCTTTAAAGGCTGTCCCCTGCACTGCGCCTGGTGTCACAATCCCGAGAGCATCTCCAGCCAGATGCAGTTGCAGTGGTTTTCTGTTCGCTGTCTAGATTGCCGTACCTGCATCGAAACCTGTCCCAATGGCTGCCTTACGATGACAGACAATGGCTTGATCATTAACCGGGCTCTTTGTCAGATCTGTGGGAAATGCGCTGAGGCCTGTCCTTCTGGGGCGCTTGAGACCATTGGCAGAACGGTATCAGAGGAAGGGATGCTGACCGAACTGCTGAAAGACCGTGCGTATTACGAAGTTCCTGTGTTTTCCGGGAGCGTGAAATCCAGCGGCGGTGTAACCCTCTCCGGCGGAGAACCGACCTTCCAACCGGATTTTGCAGAAGCACTCCTACGCGGTTTGAAAAAGCAAAGTATCGCTACTGCCCTCGACACCTGCGGTCAGACCTCGACTCATATCCTTGACCGCCTCCTGCCTTTTACCGACCTGGTTTTGTTCGATCTGAAACTAAATGACCCGGCTTTCCACCATGAGTTCACCGGCGTTTCTAATAAGCAAATCCTGGAGAATCTCGTCTACATTCGGAATTATCGCTGCGCCCAAACCCGGCCATTCGAATTGTGGATCCGCACTCCGCTCATCCCTGGTGTAACGACATCGGAAGAAAATTTGCAAGCCATAGGGCGTTACCTGGCTGATACACTAAACGGAAGCGTTTCCCGCTGGGAATTGTGCGCCTTCAACAACCTTTGCCGTGACCAATATAAACGTCTGGGAATGGAGTGGGCCTATTCTCAGACTCCGCTTATGACTGCCGGCGAACTGGCACGCTGTGAGCAAATCGCAAAGGCTTCCGGCTTCCGCCCGGACCTCATCCTTGCCACCGGTGCGACTCGCGCGATCGAACCGCTATAGGAGTTAAACATGAAAACTCGACAATCATTCACAACCTTTTCAGCCGAAGACATCCAGAGCACCCAGCCGGCAATGAAAGTGGGCCTGCTTGCCACCGTGACACCCGCTGGCCTCCCACACGTGACGCTCATTTCCTCGCTGATGGCTTGCGGACCGGCGCAAATATGCTTCGGGCAATTCACCGAGGGAATGTCGAAGAAGCACATTCTCAACAATCCAAGGATTGGTTTCCTCATTATGAGCCTGGATAAGAACTTGGTACGGGGTAAAGCCACTTATACACACGTAGCCCAAGAAGGCCAGGAATATGACTTCTACAACAATATCCCCATGTTCCGTTACAACGCATATTTCGGCGTTCATACGGTCTACTACATGGACCTCGTCGTGCACACCGGCAAGGCACCGCTGCCGATGAATAAGATCATCTTCGCCGCCATCCAGACCATGCTGGCGCGCATTCTCGGACGCAAAACGGGTGCAAAGACCGTTCTCAACTATTGGACGCGCGCTTTCGTGAATAAGATTGACAATCTGAAATTTATATCCTATGTAGGAGAGGACGGCTATCCGGTCATAATTCCGGCTATCCAGACCCAGAGCCTGGATACACAGCACATTCTGTTCTCTACCTCGGTCTACACAGATGAGCTGGAAGCTATCCCGACCGGGGCGGACCTCGCAGTCTTCAGCATGGCGTTAACGATGGAAGATGTTTTAATGCGGGGAAAGTATCAGGGCCTCCGCCGCTTGGCTGGAGTCAAGGTTGGGGTGGTGGATGTGGACTGGGTCTACAACCCTATGCCCCCGGTCCCCGGACAAGTCTATCCGCTGATAGAAATCAGGCCCGTTACCGAGTATTAAGGATAAACCTGCAACCAATCTGGTTGCAGGTTTTTTTGAAAGTCTCATCACTTTCCATTCCTCTAAACAAAAAGCAGTATAATTTCGGGAATTATGGACACGACGCCTTCCTTAATTCAGATTAAAGGCATTCGGGATGGTCTGCTGATCACACTTGGCGGAGCCACTTGGCCGGAACTGGCACTTGCTTTCGTAAAAAACGTCGACGAGCGTTCCTCGTTCTTTAAGGGGGCGCGCGTAGCGTTAGATGTGGGTGTAAATGAGTTGCGGGTAGCCGAATTATCAGCATTGCGAGACCAGCTCTCGGAACGTGGTATAACCTTATGGGCGGTTTTAAGCGAATCGCCGATAACAGAGACGACAGCCCAGAACCTCGGCCTGGCAACCCGCCTCTCGAAGCCTCATCCGATTGATGTACGGGAAGCGGCTCTGGAGTTGCCTGAAGATGCGGCTAAATGGGTCAAGGGTCCGCTCCGCTCCGGGGGACGAGTAATTTTTGAAGGAAATGTCGTGGTGATGGGGGATGTCAACCCGGGCGCAGAGATTGTTGCCGGAGGCAGTGTGATTGTCTGGGGGCGGTTGCGCGGGGTTGTCCATGCCGGCGCACAGGGAGACGAGAAGGCTGTAGTTTGCGCACTTGAGTTGGCACCAACACAGTTACGCATTGCCGGTGAGATCGCTGTCTCGCCGAAGAAACAAGGCAAGAGCCAACCGGAAGTAGCATGCCTGAAAGATGGTCAATTGGTGGCAGAACCCTGGCAGGAAATGACAGGACGGTGACATGACAGCAAAAGTAGTGACAATCGCTTCTGGAAAGGGCGGGGTTGGCAAAACCACCTCAGTGGCGAATATTGCCGTTGCGCTGGCTTCGCGCGGGCAGAAAGTGACCTGTATTGATGGCGATATTGGCCTGCGTAACCTGGACGTGATACTGGGCCTGGAGAATCGCATTGTCTACGATCTGGTGGATGTGATTGAGGGTCGCTGCCGCTTACGACAGGCGATGATCCGCGACAAACGCCTGCCCGAACTGTATCTAATTCCGGCGGCACAGACGCGCGATAAGACTTCCGTTTCGCCAAGTGACATGGTGCGCCTGTGTGATGAACTGGGCCAGGAAGTAGACTGGATCATTATTGATTCTCCGGCAGGGATAGAACGCGGTTTCAAGAATGCCATCGCCGCTGCCAACCGCGTGGTGGTAATGACCAATCCCGAAGTTTCAGCGGTACGTGATGCAGACCGGGTGATTGGCCTGCTCGATGCTGAGGAGAAGGGTCCCGCGGCACTCGTGATTAACCGCCTGGATCCGGTCATGGTGAAACGCGGGGATATGCTTTCGGTCGAGGATGTACTCGACTTGCTGGCAGTTGAATTGATCGGTATTATTCCCGAAGATGAGAATGTTATCGTGGCGTCCAATCGAGGACAACCCCTGGCGCTGGATGGCAAGAGCAAAGCCGGGCTGGCATTTCAGAATATTGCCCGGCGGTTGATGGGGGAGCAGGTACCCTTTATGGACCTTGAATCACAAAATCTATTTCAGCGTCTCCTGGGAAGGAAGTAATTATGTCTTTTCTTTTTTTTGGACGCAAGAGAAGCGCAAACAGCGCTAAAGAACGTTTGCAATTGGTATTGATCCATGATCGCACTGATCTGACGCCGGCGGAATTGGATTCATTGAAGGACGATCTGATAGAAACCATCTCTCGCCATATTGAAATTGATCCTACAGCAGTGACCATCAATGTGGCCCAGGATGGACGATCCCAACGCCTGGTGGCTGATATTCCATTGCGAAGTGTAGGCCGCAGGCGGGGGCGTTTTTAGCCCGGGAGGGCGATGGGATAACCCTTCGCGTCCAGGGAACTGCGCAACTGTGAACCAAGATTTTCTGTAAATCCCTGTATTATGACCATTCAAATTTCACCATATTATCTAAGAAGTGGTTACGATGTTCCGTAGCGGTTTCTGGCGACATTTCGATTTCTGGCTGCTGGGGGCTGTCATTGTGGCCCTCGTATTTGGCGTGACCATGATCCTATCTGCGATTGCCGGAAACGAAAATTTGGCGACCCTGGTGCCGCGCCAGATGATCTTTGGTGGTATCGGGTTCGTGGTAATCATCCTGGCAGCCGCGATTGACTATCGATTCTGGTCCGGTGCAATCGTTCCTATGTATATTGTCATCGTGATATTTCT
The DNA here is from genome assembly GCA_041489005.1 of Anaerolineae bacterium. Taxonomy (GTDB): domain Bacteria; phylum Chloroflexota; class Anaerolineae; order Anaerolineales; family Villigracilaceae; genus UBA877. The sequence continues at coordinate 16,812 of JBGPQK010000036.1, forward strand.
ACTCCTATTATTTGTCATCGGCGGTGCACGTTTCGGTGCAACACGCTGGATTGAGACTGGGCTGGTATCAATCCAGCCGACCGAACTGGCGAAGATCGTCGTTATCCTGGCATTGGCGAATTATTTCGCCAAGAACAACGATTCTCCCCGTAATTGGAGCTGGCTGATCAAAGGGTTGCTGATTACCCTTGTCATCGCCGGGCTTATCTTCATCCAACCAAATCTGAGCAATGTCATCGTCATTTTGGCTTTATGGGCGGCAATGACCTGGGATAGCGGGCTGGAATTGAAGCAGCTTGGAATTATGGTACTGGCAGGTCTTATTCTGGCTGTGGTTGCTTTCAATTTTATTCAACCTTATCAACAACAGCGTATCATTAATTTCTTCCGCCCGGATTTGAGCGCTCGAAATGGCGCCACTTATAACGTGATCCAGGCGTTGATTGCCCTCGGTTCTGGCGGAGTGGTGGGCAAAGGTTATGGCCATGGCACACAGACGCAATTGCGTTTTATGAAAGTCCGCCATAACGACTTTATCTTTTCTGTCATTGGGGAGGAACTTGGCTTTGTTGGTACAATCTTTGTACTCGCAATGATAGGATTTATTGTTTATCGTTGCTTGAGGGCGGCGCGGCTGGCCCGGGATCCGTTCGGGTCGAGCATTGCTTTTGGTGTCGCCATTCTCATTTTCTTCCAGGCGGCGGTGAATATCGCCGTCAATCTGAACCTGATCCCGGTCACGGGTGTTCCGCTCCCGTTTATCAGTTATGGTGGTAGTGGTCTGATTTCCCTGATGCTTGGTATTGGACTTGTGGAAAGCGTTGTATTAAGACATAAACCATTGGATTTTTAGCGGAGACTTGCGTGGATCTGAAACCTGTTCGCACTCGCTTTGCCCCTTCTCCTACCGGGCGGATGCACCTTGGCAGCGCCCGGTCTGCGCTCTTCCCTTTCCTCCTGGCGCGCCGCACCGGCGGTACTTTTATCCTGCGCATCGAAGATACCGACCAGAAACGCTTCGTTCCCGGCGCCGAGCAGGAACTGATTGATGGCCTGCACTGGCTGGGGATTAATTACGATGAAGGCCCGGATATGGGCGGTCCCTTCGGCCCTTACCGCCAGACCGAGCGCCGCGGGATATACCACAAGTATGCCTGGAAATTGGTGGAACTGGGGCATGCCTTCCCCTGCTTCTGCACCCATGACCGGCTGGAGAAAGTTCGTCAGGAGCAGATGAAGAACAAGCAAAATCCGCGCTACGACGGGACTTGCCGCAATCTGAATTTTGATGAGGGACGCCATCGCGCCGCATCTGGCGAAAGGTATGTCATTCGCTTCAAAATGCCCAAGGAAGGCAAAATAACCACCATGGATTTGGTGCGCGGCCCTAGCACCACTGAAAATTCCGCCCTCGATGATTCTGTCCTGCTCAAATCCGATGGCCTGCCTACTTATCATCTTGCTGCGATGGTGGATGACCACCTAATGGAAATCACACATGTCATCCGCGGGTCGGAGTGGTTGCCCTCTCTACCCCTGCATTCGCATATCATCCGTGCCTTTGATTGGGAAGAGCCGCAGTTTGTACATCTTTCGGTTTTCCTCAAGCCCAGCGGTAAAGGCAAGATGAGTAAACGCGAGGCAGTAGAAGCCATCAAAGACGGACACTCGATTTTTGTCGGCGATATGCAACACCTGGGATATATCCCCGAAGGCGTTCTCAATTGGATTGCGCTGATGGGCTGGGGTGTCCCGGAAGACGAGGTGATGACCATTGAGGACATGATCGCCCGTTTTGACATTCACAATCTGACTCCCTCTCCCGCCGCGATCAATTTTGCCAAACTTGATCACTTCAATGCGACCCATATCCGCACTCTTCGTACCGATGACTTGGCCGCTCGAATCAAACCCTATTTCCTGCGTGAAGATCTCGCTGTAACTGACGATAGACTCCTGAAGATCATCCCGCTCATCCACGAGCGTCTGGTCACGTTGGACGACTGCCTGACTTTCGCGGCCTGGTTCTTTAAAGAGTCTGTTGAACCCAAACCGGTAGACCTGGTCGCGAAGAATCTCACAGCTGCCCAATCAGCAGACATTGCTCGCCAGGCATATGCTATCCTGGCCACACTACCACAAATTTACCCGGCGTCGGCAGAACCGCCCATGCGCCTCCTGGTGGAACGACTCGGACTCAGCCCGAACCAGGTGTTTGGCATTCTTCGCGTCGCTGTCACGGGTCAGACCGTCAGCCCGCCGCTGTTCGAGAGCATGGAAATTGTGGGGAAGCCAAAAGTACTAGAACGGTTGAAGAAAGCGATTGCACTTTTGGAGAGGATGTAAAATCAACATCCCGCAGGTTTCATATCTGCGGGATGTTGATCAGGCAATTAATGACCGCACCAGATAAATAATCCCGACCGTAAATCCAATCGTGACTACAACCCACCGCAAGGTGGTGGGTTTGATCTTGGTGGAAAGTTTGCCACCGAGGGCTCCACCCAGCAGTGCGCCGACCGCCATGACCAGCGCCAGGCTCCAGGCCACTTTACCTGAAAAGACGAAGAACAGAGCTGCGGCGAAGTTGGTGGCAAAGGCGATGCCTTGTTTAAGTGCATTCAGCCGAGTTAGGTTTTCATTCATGAGCAGTCCCAGAACGGCCAGTACAATCACACTTAGGCCTGCCCCGAAATAGCCGCCGTAAATGGCTGTCAGGAAGACCGGAACCGTAGCCCACAATTCCGAGGTGGGTTTCGCTTTGCCTTGTTCCAGGCGGCGGGTTAGCAAGGCACGCACCGGATTCTGGACAGCCAGCAGGCTGGATGCCAGCAGGATAAGATAGGGGACTAGATCCGAAAAGAGCTTCTCTCCTGTTTTCAGGAGCAGAATGCCTCCTGCCAGACCGCCGAATGCTCCAGCCGTCATGAGAATCCACAGTCGTTTCTTCTGGTCTTTCAAGTCCGTGGATTGGGCCAATGTCCCGCCAATATAACCCGGGCATAATGCTACGGTATTGGTGACATTGGCTGAAACAGCCGGAAGACCGATTGCCAATAAGACGGGAAAAGTGATCAGCGTCCCACCACCCGCAAGGGCATTGATGAGACCGGCCGCGACTGCGGCCAGCCCAGCGAAAACAACTCCGATGTGGTTCATTTATTAATACTTACTTCTTTTTCCTTTCTTAGATACAGCGGAACCAACGCGTCCGCTATGCCAGGAAAAAGGAATGCGACGATGACCAGAAATTTCCAACTCGATGGAATGATGACTTGCCGGCGCGGGTGGCGAATGAGACGGGCAATTTGATCAGCCACGTAAGTGACCGGCATCAGGCCTGGTACGCGCGCCGCGCCAGGCTGTCCTTCAGCGATGGCCTTAAGCTCCGGCGAGATTTCCGTTGGTGTGTAGCCCGGGCAAAATGCTGAAACGTGTACGCCGGAACCGTGTAGTTCCCTGCGGAGGGCATCCGAAAAACCATTAACACCAAATTTACTGGCGCTATAAACTGTTCCTCCTGGCGTGGCAATCAATCCTGCTATTGAGGCGACATTGATGATATGCCCGGATTTCTGACGGAGCATTATCGGAAGAATCACCTGGACACACTCGATAATTGCGATCAGGTTGATATGGATCTCGTCGCGAATCTTTTCCGGTTTTAGCCGAATTAATGGTCTATCATTGCCCAATCCGGCGTTGTTGAGCAACACATCAATACGCCCCCACCGGTTGAAAGTGGCCTGTACCATGCGCTGGAGTTCATCGCGATTGCGTACATCTGTTTCCACGATGAGGGCTTCCCCGCCGAGAGCCTCAACATCGGCAGCCACCTTTTCGAGCCTATCCACGCGACGGGCTGCAAGCGTCAGGCGCATGCCATCACTCGCCAAACGCCGGGCAACCGCCGCACCGATTCCGCTGGATGCGCCGGTTATGATGACAACCTTACTGTTGATTGGATTATCCATGCAGGCATCCTCTTTTTTACTCATGACAGCAGGTCATCGTAATGCGCAACCTGTATGCCGAGACTATTTCTTTTCTCTATCTTTGCCCAGGAATCTCTGAGCGTTACGGTCCGGTTAAAAACTAACCTTCCAGTCGTTGAGTCAGGATCTGCGCAAAAATAACCGGTGCGCTCGAACTGGAATTTATCGCCGGGCTTTACCTCCACCAGGGATGGCTCGAGAACACAATCATTCAGCACTTCGAGGGATTTGGGGTTGATGATGGATTTGATATCATCTCCCACGTCCGGGTTCTCAACCATGAACAATTGCTCGTATAGCCGCACCTCAGCCTTCAATGCATGCTGTGCTGAGACCCAGTGAATGGTGGATTTGACCTTGCGCCCGTCGGGGGCGTCGCCGCCGCGCGTGGCAGGGTCGTAGGTGCAATGGACTTCAGTTACGGCTCCAGAGACTGGGTCCCGTGTCACGCCGGTGCATTTGATCAGGTAAGCGTAACGCAGCCGGATCTCATTTCCCGGATACAGTCTGAAATACTTGGGCGGCGGGGTCTCCCGGAAGTCGTCCTGATCGATGTACACTGTCTTAGAGAAAGGGACTTTGCGCGTCCCGGCGGTTTCGTCTTCTGGATTGTTGATGGCGGTCATCTCTTCGGTCTGACCGTCGGGATAGTTGTCAATGATCAGCTTGAGTGGATGTAGGACGGCCATTCGCCGCTGAGAGCGCTTGTTCAGATCGTCACGGATGCATGCTTCCAACTGGGCCATGTCCACCCAACTGTCGTTTTTTGTCTCACCGACTGCGGCGATGAACGTCTGGATGGCCTCAGGGGTCACCCCGCGCCGGCGCAACCCTCGCAGGGTGGCGAGACGTGGGTCGTCCCACCCACTCACCACGCCTGTCTCGACCAGTTTGCGAAGTTTGCGTTTGCTCATCATGGCATAGGTCAGGTTGAGGCGGGAAAACTCGATTTGGCGTGTCCTAAACTCATCAAGTTGCTCCAGGAACCACTCGTAGAGCGGGCGATGGATGATATATTCGTTCGAACACAGCGAATGGGTGATGCCTTCCATCGAATCGTTTTGGCCGTGTGACCAGTCGTACATCGGGTAAATGCACCACTTATTGCCGGTGCGGTGGTGATCCGCATGCATGATACGGTACATGACCGGGTCACGCATGACGACGTTGGGGTGGGCCATATCAATTTTGGCGCGCAGGACGCGACTGCCTTCAGGAAACTCGCCGTTCTTCATGCGTTCCAGCAGATCCAGGTTCTCTTCTACAGGACGATTGCGGTAGGGGGATTCTGTACCAGGTTTTAAAGCCGATTCGGTCTCGCTCCACTTGGTGCCGCGCGGCAGGGTGCCGCGGCTGATGATCATTTCCTCGGGTGTCTGGTCATCCACGTAGGCCAATTCTTTTTTGACGAGCCGGATGGCCCATTCGTAAAGCCGGTCGAAATAATCCGATGCGAAGGTCACTCTTACCCACCGGATTCCCAACCAGCGGGCATCTTCTTCGATGGCTTCCACAAACTCGGTTTCTTCCTTGGTCGGGTTGGTATCGTCGAAACGCAGGATCAGCTCGCCGCCGAATTCCTTGGCGGTGTTGTAGTCAATCAGGAATGCTTTGACATGCCCGATGTGCAGGTAGCCGCTCGGTTCGGGTGGCAGGCGAGTGCGGACGTAGTTAAAACGGCCTGTTTTCAAGTCCTCAGCGACCGCTTCAGAGATGAAATTGGTAGGCTTGTTGGGGAGGTCAGTTGTTTCCATAATCTGGTCCTTTTCGGTATAATTCCAATTTGAAGCCTGTAAGTGACCAATTATAACAAAAGGAAGGGAGTGCGCATATTGGATATGGAGAAATCTGGAAATTTCCTGGGAACGTATTTTAATAAAGATTCCGTCCTGCGTCTGGCAGCTGTGGCCAGGCTTCTTTCCTGGGTGGTAGTGGGGGTTTATGCGCTTCTGTGGCTGATACAAGCACTTGCAATGGGCCTGCAAATCGCACGCGGGTTTTGGACGGGAATGGGATTTACGGATGTTGTTCAAAACATCCTCTACCTGTTCGAGCAGCCTCTGCGTGGGGTGGTCTATTTTGTTGTTTTACATGGTGTCGCCCAGGCGCTTCTGATCTTCATGGATATGGAGGACAATACCCGTCGGGTGGCGCGGAGGGTTGAGCAGAAATAACGATCGTCTGAAGAAAAATGCTGTATAATTGCGGCGATATGAATCTTGGAGCCGCATCACTCTACTATTATTCCCACCCTTAAACGCCGTTGCAGGTGGGGAGGACGCGCCTGCATCGGCAGGCGTTTTTTTGTTTCCCGGATACAGATGTGTTTATCTCAAATACCCTTTTACGGAGAAAATCATGTCGAAATTGCCCATAGATGACCAGGTCGCTCTTTTGATGCAAGGCACCGAATACGGCGATGAAGAACTTAAGAAGAACATGGCCAATGAACTGCGCCATCGACTTATTGAAGCAGAGAAAGAACATCGGCCGCTGCACGTCTATTGCGGCTTCGACCCGCGCACCTCGGATTTGCACCTCGGTCACACCGTACCCATGCGCAAACTCCGCCAGTTCCAGGAACTCGATCACGAGGTTACGTTTGTGGTTGGCACGTTCACTTCACTGATTGGCGACCCGTCTGACAAGGATATACTCCGCCCGCGCCTGACCCAGCTGGAGGTTGAGCAAAACGCTCGCACGTACGCTGAACAGGCTTACAAAATCCTCGATCGCAAGAAGACTAAGATCCGCTTCAATTCCGAGTGGCTTTCTGAGTTAACCTTTGCAGAGTTTATCGAATTGGCATCCAACTTCACTTTACAGCAGTTCGTTACCCGCGAGAAATTTCGCAAACGCTGGGATAACGGCGACCCGATCTTCCTACATGAGACCTTTTACGCCATCATGCAGGGCTACGATGCCCACGCCTTGCATACTGATGTTCAGGTGGGCGGTACCGACCAGCTTTTCAACATCGTTACTGCAGCTCGCAAAATCATGACCTCCTTGGGTGATAAACCCAACATTGCCATCATTTTGGGGATTTTGCCCGGCACCGACGGAGAGGTCAAGATGAGCAAGTCACTGGGCAACCACATCCCTTTACTTTCAACACCAGAAGATATGTATGGTAAGGTGATGTCTATACCAGACAAGGCCATGGGATCGTTCATGCGTCTCGTCACGCGCTGGACCCCCGACAAGATTGCCGAATTCGAAGCTGGTCTCAATTCTGGAGCACTGCACCCGCGGGACGTCAAGATGTCGCTGGCACGCGAGATTGTGTCCATATTCCACCACGACGGCGACGCCCTTGCTGCTGAGGAGGTTTTCAAGAAAGTCTTCCAACGAAAGGATGTGCCTGACAAAATGCCCGAGTTTACGCTCGAGCGCGGTCAGACCGTGCTGGATGTGCTGGCGGCGACTGGTTTGGTGGCGAGTAAATCCGAAGGATGGCGCATGATTGATCAAAAAGGCGTTAAGTTGGATGGGAAAATATTGGAGCAGTTCGATGCACCCTTCCCGCATCCGGGAGTGCTTCAGGTTGGCAAGAGACACTTTATAAGAGTGAAATAACAGAAGAACTGGGTTTCTTTCAGATACCCGGTTTGGTTTTAGGGATGGAGAGCAGCTTCGAGCAAACTCTGAACCATAAGACTCGCCCAGTTTGGATTGTTTTCTTCCAGCAAAACCACCACTGCCAGTGGAGAGCCCTGCCCGTTGGGTAGAGTCCCACCCAGCGACCAGGAAAAGGTCTGATTTCCTTGGGATACCCGTGCGTTCCATTGCCAGAGGGGCTGGCCGCTGACCATCAACGCTTGAGCAGTGTCCGCTGCGCTTGCCGAGGCGAAGACAGTCATCGACTCGCTGAGGGCGGGTAGGATGACCCAACCCTGAGTGGGAGTGTCCACGGCCATTGCCAGGCGCGGCGCGGGGCGCATCCCGTCACTGCTTAATGTGGCTGCTGCAAGGACCATCTGCACCGGGCTGACGTGCAATTCGCTCCCCGGTGAGGATGCGGCTGCCGCTGGTAGCCTCAATTCCGGCGTGACGTAAAAACCCAGGGCGGCATACCATGCTTGTGTAATCTGCTCCGACGGCCACAAGTTGAACCCGGATGCCTGGATGAACGGTTGCATAACGTCTCCGGGTGGATACTGACCCTGAGTAGCCCGGTCCAGGAGCGGAGAACCTGGGTCTTGGAGCAGGGTGGAGGCTTTTGTGTCCAGCTTGTTTGGGTCAAAAGTTGGGTGTGAAGCTATCACCAGGATTTCACCGCTGGCAGCGTTGATCAACACGATTGCTCCCGTGTGGTTCCCAAGCAGTTCGTCTCCCTGACGTTGCAATTCCAAATCCAGGCTCAGGCGCACGTTCAGCCCCGGCGGCGGTTGGCCGTATACGATGTGGTCCCACCAGATACTGCTGGCGGGATTTCCTTGCAGACCGCGTAGATAAAGATCGAGACTGGCTTCCAGCCCTGATTGCCCATAATTGGGATTCGTATAGCCTGTCACGGGTGCCAAAGCGGGGTAGAGATAAGTGCGCAGATACACACCCGACTCACCAACAGTGAGATTGATTGGTGTTTCGTGCCTGTCGAGCAGACTGCCGCGCTTGATGTAGCGGTCAGAAATGGAGCGGCGGGCGTTGTCGGTGCGTTCGAGAATGTTTGGCCCGCGCCAGACGGCCCACCAGGCGTTTGTGGCAGCTAGGGCGAACAAGCCCAGACCGATTAACCCGGTTAAGATCAGGTAGGGTTGGGGTTTCGGCAGCGGCGCAGGCTCCTCTTCGGGTTGGCTGGAGAGCAGCAAAAGGATGAGCAGCGCAAGGAAAGAAGTAAGCAGGGACGAGCCGCCATAGGAGACAAAGGGTAGCGTCACTCCCGTCAGCGGCAGGAGACGAATATTGCCGCCAATGATAAGGATGGACTGTGCGCCAAGATAAGCAATCAGTCCTGCGGCCAGGATTCGCCGAAAGTTGTCTGGGGCGCGCATGGCGGTACGAATGCCCCGGGTGGCAAAAAAGCCAATCAGCGCCAGCAAGCCCAATGTCCCTACAAGCCCCGTTTCCTCGGCAATAGCGGTAAAGACGAAGTCAGAAATCGCCACTGGCACTAGTCCGGGGCTGCCCATTCCGGGCCCGCGTCCGGAAGTCCCGCCGTTGGCAACTGCCATCAATGACTGGACTATCTGGAAGGAGCGCCCGGAGGGGTCGAGCCAAGGGTTGAGCCATGCGTCCACACGCAGGCGTATTACGTCAAAAAGGAAATATCCAGCCACGCCTGCAACTGCCAGCCCGACCAGGCTGAAAAGTAGAATGCGCTTTTTGCCGGAAGCCACGTAGAGAATGATCGTATAGAGGAAGATGAAAATGGAAGCCGTACCCAGGTCACGCTGGATGACGAGCAGTGACAAAGCGATACCCATGACGACTGCCGTGGGTGCTAGCAGCGGTAGTGGTCGCAGACTCAGAGGCAGGTGGTCGGCCAGGTAGGCAGCCAGGTAAACGATGAACAGGAGTTTAAGGGGCTCGGTGGGCTGGAGGTAAACCCCACAGCAACCCAGCCAGAGACGTAAACCGTCACCATTAGGGTTGGTGCCAAAGACAAGCGTAAGGGCGGTGAGAAGTAGCCCGCTGGTCAGCCAGAGGTATTTGTAACGGCGTAAGAAACGCAATTCGGGGGAAAGACGCAGCCCGAGCAGAAAGACCAATCCGCAAACCAGCAGCCAGGCAGTTTGGCGCAGACCGAAACTGGGAATAAGGCGGTAGATGGTGAGAGTGCCCCAGCCAATTAACAGTGCGGCGATGGGAAGAATGTACGGGTCGGCCTCGGGCAGGTGGCGGCTGGACAAGAGATGCGCTAGGGTGAAGATAACCAACCAGGCGGCGAAGCCCAGCCAGTGGCTCAAGCGATAGTCCACCGCCCAGGTTCGGGCACGGGCAGCCGGCGCAAGGGTCAGGATGAGTGAGTAAAGGAAAAGAAAGACACCCGCCAGGCGAAGCAGGCGGGATTGGGTTTGAACAGGAGTTGAAGGAGCAAGGAACCGTTTCATTAATCTGGTTGCCATTCACGAGGCAGGATTGGGTTTTCTTTTAATGAATTGCAATTTTATCTTATTCTAAATCCATTTTTATTGTTTTCTTTTTTGGATTTTTGTTTCAAATAATTTTGCTCGGCGCAGGAAGGTATTTTTTAACGAGCAAATCCAATTTATTGCGCGTAGTGGGCGGGATGGCGGACGGGTCGGTGATGACGGCGGTTGCCAGGGCTGAGCCACAGGCACAAGGGCGTTCCTCCGGCAAAGATGTCACCAGCAGCCGGATGGCTGCTTGTGCTGCCTGCGTATTTTTGTTGAGCGTCTTTATCACCATTTTCACAGTCACCGGCTCTTCACTAACGTGCCAGACATCGTAGTCGGTAACGTGGGCCATCACTGCATAACACATCTCAGCTTCGCGCGCCAGGAAGGCCTCCGGTGCAGTCGTCATGCCGATTATGGACATTCCCCATAATCGGTAAACGGTAGACTCTGCTTTGGTCGAGAAACGCGGCCCTTCGATGACGATTAATGCGCCACCCTGATGAACCTTTGTACCGGTTCCTAATACTGCGGTTTCCAAAGCCGCTGACAGATCAGGGCAGAACGGGTCGGCAACCCCGACATGCGCCACCAGTCCCTTACCGAAAAAAGTAAGGGCACGGCCTCTGGTAATATCAAAAATCTGATCGGGGATGACGATGTGACCGGGAGCATAATCCTCGCGCAACGAGCCGCAGGCGTTGATGCTGACTATTCGTTCCGCACCGAGCGCTTTCAAGGCGTAAATGTTGGCTCGATATGGGACTTCAGTCGGCATGATGGGGTGACCGATTCCATGCCGGGCGAGGAAGGCAACGCGTTTGCCTTCCAGCGTCCCGACCGTGATGGGTGCGGACGGCTTTCCAAAAGGCGTTTCGAGGTCATGTTTGATAGTGTCGGTTAACCCGGTCATGCTGTACAGGCCGGAGCCGCCAATGATGGCAAGAGAGAGTTTTTCAGGCATGGAAATACTCCGAAACAACATTTGCTCAAGCCGCCCTCTTTGGCGGCTGTTCCTGCGATTGGGATGGCGCAGGGAGCGATTAGATTCTCTTTGCTGGAGGCATAATTATGTCTCCAGAGAAGGATATGACAAAGGTGGACTTGCCACATTTAAATTCGTCGGCAGACATTACAACGGTGGGCATGGTGAGCTTTTCCTGGTTGAGCAGGGTTCCATTGGTAGAATCCAGATCTTCTAGCCACCACTGGTTATGATGAAAACTGAGTCTGGCGTGCCGGGCGGAGATGGCCTCGTCATCCACCGGGCATTCACAGGCGGGGTCGCGGCCGATGGTCACTTCAGGTAGGACGAAATGCCGTGCCTGCTGGGCATGTTCACCGCCGGCGATGGTCAGGCTGATGGGCGGGACTTTGCGGGACGCCAGGAGCGCCCCTTGTTGGTTTATATCGCGCCACAGGCTGGCAAAGGCCAAGCCCAGGAACGCATAAAGGCTGACAACCAGAAGGAGTCTTAAGGCAAGGACAACAGGTCCGCTCATTTCTTTACGGTCTTCTTCTTGTTATTGTTCCCATCGTGGAGAGGAATGGCAGATGTGTGGTCGGCGGAGAAGGCTGGTATCGGTTCGGTCGTTTCACTTTCTGAGCCCCTCCCGGTGGGCAGGTCCTGACCGAAAACAAGGGTTACACCGGCCAAGGAAATCACATCGCCAGGATATAGTAAAGACATATTGGTGCGCTGCCCGTTGACAAATGTCCCGCCGGTGGAGTTCAAATCAAAAAGTGTGAAGAGACCTTTGGCGACCCTCAATTGTGCATGGGTGCGCGAGACGCGCGGGTCGTCAATGATAATCTGGTTATCCAGGCGGCGTCCGATGTTAATCACTGTACGGTCGAGTGGAATAATTTCCTTCCCGCCCAGAATTAAATAGGCATTCGGGGGAATGGTATTGATCGGAGTCTCAGCCAGGGATTTGGTTGACATTCCCCGAGTCTCTGCGACGCTTTCGCCGCTGAACGAAGCGATGATGTGGGTCTCGTCGGGAGCCATATCCTTGTCTGCAGAGGTATTCACCGTTGTTTTCGTTAAAAAATGGTATCCCGCCTCGTCTCCAGCGGTGTGGAGGGCTTCTGCAAGTTGCTTGACGAGGCGCGGCTCGGTATGCCAGCGGGCGAGTGTGGAGGGGTGGGCAACGATCACATAAACGTCGGGAGCGAAGGTTATCCCATTCTGATCTCTGAGGCTATTGCGCATAGCATTAGCCAAATGATGATAGACCTTGTCTTCGGCTTTGTAACCGGGCAGGTATTTCAACATTTTGACTTCGAGTAGGGTTTGAAGACGAGATTCAAGTTCGTCAAGCGATGGCATATCGTGATTATTATAGAGGTGAGAGAAGGATTCCGCAAGCCTGGAGGTTGCAGCATGATCATGAAAAGACCCGGCTCTTCCATAAAGCCGGGCTTCAAATTGCTGGTTCGGAGGAATAAAATTAAGAAGTTACTTCTTGTCCACAGTTGGGACAGTATTTTTCATCAGGTATCAGAACGTAACCGCACTTGGGACAGGTTTTCGGTTGCGTCTTGCCGAGCGGTGCTCCGCAGGCTGCACAGGTCGAAGCACCGACCGGGTTGGCCGCTCCGCAGAATTCGCAAGTGACACTGCTGAGA
>JBGPQK010000037.1:0-28605 GCA_041489005.1 Anaerolineae bacterium
GACTGCCCGCAGCAGGCCGAGGTTGCCCTCCTGGATTAAATCCAGGAATGAAATGCCGCGCCCCAGATAGCGTTTCGCCACGCTGACCACCAGCCGCAGGTTGGCGCGGATAATGGCTGCGTTGGCCTCGTCGGCACGCGCACGGATAATTTCAACCTCGCGCGCCAGTTCGGATTCCGCAGGCAGGTTTCGGAAGAGCGTCCTCTGGGCGGGCAGGTCATGGTGGGTCTGGAGATAATTCATCAACCAGCCGGCATACTCTTCCGGCAAGATGTAGAAAATCACATAGATGATGTAGGCGTGACCCACCAGGCTGTCCCACAAGGGATCCTTGCCCCACAGTTCGCGCTCGAGATACGAGTGCAGATAAGACGGTGCATCGCCGTTTTGCCAACCCCGATGCAGGCTGTGTGCCTCGGCCAGCAGTAGCGCGATATCGGGAACCTCCACGCCAAGGCGGCGGGCATCCTCGCCAAGACGCTTCCAGGCCGTCAGCAGGTCGCTTAGCAGGTTATGATAAGCAGTCGTTGTCAGCGATTCGGGGGTCTTTTTTCCCATCCGGCGTCGGCGCATGGTCAGCAGGATGACACGACGGCCTTCGATCATCGCCGCCAGTCGAAACTCGCGGGGAGCATCCAACAGTTTTACCTGGCCGATCTCGCGCAAATACAAGCGTACCGGGTCTTCTGAAAGCTCGGCAGCCAGTTCGGCTCGATTCAGTTCGAGCGTATCCTCGACTCCCAGGTCGTTCAGTTCCTCTCCCGCTGAGAGACCTTCTTCCGGCTCGACAGACAGTTCGAGTTCCTCTTCGGGTTCGGACTCGACAACCTCCTGGAGAGGCCCTTTTAGGTCCGCTGAATGAGCCTTTTGGCTTTGTTCACGGTGGGATTCGGGTCCGGAAGAATTCGGGCTGATCGGGTGGTGAGGCGGGCGTGGCTTGGGTTTCATTGTGCGCGTCATTGTCCTTCTTTATGACGTCCGTTTTGTTTCAACTGTGCCTGATCAAGGCTGCGCAGGAGGGTGGAATATTGCTGAACCATTTCACGATAGGATGCGATGCGTAGATCGCCAGATTGCTGGGAATCTTCCTGCAAAAAACGCAACTGGTTGATATTGTCGGTCAGCCCCGTTCGGCGAATCCTCACCACCGCGCGGAACAGGTCTTCGATGAGGCGGTCGTCCACCGGGTCGAGTTCACCCGGCTTCGCCGCCAGGTCGTCCACGAGGGTTTCCAGCGAGGGCGGCAGGTTCTGGCGCAGGTAGTCGCTGGCATCGTTTGCATCTTGCTCGAGCGACTGGCGAACCAACCGGAAGAGCACCTGATGGTCAGTATACCCGAAATCTTCGGGGGTCAAGCGGCCCAGGCCAGCTTCCAGCAAACCACGGTCGAGGCGATAGAGCAGGTCGGGACGACGGATGAGCAGACTCAGGATGTGTGTCTCCCCCTTGTGGGAGGGAGAGTACGCGGGCGTGACGGCGGGCGGAACTTCCTGTTTTGGGGCGGGAGTCTCGACCTGCGGCCGGGACCGCCGCGCTTTCGGCCCCTGCGCTCCCCCGCCACTGATTGAGCGTTCATCCACCTTCAGGAAGCGCGCCAGCCGCTGACGGTATGTATCACGCTCAACCGGATTGGGCAGGTCTTCAATTAAAGGTAACACTTGGGCGGCAATTTCGGATTTTACTTTGGCGTCGTCCAGGTCACGCCCAACAGCCAGCGCCCCCATCACATGCACCACTATGGGCTGGGCATTATCAATCAATTTTATCCACTGTTCCGGGTCACGCTGGACGATCTCATCAGGGTCGAGTTCGTCTGGCATGGTCGCCACACGCAGGTCGGCCTGCAGGCGGGCTTCATGATGTAGCAAGCCGCGGGCGTCGAAGCCAATCTCATCCTGACGGTCGAGGGTCTGGCGCGCTGCATCCAACCCGCGCAGGACGGCTTTCTGACCGGCAGCATCCGGGTCGAGGGCCAGGACGATGCTACGGGTGAAGCGCTTGAGCAGGCGCAACTGGTCTTCGGTCAGAGAGGTGCCCATCGGCGAGACCACGTTCTCGAACCCGGCCTGGTGCAGGGCGATCACATCCAGATAGCCTTCCACGATGATGGCTTGATTGGCGGCCCGGATGGGTTTACGCGCCCGGTCCAGCCCATAGAGCAGATGGCTCTTGCTAAAGAGCGGCGTCTCGGGCGAGTTCATGAACTTGGGGACGTCGTTCGGGTCAAGAATGCGCGCCCCGAAGCCGGTTATCTTGCCGTTCTCGTCACGGATGGGAATCATCAAGCGATTGCGGAAGCGGTCAATGAATCCGCCGGATTCACGTTGTGAAACGAGTCCCACATCGAGCAATTCCTGTTCGGTATAGCCTTTTTCCTTGAAATGGTTTAAGACGTTGTCCCAACCCTGCGGCGCGTAGCCCAAGCCGAAGGTCTCGATGGTGGCATCAGTCAGGTGGCGCTTCTCGTGGATGTAATCCAGGGCGAACTTTCCTGCGGGGGTGGACAGGTGATATCGGTAAAACGTCACCGCTTCCTCCAGAAAAGTGCGCAGGCGTTCATGGGCTTCTTTTTCTTCCGGTTTCTCGGCCTTGTAAGCCTCGAGTTTGACCCCTGCCCGCTCCGCCAAGTTGCGCAAGGCTTCTTTGAAATCCCAACCTTCTTTCTTCATCACGAACTTGAAAATGTCACCGCCCTCACCGCATTGGCCGAAGCAACGCCAAGTCTGCCGGTCAGGTGAGACGATGAACGAGGGTGTTTTCTCGTTGTGGAACGGGCACAGACCGGAATAGTTCTTTCCGGCGCGGCGCAGTTTCACAGTCTCCCCGACCAGTTCAACGATATCTATTCGAGATTTAATTTCATCAATTTGGGACATGGCGTGGTTGAATTATAGACGCAGTTAAGTTGCCGCGCAAGTTGTTATAAAAAAACTCCCCGTTCTCAGATCGAAAACGAGGACTGGTTGGGTAGAAGGCGGCACGTAGCTTCCCTCCGAAGATCGAAATCTTACAAACCTTACGGAGATTTTCCTACACGAGTGCATCGCATTTCTTCTAATCAGGTTTACCTTTCAACAACGCCTCCACCATCCCATCGGGAACCTGGACTACGACCGCCTCGCCGCGTACTGTGGTTACGCCGTCGGCAACGATCCATTCCTCGATGACAATTTTTCGCCCTTTGACTTCTTTCACCTTACCATGTACTACCAATTCAATTCCTAAAGGAGTTGGTTTAAGATAATCCACATGCAGAGAGGCGGTGAGAAAACGAAATGCGGGTTCGGTATCCATGGCGCGATGCTGGGCGCGATATGCGGCCGCGGCGGCTGTCCCTGTGCCGTGACAGTCAATGAGTGAGGCGAGCAGTCCGCCATAAACGTATCCGGGGATGGCAATGTGGTATGGCCTGGGCATAAAATTGCAGATGGATTCTTCCCCATCCCAATAACTCTTGATTTGGTGCCCGTGTTCATTCAGTTTGCCGCATCCGTAGCAGTGGGCCAACACGTCGGGGTAGTAATCCTGGAAAGATTTTTGAGTCATGGAAGGTTGTCCTGAAGGTAAAGAGAGGAATGGATAACAAATAATACTGTGATTACCTGCTGTTACTTTACAACAAAACCACATTGCAGGCAAGCGGGAAACTTCTAATCATATGAAGTCATTTGTCATTTGGGGTAGAATTGCGACAATGCACCCCAGGAGTTATCTGCATGATCATCACCCCAGCCAACGCTGAAACCTACATCTCTGTGGACGTGGAGTCCGCCGGGCCGAATCCATCCCAGTATTCCCTGCTGGCAATCGGTGCCTGTTCTGTTTTATTCCCAGACCGGAATTTTTATATCGAACTCAAACCTGTCAATCAGTTATTCCGCCCGGAAGCCCTGGAATCTTGCGGCTTTTCCCTGGAGAAACTGTCCGTGGAAGGCGTGGACCCGGCCGAGGCCATGAGACGCTTCGAAACCTGGCTGCAGGAGGGCCTCCCGACCGGTCAATGCCCTGTTTTCGTAGGTTTCAACGCCCCCTTCGACTGGATGTTTGTCAACGACTATTTCCACCGCTTCCTGGGGCACAACCCTTTCGGCCACGCGGCGATTGATATCAAATCGTATTATATGGGGCTGGCAAAAGTCCCCTGGGCAGAAACCACCATGCAATTCCTCGGACTTCGCTATCTTAACCAGCCAGCGTTGATCCATCATGCCCTGAGAGATGCTCTCGACCAGGGTGAAATCTTCCGAAAATTACTGCTGGAAGCGACGGGACAGCAAGATGGATCCGTCTCATGATTCCCTTTGGACCTTGCCAATGAAAGGATACTTCCATGAGCAAATCTAAATTGTATAGCGCGAATCTAAAAAAAATCATCAAATCTGCCCGACGCATGGGTATGGAAATGGATGAAGAAGTAGCCCTGCAATGGCTGACAGCCATCGCCGCGGCGCAAGCCTCCGATGACCTTGTGGTGGATACCCGTTCGGGCGTCTTCGGCTATAAGGTAACCATGCTCGATTTCAGCCCGAAGGATCTGGACTATTTCCGGCAGATTGCCAAAATCGTCGAAATTCCAGACCGTCCCGGTATTGTAGAAACCGCACTGGCCCTCTCCGGGTCGGCAGCCCAGTCCAAGATCCAGACTTACCCGGGGGACTGTGATTATTTTGAACGAGTCAACATCAAGGCCGCCAGCCGCGAAGAAGCCTGCCGGATCCTATCAGATGTAATGCGCGAGAAAGCCATCCAAACGATGAAAGGACCAACCTTCCAGCTGATCGAGGTCAAATTTGGCTCGTACCCGTTTGTAACCGTCAAAGGCGAGGGGACCAATAAATCCGGTGCACCCATTTCATGGAACGCGGGAGAGGTACGCGCCGGTCAATTTGACGCTTTCAAACCGGATGGTACAGCAGTTGTCATCCGCTGGGAGGATGTAGCGGTTGAGCCCGGCTGGTGCAAACTGGACTGGGTCATTGCCGATCCGGTACGCAGTCGCCTGGCGAATGCCAGCAATATGCTGGATGTGACCTGGGAAACGCCGGAAGGTTCCATCATCCCGCTGGACGGTTACCTCGACCCCTACTTCCAGGAAGTCTACCTGGATGCCGAGTCCATCCCCATCTTCTCCAAGATCGTCCAGCACGTCTCTGCAGACGCGCTGGATGCCTATGTAACTCAACTGGAGAAAGAGGTCAACAAGTACCTGACCAAGGACCTTAACTATGGTAAAGCCGCCAAACGGATGTATAACGTTTTCCGCCTGGTCGGCCGATATGAGGAAGCAGCATTTATTCGGGATTTGTTCGACGAACCGGCTTCCATGCTCTATCAGGTCTGGTCGCTCATCCGCACCATTGAGGACTGCTGCAACCCTTCCACTCCCATTACCGTGGAGCAAGTACTTGCCCAAACTGACCAGTTGATTATTTCAGTGATCAGTGCCCTGGAAGGCGACCAGGAAACTGAAATTGTCCGCCTGCTGTTGAAGCTGCGCGATGATCTATCCCATCAGAAGACCAACCAGCAACTGAGCCCGAATGCCGAAGCCGCCCGAGACCGGGTCATTAACGTGGTAAATAACTTCTTCTGTGACAAACTGACCTCTGTGCCATCAATCAAGGTATATATAGACAGCTTTCAAACAAAGCATGGATGACAGGTGGAAAAATGCTTCTGCTGCTTCTTGCATAAAACCGTGAACATTCATCAATCGAAATACTGGTAATAGCAGCAATTTGGGATACATCAGTGCGCAGCACTCAGTAGAAAAACAGAAGACGGAGGTCCCCCTCGACTCCGTCTTCTGTTCTCTACTTCATACTCATAACCCGTTCCTGCTTCCCCCGCAAATTGGATGACTTCACAGTACTGCACACTGGAGGCGGCGTATTCAATTCCAGTCTATGGGGTAGTTGTCGGATACCGCCTCATGATCGCATCCACCTGGACTTTCATTTCATTGAGCGTCATTTCGCCCTTTCCAATGGATGCGATCCTGCCGCTTGAATTGACAAAGAAATGCCTGGGAATGGCATCTAAATCAACAAAATACGCAGACTGAACCACAGAATCAGGGTCAAGCAGCATAGGAAATGTCAGCAGATGAGCGATCTGATAGGCGCTAACTACCCTGGGGTCTTCAGCAGTATTGATGGATAGGACGACCAGCCCGGCGTTTTTATAGGTCTGGGTGACGGTTGCGATGGAATCAATCTCGTTATTGCACTTTGAGCACCAGGTTGCCCAAAAGAAAAGCAACACCGGCTGCCCGTCGAACTGACTAAGAGATACCTGTTCTCCAGTCACCAGGTCAGTCAGGCTGAAATCAGGGGCATACAGGCCCACCACCGGTCCTATCAGACTGGACGGGCGCGGGGTTTTGGTCAACGTGTATTTCAGCGTGGGTGTGAGGGTGGGGGTCTCGGAAAGAGTGGCGGATGGTAAAGCGGTAAATGTAGCGGTGGCTGTCCAGGTCGGGATCAGTGTCGGTAGCGGTAAATTCGTCAGGGTTTGGGCCACCGCAGACGTCGCCAGAAGGCCTTGCGCCTCCGCCTGCGCTTGCGCCATTCGCTTAAGTGACAAATATTCGGCAAAGGAAGCAATTACAAGAATGGCAAAAACTGACAATAATACTAACACTACTCCCCACCTTGTTTTCGACTTACGGGGATGCGGTACTTCCGCTGGCTCAACAGGCGCAGGTGGTGAGGGGTTAGCTGTCTGCTTCGCTTCGGATTGCTGGGGTTCGGTACCAGGATCAGCCTGCGAGGGTGCCGCCCAGGCAGGACCGAGCAGACCATCGACCTTGGATTCTTCTGTCCCAGCCGGTTCCAACGCGGTAAAAGGGCCAACCGAAGGTGAAACCGGTGGCTGGCTGACCAGCTTTGCCAGGCGTTCCCGGGCCGGCTTGTTTTCGGGGTCCAGGAGAAGGGCGCGCTGGAGGCAGTCGATTTGCTGGTTGACATCAGTGACCGTTAAACTCATCAACCACCACGCGTGTGCATTTCCTGGATTAAGGTTGATGAACTCACCCAGTAACCGACGGGCTTCCTCTTGCTTGCCGGTACTCAGGAGCTGTTCAATACGCTGCAAAAAAATAACGGCTGGTTGGGTCATCGAATCTCATCGGTTTGAAAGATTACCAACGGACACAAACGGAGCGATTGGTTGTCCGCTCCTGCTTTCGTCCTAAAAACCTTCCAACTTGCTCAAATCTGCTATTCCATCTGCCAGGGATGCGATCCTTTGCAGCAGCCCAAGTCGGTTTTCTTTAACGGACTTGGCCTCAGCCATTACCAGGACTTTATCGAAGAATTCGTTGATTGCCGGGATCATGGGGACAAAAGCGTTTAGAAAATCGTCCGCGGACCCAGAAGCCCTCTTCCGTTTTTCAGCAACCTCCAACGCTTCGAAAAGTTTTTTCTCCGCTACCTCGACGAAGCTTTCCGGTTTGACGGTGAACTTCCGTTTCTGGTCGCGCGTAATTCGGACGCAGCGTGCATATCCCGGCAGGAGTGTGCTCCAGTCCGGGCGGGCAACCCAGGCAGTCAACTGCCTGACAGCCCGCGCCGCACCTGCCGGGTTATCCGACTGCACCGCCAGGACAGCGTCCACTACATCATACCTGTAGCCCATGTCTATCAATACAACGCGCAGTCGCCCGTTGATGAACTCCAACACCTGCACCTGGGTTTCGTCCGTGACCTGAACAGGTTCCAGTGCGGCAGCCGCCTTCAACGAGATGCGCAGGTCAAAGTTAATCTTGTGCTCGATGAGCGGCTGGACCACACCGATGGCGGCACGCCGCAGGCCGAATGGATCCTTCGTGCCAGTCGGTGCCAACCCCACCGCGAACAGACCGCTGAGCGAATCCAACCGGTCAGCCAGCGCCACCGCCAAACCGGGCTTGGTCTGGGGGACAGGCTGGTACTGCTCGCTGATGGCCTCGGCCACCGCCGGAGATTCGCCATCCCGTCGGGCGTACTCGCCTCCCATGACTCCTTGCAGTGAGGTCATTTCGATTACCATCTTACTTACCAGGTCGGCCTTTAGCAAGTGGGCGGCGCGGCGTGCAAAGACAGCCTCGTCCGCTTCCAAGCCGAGCATCGGGATGAGCGCCTCGGTGAGTTTTTCGATGCGCTCGTTTTTATCAAGCATCGAACCGAGTTTCTTCTGGAACATCAGCGTACCCAGACGCGGACGGAAACCTTCCAGGTTATGTTTTAGGTCTTCCCGTACGAAGAAATTTGCATCTGCAAAGCGGGCGCGGATAACGTGCTCATTCCCTTGCCTGACTAAATCAATTCCCTCCGTGTCGCCATTCCTGACCACCACGAAATACGGCATCAGTGTCGAATGTTGAACATCCAACGTCGCATCTGGGACTCTTAACGTTTGACTCTTGATGGGAAAGTATCGTTGGTGCTTCTTCATCACCGAGATGAGCACATTTTCGGGGAGAGCCAGATATTCATTTTCAAAACCACCCAACAGTGGCATGGGCTTCTCGACCAGGTTGGCAACCTCGGCCAGCAGTTCGGGTGGCAGGATGGCCTCACCCTTGACCGAGGCAGCTAGTTCCCTTACCCCGGCCTCAATGAGCTTCTTGCGCTCCTCCACGTCCAGCACAACGCCATTCTTTCTGATAATTTCGAAATATTTTTCCGCATCCGGGATTTCAATCTCCGGAGAGTTATATGGGCGCAGGCCGCGTGTGGTGCGACCGGCTGTCAGACCGGCATATTCAAATGGGATTACCGACACCCCTAACAGCGCCACCAGCCAGCGGAGCGGACGCGAGAAAACCACGCCGCTCGCGTTCCAACGCATGGACTTGTCAAACTTGATTCCCGCCACCAGCCCTGGCAGGGACCCGGTCAACACTTCGGGGGTTGGACGTCCGGCCTGTTTGACCACCGCGAAAACATACCTGCCACCGTCAATCTCGCGGACTTCGAGGGCAGAAGGTTCAAGACCGTTTTTGCTGGCGAAACCAATTGAGGCGGGAGTTGGTTTGCCATCTTTATCAAAGGCGCGTTCAGCGGGTGGACCCTTGACCAGGTCCGCACGGTCGGGCTGACGCGGGGCGAGGCTGTCCACCATAACGGCCAACCGCCGTGGAGTCCCCGAGACGCTGACGGCCCCATGCTCGAGATGCAGATCGTCCAGTAACTTGGGAACATTGATTTTCAGTTGCGCGATGGCTGAATCCAGATCTGAGGCAGGGAGTTCTTCAACGCCGATTTCCAAGAGCAGAGCTTGGGGAGTGGAGATCAGAGAGGCTTGCGGTTGTGCCGGCCGCCTTTTCTCTGTTTTCTGCTCTCCACTTTCTTTCAGTAGCGGATATTCCTGTTCTTTGCGCTGTTCCAACCAGGTCTCGGCCACGCGCCGGGCCATGTCGCGCATCTGGCCGAAGAAGGCCTGGCGCTCGGTCACACCTATGGCACCGCGCGTATCCAGCACGTTGAAGGTGTGCGAGCATTTCAGGACGTAATCGTGGGCCGGGACGACCAGCCCCTGGGCCAGGCAGGCTTCAGCCTCGGCTTTGTAGAGGTCGTATAACTGACGCAGGCGGTTCACGTCTGCAGTTTCAAAGTAGTATTTGCTCTGCTCGAACTCGTCGTGGCGGCGGACTTCACCATAGGTGACGTCTGTGCCCCAGGGTTCGTCCCAGATGGCAGCGGCGTTGTTGAGGGCGATGAGGATGCGCTCGAGGCCGTAGGTTATCTCGACCCCCACCGGGTCAAGACTCTGACCACCGACCTGCTGGAAATAGGTGAACTGGGTGATCTCTTGACCGTCCAGCCAGATCTCCCAGCCCAGACCCCAGGCCGAGATGGCGGGTTGTTCCCAGTTATCTTCCACGAGACGAATGTCGTGCTGGCGCGCGTTGATGCCGATGGCCTCCAGCGACTGGAGGTAGAGTTCGACCGGGTTGCCTGGGTCAGGTTTCAGGATGACCTGGAACTGGGTGTGCTGTTGGAAGCGGTTGGGATTCTCCCCATAACGCCCGTCATCGGGGCGGATGGACGGTTCCACATAGCCCACATTCCACGGCTCGGGGCCAAGCACGCGCAAGAAGGTGGACGGGTTCATCGTCCCGGCGCCGATCTGGGTGTAGTAGGGTTGTCCAATGAGACAGCCGTGCGCAGCCCAGAATTCTTGTAATTGGAGGATGATGGATTGGAGGGAGGATTGAGGCATTTTCGGTTTTTGGTTACAATTTTGGATTAGTGGTCATAAGCGAGGGGATTATACCGTTAATATTTTCAGCTATCTTGAGGTTATTTTGCCTCCTACAGTTACTTCCATAAAAATGTGAACCTTGAATAATCAATATACGGGGATTTACAGCGATTTTGAAACACATCTTTGTAAAGCACCTATTAATTTCCTCCCATAAGGAAGAAAACGGGTAATCAATCCATAAAAGCTTGCCTTCGCGCTTCTTCTCACCTAAAATAGAAACCTATGCCCAACACGAATCACTACGACTTGCTTAAGCACGAGATTATCATCGTGGGTGCCGGCCCGGCAGGGATCTCCACTGCGCTCCACCTGGCAAACCTGGCTCCAGAGCTCGTCTCCCGTACGCTGATCCTCGAAAAAGCACACCACCCGCGCCCCAAACTGTGCGGCGGCGGCATTCTACCGGATGCCGAAGTGGTGCTGGGTCAGCTTGGCTTGGATATCACCGAAGTCCCGCACGTGGATGTGGATTGGGCGCATTTCGATTTCGATGGAAAGGGTATGAAAATGCGCGGCGCGAAGGATGGCAAGTTTGCTTTCCGCACTATCCGCCGGTACGAGTTCGATGCCTGGCTGGCCTCCAAAGCGCGTGAACGCGGTTTCACTATCCATGAAGATACCACCGTCAAGAGCATCACTGCCACTGAGACCGGGGTGGTGGTCACTACCAACAAGGGCGAGTACCGCGCCGCGATCGTGGTCGGCGCGGACGGTTCCAACAGCGTTATCCGGCGGGCCATCATCCCGCACGAGGACCTGCACGTTGCCCGCCTGTTGGAGGTTGTCACCGAGCCGGAACCGGAGAAATCCTTCCACAAGCAAAGCGATTCTTATTTCGATTTCGTGGTGATCCCTCAAGGCATCCAGGGCTATGTCTGGGATTTTCCGGCGGTCGAGAAGGGTATGCCTGTTCGTGTGCGCGGCATCTACGATGGCAATGTTCTTGCTTTCAAAACCGATGTTTCGCTGCGCTTTGTCCTGGACGAGGAGTTCGGGCGGCACGGACTGCATCTGTCTGATTACAAACTGGAAGGCCATCCCATCCGCTGGTTCAATGCGCAGAGCATTTTCTCCTCACCGCACATCCTGCTGGTGGGCGACGCGGCCGGTGCGGACGTCCTGTTCGGTGAGGGTATCAGCATTGCTCTGGGGTATGGAGGATTTGCTGCACAAGCCATCCAGGCCGCCTATACTAATAAAGATTTCTCCTTTACTGGCTACAAACGATCCATCCTGCGGTCCGAACTGGGTAAGGCCCTGCGGTGGCGCACCTGGTTCGCCAAGTTCTTTTACAGGCTGCGTTCCGCACGCTTCCAGGCCTTCTTCTGGCGTAAAATGGGCTGGTTCATTGAATGGGCGCTGCGCGCATTCTTCATCGATTGGACGCGCAGGCAGGAAAAACACAAACGGGCAGACACATAGGTCTGCCCTGTTTTATACTGCTTCTTGCATTAATCTCTGGATCTACTGTTACAGAATTATTCGCATTTCAGGGGATTTTGATACAGATTTATGCGCACTCCCCTTTTATTTGACGGATGAAACCGGGAGAATTCAACGTACGTTCCAATAGATACGTGACATAGTGTTGTAGTAGCGCCTCGACCTCGCTCTGTACCTCGGGAGCTGGCCGCGCCCGCCGCGCTCCGGCGTAGTCACTACGCTGGAAGTGGCGCAGGTACTTGAGCGCCTCTACCGACACTCTCCAGACGCCCGGTAGACCTACTCCACAGGCTGGACAGAGCACCCCGCCCTGGGCGGCAGAAAAAAACTGGTCTTCAGCCTTGATCTCTTTGGCGCAGTTGGCACACTCAAACAAATGCGGGCGGTAGCCGAGCAAATCCAACAGCTGCACTTCATAATATCGTATCACCAACCAAGGGTCAGTTTCCTTCTCCAGGCGCGCTAGTGCATCGGTCAGCAGGCGGAAAATGTTGTGGTTCTCGGAATCGTCTTCGTAAGTGAACCGGTCGAGCAGTTCAACAACATAAGCCGCATGGCTGGTCTTGACCAGGTTCTCATGAATGGGCAGATAAGCATCCATCGTATCAGCCTGGGTGACGATAAACAGGTCGCGGCCGCGCGCCAGTTGCAGGGTTACGTGCGTGAACGGTTCCAGATGCCCCGCCTTGCGTGAGCGGATCTTGCGGGCACCCTTGGCTAGGGCGCGCACCTTGCCACGTTCGCGCGTATAGAGCGTAAGCAGGCGGTCTGCCTCGCCCCAGTCAGCATGGCGAAGGACGACTGCTTCAACGCGGAAAGAACGTTGTTCGGCCATAAACGCGCAGTCCCTATACCTTCATATCCTTCCGCGTAAACGCCCCCGGCAGCAGCCCGGCAACGGTGGTCTCCTGCACCAACCGGCCTTCGCCATCGGCAATGAGAACAACCATGTCGAGGCTGAATTCTGCCATCACCTGGCGGCAGCCGCCGCACGGTGCCCCGCCATTGGGTGTGACCACCGCGATCACATCAAACTCTTTTTCCCCTTCAGATACCGCCTTGTAGATGGCAACACGCTCGGCACACATGCTGGTTGGGTAGGCTGCATTCTCGATATTACAGCCAGTTAAGATGCGCCCAGACTTGGTCCGCAGCGCTGCGCCGACAGGGTAATTCGAATACGGAGCATACGCCCTGCGACGGGCTTCGTTCGCCAGGTCAATCAACGCGCGGCGTTCATCAGCGGTCAGTTTAATCATTTTTCACCTTTTTTAAATTCTTGATGGGCCGCGCCGGAACGCCAACCACCAGCGTGTCCGGTTCCACATCCTTCGTGACCACCGCCCCCGCGCCGGTGCGGGAACGCGCCCCTATCTTTACTGGCGCAACCAGCATGGTATCCGAACCGATGAAGACGTCTTCGGCAATCTCGGTCGGGTTTTTGTGCACGCCGTCGTAGTTGCAGGTGACCGTCCCTGCACCGATGTTGACATTTTGGCCAATGGCAGCATTTCCAATGTACGAGAAGTGCCCCATCTTTGTACCGGGGCCGAGAGTTGAATCCTTTATTTCGCCGAAGTTACCCATGTGGACGCCCTTGCACAGGTGTGCCCCCTTGCGCAAACGTGCAAACGGTCCGATGCCTACGTTGTCTTCGACTACCGCCCATTCCATTACAGCAGCCAGGATTTCGCAGCAATCACCAATAGTCGTATCCTGCACGATGGTATTCGGCCCGATGACACATCCTTCGCCGATGACCGTCTTGCCACGCAGAAAGGTATTCGGCCAGATGACTGTATCCCGGCCAATCTTTATACCCGGTTCGATGAAGGTTGAAGCCGGGTCCACGATGGTTACACCTGCCAGCATGTGCGTTCGATTGATGCGCTGGCGCATGGCCACCTCCGCCTCCGCCAGGTGGATGCGGGTGTTAATGCCAATCGTCTCCACCGGGTCCTCGCTGACCAGAGCCTGCACCGTTAGCCCGGCCTGCACTGCCAGTGCAACCGTATCCGTCAGGTAATATTCACCCTTTTTCGAAACTTTAATTTTGTGCAGGGCATCCCACAACCAAGCAGCGGAGAAACAGTACGCACCGACATTCAACTCGTGAATGGACAATTGCTCCTCCGTGGCCGAGCCTTCCTCGACAATGGCCTGCACACTGCCACCCGGGCCTCGGACCACCCGCCCGAACCCGCGCGGATCGGCGGCGCTGACCGTCAACATAGTGAGCGGTCCCTTGTTGGCTTTCTGAGTCTCGACAAGCCCCTTGATGGTCTCAGGGCGCAGTAGCGGCATATCGGCATAGGTCACCAGCACCAGATCCGTTTTGCCGCGCAGGGTGGATTCGGCCTGCTGGACGGCGTGCCCGGTGCCCAGTTGCGGGTCCTGAACGACGCAGCGGGCTTTCTCACCGAGGTACTCACGCACAGCTTCGGCACCGTGTCCGATGATGACGACCGGCGTCTCGCGACTGGCGGTTTTCACAGCGACCAGGGAATGAGCGATCATCGGCAATCCACATACGGGATGCAGCACCTTAGGTAGGTCGGAGTTCATGCGCGTGCCCTGTCCGGCAGCGAGGATTACAGCGGTGATTTTCATAGGCATCTCCTAACCAAAAGGGCCTGCGCTGCCAGCAGGGTGGCGCCAGGCCCAATAGGGAGAAAAAAGGCCCGCTTGCAGGCGGGAAATTCAGGCTGGGGCGCCTGGATTCGAACCAAGATAATCAGCTCCAAAGGCTGACGTGCTGCCATTGCACAACGCCCCAATGGATAATCCATGTTCGAGCACGGGAGGCGGCGCAAATTGTATCACAGCCACGGCGGCATGGCTAGGATTCATCCTTGGGGGTCAGACCAAGTTGTTTTGCCTGCTCATAAGAGAGAGTATCCGGGTTGGTGAGTACTCTTTGATTATCTGCTGCCTTCTTCCAGAACTCGTTCACCTCAGCGGGTATGAGACTCTTTTTCGCATCCATGAAAGACGGCGTCAATTCTTTCTTGTTCTCCTCGACCTCTTCCAATTCCGTTGGAATAGGTTCCTGGGCCATCAAAGTGTCCTGGGATGTCTCGCTAATCAGTTGTTCGATGTTCTTTCGCGCGGCTGTGAAAATGTCAACCGTTTTCAATAACTGATCCTCGCCAGCGATCCCCTTCCCAATGGCCAGCATGGCATGTGTCAACCCAACCGGCGCAAAAACCAAATCATATTTACCCCCATCAAAAACGTACCAGTTCGAGGCGATTTTTTGACCGATGAGACGCGATACCTTCTGTCCGGTGCTGTGCATTGAATGCAAAGAAGATATTAGATCATCTTCGGTATCGCTCTCTGTAAAATACCCTGCACGCGCCAGGATCCGACCAGAGTCATTCAACAGGAAAATAGCCGTTGCTGCCAGTTCCTGGCGCAAACCAGCCAGCAGGTCCGGAAGGTTGTGTTGGATCTCCTTATCATCAGCCGCAATCGGTTCAGGCGGCAGAATCGTCTCGGCCAAATTCAGGAGACGTACAACCGCGTCCAGGAAATCGGCCATTGGGATTGGTTTGATGAAGAAGGCATCTGCCCCGGCTTCGGCGACTTCTTTGCGGATCTCGGGATCGGTTTGGCCGGTCACCAGAATGATCTTGGCCTGAGGCTGGTTTCTTTGCACTTTGTGCATCAATTCGATACCCGTCATACCCGGGAGCTTGTAATCAGAAACCAGCAGGTCTACTTTCTTGCGCGAGCTGTAGAGAATGGCTTCCTCGCCGGATGGAATTTCAACCACCTCGAGTTCATACTCAAGGGTTTCCACTGTCGAGCGCAGCAGACGGCTGACCTCACGTTGATCTTCTACAATCAAAATCCTGTGGAGGGGCATATGTTTCCTTAGAAGATTACTCCACCAACCAACAAGCTGCCCAGTGATCCGGCGTAGATTCCTTGAAGACCGGTTCTTCGACCGAACACTTGTCAATTGCCACCGGGCAACGGGGATGAAACCGACAACCCTTGGGTGGATTGAGCGGGCTGGGTACGTCACCTTTCAGGATGATGCGGTCCCGCTTGATGGTCGGGTCGGGAACCGGGATGGCCGAGAACAATGCTTTGGTATACGGATGCAGTGCTTCGCGATAGAGCGCCTCGCGTCCTGCCAATTCCACCATTTTCCCCAGGTACATCACCGCCACTCGGTCTGAGATGTGCTCAACTACGCTCAGGTTATGGGCGATAAACAGATAGGTTAACCCGAATTCTTTCTGGAGATCTTTCAGGATATTCAAAACCTGCGACTGGATGGACACATCCAGCGCCGAGACCGGCTCGTCGCAAATAATAAACTTGGGACGGAGGGCCAGGGCACGTGCAATCCCAATGCGCTGACGCTGTCCACCAGAGAACTCATGCGGGTAGCGCCGGGCGTGATAATCTTCCAGGCCGACTTTCTTCAGTGTCTCCATCATGGTTTCAGCCCGATCGCGGTGAGTACCGATGCCATGTATATTCAGGCCTTCCATCACCGACTCGCCAATTGGCATGCGCGGGTCCAGCGAGGCGTATGGATCTTGGAAGATGATTTGCATGTTACGGCGCATGGATTTCAATGCTTTCCCCTTCAAACGAAGGAGGTCCGTCCCATCAAAATTAACCGAACCTGAAGTCGGTTCAATCAAGCGAAGCATGGCTCGTCCAACCGTTGTTTTACCGCAACCGGATTCACCCACCATTCCCAGAGTTTCTCCCTCGCGAATAGTGAAACTTATGCCATCCACAGCCTGCACCCAGGCAACTACACGTTGTAACAATCCGGAGCGGACAGGGAAATACTTCACCAGGTCTTTTACCACCACCAGATCTTTTCCAACAATATGTTCTCTTGTTGCTGTCATGGTCATTGAGAACTGCTCCAGATGAATATACTACTGTTTCTTGTTTGGATTCATGAACCTTGAAGGATAATAATTCAGGTAATTACAACAATTTTTATTCAGCTCGTTGTGCAGAATCCTGCAGCAACTCCTGCCTACCCAACGGAGCGTGATGTTCCGCCTGGTCTTGATAAAGCCAACAGCGAACCGCGTGATCGGAGGAGACCGGGATCAGGTCTGGTTCACTCTCTGTACAAATCTGTAACTGGTGTTCGATGCGCGCCTTGCATCGGGGAGCAAAGCGGCAGCCCGGCGGAAGGTTAATCAGGTTGGGGACCGTGCCTGGGATTACTTCCAAACGTTCTTTTATTTTCCCCAGAACAGGAATGGAACCCATCAGCCCCTGGGTGTAAGGATGACAGGGACTGGCAAATAGGGTCCTGACATCGGCCTGCTCCACAATCCGGCCGGCATACATCACGGCGACACGTTCGGCCATCTCCGCCACAACACCCAGATCATGTGTAATAAGAACGATCGAAGCACCGACTTTGTTGCGTAAATCGCGCATGAGATTCAGGATTTGGGCCTGGATGGTCACATCCAGTGCAGTAGTCGGCTCATCTGCAATCAACAGTTCGGGAACGCAGGCCAGCGCCATGGCAATCATCACGCGTTGAGCCATGCCACCTGAGAACTCGTGAGGATACGCATTCACCCGCTTTTCAGGTTCCGGAATACCCACCATGCTTAACAGCTCAATTGCACGTTTCTTTCCACTTTTCTTGTCAGAATCCTGATGGATACTGAGTACCTCGGCGATCTGGTAACCTACATTGAAGACTGGATTGAGGGCGGTCTGAGGCTGCTGGAAGATCATCGAAATGCGATTGCCGCGTACATGAGTCATTTCCCTTTCGGATAATTTAAGCAGGTTCTCTCCATCGAAGATTATTTCGCCTTCGGTAATCTTTCCGGCCTGGCCGATGAGGCGCATGACCGAGAGCAAGCTGACGCTTTTCCCGCAACCCGACTCGCCTACCAAACCAAGAACTTCGCCAGGATAAACGACAAAATCCACCCCATCTACAGCCTTTACGACACCATCCTCTGTGTAAAAATATGTCTTGAGATCCTTTACCTCGAGAAGAGGTTGAGTGTTATTAGTCACGTGCGTTCTCCCGTGTTAAGGCCTGCACCATTTTTATTAGGGGCATCTGCCATAAATTAGCGCTATGATAACACAACTCCCTGTGTCGCTGAAGCTTTTGCCCCTACATGTTGATTCTCTCAATCGGTATTCCCCAACATTGGGGATCAAACAGATTTTTTTAAACTCAATCACTCGGCTTTACTATAATTTCAGGCTAATGTTACATTGTCAAAAAGTCAATAATGAAGAAGCAAGCCGTAATTCATGCAAGGAATACCTGTCTATGCCTTGATTGATATTCCTCCCAAATAGAACAGGATTCGGAAGTGCCTGCTTCTGAATCCTGTTCTATATTATCTGGAAAAATACAGCTCTTTGTCTTAAGTCTGTAATTTTATTGTGTGCCTCTTAAGCGAGGATCCAGAGCATCACGCAACCCATCGCCGAGGAAATTGAAGGCAAACATGGTAATTGCAAGTGCCAGGGCAGGAAAGATCGCCTGGTTCGGATAAGATCGGATGGAATTCGCACCCTCCGAAATCATCGCACCCCAAGAAGGTGTCGGTGGGTTTACGCCCAAGCCAATAAAGGAAAGGAATGCCTCGGTGGAGATGTAGCCAGGGATGGCTAGAGTCTCAGCGACAATCAGAGGACCGAGAATATTAGGCAGGATGTGGCGGAACATGATGCGCAGGTTTGAAGCGCCAATGGTATGTGCGGCTTCGATGAATTCTTTTTCACGTAGTGAGAGCACCTGCCCACGCGTCAGGCGGGCCATGGTCTCCCAGGCAGTCAGACCAATGCCTACAAAGATGAAGAACATACCTCCCAAAGCTTCATCAAATTTACTGAGGAAATATGCGGGTGACCCTGGTGAAAGGTGGGACAGGGAGGAACGGAAGAAAGCCAGCAGTAAGATGATGAAGAGCAGGCTTGGAAAGGCATACAAAACGTCCACAATACGCATCATGATGTTATCCACGCGACCACCGAAGTAGCCTGAGATACTGCCGTAAATAACACCGATGATCAGGCTGATGAGTGGCCCGATGAACGCCACGGTCAGCGATATACGCGAGCCATAGACAATGCGGCTGAACAGGTCGCGCCCCACATAATCTGCGCCGAGGGGATAATCGGTCGAGATTTGAACATACGGTTTCATCGTCGGGAAAACCGATGTAATCCACTGAGGAACCTTATTCTGATCATACAGGACCTGCACATCAAAGGGTTTAATGGCAATCAACGGCGCGAAGATAGCCATTAAAATAAGTAACAGGATGATGGAGGCGCCTACAACTGCAGCGCGGTTCTTAACCAAACGTCTGACACCATCTTTCAACAGGCTCTCGCGCTTTTTCAATATCGGGATACCGCTCGGTCCGAGGGGTTTTGATATCTGATTCACCTGTGACATGAAGTTCTCCTCAAAGATTAATCGTAGCGAATGCGCGGGTCGAGATACGCGTACATGATATCAACCATCAGGTTCGCAATCACCAAAAAGACTGCATAGAGCAGGATGGTTCCCATGATGACCGGATAATCTCGGTTGGTGATACTGGTCACAAAATATTTTCCCATCCCCGGAATACCGAATATCAACTCGGTCACAAAGGTGCCGGTCACTAGGCCTGCAAAAAGAGGACCCAGAATAGTGACGACCGGGATTAGCGAATTCTTCAGGGCATGGCGTGTAATAACAACACGTTCGTGCAAGCCTTTGGCGCGGGCAGTGCGGATATAATCTTCGCGCACAGTTTGAAGCAATGAGGCGCGAGTCAAACGGGCGATGATGGCGGAGGCACCCAGCCCCAAAGCAATGGCTGGCATGATCGCAAATCTGAAGAAATCCCAGCCCAAGTGGGATGGCAGGAAACCTAAGATGTAAGGAGGTTTTGCCCCCCAACCTGTGGGCGGTAGCCAATGCAATGCCACTCCAAATAACCATACAAAAATTGGGCCTGATACAATGACAGGCACAGATACCCCCATAATGGAAATGCCCATACCAAGGTAATCCCAAATGGTGTTTTGCTTTAAAGCAGCCAGGATTCCCAGCGGCATGCCGATTGTAATTGCAACAAGCAGCGCCATTGTCCCCAACTGGGCTGAGATGGGCAAATTGTCGCGGAAAATATCATTCACGGTCCGGCTCCGGGACTTAAAGGATGGCCCGAAATTCATCCACCGGATCCAAACCTTGCCAATCTTGATGTTCACCAAACAATCGTCTGCTAGTTCGTTGGAAGGCGGCTTTGTTGTGATATGCGGGATAAGGACATTGTTAATATAATCTACGTATTGCTTCCATAAAGGGTCATCCAGATGATAGCGTTCTTCCAAAATCTTTAATGTCGCTGCAGGCAAAGCTTTCTCGCGTGAAAAAGGACCGCCAGGGATGGCGTGCATTAAGCCAAACGTAATGATTGAGACGACCAGTATGACAACCAGCATGTAGAGCAGACGGCGAATAATATATCGGCTCATCAGAACTCTCCAGGTGCAGAAAAATATCAAGCATGAGAGAGGGGAGACATAGCTCCCCTCCCTTTTTTGTTCATAACTTATATGCAATTAGTGGGGCAGGATATCCCACTTCGCATATTCCTCTTGGCCACCTGTGCCAAAAGTGCGGACGATATATGGCTTGGTTACAGTATTGCGAGCGTACCAGTAGATGGGGATGATCACCGCATCGGTGTAGACCAGGATCTCCTCTGCTTGCGCATACAGATCTACGCGCTTGACAACATCGGTTTCAATAGCGGCCTGGTCCAGAAGGTCTACGTACGCCTGATTGGACCAGAAGACACCGCCAGAGGGGTGACCATCTGTATAAGGATTAGATGAACCGTTGGGTGCGAAGACTTCTCGATCGTAATTGTTGGCATCCGGGTAATCCGGGCACCAACCCATGCGCCAGACCTGCGGGGTATTAGCGCCCTTGACCGTAGCCAGGTAAACAGCCCATTCCTGGTTCACGAGTTTGACGGTAAGACCCAGATTATCCTTCCACATCTGCTGGATAGCCTCAGCAATTCTCTGATGGCCGGAAGAGGTGTTGAACATCAGGGTTATGTCAAGTTGGTCAACTGTAAGGCCCTTCTCATCCAGGTAGGCCTGCAGTTCAGCCTTGGCAGCGGGGGTATCAGACTTGATACCCAGATCAGGGTGATCTGCCATGGTCGGAGCGCCGGCCAGGCCGGGGCGAGCAAACCACTGTGCGGGCTGCTGGCCACCCTTGAGCACGTTGTCGACCAGGCTCTGACGATCAACCGCCATAGACAAGGCACGGCGGACGCGCACATCGTCAACAAATGGCGCAGTAATGTTGAAGCCATAGTAATAGGAGCACAGGTTTACGCCGTTATATAATTCTGTGGACAGCACAGGATCGGCCTTGACGCGGTCGAGATCCGCGCTGGGGACAGCGGCGGAATCAAGGTTGCCAGCTTCGTAATCAGAAAAGGCGACAGCCTCATCCAGCATCGAGAAATTGATTTGGTCAATCTTCGGAATCGGAAGCGAATCGGTGCCAGGCCAGAAGGGATTCTTGACCAAGACCATGGTCGAATCATGAATCCACTCACTCATGGTGTAGGGGCCATAGCTCTGGAAGAAACCAGGCTCGGTCCAGCGCTCACCGCGGGCGGCAACAGCGCCATCGCAATCACCCTCGATTACCCACTTGGGTTGCGGGCGGGCGACCCACAGACCGGAAATTTGGATATTGTAGACAGCCGGTACCAGGTAGGTCATCTTGATTGTAGCATCATCAACAACCTCCACGCCAACGGTAGCGAAATCAGTGGTCACGCCGTTGTTGAAGTCAGCAGCGCCCTTCAGCACCATGCCCAGCAGGTAGGCGTAGGGGGAGGCATTGAGGGGATCCAGGTTGCGCTTGATGCCGTAGGCGAAATCGCTGGCAACCACCATGCGGTCGGCAGAGCCGTCGCAGGTTTTCACGGTTTCGACCGCCGTACCATTCCAGCGCACCCATGGAATGTCATTGCGCAAGTGGAAGGTTACGGTTTCGGTGCCATCTGCGTTGGTGACCGATTCCCATGTATTAGCAATTCCGACCTCGGTCAGGTTGGTGACCTCGTTAATGACGGTCATACCGACGAAGGCCTCGTTAATGACCTGAATCGAAGTGGTATCTTCCGCGATCGCCGGGTCCAAAGTTGGCACATCGCCAGGTCCAAAGGTCTGGTAGAGAATTTTGGGACCTTGAACCACTGGAACTGCGGTCGGGACTACGACAGGGGCTTGGGTAACGCCCGGGACAACCGGGGCTGGCGTGACTGTGCCGCCGCAAGCCGTGAAGATCATACTGAGGATGACAAGCAGGCTCAGCAAAACAAAGTTTTTACGCATTTTTCTTCTCCTCACGAAATGTGAATACAGTTTGGAAATTCTTTTTGTGAATTAAATTCCGAAAACAAGTTTTGGGGTTTGTGAAAAGGCAATCACCTCCTTATGCGGGTCATTTAGCCAGATGACAGGCCACTTTGTGGCCTGGTCTTAACTCACGGAGTTCGGGTCGCGATTCGGCGCATTGCGCTTCGGCAATCGGGCAGCGCGTGCGGAAGCGGCAGCCCGAGGGCGGGTTGACCGGCGAGGGGACGTCTCCCTCAAGGATGGTTCGCTGGCGTTTGGAATCCGCCACCGGGTCTGGAATGGGGACGGCTGAGAGCAATGCCTGGGTATAGGGATGCAGAGGATGGGCGTACAGTTCGTCGCGGTCGGTCAATTCCACAAGAGCGCCCAAGTACATCACTGCCACATGTTTGCTGATGTGGCGCACCATGGAGAGGTCATGGGCAATGAACAGGTAAGTCAGATTAAATTGTTGCTGGAGATCCTCCAAAAGATTGACTACCTGGGCTTGGATCGAAACATCCAGCGCTGAGATTGGTTCGTCACAGACAATCAATGCTGGTTGTAAAGCCAGGGCGCGTGCTACACCAATACGCTGGCGTTGTCCGCCTGAAAACTCATGCGGATAACGGGAGGCAAAGGACGGGTTTAATCCCACCAGTTCCAACAGACTATCCACGCGCTCGTCAGTTTCCTTCTGCGAGGAAATCTTGTGAATAATCAAAGGTTCGCCAATGATTTCACCTACCGTCATGCGCGGATTCAGGCTGGCATACGGATCCTGGAAAATCATTTGCATTTTGCGACGCATGTGCCGCAATTCTTCCCCTTTTATTTTGACCAGGTCAACCCCATCAAAGACCACTGACCCTGAGGTTGGGCGATAAAGCTGCAAAATAGTACGACCAGTAGTGGACTTGCCGCAACCAGACTCGCCTACCAAGCCAAGTGTTTCACCCCGCTTCACTTCAAAGGATATATCGTCCACGGCATGAACTGCGCCGATCTGTTTCTGTATAATGAGCCCCCGTGTAATCGGAAAGTATTTTACCAAATGATCCACACGTAAAATCACATTATCTTCGGCCATTAGCGCGCTCTCCCGGTTTTGGTATCTACCCAGCAGGCCGTACGATGATGATCTTGACCAATCATCTCCAAGGCGGGATTCTCTTTTAAGCAGCGTTCAATCGCGTATTTACAACGAGGTGCAAATGGGCAGTTGTTTGGTCTTTCAAATAAAATTGGGGGTTGACCTTCAATGGATGTAAGGCGGTGATGTCCCTTTTCATCCACGCGCGGCAGGCTACCCATCAAACCAATCGTATAAGGGTGCTCCGTGTGAGCATACAAGTCATTGACAGAGGCCTCTTCGATGATGTAGCCCCCGTACATCACTATGACGCGCTGCGCCAAACCAGCAATGATCCCTAAATCATGCGTAATCCACATGACTGTCATACCCAGGTCGTCGCGCAGGCGCTTGACCAGTTCGACAATCTGAGCCTGGATGGTAACATCCAACGCTGTGGTGGGTTCGTCCGCGATCAATATCTGTGGACTGCACGACAGCGCCATGGCGATCATCACCCGCTGGCGCATCCCACCGGAGAACTGATGTGGGTAATCAGATAATCGATCTTTGGCTTTCGGTATACCAACCGTCTCCAACAATTCAGCGGCGCGCGCAAGCGCCTGTTTCTTGTTCATCCCTAAATGTAACATCAGGGGTTCGGTCAGCTGCAAGCCAATAGTTAATACCGGATTCAAAGAAGTCATCGGATCCTGGAAAATCATTGTTATTTGCGCACCCCGAACATGACGAATCTCATCGTTTGACATTTTCAATAGATCACGTCCAACGTATGTTGCCGAACCTGCAGTTATCTTACCAGGTGGTGACGGAATAAGTCTAAGTAGTGAAAGCATGGTTACACTTTTCCCACAACCGCTTTCCCCCACGATACCCAGCGTTTCCCCTTCCTTCAGCCCGAAGGAGATACGATTAACTGCATGAACGATCCCATCCGGAGTCTTGAATTGTGTTTCAAGTCCTTGAACATCAAGGAGAAGATCAGGCATCAGCGTAATCCTTTACTGCAGGGAATTTGTCTAATGAATTATACTCTATAGAATTTGGGTAGAGCGGATTATACTCTATTTTTTATTGCCGTCAACGCTGGCCGGTTCTGACCATGCTAATCAGCCTTCCATCTCAAGGCTGACAACCCGCACCGCTGTCAAACGCCTCAATATTCCACAGATTGCTTGCGGCTGTCGGATCAAGGGAGAAATGACACAGGTCTGCACGTGTCGCGGCCGTTTTGACCCGCCAGTAGAGCGGGATGACCGGCAAATCGTTGGCGAAAATGGACTGGGCCTGGGTATACGCTGCAGCATGTACCGGGTCACTTGGAAGGGATTGTTGAGACGTCAGACAGGCCGCGTCAAAGGCTGGATTACTGTATCCGCTGACGTTCGTCCCCACCCAGTTATTCGCTGCGTTCGGGACCTCAGAACTGGTGTACCAGTCACAGGGTGGCTCAATCCCGGTGCTTCCCATGGCGAACTCGGCCAGGTCGAAACTTCGGACAAAAAGGACCCCGTTCGGGCCGGGTGCATAAAGCGTATTTGCGTCGAGATACTGCACATTGACTTTGATCCCACATTGCGCCAGTGAGGCGGTCAGGATGGTGGTCACCTGCTGCCGCTGGACAGCGTTGGTGGTAACGTAATTTACCTCGAATGGAGTCCCGGATGGAACACCCGGTGCACCCCAGGCCTGGCGCGGCGTCGACGGGTCATGATCGACATCCTTCCAACCGGCCTGCTCAAGCAGTTGGCTGGCGGCAACCACATCGAAGGAATAGGTGGTCACATTCGGATTGTAAAGGGGATATTCTGGCGGTAGATAGGAATTCGGAACGGTGCTCAGACCCGAAAGCACTGAATCAACCACCTGCTGGCGGTCGAGGCATAATGCCAAAGCCTGGCGCACCCGCACATCGCCAAAATAATCACCTCGATCTTTCCCGACGTTAATTCCATTATCATAAGATGCCGGTTGGATGCCGAGTGCCAATTCTTCCATCACCGGAACTGTGGTGAACAAAGCTTGCAATTGGTACTGTTCTGCCATCGAACGCAGCAACCTCACTTGCCCGTCCAAACGAACGCTGGGATCAAGGATGTCGCAAGTGCCAGCCAATAGGTCACTGATGGCTGTGCCCGGGTCGGCGACGAAGCGGAAGGTCAGGATATCAAACTTGGGCAGGCCTTCGCCTGCACGGAAGTAGCGCGAGTTCTTCGTCAGGGTAATGTGATCTCCCACAACCCATTCTTGAATAATATAAGGCCCCCAACCGAGCGGGGTACGGGCGGACTCGTCGGTCTTGGTCAATTGGTCAACCGGAATCTGACTCCAAAGGTGTTGGGGGAGCGGCGACCAGAAATTGGTGAAGAAGGTCGGGTCGATAAAGCCGGGTTTGCCCCACCACTGAATGGTGGTCTCGTCCGCCGCCTCATAAGAGCGGGTGCGGTCCACCAGATATTTAGAGCCGGAGGAGGTCGGGTCAGCAGCCACCTGGTAAGCGTAGACTGAATCTTCAGCCGTGAGAGGTTCGCCATCTGACCAGGTGAGGCCGGGGAGCAGATCAAAAGTAACCTGCATCTGGTCCATCTGGATCTCGGATGTGCCATCATATTTGATCGCACAATCGTCGCTGCGACAGCCTGCCGGGTGGATTTTCACCCCCACCGCCAGCGTGACTGGCATGCCTCTGGCATCCACCACCTCGTCGCCAACATAGACTGATTTCGAGAAGAGTTGGGCGTCACCGTTTTCGATGCTCGGCAAGCGCTTAAGGATCACTGCCTGAGCCCCGTAGGAATTCGTGTCAATCGGCCCATCGTAGACCGCCGCCAGCACACTGCGCGCGGCCGACGAGGGGTTGTCCGGCGGGTACAGGCTGGCTGGTTCCTGCCCCAGGCAGACGGTCAACTTGCGCGGCGGCACGGGGGACGCCGTGAGAGTCAGCTCGAGCGTCGAGGAGGAAGGCAGGGTGGAGGATGGGATCTTCTGGCTGCAGGCAACCAGAAGCGATAGCCCTACGATCAGGCCGCAAAACAAAATTACAGACCGGCGAAAGGACATAACGATCCTTCCTGAGCAAAGATTCATGGCCCCGTGTTTGAACCGGGACTACTGCGCAGGATTATACAACAGAGTACCCTTTCGTTGACAGCCCCTACCCCTGACGGTACAATGAAGCCGCAGTTCTCTCTTAGAGAAAAGGAGACTCCCAAATGCTTAAAGAATTCAAAACCTTCATTATGCGCGGCAGCGTTATGGATCTGGCCGTCGGTGTCATCATCGGCGGGGCTTTCGGAAAGATCATCTCGTCGCTGGTTACTGACATTCTTATGCCTTTGATCGGCCTGATCATTGGCGGGATCGATTTCAGCGGCCTGGCCTTTGCCCTCGGCAGCGCCAAAGTAACTTACGGAAATTTTATCAACAACCTGATTGATTTCATCATTATCGCCCTGGTCATCTTCCTGATGATCAAAGGCATCAACAGCATGCAGAAGAAGCCCGCGCCGGCTCCGGCGGCTGATCCGATCACCAAGGAATGCCCGCACTGCTTCACCATCATCTCCATCAAAGCCACCCGTTGCCCCAATTGCACCTCGGAATTGAAATAATCCTTTTGCAGGGGCACGATATATCGTGCCCCTGCAAACCATCCCCATCATGGATTTCCTGGACAAACTCAACCCTCAGCAGCGCCAAGCTGTGACGGCTGGCGCCGGTCCCGTTTTGGTTCTGGCCGGACCCGGCTCTGGGAAGACGCGTGTCCTGACCCAGCGCGTGGCCTATTTGATCGCCTACGAGGGTGTTCGTCCATACCAGATGCTGGCGGTCACTTTCACCAACAAGGCAGCGCGGGAAATGAGCAACCGCGTCCGTGACATCCTGGGCGAATTAACCGCCGACGGACTCTGGCTGGGGACATTCCATTCAATCTGCGCCAGACTTTTGCGCCGCGAATCTGAACATCTGCCGTTCGATGCCAGTTTCGTTATCTATGATGATGACGACCAGCAGCGCGTGGTCAAAGGGGCAATCCGTGACCTGAACCTGGACGAGAAAACCTATCGGGCACAATCGGTGCATGGCGCAATCTCACGAGCCAAGAACGATTTGATTTTCCCAGATGCTTACCCCACGCAGACCTACCGCGACGAAGTGGTCAAGCGTGTCTATCAGCGTTATCAGGATTTATTGAAACAAAATAATGCTGTTGACTTTGACGACCTGCTGCTTTGGACGGCACACCTGCTCTCCGAATTTCCAACCGTGCGCGAGAAGTATGCGCAGCTTTTTCAGCATGTGCTGGTAGATGAGTTTCAGGACACCAACTTCGCCCAATACACGCTCCTGCGCCACCTGGCCTCATTACACGGCAATATCTTCGTCGTCGGTGACCCGGACCAATCCATTTACCGCTGGCGCGGAGCCGACTACCGCAACGTCCAGCGCTTCGAGCAGGATTTTCCCAACGCGCAGGTGATCCTGTTGGAACAGAACTACCGTTCCAAGCAGACCATCCTCGACGCCGCCATGGCCGTCATTG
This sequence comes from Anaerolineae bacterium, assembly GCA_041489005.1. GTDB lineage: Bacteria > Chloroflexota > Anaerolineae > Anaerolineales > Villigracilaceae > UBA877. The sequence goes on from JBGPQK010000037.1 coordinate 27,729, forward strand.
ACCACAACCCGCACCGCCGCCGCAAGAGCCTTTTCACGCAGCGCGGCGCTGGCGAGAAACTCTTCTATTATGAAGCGCTGGACGATTACAGTGAAGCTGCCTTTGTTGTGGATACCATCGCCAGCCTCGTTGCCAGCCGTACTTGTGAGCCAGGAGACTGCGCTGTGATGTACCGTACCAACGCCCAATCCCGCCTGCTGGAAGAAGCTTTCCTGCAAGCACGTTTACCCTACCGCCTGGTGGGGGCGCAGCGGTTCTATGGACGGCGAGAAGTCAAAGACATCATCGCTTATCTACGCCTGGTTCACAATCCTGCCGACGAGATTTCGCTCGACCGGGTCATCAACATCCCACCGCGCGGCATGGGGGATAAGACCATCCTGGCGCTGCATACCGCCGCCCGCGAGGCGAACACCTCCCCGTCGGCAGTGTTGATGGACCTGGCTCGCGGCGAGGCCTCTCCTTTTTGGATACAGTTTTCCAGTCGCGCCGCGTTGCCTTTAGGCAACTTCGGGACACTGTTATCGAACTGGCGGGTCGAGGCGCCGCGCGCAACAGTCACCGAACTGTTCGACCGCATTGCCAAAGACATCAAATATCAAACATTCATCGATGACGCCACGGAAGAGGGCACCGAGCGCTGGGAGAACGTTCAGGAGTTGCGCCGGTTGACAGTCGAGTACGAAAACCGTACCCTGACCGATTTCCTCGAAAACGTGGCGCTCATCTCTGACCAGGATACCCTGGCTGAGGGTAAGAACGCCCCCACCCTTCTGACCCTGCACGCCGCCAAAGGGCTGGAATTTGGCGCAGTCTTCATCGTCGGCCTGGATGATGGCATCCTGCCACACAGCCGTTCCTTCGACGAAGCCGAAGC
>JBGPQK010000038.1:0-28432 GCA_041489005.1 Anaerolineae bacterium
CCAAACGAGCCTCACTGACCCCCAGTTGGTGGGCGGCTTCTGCTGTCGAAATGAAAGTAGGAAGCGCTGCCATCGCGAATCTCCTTTGTGCTACAATCCATTGCCCCACTTCCGGCGAGGCTGGGGCACCCCTGCGCTGGCTACCCGCTGGCGCAGGGCCAATTATTTAATAACCAGTAAATCTAGCTCCTCGCCGAGGATTTGAACCTCGAACCTAGCGGTTAACAGCCGCCCGCTCTGCCGTTGAGCTAGCGAGGAAGGCAGCCGGGATTATATAGGGAACGAGGTACTCTGTCAAGTCGCTTGTGGAATCAGGCGCGTTGTTGTATAGTTTGAGAAACTTCGCGAGAGGGAAACGCAATGAACGCATCCTCAAAACCCGTTTATCGCATCACCGACCTGGCCGCTGCCGAACGTCCGCGTGAACGGCTGGCAAAGTTGGGCCCGCAGGCGCTATCGAGCGCAGAACTGCTGGCCATTCTCCTGCGTGTAGGCGTACCCGGGGAGAATGCCGTCCAGGTGGGGCAACGCCTGCTGAGCGAATTTAAGACGCTGTCGGGATTACACCGGGCTCCCTTCGTAGAATTGTGCAACCAGCATGGGATCGGTGAAGCCAAGGCGGCTCAGATCAAAGCTGCTATCGAACTGGGCAAGCGGATGTCAGAGGAACCCGCCGAAGACCGCCCAACGGTCAACAGCCCGACGGACGCAGCCGCGCTGGTGGCCTACGAAATGTCTGCGTTGGAACAGGAGCACCTGCGCGTCATCCTGCTCGATACGCGCAACCGGGTTCTGGAAACCGTCGAGGTCTATATAGGCTCGGTCAATTCGAGCCAAGTGCATGTGGGGGAGTTGTTCAAACCCGCAATCCGTCGCAACGCGGCCGCACTGATCGTTGTCCATAACCATCCTAGCGGGGACCCGACTCCCAGCCCGGACGACGTGGCGGTGACTCGTGCCATTGTCCAGGCCGGGAAACTGCTGGATGTGGATGTGCTCGACCACATGGTCATCGGGCAGGGGGAGCGGAACTGGGTGTCGATGAAAGAACTAGGGTTGGGGTTTGGATAAAATGATTGACCGGTACTTTGAAGTGCCGGTCAAATTGTGATTTACTTATAATTTGCTGCCAGGTAATCAATCAGCGTTTGTTGTTCCTGCGTATTGAGTTGCGCTCCGTGGCTGATCATGCGTTCCACAGTGGTTGTCCACTCGGCGGCCGTCTTGTGTGCCGAAGTAATGCGACCCGTTGAATGGCAAACGGAGCAACGATCCTGCATCAGCGTCTGGCCATCAGAGGAGCCGCTGGATGAAGAAGCAGGAGTGGTATTGCTTGATCCGCAGGAAGCCAAAAGGGTTCCAATGAACAGGGTCAATAGAAGCAAGCTGATTAGAAAAATTTTATGTTTGTTCATGTATTACTCCTATAGAGTGAATTATATCTCGCCTTAAGTCAAGCGCTATACTTTACACCAAAGTTCTGAAATTCTCCCGTCGCCAATTCCCATTCCATGCTCGCTTCATCCACCCTCGCGGCGCGTGGACCTTTTTTTACTGCTTCTGAAAAGTTTATCAGCTTGTCGCGTGGGCCCTCCGCCATGGTCTCCACCTTGTCATATCCCAAATTGCGTACCCAGCCGGTGAGGCCGAACTGCACTCCGGATTGCTGAACGAAAGAGCGGAAGCCCACACCTTGTACATGTCCGGTCACCCAGATGTGGATGCGTACCGGGCTACCCGGTTTTTGTTCCGTCATGGGGTTCCTTCCATAGCCAAAATAACCACAGGCGCCTGGCCGTGGAATCGAAATGTACGTTCGTACCGTCGAAAGGGGATTGCACCTGAGTCGGTTATTTCAGAACCGGGCAGGATGTCACTGTTGAGAAAGAGGGTGAGAATATAGCACATTTTACCTCCCGAGGAAGTAAAGCAGAGGAGTCAGTGTGAGTGGGCTCAGAATGGTGCCAGCGAAGACGATTGCTGTCACCAGGGATGTGTCAAGTTTGTACTCAGTGGCTAGGACGGTCGTCATTACTGCTGAGGGCATCCCAGCCTCGGTTATTCCACCTTTGCGGGCGTTGGTATTCAAGCCAAAAAAGGCGGCCATGACCAACCCGATAACCGGCCCCACCAGCAGGCGGCAAACCACAGGGATGCTCAGGGCACGTAATTTATGCGTCCACTCCACTTTTTGCAATTCCAATCCGAGCAGGATGAGCATGGTAGGGATAGCTCCGCCAGCCGCCAGTTCCACCGTCTTCCGGACTGGAACGGGTAAATTCCAACCGGTGCGAATGAATATCACTGCCAGAATAATGGCATAAATCGCGGGGACTTTCAAGAGACCCAGCAGGGCTTCCTTCAGGCGCAGGTGGCCGAGTGAGGCAATCAGCACGCCTACGGTGTAGAGCAGCAAGGAATTCGTAACATAGTAAATGCTGGCGTACGCCAGAGCCTCTTGACCAAATGCAAAAGAGATGAGCGGCAGGCCATAGTTGCCGTTATTGGCAAACAGGCTGGTAAGAATTACGACGATTAGCATGGTGCGTTCTAGGCGGAACAGCTTGCCAAGCAAGAAAGCGATCCCGGTGACGATCAACATCACCGAGGCTGAGTAGCCCATCATCAGGAGAATACTTTCCACAGCCAACTTGCTACCGGTCAGCAGGTTGAAAACCAGCAAAGGGCTGAGGACATAAAAAATAATCCGCCCCAGCGGGCGCGAGTCTAGTTTAAGCGCTCTCCCTAAAACAAAACCTGCCCCGCTAAGCAGCAGGATAGGTAGGAGGTTGTTGATGAAAACGTTGAGCAAAGGCATAAGGATTATGAGTACGCCTCGTCCAGCGATCCGGTCAGCCTTTGAACTGCTGAACGAATAAAACCGGTTTACTCTTTCTCGTCCGGCTCTTCCTCGATGAAATCCACTTCCGGGTCAACATCGAACAAGGAGAAGTTTCCCATGTCCTCGGTGAAGGAAAGGGCATCCAGTGCTTCTTCGATGAACTCGGTTTCTTCGTCGTCTTCTTCGATCTCATGCAGTTCTTCCAGTTTGGCGCGAACGCCTTCTCCGCCAATCCTGGAGAGTGCCCAGATAAGTTCACGGCGCACTTCCAGATCTTCCTCATCTTCGAGGTTATCGAGCAGAACAGGTCGGGCAGATTCCAGTTCCAATTCTCCAGCGGCGTGGATGGCCTCGGAACGGACATCTTCGTTGGGGGAGTGCAACTGCGAAAGCACCTGTTTTCTCCAGCGGTCGTCACTGGAGCGACCCATGGCCCAAAGGGCGCTGACCTTCCAATCAGGGTTCTTCTCGCGATAAGCGGCCTCGATGAGCGGAACAACCTCTTCGCGCCCCGAATATCCCAATGACTCCAGCGCCCGTCGGCGGACCAGGGTCTCTTTGGAGGACATGGTCGCGGCGAGCAATTGGTCTTCAATGTTGTGGTGGAGTTCCGCCGGGATTTTGTCGAGTTCGCCCATATACACAAATTTACCCAGGGCATTCGCGGCGGCAGCCTGCACACCAATATCCTCATCATTATTAAGAATATTGATAAACACAGGAATGAGTTTCACGTCTTCACATTCCCACAGCAGACGGATTGCCCGTGTGCGGACCTGTGGGTCGGTATCGGTGAGCAGGGAGCGCGCCAAATCGTCGAAGGAGGTCAGCGTATCCGCTTCGGCCAGGTCTTCCAGGTCTTCGAGCAGTGTGTGTTTACGGCGTGGCGAGACTTGAGGCCAGGCTTTAATCAATTTTTTCAAATCCACAGGCTCCAAGTCCGAAAAAAGTTGCAAATAACGCGCCGGGAAGGGTTTACTCTCATCTAGCAGAGCGTCCACAACGGTCAGAAAAGGTGCATTCTGAGTCATGCGTTTATTATCTTTCTTTATCAGGGTAAGGTGAAGTTCACCGGACTTATGATGTCTTTTATGTAAAAGAAGCCGAGCAGGGTGATCAGGATGATGAAGCTGATTCCGTTGATCATGGCCTGGTATTTAGCCGGGATGCGGCGGCGAAGGATGATTTCGGGTAGGGTCATGAAAATGCGCCCGCCGTCCAGTGCAGGGATGGGCAATAGGTTAGCCACCGCGACGGTGATGGTCAACGAGATGATGGTCAGCAGGGTGTAGTTTGTCGGTTTGGTGGAAGTCCCGCCAGATGAAGAAGTCTGACGGCTGGAAACATCACGGGCGACAGCTTGCTGGAATAGGTTCCAGACGCTGCGCGGTCCGCCGATTTGGGCGGCCTGTGGAGAAATTGTTCCGGCGATTATGCGACCGGGCAATGCCAGAAGGCTGTTTATGTCTAGACCTGTTGCGGAAAAGGCTGCCGGTATGGTCTCAAACCAGGACTTCGCCGGAAGAAGCGGCTGGCCGACGCCGATTCCCATCGGTCCCTGGTCAGATGGATAGACGGAGCGCGGTGTGACGGTGATATTCAGAACCTTGCCATCGCGCAAGATGACCAGCGGGAGTGGCAAGTCAAGGTAGTTGTGGGTGATCTCGGTCAACCGATTGTAACTGTTAACGTGCAATCCACCCGCGACCAGCACCACATCGCCCACCTGTAAGCCGGCCTGTTCTGCTGGTGAAGGGGAGTCGATGGCGGCAATCACGGCGGTATGGCTGTCGGGGATGCCGATCTGGCTGAAGAAGATGGTATAGACCACAACTGCCGTTAACAGGTTCATGCTGGCCCCGGCCAGAAGCACGGCAATGCGCTTCCAGGGGTTGGCAGCAGCCAATCCGCCCGGCTTGTCCGGGTCGTCCTCCCCTTTGATTTTGTTAAAACCGCCAAGCGGAATCCAGTTCAGAGTAAACTCAGTGCCAGGCCTGACTTCATTAAGAATTCCACTCAAATGGATTTCGCCGGGTTGTAGGGGATTGGTTATTAATTTCGTTTCTCTACCCATAGTCGGGACAGAGGACGGAACAGAAGATGGTTCATGCTCCGAAACAGGATCAGACCTGTTTTGTCCATCTTCTGAAGCAATAAAATCTATGGAACGCAGAACAAGCTTACCGAGTTTGGAAGCGGCAACAGCATGTACCGGGCGACGGATGGACAGCTTGGGATCGAATGGCAAGTTGAAATTAATCGGGATAACCAGGCGTTCCTCCCCGATTAGGATAGATCCTTTCCCGCGCCAGAACCGTAACAGACGCGGAGGAAAACCGACGCCAAATTCTTCAACTTCGATATTCAGCAACCGGGCGACGACATAATGCCCAAATTCGTGGAGCAAGATGATTCCGGCGAAGACCAGCACGAAGATGATTCCGCCGAGCAGACTAATACTCATGTGTAAACCTCGACAACAATAAACTGCGCCTCCTGCGAGGCGGTCAGGCTGATTATATCCTTTTTGAGCCAGGTCTGCTAATCTGTGCAGCTTCTATTATTGAAATCTAATGAGAATAGGTGGAAGGATTTTCCACCAGCCTGGCCGGCCCCCCTACTTTTGCCAGACGCACTTTCCGGACCCCGGGGATGTTCGCCAATAACTTGGCAGTCTCCTCCGCCGCGGCACATGTGCAGATTACATGGACGTTCGGACCCGCGTCAATTGTGTAGCAAACCGGCAGTCCCTTTGCCCGCGCAACCCGCACGGCTTGCATTACTGCCAATGTTGCCGGTTGCCAGTAGAAAAGTGGCGGACGAGAGGTCATCATCACGGCATGCATAAGGTTGGAATCTTCTTCCATAATTTCGGCAATAGCCGCGAAATCACGGTTCAAGATGGCATGCCGGCAGATGCCAAGCCGCCGGGGGGCGTCGACCAAGCGGCCGGACTGAAGCGGGGATGTCCCGGCTATTTTATGACCTTCGGTTGAACCGGTCAGTTTATGAGTGGTGCTGATCATCGCGATGCAGTCGGTCAGGTTCCAGTATTCGGGCGGGGCGATGGAGACGGCATAGGAATCGGCGTCGCCTGTCCCGGCTGCCCACTCGACGAATCCGCCCGGGATGGATCGGCAAGCCGAACCGGAACCGCGGCGTGCCAAGCATGAAAGCGTAGCAAGGTCGAAGTTGTGCCCTCCCGGCAGGACACCGGGACGGCCTGAGCTTGTCCCATTGTCCCCGCAGGGGAAAGGATCCAAACCGGCTGCTTTTGTGGCGGCCAGGGCAAGCGCGGCAAAAGCCGATGCAGACGAGGCAATCCCGGTCCCGGTTGGGAAGTTGTTTTCGCTCTCCACCCAAGCGAAGTGGCGGATGCCGGCCAGCGCGCGCACTTCGTCCAACATCCTGCCCACGCGAGCGTGAGCAATGCCTCCAGCCTTTTTTCCGTCAATTTTCACATCGTCTGACCGGAGAGACGTGTCAAAATGGACAGTGGTGCGTGTTTCCAACCCCTCCAGGTTCATGGAAATTGATCCATTCTCTGGCAGGCGCAGTGCATCGTTGCGGTTTCCCCAATATTTTATAAAGGCGATGTTCGGGTGTGCAAGGGCTGTGAACGGTTGCATAAGCAGAGTTTATCACAGTTGATACAGCCAAAAAAACTCTTCCTTTGGAGAACCCTGACGGGAGAATCCGCTGACAATTATTTCTTTAGCGGAGGCTTCGTTGCCTTTTTGACCGGTAATGCTGCACCCCCAGACTCCGGCTTCCTGCCAGAATCTCGGTACGCAATCCAAACAGCGCCCATCCCCGCGGCAGTGACCAGAATGTCGAACACCCAGCCGACGTATGGGGTGGCTCGCAGCAACGCAAAGACAATCGTCCCGGCCAGCAGGGCCGTGATCTTTAGCCACAAGGCATCGCGATGGAAGAGTCTCGCAAACAACCAGGTTACAACAACGTAAATAGCGATGATCTTTGTCCCGTAAACGATGAAGAACCATAGGGTCACCAACAGGAATGCCAGGCAGGCGTAGGCCGACACCCATAACGCGAGCGAGAGCTGCCACAACCCCAGGAAGTTGAGTCCCAGGCCGATTGCGAAAATGAACACCGAGAGCAGGAGCGTCACACCGATCAGACCGAAGGCGATGACCAGGACGAGCAGACCAATCCCCAGTGTCCGCCAGGGATGGGCCAGCAACGACTCCCCGGACAGGTCGAGTGTCTTGCGCATCAGCCACACCGCCAGCAAGCTGAAAGCCAGCAGGATCGCCCAATTGCGAAGCAGGCTGATTGCCCATTTGGCCCAGTCGAAGGAGGCCGGTGCTGGTTCGGCGATTTGGATTCGGGCGTGGTGCCCAGCGGAGATCAGGCTGCTGTTTGGACTGGTTCCTGGCTGTGGGGTCTCAAAATGCAGCTTGATGGTCAGTTCATCATAGCCGAGAAGGGTCATTAGGCCGTTGTACAACTGGATTGGCCCGATGACAGTATGCAAATCGCGCCCAACCCGGCCATTCATACCGGAATCCAACCCAATGGCGTACAGGTCCCGTCCAATGACGGATTGGTCCCCGCTAGTGAGACTGATTGTGACCACGTAAAGGTCGCGTTGGATGGAGGCGTAGGGGGTCAAGTCGAGGGTCACGGCCGTGGCATAAACTGCCCCGCTGACCGTTCCGCTAATCCCGGCGTTCTGACCGATAAGAATAATACTGCCGTCTACTGTCCCATTAACTGTCACCTGGTTGCCGAGGACAAAGGCATTGCCGTTAACGGTCCCGTCAATGGTGATGTTCTGGCCAACGAGGATTACATCATGGTCAACTACCGTTCCAGCCGGGATGGTGTCGCCTGTGATGGGTCCTTGGGCGGCGACCGGGGTGGTAATAATGAGGGCAAGGGAAAAAGTCAGGATTATGGGAAGAAAACGAATATGGAAGGAACGTTTCATTGGATTGTCTCCTCTCCGGGATGAAGGCATTTACACCCGTAGTGTAGGATAAATCTCCAAAAAGGGCAAGAGGAATCGGGAAGCACCAATCTATCTTCCCTCAGCAAAATTAGAGAGCCGCCTGATTCAGGCGGCTCTCAAGCTGGTTTTATATTCGTAAGTATTTACTTCGAGAAGAAGTATTTCTTGACGAAATAGACGACTAGAAGTGTCAGAGCGACCGGGGCGAGGAAGAGAACCACGGCGGTGAACATGCCGGTGAGGGCAGGTCCTACGAAGGGGAGGCTGTTCAGCGCACCAGCGACTGCGGCCAGGACGAGGAAGCGGATGCCGAAGTTGACCACATCATTCGAGTCAAGGAACAGGATCGCTGCCAGGATTCCCATGATCAGCAGGATCAGGGACAGCCATGAATATGATAGGCTGAACAAGCCAGCGACGACCGCGACGAGCAAGCCGATGAGGTAAAGCCACTTGCCGATAGTTTTAATCATGTTAATTAATCTCCTTTGGTTGGTGTGAGAATAATGGATGGAGCTCCAACCTATATAACCTCTATCGTTGCGAAAGGTTACGAGGAATTTGTCACCATTTTTTGGGTTCCCTGGGTGTATTTTTGAACCTGTATTTATCCCCTCGCAGAAGCCCTTAGCTGAAGGTTTGCCGAGGGCTGAGAGAAAGTTCATGCAGATGCTATCGCGATTACTGCCGCTCCAACGAACTGGCCTTTACGTAGTTGTTCCAACGCCTCGCCTGCCTGTTCCAATGGGAAGCTTGTCACGTCCGTTTTCACCGGTACTTGCGGGGCCAGCGCCAGGAATTCCTCGCCGTCACGGCGGGTGAGATTGGCTACCGAGCGGATGACGCGTTCCTCCCAGAGCAAGGTGTATGGGAAGGCGGGGATGTCGCTCATGTGAATGCCGCCGCAGACGACCACGCCACCTTTGTTTGTGGCTTTCAAAGCCTCCACTACCAATGGACCAACCGGGGCGAAGACCAGCGCGGCGTCCAGGCTCTCAGGCGGGGATTGGGTGGAATCCCCGGCCCAGTCCGCGCCCCGGTACATGGCGAACTCCTGCGCGGCCTTGTCACCGGGACGGGTGAAAGCGTACACCTTCTTGCCTTCATATTTGGCTATCTGCGCAATAATGTGCGCCGCGGCGCCAAAACCGTAAATGCCCAACGTCGCCACGTTTGCTCCGGCCATACGATACGCCCGATAGCCTATCAGACCAGCGCACAGCAGTGGGGCTGCTTCCACGTCGTTGAAGCCGGTGGGGATGGGGAAGCAGAAGCGTTCGTCAGCGACGGTATAATCAGCGAAACCCCCATCCACGTTGTAGCCGGTGAAAGTTGGATGGTCGCATAGATTTTCCTGTCCACTCCTGCAAAAGCGGCAGGTCCCGTCGGTGGCGCCCAGCCAGGGCACGCCGACCCGTTCCCTGTCCCGGAAACGATTCGCCTCAGGTCCGGCTTGGACGACCGTCCCGACAATTTGATGTCCCAGCACCAGGGGAAATTTTGGTTCGCTTAATTCGCTGTCAATGATATGCAAGTCGGTGTGGCATACACCGCAGGTATGGACTTTGAGTAGCACCTGTCCTGGCCCTGGTAACGGGACGGGCAACTCAGCCAGTCGAAGAGGCTGGCCGGGCGCATAAAATAGCATGGCGCGCATGGTTTGCATCTCGGTTCCTTTCAGGGTATGGGAAGAGGCGGCGTAACATTGTGACCGTCGCGCCAGACCAACAGGAAGGGGAACGGGTCCACTTCGCCGCGACGGGCACGCCAGTCTTCGGGATAGGTGGGATACGAAATACCGAAGTGAACATGGGATTGCGTGGTGCGGGCGTTGCCGGTGTGACCGACCTGGCCGAGCACTTGTCCTGCAGCCACCCGAACCCCGGGATTGATCCCCGGTTCGATCTCTGACAGGTGAGACCCGTAATAGCGTATGCCATCGTCCCCGATGATGGCGACGCATAACCCGCCGCGCAGAGCCAGATCATCGTGGCTCGGGTCCCAGCGGTCTTCGTACGAGACGAAGTCAACCACGCCGTTAGTTACGGCGACAAAATTTGCCCCTTCCGGAGCGAAGATATCCGTGGCTGGATAACCGTGACTGGATACGCCCTCTGCGAAATCAGCCACGCTCGATGGCTGGACCGGAAAAACATAGGTCCAAGAAATTGTAAGCTCAGTGGAAATGTCAGTCTGCGTTTGGGTTGGTGTTTCGGATGATGTGGCCGTGGGAGTTTCAGAGTCAGTTGGGGATAGGGAAGGAATGAGAGTGGGGGGCAGGGTAGAAGGAGGTACTGCAATAGAGGGAAGAGGTGCCGAGGTGGGAGAAAGAAGAGGTAAAGGATTGCCCAGCATCGTTGAGCAACCCGCAAACAGAAATCCGAGAAGCAGAAAACTCCGTTTCATGGCCAAGTCAACTTCTTTTGTGCAATGCTTCAAGGTCTGGGATATCCTGCGCAGCCTGGCGCAGGATATCGAAGGCATTATCCGTCAGCAGGTTAAGACGCTTTGCAGTAACCTTTTTTCCAAAATCGGCTTGTTCAAGTAATTTGATGATATTACCGCGCAATCCGCTGGCGCGCCTGGCCCAGCGCGAGTCAACCGAAAGTCGTTCCAGACGGTTGGCGAGCAGGCGGAGCAGTTCGATTGACTGGTTATCCGTCACGAGGTAATTATAGCGTAAGGCGACCCATCGTCAGGATGGATCGTCTATTGTAATAACCCAGCGGCGAGCGACTGGGGTTTACTCTTTGGTTTCTTTAAGCAATTTCCGGGTAGTCTCGAGGAGTTTCGAGCGCGCAGAGCGGGCATCCTGACCGGCTTCCTGCATTCCCAGAATGACGCCTCCGACCACCGGGGGGACGGTCAGGCGTATCAATCTGGCTCCCGGTGCAATGCGATGGATGGTCGAGCGCATACTCTCGGTCATTAATGGATGCCCGTCGTAGAGGCTGCCGATCAATACCACATCGAAGGCTTCGTTTTGCAGGTCCAGTTGGTTAATGACGCTGACGGCCATCATCCCCAGTTCGCTGCCCGCCCAACGGATGACTTCCAAGGCCTGCGGGTCGCCCTGCCGGGCAATCTCGAAGACAAGCAGTATCATGGACGGTACAAAATCGAAGCGGCCCAGGTAAACTCCTTCAACCAAGGCATCCAGGTCTTTAGCTCCGGTTTGATGTAAAAAAGCGGAAGTAAGCGCAGTGGTGGGTCCGCGTTTGACCCACTCAAAAGTGACGGCACGCATCGCTCGAGTAAGGATGTCGAACCCTCCGGCGGCTTCCCCGGACCAATGACTTCCACCACCCACCACTCGGCCTTCCCGCTGGTGGTCACGGCTCCAGCCGCGGCAGTTGCAGCCGGTTCCCGATACGACCGAGATACCCCAACCTTCAACCGCACCGGCTAGAATCCCAAGAGTGGTGTCATTGACTATTTCCAATGGACACGACAGTTTCAAAGGTTGAATGGCGTCCAGATGGGCCTGTCGCTGGCTGGGCCAGTCGAAACCGGCCAGTCCCAATCCCGCCCCGGCGATTTGCGAAATGTTGGTTTTCGCCATCTCAAGAACCTGGGTGGTGATATCGAGCAAGTTCTTGGTGAGTCCTTCGTAGCCAACGGACTCCCAGTTTCCGGGTCCGGTGGTACCGAAGCCAATGGCTTCACCGGCCTCATCCGCGATCAGGGCGTGGGTTTTAGTACCACCTGCGTCTATTCCGAGAAAATATCTCATTCTCTTCCTCATTCTAGGGATTTTCCTCAAGTCTCATTTCCAGAACTGGGGTAGATATTCTTTATAACTGGTCAAATAGTCGTCAAGAATCTGCTTTGCCAGTTCGAAATCGTTAACTACCGGGTCAAGTAGGAGGCATTGCAGGGCTTTCTCGCGAGAGCCTTCAACAGCTGCGTCTACGCATAACTGGGCGACGGTGACTTCGCGGCGCAAGATTTCGGCTACCGGTTCAGGGAATGCTCCCACGTGGACCGGGTGAATGCCATCACCGTCCACCACAACCGGCGTCTCGACTGTACAGCCAAGCGGCAGGTTGGCGATCTGGCCTTCATTGCGTAAATTTGCTGCCAGGTGGTAGTGCGTAGTCGCTCCAGCCACGTTCTCAATCATCTCCAATGCGCCCTCGGAATCGGTATCTCTCAGGCCATCAATCGTTGCCTCTCCATCGGCCATGCTTTTAAGTCTCTTGTGTTCGAACTCGCGTACGGCAGCATTCAAATCCCAGTTATAGAGCGGAAGATGGTACTTTTCCCAGGGCTTGGTGGTCGGGTGCGAGACCCAAGGCAGGTATTCGCACAGATGGCTGTCACCGGGAACGGGAAACAGGCCAAAAGCATCGAAGACGCGCCGGGTCAGCGGCTCGAAAGCCGGGTCCAGTTCGAAGAAGCGCTTCCGGAAGAGCGGATAAAGGTCTTCACCGGTCTGGCGATCGCGGATGGAGATGATCCAGGAGAAGTGATTCAAACCAGCGGCGCGGATATCCACGCGCGGGACGATCTGTGTTTTGACCTGATTATGGAGCGGAGCCTGCATGGGATCAGCATGCATCCCAACGATGCCCTCTGGTACTGCGATCCCCAAGTCTTTAGCCAGGGCAATGCCCACTATCGTGTAGCCGATAAAAATCTGGTGGCACAGACCAACAGAATTGATTTTTGTATGACGGGTGATCGCATCGCAGATACGGATCATCGGATTTGTAAAATTGATGAACCAGGCACCCGGACAGGCCTGCTCCATATCGTGGGCGATACCCATCACCGGGCCGATATTTCGTGCCGCGTGGGCAAACCCACCCGGGCCTCCATTCTCAGCGTATGGTTGCCGAACTCCGTACTTAAGCGGGATTTCAAAGTCTTTTCTCCACAGTCCTTCGCGTGCCCCGACCTCGATGGCCGAGACGACGAAACCGGCGCCTTCGAGAGCTTTCTGATGATCGGTATGAGCGGTGATGGTGATGCCAGAATCCCACTCGCGGTTTAGCCGTTCGGCCAGACGTTTAACAGTTGAGAGCGTTTCGCGATTGTGATCCACGAGCGCCAGCGAGGAGCCACGAAGTTTCTTGCTGCGCACCAGGGCAGAAAGTGTGTTTTCCCCAAAGGAGGCGCTGCCTGCGCCGATGACAACAATTTTGGTTGGGAGAGTCATAGTAGTCGCCTATAGGATAAACACAAATTTCCTTCGTGTTCTTCGCGTCCTTTGGCTCCATTCTTATTGGATCGCGGTTATTGGATGGTCAATTCGTACCAGTTTTCGCCGAGTGTGTTTTTGCTCGTTGTGACAGATACGAATAGCTTGTACATCCCCGGTCCGAGCGAGGGCAGGGTCATTTTGGTCTCTGGTGAGATGCCATCGGCAGGGATATCAACTGGGAAGTTAGCTGAAGCAATATCACCCATTCCACCTTCCAGGCGCCAGTCGCAGGTGGCACCGGGGAAGGCTTGCGCCAGGTCATTGATGACGCAAAACGATATCAGGCATGCCTTGCCGGCCTCCAAATTTTCCGGTAATCGGAAACAGGGTAGAACCGGTTGCATGGCCCGCCGCAGGGCGTCGAAGGCGGGTTTCGGGGTCCGCCAGTAATCCACCACTGACCAGGTCACGGCGGGCCAGGGGTCGCTGAAATCGAATTGGAAAAGGCCGGTGACCTTGGTGTACTTGGCGCGCCGGTAGCATTCTGTAGCAAATTGAATCAGAGAACTCTGATATGCCTGGCTATTGGTGATAAAGTTGTCCAGTGAGCCTCCCAGGGAGATCCCATTATCGAAGGTCTCAGGCGGCTGGAAGTCGTGGAAGCGCCAGGTTTCCCAGACCTCGCGAGCGTTGAGCATTTCCTCCGGTGTTTTTTCAAGGGGTGGAATTTTCTTGTAGGCGGAGCGCTGCATTTTTATGCCCCACCCTTTCATCCACTCCTGGACGGATTTCCAATGGTTCTTTTCGGTCAAATTCCAAAAGTAAGTGCCAAACTTGATCAGCGTTTTTTTGGTTGCACTGACCTTCTTCAGAGAGTCAAGCCAGGTTTTGAAGCGCACCAGGTCAGCGTAACCCGCATCCGGTCCGAACTGCGGTAACATGCGCTGGATATTTTGTCTGACCGGTAGTCCCTGCGCCCCGTATTCGGTGACGAATGGTGCACCGGGCGTATTCTGGAAATCACGCCAATGACCCACGTACCAGCCAGGATAAACGTGCCCATCGCCGGTACCGGAGTTGCGGTGAACATAGCGCTGCGGGTCGAGTTCGTGGACGACCTGTTCTAGACGCGCGTCCAGATCGCGGTTGTGGGTTGGATCATAACGCCCGCCCGATTGGCCAGCCATCCAGGGTGCGTCCCAGGGACTTTCGTTGTGACAGCACCAAGCGGCGATGGATGGGTGGTTGTACAGTAAGGTAACCATGGCCCGCATCTGGCGCTCGGCCTCAGCATGGAACTCCGGCGCGTCTGAATAACCCCATTGGAAAGGGAAATCCTGCCAAATGAGCATACCGGCTCGGTCACAGACGTCGTGGAATTCGGGAGGCAGCACATGGGCATGAACGCGCAGGATGTTTAGATTGGCTTGCTTTGCCAAGGACACGTCGCGGAAGTAGAAGTCACCGCCCGCACCGCCAGCAAATGGGTGTTCCTTACCGCTGGCCGCTTCAGGGAAAAGCGTTTCAGCCAGCCATTGGGATGGGAGATAGTTCGAGCCGCGTGGAAAGTAAGATTGGCCGTTGATGAACCAGCGGAATCCAGCCTCAACCCGGACAGTACGAAAACCAAACAGGCTGGTGCGAGACACGGTCTCGCTGGCGGCAACCAGTGAAGCTGAGACTTCGTATAGGTGCGGAAAACCCCGGTCCCATGGCTGCCAGATGCGAATCTCGTTGACAGGCATCTGTATCAAGTGAACGCTCTCGCCTTCCGGCAGTTCCAATGTGAACTTGGCAGTCTGTGTCTTACCTTTGAAATTCTCCGGAGCGCATCGGACCTCGATCTGGGTGCGCCGTTTCCGGGTCCGGTTGCACACGGTGAGTTCGGCGTGGAGAACGAGGGGTTGCGAGTCCATGGTTGCCCGCAAGAGCAAACGGTCAATCGTCAAAGGACCGTGCTGATCGAGACGGACGCGGTTCCAAATTCCGCCGGTGTTATAGGATTGGCCGACCGGTTCCCACCCACCACCGGGACGACAGTCGTGGTGGTTGAGCACGCCCTTGATAAGGCGTTTGCGCAAATGCCAGCCATCCAGGCCTGGTGTTTCGTAAGGGCTCTCCACACGCACAGCCAGTATATTTTTCCCGGAACGGAGCGTTTCGGTCACATTGAATGCGAATGGTTCGAAATAGCCAGAATGATGCCCAAGGTGCTCACCGTTCAGGTACACATCGGCGAAATAATCCACGCCGTCGAAATGGAGGCTGGTAAACTCCCCGCGCGTACGGTGACGGAATTCATGGCGAAACCAAACGACGCCGTGGTGGTCAAGCCCACCCAAGAACCAGTTTGCCGGGATGGACATCGTTTTCCAGGCAGAATCGTCATATACAGCTTTGCTGAATTGAAGATCATCTTCAGCAATATAGCGCCAGAGGCCGTTCAGATTAACACTGATGGAGATCTCCTGATTTCGAATATTCCAATTTTCCTCATTATCCCTTGATGCCGGAAATGACCACTCCTTGGATAAACAGCTTTTGAGCAAAGAAGAACATCAAGATTGGAGGAATCACCATTAATGTCGAGGCGGCCATTAACAAGTTTCCCAAATTGGTATAGACAGCGTTGAATGATTGCAGACCGAGAGCCAATGTCCAGTGGTCCTGGTTTTGCAGGTATATCAATGGGGCGTAGAAATCGTTCCAGGCGTATAGAACCGAGAAAATAGTAACCGTTGCCAGCACCGGGTAAGATTGCGGGATGATGATGTGCCAGAGAATGCCAAAAGGCCCGCAGCCATCAATGCGCCCAGCGTCGTCAAGTTCAGTTGGCAGGGTCATGAAGAACTGGCGCAGCAGGAATACATCCCAGGCATTGGCGAAGAAAGCCGGTACGATTAATGGCAGGAGGGTGTCATACCAACCGATCTTCCTAAATACGATGAAGGTTGGGATCAAAGTAACCTGCGGTGGCAGCATGATGGTCGAAAGCAATAACAGGAACAGGATCGGCATGGCTTTGGAACGAAAACGGGCAAAACCATATGCAACCAGTGTACAGGAAACGACTGTGCCAATGGTCCCAAAGAATACCACGATCAGGGTGTTTAACAAGTAGTGCCCAAAGGGTACTTTGGTCACAGCAAGGAGGAAATTCTCCCAATGGAGTTTAACTTGTGTAACGCGTTCCCCGGATGCCACCGGTAGATCATAACTCTCTGAAGGATCCTGCGGGTTGACAAACGTTCCCATCGCGGCTTGTTTATCCACCAGAGCAAGCTGGCGTATTTCGCCATTAACTTGGATGTTGTAGAGGAAATACTCCTGCCCATTGATCAACACCTGCACCTGGTCGATCGGTATCCACTGTGGAGGGAACGTATTGACTGCATCACGCGGCTTGAGAGCAGACACCACCATCCAGGCCAGCGGGGTCAGGACGACCAGCATACCAATCGAAAGCAGGATGGTCGAGATGATTTGGACGATGCGTGCATTTATCTTTTTACTCGGTCTCATGATCATCCTCACTTGTTATGGAGCTCGCCTTCATAATAAACCCAGGTGGCTGAACTGCGGAAAACCAGCAAGGTCAATAGAAGTACGATGATAAACAGTACCCAGGCTAATGCAGAGGCATAGCCCATATTCATATAACGAAAGGCATTGCTGTACAGATATACATTGTAGAACAATGTTGATTTTGCCGGGCCGCCAACACCGCCTGTGAGGCCGCTGGTGAGCACGTATACTTCTGTGAAATACTGGAAAGTCCCGATGATGCCAACAATGAGATTATAAAAAATGACCGGCGACATGAGCGGTACCGTTATGCGGAAGAATTGCTGCCAGCTGTTGGCGCCATCGAGTTGGGCAGCTTCGTAAAGCGTGGTGGGGATGCTCTGAAGGCCGGACAAATAGATGATCATCCCGCCGCCCACACTCCACAGACTCATCAATATCAGCGCCGGGACTGCCCAATCAGGACTGGAGAGCCAGCCGGGACCGCCAATGCCAAAGAGTCCAAGGAACCAGTTCAGGATGCCAAATTTCGGATTGAAAATTAGACCCCACAAGATAGCCACCGCCACGCCTGCCAGGACCGAGGGAATATAAAATACCGTCCGCCAGAAAGCCAAGCCAGGCACTTTCTGATTGAGCAGGAAGGCGAGGGCGAAACCAAAGACGAGGTTTAGCGGGATCGCAATAATTGCGTACCGGGCAGTTATCCCCAAGGAATGCCAAAAATCCGGATCGTTGGTGAAAAGTTTGATGTAATTAGACAACCCAAAATTTGTCGGCGGGCTGACAATGTTGTAATCTGCAAATGAGAAGACCAGCGAGGCGATCATCGGGCCTATGGTTAATAGTACGAAACCAATGATCCAGGGGCTGATAAAGAGGTAGCCCCATAGCGACTCACGCCGCCGCAAGGACATGGGTTTGGTGGCTTTTTTCATCTAGTTATTCCCGGATAAAAATAGAATGTTGTTCCCTCTCCAAAGAGGAGAGGGAACAACATATTGTTAAACCGGCTTATGGATGAGCTGCCCAGTACTCTTCTAGATAGCCCTGTACTTCCGCTTGCAGGTCATTCATTACCTGCTGTACATCATTACTATCACCGCTGAGGATGCGGCTCATCGAATTTTCTGTAGCATCCCAAACTTTGGAGTAGTTGGGCACCCATGACTCGTTATTGGGGGTTGCATCCATATAGTTGATTGAGTCGATGAACACCTGGAAGTCCACGTTCGGATATTCGGCAGCCATATTGGAAATCCAACCGCTCGCCAGTGACTTCCGTGATGGGATGCAGCCAAAGATACCGCACAGGCGGTTTTGCATTTCGGGTTCCATCAGCCACTTGGCAACTTCCCAGGCCTGGTCGGGATTTTTGGAATGCGCCGGGATGGCGAACGTATCTGCATTCACAGGCGATACTACGTCACCGTGTGGTCCGGCCGGAACAGCTGCCACGTTCCAGTTACCAGCGGTGGTGAAGTTGGGGAAGGCGTAACTGGCCCAGCTGAAGCACTCGAACATGGCAACCTTCCCGCTTTCAAAGGTGAAGTCCATCCCTGTAAAGGTTGAGCCCTCGTCGACACTGGATGGTCGAATATGCGAGGTATAGATCGAGTCGTACAGGAACTGCATCCCTTCTACATAGCCTCCTGTATTCATCTCAGCCTGCTTGAAGTCTGCGCTCATACCCAGCGGGTTGCCGCCAAACTTGCCCGGCACTGTGCGGAAGGGTCCGCACCAGCCACCCCAGCCCCACTGCGCGATCTTCGTCGGGTCGAAATTGGTTGAAGTTGCATTGTTGCCATTCTCGTCAAGCGTCATCTGTTGCCCTATCTCAACCATTTTTTGCAGCGTCCAATTTGCGTCGCCATACTGCTTCGGCGGATAAGCCACATTGGCGTCATCAAACAGGTCTTCATTAATGAAGGTTACCGACGGGTAGACACCCAGCGGCAGGCCGATCGTCTTCTCGTTGAAGTTCAATAACTTTAAAGAGGCACCATAGAAGTCGCTGGTATCGTAGTTATCGCGCTTAACGTAGGTGCTGACGTCGATCCACTCGTCATAGAATTCAGCGATACCTTGGATGCCAATCGGGAAGGCCAGGTCGGGGGCAAGATCGCCAGCCAGCAGCGTGGAAAACTTGGAGGTGTGCTCCTCCCAGGTTGAAAACATGAATTCCACCTGGATATCCGTGTGGCTGGCATTATATTCCCCAGCGATTGCATTCAGCGCCTCCATGGAGTCGGGATCCGAACCGGCACCGAAGCCAACAAAGATCGTGATCTTGACGGGTGCATTCCCCCCCGTTTTAGGTGTACAGGCACTGAACAGCAGCACTCCCACCATGAGAAGCGCAAAGATTGGGTACAAACGTTTCCTAAGCATATTCTCCTCCTTAATAAAGAAAATCGGGTTGGTCGGTTGATTGAGTGGATGGTATGGAATATGATTGATTTTGTAGTGCCCTCCTTTTTCAACCCTGGCATCCGCACGACTGGCGGATGGTCAGTTCAGTGGACAAAACCAGGCGTGATTCCACTTTTTCACCCTGGATAATACGGACAAGCTGCCGTACAGCCTCTTTACCGACCTGTTCTGTTGGTGCACGCACCGTGGTCAGCGGCGGTAACAATGTATTCGCGAATAAGGAATCATCGAACCCAACGATGGCGATCTCTTCCGGGACTCTCCGACCGGCCTGCCGTAAAGCCAGGAGCACGCCAATGGCTGATTCGTCGTCGCCTGTGAAAACAGCATCGAATTTCACCCTGTCAGCCAATAAATGTTCCACAGAGGCGCGAGCGATATCGCGGTCAAAGTTACCGCGCAGAATCAGTGATGGATCAAATGAGATACCGTAAGCATCTAGTGCGAGGTGATAACCTTTTTCACGCCAGGTTGAGTCTTCGTGACCTTCCGGTCCCTGCAAAAAAACAATTCGGCGGCAGTGATGGGTTTTGATCAGGTGTTCCACAATCGCCTGGGCACCGGATTGATTCTCAATGGTAACAACAGGGATTTTCAAGGAATTTGGGGGAGCCTGGTGAAGCAAAACAACCGGAAATCCGATACTGTACAGGCGAGTTAGCTCTTTCGCATCCAGGCTTTCGGTAAAGACCAGAAGGCCGTCAGTGTTGTGCTCTCCGAGCGGACGACGTGGAGCATTTTCGGGGCGAGCCTGGGTTGTATGAATCAGCAAGTCAAACCCGGCCTCGCTGACCCCAGCTTCCACGCCCCGCAACATGGGTTGGAAAAAGGCCCCGCTGATTTCAGGCAAGAGCAGGCCGATTGTGTCTGTCCGATGGCTGGCAAGCGTACGTGCCGCGGCATGAGGAACATAGTTCAGCGCGGTGATTGCAGAACGGACCCGTTTTGCAGTATCTGTGTCAACGGGTGCAGTGCCATTCAAAACACGACTGACTGTGGCGATGGATACGCCGGATCGGTTGGCAACATCGGCAATTGTGGTACGGGTAGGAGGCATTGGTTAGGAAGGAAATTCGAAGAAATGTAAGCGTTTTCTGAAAGCGCTTACATAGTATAGCGAATTTTGCAACCCGAGTCAACTGTTCAGGAGAAAATTTAAGGTTGGGGGAAAAGGTCAATCAGAAAGAAGTTTTAATTACTCTTCTTTCCCGGATCTGCCATGACGGTATTCCAGTAGCCTCCTAATTCTTGCATGGCGTTCCCGGGTCAGTGGATAGAACCAGGTGGTGATTACGGCTGAAAATAACAGGACTGCGCCCAAGGGTCCAATTAAAACGCGGATAGCCGTCAAGGCAATGGGGGACTGCACGAATGTTGTCACTCCTTCCGGTGGGGTGCGGTAACCGAACCAGCCCAATACTTGCAGGGCGATAAAGATCGCCAGTGCACCGGTCAGTTTGCGAACAAAGTTCTTGACGCCGTAATAGATCCCTTCCTGGCGGCGACCAGTACGCAATTCGTCCCACTCGATCACGTCCGGGAACATGGCATCTGGAAGGACATGCGCGGCTGAGACACTCAACCCAGCCAGGAAAGCCATCCACAGTACCAGCGGTATCTGACCGGGGCGGACCAAATAAATTCCGATCTGTACTCCAGCCCAGAAGACCATCCCAATGATGTAGGCGATGTGTTTGCCCAGGCGATGTGAGAGCCACAACCAGAAGGGCAGGACGACGATTGCTGTGACCAGCAGCAGCGCAAAGACCGCTGATTCGAGCGGCAGGGAAACACCGAGCAATGTAACCGAAGCCAGCATGTTGCCGCGAGCGATCCAGTAGAGCAGGTAGAATGGCAGGGCCAGCGCCACCATGTCGAAGGTAATCCAGTTCAGCATGTATATAAGTGTGGCGAAGCGAAAAGGAACATTGGCCCAGGCGGTGCGGACGGTTTGCCTGAAAGTCACTGTTTCCTGCGGCCGGTCTGCCGCGCCGTAACGCTCACGGACTACGGCAAAAATGAGCAGGAATGGGACAGCGGCCAGCCCACCGAAAATCCCGGCAACAACCAGGTATCCCTGCTGCTGGGTCAGACCAGCGGCCATAGCTGAGTCAATGATGGCTGGAGCGGCAACCGCAGTCACCAGCGAGGCCAGCAAGTTGAAAAAGATGCGGAAACTGGTCAAGGTGGTGCGTTCGTCGTAGTCGGGAGTCAACTCGGGAAGCAGCGAGGAATATGGAACTCCACACAAGGTCTCGAATGTGTCGCTGATCATGAAAGCCAGTGTGATAGTGACAGCCAGGGCGATCTGGTTATGCCAGGGCGGAGCCCACCATAAAACAAGGAAACTTGCCCCGAAGGGGATGGCGAAAACCAACAGGAATGGTCGACGACGGCCCCAACGGCTGCGCATTCGGTCAGTCAGGATACCCACCAGCGGGTCGTTGACCGCGTCCCAGATAATGCCCACCAACGCGGCGAAAGAGGCCAAACGCGGTTCCAGCCCGACTACGTCTGTCAGGAAGATGGCGTAAAAGATCTGGCGCAGGGTCCCATAACTGGCCTCGCTCCAGTCGCCTGTCCCGTATGCCAGCTTGACCCAGAATGAAAGCACATTCCTTTTTACCCCGTTGATTTTTCCGTTCATAGATGCTCCTCACCTGAAGTACTGATATACCATTAACACCACTTTTACCAGATTTCCTCGAGGTAGGCAGGATTGTTAAGGATATAATCGACTCGATGACTGAACCATCAAAACCTTCCCTAGCCGAAAAACTAAAAAGCCTGGGTGTCAGAGTTGGCGCAGCGGACCTACAGCCGGTTGCACTGATAGCGAAAACAGACATTCCAATCCAATCCGTGGTGGATGGACGTTTTGTTTCCACCCGGCAAGGTGAAACGTTCGTATTCAACCAGGCTTATCCCCCCGCTTACCGTCACGGTTTAACTCCGCTGCACGCTTCCGTGCCCCTGCTGACTATGGCACAGTGGGCACGCGATATGCGCCTCGCTAACCTGCCGCTCGATTCTTTTGCCTTTCTAGATACCGAGACCTCCGGTCTGGCGGGTGGGACGGGCACCTATGCCTTTCTGGTGGGCGTGGGGCGCTTCGATGGAGAGACATTCAACCTGGCGCAATTCTTCATGCGAGACCCGTCTGAGGAAGCTGCGCTGCTCGAAGGGCTGATGGATTTCCTGGCTCCATGTGGTGCACTCGTTACCTTCAACGGCAAAGCCTTCGACGCGCCGCTGCTGGTCACGCGTTACTCGCTTCACAGCATCCCGGTACCATTCAAGGAATTTGTGCATCTCGACCTACTGCCCCTGGCCCGGCGTCTCTGGCGCGACCGCCTGCCAAGCCGCGCCTTGAAATACCTCGAAGAGAACGTCCTCGGCGCGCCGCGCACCATAGATGAAGTCGCTGGCTACGAAATCCCCTATCTTTACTTCAATTACCTGCGCACTGGCAATGCCGCCCCGTTGAAGGGTGTGTTCTACCACAACGCCATGGACATCGTTGCGCTGGCAGCATTGATGAACCATATGGCCTCCATTCTGCATGCCCCCTTTGACGGACAGGTGCAGCATGGACTGGATTTCATTGCCCTGGCGAAACTATTCGAAGACTTGGACCGCTGGGAGGAAGCAGCCCGTCTTTACGAACGAGGTTTGCAGGCCGGCGTGAGCGAAGCTGACTTTGGATCGGCTGTTCAAAGGCTATCCACATTACATCGCCGCCGCGGCGATCTGGAATCTGCCGCAGCATTATGGCAAAAAGCCGCCGCTGAGGGACATGTCTATGCTCATGTAGAATTGGCGAAATACTACGAACATCACCTTCGCGACTATGCTGAAGCGTTGAAATGGACAAAGAGCGCAGAGGGGCTGGTCAGTTCGCTTGACATCCCGCGTTACGAGTATCATCATTGGATGGAAGAACTTGACCATCGTAAAACAAGATTGCAAGAAAAGTCACAGAAGTAATCCGCTTGCTGGATTCCTTTCTTGAGGTATGAAAAGATGTCTCGAAAACACTCGCGACCATTGTTCATATTTAGTATGTTGTTGGTTACTGTATTCATACTGTTAATCTCAGCCTGTAGCAGTGGAACCCCTGTTGCAACCGGTGGCAAACTGAGAGTCCTGGCAACAACCAGTATCGTTGCCGATGTTGTCAGTCAGGTGGGCGGAGATTCCATCACGCTTTCTATTTTGATGCCCGTCGGCACCGACCCGCACGATTTCCAGCCGCGGCCTAAGGATGCCGCCGCCCTCGCTATTGCTCAGGTCATATTTTCCAACGGAGCCGGGTTGGAGGGATTTCTCCAACCGCTGCTGCAAAGCAGCGGAGCGACGGGAAAACTCGTTGAAGTATCAACGGGGATAACACTCCTGACACTGCCAGGCAGTGATCAGAATACCGGTGATCCGCATACTTGGATGGACCCGAACAACGTCATCATCTGGACGCAAAACATCGCCGCGGTTCTTTCGGCTGCGGAACCGGCACACACTGCTGATTACCAGGCCAACGCCGAAGGCTATATTGCCTCGCTGCGCGACCTGGACACCTGGATCCGCTCAGAGGTCGCGCAAATCCCACCACAAAACCGCTTGCTGGTAGTGGATCATGACGTTCTGGGTTATTTCGCGGCGCGGTACGGTCTTACGCGAGAAGGAACCATCACCGGTTCATTCAGCTCTGAAGCTGCGCCATCGGCCCGTGAGTTGGCCGCGCTCGAAGATAAAATCCACCAGTCGGGTGTCCGGGCGGTGTTCGTGAGCGAAGCCGTCAACCAGACCCTGGCAGACCAGATCGCCGCCGATACCGGCATTAAGTCTGTCTGGATCTACCATGCCTCACTGACCGCCTCCGATGGTCCGGCGGCGAGTTACCTGAAGTTCATGCGATATAATGTCAAAACGATTGTGGAAGCTTTGAAATAATGTACCCTCACACCCATCACCAACCAGACCAGCCCATTCTGGACGTCCTTCACCTTTCAGTAAAATACGATGGACGGGAAGCGCTGGAAAACATTACTTTTCACCTGCACTCGGGGGAACGGGTGGCAGTGGTGGGACCGAACGGGGCAGGGAAAAGTACGCTGTTCAAGGTAGTGGCGGGAGTACTGCCCCCCACTTCGGGGGAGGTAAAAATATCGGGCTTCGGGCCGCGCGGACACATTTGCATCGCTTACGTACCCCAGCGCAGCCAGGTGGATTGGCGCTTCCCGGCCAGCGTGGCGGATGTGGTGATGATGGGCCGCATTGGGCAGGTGGGCTTTTTCCGCTGGCCGCACCGCGCAGACTGGGATATCGTCCACACGGCGCTCGAGGCGGTGGACATGAATCCATTGGCGAACCGTCAGATTGGAGAACTCTCCGGAGGCCAGCAGCAGCGCACTTTTTTGGCGCGAGCCCTGGCGCAGGAGGCCGAGCTGGTGTTGATGGACGAGCCGCTCAATGGCCTGGATATACCCTCGCAGGAAGCGATTTTATCGCTGCTGGATAAACTTCGCCAACAGAAGATCACCGTCATGGTCGCCACTCACGACCTGGGACAGGCCGCCAGCCGCTTTAACCGCGTCATGCTGCTCAATCATCAGTTGGTCCGTTTTGGGTCTCCGCAGGATGTGCTCACCAGCGAGAACCTGCTGCGCGCTTACGGTGGTCATGCCCAATTGATCCAGGGTGCGGACGGTACATCCACACTGACCGATACATGCTGCGATGGGGAAGAAGAGCATGAATAACCTGTTCAATATCTTCCTCCAGCCATTCTCTTATGATTTCATGCTGCGTGGACTGGTGGCGTCGGTCATTGTTGGTATTGTCTGCGCAGTGGTGGGTGTCTATGTTGTGTTGCGTGGCATGGCCTTCTTTGGTGATGCCCTGGCACATGCCGTCCTGCCTGGCGTTGCGCTCGGCTATTTACTCAGCGGAGGCAGCCGGGATACCCTTTTCTGGTGGGCACTGGGGGCGGCAGTGCTGGTGGCGCTGGCAGTGGGACGCATCTCTAAACATGCCGAGATTCGCGAGGATACCGCCATCGGCATCCTGTTTGCCAGTATGTTTGCCCTTGGCATCGCCCTGATTTCCACCGTCCGCAGTTACAGCGTGGACCTGAGCCATTTCCTGTTTGGCAACGTGCTCGGCGTCTCGACGCGCGATCTGGTGCTGACATCTGTCTTCGGCGGGGTGGTGCTGCTTACGATCTTCCTCCTCTACAAAGAATTTCTGGTCTTATCCTTCGACCCGGTGCTAGCGGCCACTCTGCGCCTGCCGTCGGGCCTGCTGAACAATATCCTGTTCATCCTGATGGCGCTTACAGTTTCGGTGGCGATGCAGACTGTGGGAGTGGCGCTGATGGTGGCGATGCTGGTCACTCCGGCGGCGACCGCCTCGCTCCTTACCCGCCGCCTGTGGCAGGGGATGCTCGTTTCGGCTGCGATCGGGGCATTCTCAGCGGTGACGGGCCTGTACCTGAGTTATTACTTCAATATCGTTTCCGGTTCGGCAATTGTGCTGACGGCCACAGTTATCTTCCTGTTGGTTTTTCTTTTCCAACCCCAGCGGGGAGTGGTGTGGAAGAGAAGATGAACCAGAGGTCCGGGAAGAACACCTGAGGAGGATTTCTTCTGCATCCTGCCAGAACAACCAGGTGAAGATCTGTCTGAAATCATTTCCTTGGATTCTTGCCATTCGTATCAGGGAACCTGATCCACCATGAGCGAACAAGCCTATCCAGAACCGACGGTCAGGATTTTGATCTTCAATCCGAAGGGGGAACTTCTGCTCCTAAGGTCGCATAAATGGCCAGGCCGGTACGTAGTCCCCGGCGGGCACGTGGAACTGGGTGAACGTATAGAGCAGACGGTCATCCGGGAAGCAAAGGAAGAGACAGGCCTGGATGTACTGGACCTGCGATTCCTTTGCTGGCAGGAGTTCATCTTTGACCCGTCCTTTTGGAAACTGCGACATTTCCTCTTTTTCGACTATGCCTGTAGGGCTGAATCGACCGAGGTGGAGTTGAACGACGAGGCCGAAGACTACCTATGGATTGAATCGGAGAAGGCACTGGAGCCTCCGATTGACTCCTATACGCGTGTCTCGGTGCTTGATTATCTGAAAAAGAACCCTATGGCATTTTGAAAATCGGACGGAGAATAAGGCGGAGCAACGCGCATTAAAGGAGGAATTAATGGACCGAATGCCCGTAATGTTTATTGGTCATGGCAGCCCGATGAATGCCATCGAAGATAACGAATTCAGCCGCGCCTGGACCGAGGCGGGAAAGAGGCTGCCGGCTACGAAAGCAATTCTATGCATCTCGGCACACTGGGAGACCAAAGGGACACAAGTAACGGGGATGGAGAAGCCGCGCACGATCCACGACTTTTACGGCTTTCCGCCGGAACTCTACGAGATGAAGTTCCCGGCGCCGGGTGCGCCGGAACTGGCGCAGCGGGTGCGAGAGCTGGGGGAGGGGGATGGAATCACCGAGGATCTGACCTGGGGCCTGGACCACGGGACTTGGTCGGTGCTGAGCCGCCTGTTCCCCAAGGCAGATGTACCGGTAGTCCAGTTGAGCCTGGATTTGACCAAGAATGCCCAGGCACATTATGACCTGGGGAGACAACTGCGGCTCTTGCGCGATGAAGGCGTGCTGATCCTGGGCAGCGGTAATATTGTTCACAACCTGGGCATGGTTGTTTTTGAAGATACCGCCTACGACTGGGCGGTGGAATTCGATGGCAAGGTCAAGGGATGGATACTCGACGACCAGATCGAACCGATTATCCATTACGATAAGCAAGGAGGCGAGGCTGCGCTGGCAATCAATTCCGCTGAGCATTACAATCCTCTGCTGTATGTGCTTGGGGCGAAGGAGGCGGGAGAGCCGGTGGGTTTCTTTGCTGAGAAAGTGTGGGGTGGGTCGCTCTCGATGCGGTGTGTCAAGTTCGGGTAAGACTGACGGGTGTGCTAAGGGAAGAAACGACTGATCGGGATAGAGCGACCAAAGTCGCTACTTCAAACAGGGGATGAGCGACTGAAGTCGCAGCTACAAATAAGTAATAAGCTTTACGCAGGAAGGTCACCTACGTAAAGAACGGAGACAGGCGGAACACGAAGGAAGAGATAGAAGGGACACACTGCGTCTGGTATGGGAGGGCGTTCCTTAACATGAAAACGGGAAGGGAGGCGAAAAGGGACCCTGATGAGGGAAACATTCCAATCAATAACGCTTGCCATTAATTTTTATTTCCGGTATAGTATGAAGAATGGTTATTTGTGCGCGATTACTGTAAATGGAATTATATTAGTTCTGGCTGTCAGCCATAAAATAGCTGTGGTCAACGGCGCAAGGTTCGGGATCCGGGTGGAAAGCGGCGGAAGAAACATGAAGGCAGAATGAGCCGATGAGCAACGAAAGTGAAAGCCAGATAACATTCGAACGCGGTGCGGCAATCTTGTTGGGGTTGGTATGCGCCATCAGTCTGGTGGCGTTGGCTGGCTGGTTGTTCAATATACCGATCCTAGCCTCGCTACGCTCCGAATACATTCCCATGGCTCCAGTTTCGGGGTTGATCTTCCTGGGATTGAGCGGAGCCTGGTTCATCCATAGAAGATTTTCCACCAGACACGGGATAAGGAACCTGATCCGCATCGGCTTGGCGGGCGTGTTAATCATCGTCTTCATCCTGGTAATCAGATACTTTACCGGGGTTGGACCTGATCTCGAACGATTGGTTTACCCGGAACCTGCCCTTTTTGGACAATTCTTAACCGCGCGCATGTCCCCGTTGAGCGCCTTGGGTTTTTCCCTAGCAATCCCGGCAATTCTTTTGATGACCGGGCGTAACCCGGTCAAGGGTATAAGAACCACGGCCGCCAGCTTATCCCTGGTCGTGTTCTTCCTGAGCATTATCAATATTCTTGGTTACTTCTACGGAGCGCCACTTTTTTATGGAGGTACGCTCATCCCGGTGGCAATTACCACCGCTTTCGCATTCCTGTTCCTCAGTCTGGGGCTGCTGATGACCGCCGGACCTTCTTGTTGGCCGGTTAGTGTATTCATTGGCTCTTCTCTAAAGGCGCGCCTGATGCGGAATATCATTCCGGCTTCGATGGTCATCGTCCTCATCCAGGGTTTTCTTAGTTCGGTGAATGACCCCTGGTCGATCAATCCGGCGGTGAAAGTGGCAGTTGCGGCACTGGTGGCCTGGCTGATCGTGGTGGTCATTATTTCCATCATCGCAAAGAGCTTGGATGCGGAAATTGAACGAGGCAAGCAGGCGGAGGAGGGGCTGCGCCAGTCTGAAGCCGAATTGAGAGCCCTCTTCGCCTCCATGCACGATGTTGTGTTGGTGATTGACCGCGATGGAGTTTATCGAAAGATCGCCCCCACCAATCCTGAATTACTGGTCAAACCGTCGAAGGAGCTGCTCGGTAAAAATTTGCGAGATGTCTTCCCGTCTGAACAGGTTGAGACCTTTCTCAG
>JBGPQK010000039.1:0-28368 GCA_041489005.1 Anaerolineae bacterium
CATTTTCAGGACTGCCAGTCCTAAAGTGCGTAAAATCAAACCGTTATTCTGTTTTTGCAAACAGGGCAGCGATCGCAGATGGATTGAATCCCTTGACGATAAGCCAGACCGCCATTACCATTTCCTGTGGCGCCAACACCATTTCCAAATAAAGCCCATAGCCGATATCCACGTGAAAGAGACTCAACAGGGCGGAGGCCAAAGAGCAAACCACGCCGATAAAACCCCAGACGGTCAACCAGCGGGGGATCAGCCGGGTGCGGTAGAAGGAAAGGTATAGACACGTCGCCCCAATGAAAAAAAAGATGGGACCGATCGCGGCGAGGCCGTCCTGGAATTGATTCAAGACATTGCCCATAGACTGCAGGGCAGCCGAATTAGCCCCGGTGGCAATGTATTCGTTGCCAAGCGCGACTAATGTTAAAAAACCGAGGGTTGACATAAAATACCAGGTTCCCTCTAGTGCCCCTCGGAAAAGGACCATCCCCATCGCCAGTTCTTTGCTATCTTTTCTCAAGATCGGGTATAGGAAAACCGTCATCGCCACCAGCGAAATCCCCATCATGAGGTTAAAAAATGCAACCCCGCTAAGCCGGGACGAATTGGCGGCAACGAGGCCCAGTATATTGCCAGTTGAGATCGAGGAAAGCACTTCGCCGCCAACGACATAGCACAAAACCCCAAAGACCGTCCCCAGGAAGTAGAGGACGCCTGCCATTATTGCATTCTTTCTGTATGTATTCATTTTTTTCTCCTTTTTTTGAACGATATTGATGAGTTTCATTAAATTGGACTTGAATAAAAATGTGATCGCCACCCGGTTACCGGAGGTTGAAATGGGGTGGAAATGTTATCAAAGGCATTCCTCCTTTCCAAGGTGCTTATCTCCATTTACTATTTGACATCTGACCGATCCGCCTGGCCTGTCCCGCGCGTAGTCGTGGGGCTGTGTTCGAGAGGACTGACGGAGACCAATGGCATTCCCAGATCACGCACTTTTTTGAGCAATCCATACAACGCGGCCTGGTCGATCACCGGACCGGTTAAAAGCGTGTTGCCGTCCTCTTCCAGCGTGATGGTCAAACCACCAAACCAGTCTGTCCACCTGTCATCCAGGTGTCCCTTGATGCGAATTTCGTATAGTCCAGGCTCAGACTGATCCTCAGTTGATGCATGTGTTTCACTCATTGTGTGCCTCGTCCATTTTCAAGATATGGAGGATTTTCTACAGTGTTGCTTCGGTTCTTATCTTCCTTCGACCAAAGAATACCAAAAACTGTGATGAGGCGTCATCATTACACGTGATGATTAAGGTGATGATTTTTTTGTTGGAGGGTTGTGAGGGAAATAGAAAGCGCCGGCAGGTGACTCAAAACCCCTGCCAGGATCGTGTGTTTATAATTGAGTAATTGTTACAACAAATCGAGTTCTTCTGCGCGGCGGACCGCAGCCCGGCGATTGTTCACCCCCAGCTTGGCGTAAATGTTTTGGGTGTGGGTACGCACGGTGCTCAGAGACACCATGCATTCACGGGCGATTTCCGGGCCGTTCAAATCGGTTCTGAGAAGCCTGAGCACTTCCAGCTCACGTTCGCTCAATGGCTCGACCAGGTTGCCGGCCGGGGAGGCTTTTTCCTGCGCTGCCGGAATAATAGGCTGTTCGACGTCAAATTGAGAGAGCAAGCGGATAGCATAGTCCCGCACGGGGCCGGGGTTGGCATGGGCCAGCCACTGAGCGAGCAGCATCTGCATTGGCTGGCCTTCGTCGAGAAAGACCCGCACGTAACCCTCGGCATCAGCCAATGCCAGGCATTCTTTCAACGCCAGAATGGCATGTTCGGAATCACCTATCTCACGCATCGCTAAAGCCTCGAGGAGTAATATTTCGATGACTCGGCCCATCCTCCCGGCTGACCGGGCCGCTTCTTCGAGATGCGACAACAAGCCGATGGCTTTACTGGGTTTATTCTGAGCGATCAATACTCGACCCTGGGCGATGCGAGCCAGCTCATTTTCAAACCTAAATGGATCATCCGAGCTTAAGTGCTTTTCCTGGGAGGCAGCCCATCGGCTTGCTGCCTGTAAATCACCTTGAGCCAGCCACAGTTTGACCTGGGCAATCTCGACTGCATGGCGAGCTTCTGAGAAAACACCCCTTGTTTGAACGAGCCCGATGGCTTTTTCTACGGCTGCTAGCGCGTCACTTTTGTTCGCTTGAGCCAGATGAATTCGCGCCAGAGTGATATAGGCCAGGATGAAATCGTCAGCCTTACCCCACCAGGGCATCAGGTCCAGGCCCTGCTTCAAGTGAACCAGGGCGCCATCCAGATCATTCCGTTCACACAACACATCTGCCATTCCAACTTCTATCAAGGCCTGAGCGCCGAGATGTTGCCCGCTTGCCTTAGCGACGAATTGCGCAGCTGCCTGGTAAAGGTCGTACGACTTACTCAGCAGACCCTGGACACCGACCAATCTCGCCATAACGCAATATGTGGGCACAGTGTTGAGGATGGAACCAGCCGTTATGCCTAATCGAATCGTCTCGTGTAAGATCGGGCTGGCGTTGCCATAATCCCCAGCCATAAAGTACTCATATCCGAGTGTCATACCAGTGTCTAGTCCTATTGCCAGGTCGCCAGCATCAAAAGACCCATGAGCCGCAAGACAAAGCTGAATGGCTCGATGGATGTCCCCGCGCATGGCAGTGACCCGGCTTCTTACGAAGGCAAGGTACCCCTGCATCGAACGAGCGTCAGGAACCGAAATCTCGGATCGAATGCGCTTTTCAGCCGCTTCTAGCAGTAGATCCGCTTCATCCAGTTCTCCAAACCAAGAGTGACTATACGCTTCATAAATGCACAACCAGGGCCGGCGATAAACCAGTTCTTTGCTTAACTGACTTATCCAAGAACGTACCCAAGACAGTTCTCCGCGATTCATCATTTCCATGTAGTTCTGTGTGATCAAACGCTCAACCCTCTCATCGTCCGAGGCCATAGATGCATGATCAATCGCCTCCAGTATCGAGCCGTTTTGCGCATGCCAATCAGCCGCGCGGACATGTAATTGAGCAACGCCCTGTGCGCCGAGCGAGCTCAGGAGTTGTGTCCGTAACAAGTCGGTAAACAAATGATGATAGCGATACCAGATCCGCTCATCATCCAGGGGCACAAGGAAGAGATTTGCCCTTTCCAGGTACTTCAGGATGGAGGCTGATTGGCCGACGGAGAGCGATTCCGGGACAGTCGATCGATCATTGCCTTTCCCCTGCACTCCTTCGTCGTTTGCGAGGACCGCGTCGCACAGGCCAGCAGTCAGGCGCTCCAAAATCGAAGTGTATAGGAGAAAATGCTGGATTTCTGGCGGCTGGCCTGCCATTACCTCCTCCAGCAGGTAGTCCAGGATGTAGCGGTTCGTGCCTGAAAATCCTTTGATGAACCCGGCTACATCTTCATGATCGCGCATAGACAGCGCCGCCATCTGCAAACCGGCAATCCAGCCTTCAGTGCGGGTTTCCAGTGCGGCGATGTCTTCCGCTGAGAGGTTCAGGCCCATCACCTGGTTGAGAAACTCGGCGGCTTCGGCGGGGGTAAAACGCAGGTCGGCGGCGCGTAGTTCGGTGAGTTGGCCTCGGGCGCGTAGCCGCGCCAGGGGCAGCTGTGGATCCTCACGGGTAGCGATGACCAGGTGCATCTGCAGCGGCAAGTGCTTGAGTAGAAAGGTGAGGGCACCGTCAACCGGTTTGGAATCAATCACATGGTAGTCGTCCAGGACAAGGACGAAATTATTCGGGAGGGTGGTGATCTCGTTGAGCAGGGCTATCAGAATCGATTCGATTGGCGGTGGCTGAGGTGGCTGGAGAATAGCCAATACCCCTTTTCCAATATTCGGCGCAATCGTCTGCAACGCAGCAACAAGGTACGTCAGAAAGCTGGTGGGGTCGTTATCCCCTTCATCCAACGACAGCCAGGCAACCGGTCTTTCATAAACAGCGGCCCATTCGCTGACCAGCGTGGTTTTACCAAAGCCGGCGGGGGCAGAGATGAGGGTCAGTTTACAGTGCATGCCCTCGTTCAGCCGCTCGATCAGGCGGGGGCGGAGAACAATTTTAGACCGAGGAGGAGGAATATAAAGTTTGGTGGCTAAAATTGGCGCGGGCATGGGTCAAGTATACAGCACATCCCCAAAATTAAAAAAGTGGCAAAGCCATGTTTGGATAAATCACCGAATACCTGATCACCTGGCATAATTGCTTTACGTTTCTGCCTAAAGCTTCAACTCGCCCTGCTACGTCAGCCACTGCAATGGAATGTGGGACATTAGGCCGTATTTTAATTAAACGAATAAGTGGCGCGATATATTCAGATTTAACCTCCCCCCGGAAAACTGATCCAAGGAAATAATTTGGATTAAGACAAAAGAAATACGCCCTGGTATCGGGCGTATTGTATGGAGTATATGGATGATATGTTTGTGTGCCCCTCGCGTATTTTGCACCCAGCAGGTTGCATTCTTTGCAACCTATGGGCAAGCAGACTCGAACATCGTCCCCGCCAGGGGATATCATCCCCGTTCTTAGGGGACATCGTCCCCGCCAGGGGATATCATCCCTTTCCGGGGACCACTATTTGGATGCTGTGCCCCCAAGGGGATGCTTTATATAGGGATAATAGAAGGTCGAGAGGGGGCTGATAACCTGAACTGGCTAGTGGTGAACGATGCTCGTGATCGGACGCGTACTCGCGGTAATCGACAGCGACCTGGCGACAGCTTACAACCTGGCGAAACAGATTCAGCTCATGCCGCTGAACCAGAGTGATAAAATAATAATATGAATAAGACATCCACTTACCTGGCGATACTGACCGGCGGGATATGCGGCTATTTCATCATCAATTCCTTCGTCTTTGGGCATTTCTTTACCGGTTCTAGAATGGTGCGTACTGACGTGTTGCAAGGCTTCCTCATCGGCTGGGGACTGGCGTTTGTCACGGCCCAAATTTTCGCCAGGGTCAAGGCCACGAAGGTCAACGGCTGGATCACCATGTTCGGATTAGGTGAAACCGGCAACGGCATGCTGCTGCGTGCTGCGCACGCCCAGCTATTTCCCGGCCCGGTGAACGTGCCGCAAGAGGCAATGTATTGGTGGGCGAACACAGATGGCGCTCGCCATACGCTCTCCGGAGTGCACGACTACATCATGCACTTTCCGGCAGGACAACTTCCGCCGAACCATGCATTCTGGTCGATTACGATGGGTGATGCGAGAAATCACTTTGTGGCGAATCCGATCAATCGGTACAGCGTCAGCGACAGATCGGGCCTCGCGCAAAACCCCGACGGTTCGGTCGATATTTTCATTCAGAACGTTGCTCCGGCGGGGCACGAGTCCAACTGGCTGCCCGCGCCTTCGGGCAAGTTCATCCTCTGGCTGCGCGCGTACATACCCGGCGAGGCCATTCTCCAAGGCGAGTATACGGTGCCGCCGGTTGCCGAAGTGAGATGATGTATATGAAATACGAGCATTTGCTTATATTCGGTTCGGTCATGGTCGCGGCATGGTTCCTTTTCATCTACTTTTGGCCGCGCATGATGCTGTCCGTGTACAAGAGGGCGCTCCTCGTTAAAGGGTTCGGCGACGGCCCCATTCCAGTCAATACGCTCTATACGCAGCCCCAAAAACTTTTTGCAGAGCCCCTCACTTCGCAAACCGCCTCGAGCTCGAATTTGATGACTGTTGGCGTGAACCACGACACGCTCTCTACAGCCGGCTGGTTAGACCTGAGTAAAGGGCCGCTAGTCTTGCACGTACCTGACATGTACGATCGCTACTACAGTGTGCAGTTCACAGATCCGTTGAAAAACACCAATTTCGCCTATGTCGGCAAACGCACCACAGGGACGCAGGCGGGCGACTATCTCATTACGAGGCCGGGGTGGAATGGACAGGTGCCGAGCGGCATGACGCGGATATCCTCGCCGAACAACTCAGTGCTCGTCCTCGGCCGCGTGCTCGTGGAAAGCGACAGCGACCTGTCGACTGCTTATGATCTTTCGAAGCAGATACAATTAACACCACTAAGCGGCTGGCAACCCAGCCAGTAGCACATAAATACTGACATGCGTTTTATTGTCCAAGTTATCGGATGGCATTCAACACAGCCTACACCCGACAAGCGGGATTCGCCCCATTAAAAAAGGAGTGAACTACGCTAAAGCCAGTTCTCTCGAAAGCTTCATCACGTTCCAACCATCAACAGATAATGCTCACTGTTGGGCAGCCAGAACGCAAAATCCGCCATATAAGGCGGATTTTTTCATCCTTGAAATCTCAGGTTTCGACTTCGAAATTACCTGCTTCTGAGAATTTTATTGGAATAAATGTAATGGATGGAACATATGGATTATATGTTCCAGTGCCCCCAAGCGGACTTGAACATCGTCCCGGCAGGGGAT
The DNA here is from genome assembly GCA_041489005.1 of Anaerolineae bacterium. Lineage (GTDB taxonomy): Bacteria > Chloroflexota > Anaerolineae > Anaerolineales > Villigracilaceae > UBA877. The sequence continues at coordinate 6,459 of JBGPQK010000039.1, forward strand.
ATCATCCCCGCCAGGGGACCGCTGTTTGGGCCTCTTGTCCCCTGCAGGGGGGTGAGAGGGCCGCACGAGAGGACATCGTATTTTCCCAAACACAGTGTATAATTAGATAAAATTGGTCGTGTTTGTTCATTCAATGGTGGAATTATGATCAGCTCAAAACGAAAAATCATCCTTGATAAAACTTCCATTAAAACTATTGCTGTAGACATTCTATTGGGTCTATCCGTAGGATGTGTAATCAGTCTACTTCTATTCCTGGGATTTTACCGATTTAATGGTGCTGCAGATCTACTGGAAATTCTTCCCATGTTTTTCTTCCTCATTTTTTTCAACTCACCTTATTCCTATGTATTTCGATTAGTGATATTGGTACCAATTTATGCACCAGTTATCAGCATTATTGTCACCAGAAGCTTGGTCCAAAAAACCACATCCCGGAAGAGTTGGATATTTCCAATTCTTTGTGTAGCAGTCGCTTCAGCCATAGTCGCGGTCACAACAACGATCGTTGGATCATTAGTACTTGGAAATGGTAATGGCGCACTATATCTAAAAGTGCTTTTCATTGGCCTGCTTTTTATTTTCCCGGGATTCTTAGCGGGGATATTGCTTGGCTTTCTATTTACCCCTAGGAGACGGATCTTCAAAATACTTATCGCCGTAATCGCCAGTGCCATCGTAGGAGGCTTTTTTGAAATCGCTTTCTTGAATTATATAGTGCAATGAAACCGCCAGGTTCACAGACGCAATCCAAATTTAGGTAGAATTGTACCTAATTGGAATAGTACATAAATACGCTTGGTCGCAGGTCCGACTCCTGCAGGGCACACTCATTTTTAGAGCTCGTTTCCAAATCTAAAAAGTACCGCATAATGCCCCTATTAGCAATAAAGGGGCATTATCTTCATACCTAATCCCATTCAACTGTCAAAACTTTACTACCGTACAAATAGGTGCCCCCAAGGGGATACTGTATATACGGATAATACAAAGTTGAGAGGGGATCAAAGAGAGGCGAGGTAAGCTTTTATCGCCTGGCGCGTGGTATACCAATTCCTTCCCCTTTTCGTGGCTTCAATGCGACCTAGGCGCGCCAGCAGGCTGATGTATTCCTGGCTGTAGGGGGTACCAATACAGGCATCCCGCAATGGGATCCATTCCTCCTCGGGTTGGGGAGATTTGATCACCGGTTTGCAGGCTTCGAGATAAAGATTGATGCTGTTTTCCACCGCACGCGCGACGAAGTTTTCCAGTGCATTGGTGTTCCCGGAATCAGCCTTTGCCAGCACAGAATAATATTGCTTGCGGTTTACACGCAGGATGACGGTGGGGGGATATCCGCTGCGCATGAGCAGCAGGTTCATCACCAGCCGGGCGGTGCGTCCATTCCCATCGATAAATGGATGGATCGCCACCAGACGATGGTGAGCCTGTGCGGCGAGAGCAACAGGTTGCATTGATCCTTCTACGCTTGCGACCCAATCGCTCCATTCAGTCATGAGACCGTTTATCTGCCAGGATTCGGGCGGAGTGAAAGGCGCGCCTGCAATGCGAACCTGTGTCTTTCGATAACTGCCGGCATTCTCATCGTCAATGTGTGTCAGGATGAGTTTATGGATTTGACGAACGTGGAATGCAGTGATAGGCTCGATATTTTTAACCAAGTCTTCAACGTACTGAATGGCATCTTTGTGATTAGTTACCTCGAAATGCTCGCGCAGGGATTTCCCGCCAACGGTCAATCCGGTTTCAAGGATCAGGCGCGTTTCCTGGAGTGTGATCGTACTTCCCTCAATGGCATTTGAGTTGTAGATCCATTCGATGAGAATTTCATCCCGTAAACGGTTGATGGCTGCAGTCGGAAGGGGACGGAGTTCATCCAGCTGAGCCTTCTTTGTTTCCAAGCGTTTAAGTAATCGAGGTTCAATCATCTTGGCCTTTATCGGTATCGGATTGGAATGATTGTACCATATCCGATACCGATAGCGCTCTTCCCCTTAATAACGGCTTTCCCCTGATCAAGTCAGGGGAAAGCCTCTCACAAAGTATTAGTCATTCGGGCTGGTGCCTCCAAGGGGATACTGTATATACGGATAATCCAAAGTCGAGAGGGTGGCTATTGAACCAGCTCACTTGACCTGCTATACTACATAAAGTTTATGACTCAGGCCTATCGTCCAAAAGCAGTTATTCGATCTGCATATACTCTAGTTAATCAGCCTGAGGCACCTACTTCTCCAAGGAGGCGAAATGCGAAAGCTCGTTTACTCGACATCCCTCTCACTCGATGGCTATATCGATTCTGCAGCCGGAGACCCCAGCTGGGTCGTGCCCGATGAGGAACTCCACAGGCATTTTAATGACGTTGAGCGAGAGATCGACACCCTCCTGTACGGTCGCCGCATGTACGAAATCATGGCTGGCTATTGGCCGACGGCCGACCAGGACCCTTCGGCGCCTGGCGTCATAGTTGAGTACGCTCAGATCTGGAAGCCAGTCCCCAAAGTTGTCTTCTCGTCGACGCTCGAAAGAGTCGACTGGAACTCGCGACTGATAAGAGGGGATGCGGTCGTCGAAGTCGCACGACTCAAAGCGCAGCCCAGCGGCGGGTCCATAGGCGTCGGGGGCCTCCTCCTCGCCTCAGCCTTGGCATCCGCCGGCCTGATCGACGAATACCGCCTCTACTATGTCCCGATCTTCCTGGGTTCCGGCAAGGCAGCGTTCTCGCAGATTCAGAACAGCATCAGACTCAAACCGGTCGAGACCCACACATTCTCTTCCGGGACGGTACTCCTGAGATGCGCTCCCGTCACTCCGTAGTCTGTATCTATAGGCTGCCTAACAACTCGCTGGAGCCGATCTTGCCAGCCCGGCATCGACCCTGGCGTTCGAGTGTATCATTGGGCTGACCAGGCGGCTCAACTCGATGCCGTTACCTACTCAACGGCCAGATTGGATGAATAAAAAACCGCCTTTCACGGCGGTTTTTTTGTGCCCCCAAGGGGATGCTGTATATAGGGATAATAGAAAGTCGAGAGGGGGCTGACAACCTAATCATTCATGCCATCACAGGAGGTTCCTCTTCAATCATTTGGCGGGCTTTTAACCGCTATTGTACGGCTTGCGTGCATACCAATTCTGAGTATACTTTTAGCAAGACAAGCGCGGCGGTTTCTCTCCCCTAAAATGATGGCTCGTCATCTTCTCGGATGCACCTGACATGTGGGATTCCGTGGCATTTTCAAGCATTTTTCTGGCTTTGTGTTTTTTCTGCTCCCCGACCTCTCCCCAGCGCCAGTAACGCCAACCGTTCAGCGGCACAGTAAGCCGTAAAAGGAGACCAAAATGAAAAGAAAGAACGTTTTCTTCGAGGCTGGCCTCTTGTTGCTCTCATTGTTGCTTCTACCAGGTTTAGTGGGATGTGGTGTAAATTCAGATCTGAAAGCAACGACAACACCCACACCAACATCGACACCGCCGATAACACCGACCCCCACAAAGACAACAATGCCCACTCCAACACCTACACCCACAAATTTTGTGATTCAGCGGGCTCAAGTCTTGGATTTCATCACCTCCCTCTCCACCGCCCCGACTTTCCGCGGCGCAATCAGCGGGCAGAACGCTGGCCACGGCGACGAGATCACGGACGATGCCTGGTACCGCGGCTACCGCACCATGATTGAAGCCCTGTATCAAAAAACCGGGGAGTGGCCGGGCATCATCGGCGACGATTTTGAATGGAGCCGTTCCTTCACTCCCACCCAGCTCTCGGATGCCAATGAAGTCTTAATCAACTACGCCCGCGCCGGTGGGATTGTCATGGTCACCTTAACCCCGCTAAACCCATGGTTCAACGATGAGATAGACCTCACGTCCAATCCCGGCTCGTGGGAGGGTCCCGAAAGCGCGCTAAGCGGCCTGCCGTCTGGAGCAAGCTTGGACGATCTCCTCAATCCCGAGAAGCCTGTCCACGCTGCTTGGATGCGCAAATTGGACCGGATCGCCGGAGCCCTTCAGGAACTCCGCGACGCGGGTGTGGTCGTGCTCTTCAGACCCATGCAAGAAATGAACGCCAGCTGGTACTGGTGGGGCATCTCCTCTCATCCCTCCGACCCGGGACCCTTCATCCGGGTATACCGTGCCATGCACGATTATTATTCAAACGAGAAGGGCCTGGACAATCTCCTTTGGGTTTATTCCCCTTCGTCCACGCACGGCAACGACATCCAAACGTCCACCGTCTTCCGGGCCGTGGATTGGGACTATCCGGGAGACGACTACGTCGACATCATCGCGGGCACCAACTACGCGGATGATATGTCGATCGCGGACTACACCGTTTACGTGAACATGGGCAAGCCGCTTGGCATCGCTGAGTACGAGCCCGAAAACTATAGCACCGGGAACTGGGACACGTCGCTCCTCATTAAACGGATCCAGAACGATTACCCGCGGATTGCCTTCTTTCTCTGCTGGCACGGCTATTTTGGAAAGAGCGGGGCACTGGTGGACAACCTCAACGTCGATATCCTTCTTGCGGATCCCTTTGTGATTAACCGCGATGACCTTCCTTGGAACATTAAATGAGGAAGATGCAGGGAGAAAACGGGGACCCGAGGAAGTAGATTGTCGCGCCCTCCCTTTTCCGTCCCTTCCACCCCATAACCTTACCCGTGGAACGCAGGTAAGCCAGACGGACCCGCGGCACGCAGGTGGGCTAACGGCAGGGAGGGGTCTTCGCGCGTGGCGATTATCAGGTGCATCTGCGGCAACTGGTGTTCGATGAGGATAGCCAGGGATTGATCGACCGGTTGAGAATCGATCATGCAAAAATCATCAAGGATGAGTAAAAAGTGCTCAGGGAGGACCGAAATCTCGTTGAGCAGGGTGGTCAAAATTGTTTCCATTTGCAGCGGCTGAGGCAATTGAAGTGCCGCCAGCAGTCCATCGCCAATTCCTGCTTTGATCGTCTGTAACATTTTAACTAGGTAGGAGATGAAACGCGCCGGATCGCCATCCCCTTCTTCGAGCGATAACCAGCCAACTGGCCTGCCGCAACCAGTAATCCACTCGCTGACCAGCATGGTCTTGTAAAACCTGGCGTAGGCGGAGATGAGCGTCAGTTTGCAACCCGTCGCCAACCCTTCGTTCAGCCACTCGACCAGCCGCGGGCGCGGAACAAGGCCAGGCCGCTGAGTGAGGTGTACAGTTTCGTGGCTAGGATCGGAGCGGACATGGGTCAAATAAACAGCACATCTCTGAACGAGGAATAGGTGCGATATCTTCGGATTTGCCTGCCCCCGGGAAACGGTTCCAAATGAAATGGTCGGTTGAAGGAAAAAGAAATACGCCCTGGATCAAAGCGTATTGTTTGGAACGTATGGATTATATAGACTATATGTATGCCCCCAAGCGGACTCGAACCGCTGTTTGGGCCTTGAGAGGGCCCCGTCCTGGGCCACTAGACGATGGGGGCTTAAGCGGGGGTGATTTTATCAGACGGTCATTGAATCGTCAATCAAAAAGACGTGCAGTTCACCCGGACCGTGGACGCCGATGGTCAGGGTCATTTCGATGTCAGCCGTACGGGATGGGCCGCTGACGATGACCCCTGCCTGGGTAGTTCGGACCTCGGGCATGCGTAGCGCCTCGGCGAGGGTGTGTTTCAGCTGGGACGTTCTCAGCACGGCCACGTGAATCTCCGGCAACAGGGAGGCTGTCAGCGTCTGCCCCGCCCCGGAGATGAGTACCAGCGACCCGGTCTCGGCAATCCCGCACAGCGCCCCCGTGATACCCGCCCGGGCGGTCGGGTCAGGTTCCCGGATGGTGGAGATTTCATTAACATAGCGTAATCCGCTTTCGTCCACCAGGACACGGTCAATACTCTTGGATTTTAAGAATTCTGTCAACCTGGTGGAAAATTCTTGCTCTGAGACAAGATGAACGGTCCCGCCGAGAGCTCCGAGTTCTTCGGCGAATTGATCAGACAGTGGTTTGTGCAGCGGTTGTGTCGTGGGTTCAGAGAATTTCAGGCTTTCCTGTGGCCGGGCCGATTTTTCTACTACCACTTGCTTGATTTTTCCCCATCGCCTCCGGAAGGGACGAATAGCCAGCCGTGGAAAGTCCTTGCTATAACCCCAACCTGTCCAGGCTGGGATTTGCATGAACGTTCGGCGGGGACTGTAGATTCGGCTGAGCAGGCCTCCCAGGCTCTGGAAAACGGCGAAAAGGCTCGAGGTCCCCGCCGCGATGCGGAAACCTTTCAGTCCGAGTTTGACCGCGGTGGGAACCCCTACTCCCTCCTTTGTATTCTCCGCCTTGCGGGTTCGATGAGGTGTACTTTGTGGGCTCATACCGGAACGGACACGCAGCAGCATCCCCGGCAGGTCAATATCCACCGGGCAGGCTTCTTTACATGCGCCGCACAGCGACGAAGCCTGGGCGAGGCAAGCGAATGTCGGGTCCACCAGCGCGCCGGAGATGACCGAACCGATCGGCCCGGGGTAGATGCTGCCGTAAGCATGACCGCCGGTTTCGCGGAAGACCGGGCAGGCGTTCAGGCACGCCCCGCAGCGGATGCAGTAGAGGGATTCGGCAAGAGGCGAGTCGCGCAGCGCCGAGCGGCCGTTGTCGAGCAGGATCAGGTGGCGAATCTGGGTGGGATCCTTTCCGGGCTCTGCCGGGGAGAGCGGAGCGTTGATCAGGTTGGTGTAGACGCTCAGTTTCTGGCCGGTAGCCGAGCGCGGCAGAAGCGACAGGAACAGCGCCAGGTCGTCGAGTGTGGGGACCAGGCGCTCGATGCCCATCAGCGCCACGTGGACCGGCGGGACGGTGGTGCACATGCGCCCGTTGCCCTCGTTGGTGACGATGCACAATGTCCCTGTCTCGACCACGCCGAAGTTGACCCCGGAGACACCGATGTCGGCGGTGAGGAATACTCCGCGCAATACTTTGCGGGCAGCGTTGGTCAGGGTCGGGATGTGCTCGGTGTAAGGAATGCCGAGTTTTTCCTCGAAGAGTTTGCCCACGTCGCCGCGGCGGAGGTGGACCGCGGGCGTGATGATGTGGCTGGGGCGTTCGCCACGCAGTTGGACGATATATTCGCCCAGGTCAGTCTCGACGACACGGATACCGGCTGCTTCGAGGGCATGGTTGAAATTGATCTCCTCGGAGACCATGGATTTTGCCTTGGCGACGAGGTGGGCGTTGTGTTGTCGTGCAATTTCCAGAAAGATGCGGATGGCATCGCCGGCATCCGCGGCGCGATGAACCTGGATACCGTTCGCCGTGACCCGGGCGATAAACTGGCTGAGATATTCATCCAGATGCGCGACCACGTCGGCTTTAACAGCATGGGCGCGCAGACGGCGTTCCGGGTAGTCGGGAAGCGAGGCAAGGGCGGCCAGCCTCCCGTCCTTGCGGCGTTGGGCGTTGTTGTCCAGGGCCAGTTGCAGGTTCGCGTCAGCGATGGATTTGCGGATGCGGGATTTGAAAGATCTCAGGTTCATGGTCCTAAGGATTTGGATTAAGGCCTATGTACAGACCGCGCCCGGTGAGGCCTGCGGGATCATGGGTGACATCCAGGCCCGCTGCACGAAAGGTGCCCAGGGTTTCATCCACCGTGAACAGACCGAGTTCGTGCAATTCGGTGAAGTGTTTGATCCCTTCGGGCGTAGCCACCAGGTAATGTAAAGTGAAAAAGGAGAGCCTGCCTTTTCTCTTGCTGATATTCATGCGGACGATCTTCAAATCAGGTTCGTCAACGAAAGAAGCGTGCACGGTACCCGTGTTCCAGTTTTCCGGGGTAAACCAGGGCTCCACCAGCAGAACGCCGCCTGGCTTGAGATGCCTGGCCATATTACCGATTGCTTGATTCAGGCGGGATATTGTTTTAACGTAACCGATGGAACTGAACAGGCAGGTGATGGCGTCGAAGGTATGACCAAGGTCGAAATTCAACATATCGCCGTGATGAAAGGGCACATCTGGGTATTTTTGTCGGGCCATTTCCAACATGTTCTCGTCAAGATCCAGACCCTCCACCTGATAATGCCCGCGCAGCGGGCCGATGTGAAGTCCGGTCCCGCAGGCTACATCCAGGAGAAGGTTCCCGGTGGTATGCTTGTGCTGCTGAATGAGTGCGTGAAGTATCCCGGCCTCTATGGCATAATCCTTGCCCATATTGAGGTAGATGGTATCGTATAGTTTGGCAGATTTACTGAACATGTTCTGATCCTTTCAGCGTCTGGCAAGTACTTCAGCGATGTGCAGGACTCTCTGGTTCTTATGCTGCCTTGACAACCCGCCCTGGATGTGCATGAGACAGCCGGTATCTGCGACCACCAGCGTGGGGGATTCGGTTCTTTCGAAATTGGTGATCTTGCGTTTCAGGAATTCCGCCGAGAGTTCGGGGTGCTCCACTGAGAAGATGCCGCCGAAGCCGCAGCAGTCCTCGCCTTCGGGAAGTTCGACGATTTTGGCCTCCTTGACCGCGGCCAGAAGGGCGCGCGGCTGCCGGTCCACGCCCAGCCCGCGCAGCAGATGACAGGATGGGTGATAGGTTAATTTCCCCGGCCAGCAGGCCGATAATTCAGTAATACCCCGCACGTCCACCAGGTACTCGCTGAATTCATACGTTCGCTTCGCCAGCGCCTCGGCACGTTCCAGCCAGGCCGGGTCATCCTTGAAGAGTTCGAGGTAGCCGGTGCGCACCATCGCCGCGCACGAGCCGGATGGGATGATGAGGTCACCGGTGGTTTTTTCAAAGACTTGGATGGTGTGCATGGCCAGGGGGAGGGCATCCGAGCGCAGCCCGGTGTTGAAGGCGGGCTGTCCGCAGCAGGTTTGGCCGGGTGGGAAGTCCACCCGCACCCCGGCCCGGTTCAACACCTTGACCATCGCCTCGCCGATCTGGGGGAAGAAGGAGTCGATCAGGCAGGTGACGAATAGTTGCACGGTTTCGGCCATAAGTTCTCCGGGAAAATTGTACTTCAATATTGTGATAATGGCGGGAGTTTGTGCATTCCCCCGCAAAATGCAATACAATTGAAAGATCTATTATAAGAAATATATAAATCGTAAAATCAATGCTGGAAAAACCTGCACTCAAAGACGAAAGAATTATCAACTGCTTGAAGACCGAATATGGATTGAGCGTTAAGAAAATCGCCTTCCTTCCCCTCGGCGCCGATCTGAATACGGCTGTGTATCGCCTCGTAACGAACGATGAAACCGTTTACTTTTTAAAGTTGAGACGGGGAGATTTCGACGAAGCTTCCGTGGCAGTTCCAAAATATCTTGCCGACCTGGGGTTCAAGCAAATCATCCCATCCCTTACAACCCAAACAGGGCAGCTCTGGGCGAGCCTGGCGCCCTTCAAAGTGATCCTATATCCTTATGTGGAAGGGCTTGATGGTTTTGAAAGAAACTTGTCTGATCACCAATGGGTCGAGTTTGGCGCAGCCCTGAAAAGGTTTCACACTGCTGAGTTCCCCTCGGCAATAACAAGCGGTATACAACGGGAAAAATTCTCTCCTCAGTGGCGCGATTCAGTAAAGGTGTTCCTTGAGCGTATTGAGCAAGAGACATTTGATGAACCTGTTGCGGTTGAAATGGCAGCTTTTTTGAAAATCAAACGGATTAAAACGCTCGAACTTGTCAAACGGGCTGAACGGTTCGCTCAGTTGCTGCAAGAGCAGCCCCCCGAGTTTATTTTATGTCACGCAGATATTCATACCTGGAATCTTCTGGTTGATGACCACGGCGCTTTTTATATGATCGATTGGGATACGTTGATTTTTGCCCCCAAAGAGCGTGATTTGATGTTTGTCGGTGGAGGTCTGGGAGGAAAAGGACATACCCCTCAGGAAGAAGAAGCCCTGTTCTATCAGGGATATGGTCAAACCCGGATCGATCCAATCGCAATGGCATATTATCGCTATGAACGGATCATTGAAGATATCGCAGTTATTTGTGGGCAAATCTTTTTATCAGCTGAAGGCGGCGAAGATCGGAAACAATCGCTTGAATATTTAAAATCCAACTTTCTTCCAAACGGCACAATAGAATTGGCCTGTCGGTCTGATAAGACATTAAGAAATGATTAGGGTATAAATCATAAGTGCCGCACAACAAAGCGTGCAGTGCAGTGAACGGTGGGGACGCTTCGCGTGAGGCATTTTTACGCATTTTTCTGGCTGCAAGTTCTTCTCCTCCCAAGCAGAATCCACGCCCGCCCCTCCGTCACCAACGCAAACCGTTGTGATAAAGTTACTATTTAATATCTACTCGGCGAGGAGCTTTCAAGGTTTTTACGAGGTGCACTTTTATTAGTGCGCCTATTCTTAATTAAAATACTCTTAATGCAGATGTTTATCTTTTTCTTTATGATCTATCAGCGGGTATTTCTTGAGAATTTCTTGCTTGGAGAAAACAATGCCTAAAATGCCTGAATTTTCCGAATTCCCTGATGGAACGTTTTTTTCATCACAGCGTCTATAATAAGAAGGTTGGTTTCACCGGAAGGAGGCTCGAATGCGCTGCTTAAATGGTATATGCGTAATTCTGATGGTGATACTGCTGTCAGCCTGCGAGTTTGCTTCGGCAGATACGGGCGCTGTGGCCAAATCAGACCTGCCGCGGGAGTTCGCTCCAATAATTCCTGCGGCCGATGCGCAAACCCTTTTGGATGGCAATAACGCCTTCGCCTTTGATTTTTACCGCCAGGTGCATGGGGGTGTCGGTAACCTGATCTTTTCCCCATACAGCATTTCATTGGCTTCGGCAATGTTGTACGGCGGCGCCGCCGGCGAGACTGCTTCCCAAATTGCCAGCACCCTCCATTTCACTTTGCCGCCGGACCAGTTCCACCCGGCAATGAATGCCCTTTCGCTTGACCTCGCCCAACGCCCGGCACAATCCAGAAAGATCGATCCTAAAAACCCCCTGCAGCTCTACATTGCCAATGCGGTCTGGGGTCAGCTCGATTACCCGTTTGAGAAAGCGTACCTTGACCTTCTGGCTGTCAATTATGGCGCGGGTGTGCGCCTGCTGGATTTCATCGCCGCGCCCGATTCCGCCCGGCAGCAGATCAATGACTGGGTCGACCGCGAAACGAAGGGAAAGATCAAGGATGTCATGCCGCCCGGCTCTGTTGACCCGTCCACGCGCATGGTTCTGGCGAACGCGGTTTACTTCAAAGCCGCCTGGCAGGAAGCGTTCGTTGAGAAATTAACCCGTGATGCGCCTTTTACCCTGCTGGATGGATCGCAGGTGCAGGTTCCCACCATGCAGACTGATGACGAGATCCCGGTCCGGGTTGGTTCTGGCGATGGGTACCAGGTGGTGGCGTTGCCTTATAAAGGCAATCTGGCAGAGATGGTGATCATCCTCCCCGACCAGGGCACGTTTGAATTGGTCGAGAGCACGCTGGATGCCGCGAAGTTTTCAGCCATCCTGGATGAATTGGGACCTGGCCAATTGACTCTTTACATGCCGAGATTTGAATTCAGCGTTGCTTTCGACCTGATCCCGGTTTTGTCTGCGTTGGGGATGCCATTGGCTTTTGATGAATCTAAGGCGGATTTCAGCGGCATCACGAAGCCGGAGCGCTTATACGTGTACCAGGCATTGCATAAGGCCTATGTCCTGGTTAACGAAGCGGGCACAGAAGCCGCCGCTGCCACCATTTTTGGCGCCAGGCCTGTATCCCTGCCGCAGGAGTTGCGCATCGATCGGCCGTTCATTTTCGTTATCCGCGATGTGCCAACGGGGACGATCCTGTTCGTGGGGCGGGTGTTGAATCCGTTGGGTGAGTAAGCGTTTTCTTATTGCGGAAAAAGGAATCAGGAGGCATGATGAAAGCAACTCGCCTTCAAATTATCATACCCATTATTCTCCTTGGCCTCTTCATGAGTGCCATTCCATTCCAAAGCGTTCAGGCTGATGCAGGCCCCCATCCCTCCATGCAATTTATCTTTATCAGCCGGATAAAACCCGGACCAACCATCATCTCCGGGCAATTGCTTGAATGCCAGGATGAAGCGTGTGTTCAATATGAACCCCTTCCACAGATAGGACCACAACGATTCGAATGCCAGATCAATGCCTGTTATTCGGCTGGCTATAGTTATAGCCCCTACCATCGACTGACAATTGAATTCTCCGACGGCGTGACCCGCCGAAGCAATATCTTTACCAAACACGCCTACTTCGCCAATTATCTGGTCACTGTTCATGAAGAAAGTTTGGAAGTTGAAGAAAAAACCCTGGGTCCCAACGTGCCATTTTTTAAAACGGGAGCGCCCACATTATTTGATCTTTTGGCCACAGTAGCATTCCCCTTTGTGGAGATCATTCTGACAATTATACTGGTGGCATTGGCCGTCAGGACCGGCCGTGCCGGAGCAACCCCCGCCTCTTATTACAATTGGCTGAAGGCAGCCTGGCTGCTTGCCATACCTGCAACCCTGGTCGGGATAAAATGGACACAAGGGCTGATCATCACCCTTGTCGTCGAACTGCTATTGGGGACAGGGTATGTATTGTGGAAGAAGCGATCTGCCTCAATTATTCTCACCGTGATCCTGCTCCTAAATCTGATCACCCAACCAGTCTTGTGGATCTCACTCAGTGGTTTTAGCGGACTAAATCCAGTCTTTCTGACATTATTTGCTGAAGGCGTAGTTTGGTTGGTGGAGGCAGGTGGTTTGTATCTGTCCCAACGAACTACCATGAAATTCCAGGAAGCGCTTTGGGTCAGTTTTGCCTTAAACGCAGCCAGTTTTGTAGTTGGCAGTCTGCTACCTATATGACAATGTAATTGGGAGAGTAAAGAAACTCAACTCACTTCGAAATGATTTCGTCCCCTTTGTCCCCAAAGGCTGGACGCTTCAAATCGGGATTCCGCCATTCATTCTATGGGCAATTGGTATCTCTTCTGTAAAGTGCTGGTCTTGAACCTGTCGACCTGGCCGCTCTACCTGGCAGGTCGACTCATCAAATAATCCCTGGTTGGCATAAATATCGAGAGTTCTATCGGCACCATCGCTGCTCATGAGCCGTGCAGGAAGTCCACCCGCACCCCACCCCGGTTCAACACCGCCATGCGCGCACTGCGACCTCAAGTCGCAGTGCGCCACATCGACGCCATGAGGCGTCGATGTTAACCTTTGAGGATCCTATTTAACACGAATCGTCAAAGTTTGCGCCACATCGGGCGCATCGCGAAGCATCGCCTCGCCGATCTGGGGGAAGAAGGAGTCGCTCAGGCAGGGCTCGAATAGTTGGGCGGTTTCGGCCAGTAGTTCTCTTCGTGTGTCATTGCGATATCGTCCTGCGCGGCGGGCGGTTCCACCGCCCGCACGCCACATCGATGATATCGCGAAGCACATCGTACCCGTAGGGTATCCCCGTGGGATGAATCGTCGATGCCGTGCTCTTCGTACAATAGTTACACAATGTTCAAGTATTTTGGTATGATAGCCGCTTGGAAGGAACAATCGATGCCTGCATTCCTCACGAAAATCCCCAATCATTTCGATCTGCCCCGTCGCATTAACCGCCTCGGCGAATTGGCTTACAACCTCTGGTGGACCTGGAACCCGCATGCCCAGCGGCTCTTCAACCGCGTGGATAATGCCCTCTGGGAGCGACTCAACCATAACCCCCTGCGCTTTCTGAAATCCGCCGGGCGGTTCGAGATTAATGCCGCTGCCCAGGACCCTGTCTATCTGGAACTGTACGACCGTGTCTTCACTAGTTTCGATGATTATCTGAAAACCACCGATACCTGGGCCGCCCGCACCTACAAAACCCGCCTCAAGCAGACCATTGCCTACTTCTCGATGGAATTTGGCCTCCACGAGATTCTGCCAATTTACTCCGGCGGTCTGGGAGTGTTGGCCGGCGACCATTTGAAGCAGGCCTCTGATCTGGGTCTCTCGTTGGTCGGTGTGAGCCTGATGTACGACGAAGGCTACTTCACCCAGCGCATCTCCGAAGACGGCTGGCAGGATTCGATCAACAACCCGCTCAATTTTGACGATCTGCCGGTCCTGCCGGTACTGGATAAAGACGGCGAAATGTTGAAAATTAGTGTCAGCTTCCCCGACCGGGCGGTCAACGCCTGTATCTGGGAGCTGCGCGTCGGGCGCATCCCGCTCTACCTGCTGGATAGCAACCTGGACGAGAATACTCCCAACGACCGCAAGTTAACCACCCGCCTCTACTGGAGTGACATTGACCTGCGGGTGGCCCAGGAAGTATTGTTGGGCATCGGCGGTGTCCGCGCCTTGCGAGTCATGGGTTACGAGCCGGGTGTCTGGCATATGAACGAGCCGCATGCCGCCTTCCTGACCTTGGAGCGGGCGCGCGAACTCGTCGCCGCGGGGATGACCTTTAAGAAGGCCATCGCCAAAACGCGCAAAGGCAATGTATTCACCACGCACACACCGGTCCCGGCCGGGAATGACGAATTTCCCCTCTGGTTGATCGACAAGAACATCTCCAACTACTGGCCTGAACTTGGTCTGAAACGTGACCAGTTCGAGGACCTGGCCCGCCACCGCCAGCCCTGGGGTGAATCCTTCAGCATGGCGATCCTGGCTTTGCGTCTCTCGGATGGGCACAACGCTGTTTCCGAACTGCATGGTCGCGTCTCACGCAAAATGTGGCACTTCCTCTGGCCCGAGATCAAAGAAGATGATGATGTTCCCATCTCCTATATAACCAACGGCGTTCACACCCCCACCTGGATGGCCCGCCGCCTGCGCCTCCTGTTCGATAAATACCTGGGCGAAGGCTGGCTCGAGCGTCTCGACGACCCGCAGACCTGGGTCAAAGTGGATGGCATTCCCGATCACGAGCTGTGGGCGGTTCGCATGCATCTCAAACGCAAGCTGGTTTTTTATGTGCTCAACCGTGCCCGCACGCGTTGGATGAATGGCGACCTGCAACCTGTGCAAGTCATCGCCTCCGGGGCTATGCTCGATCCCCATGTGTTGACCGTCGGCTTTGCCCGCCGTTTTGCCACTTACAAGCGCGCCAACCTGGTTTTAAGGGATCTCAACCGCCTGCTTGAGCTCGTCAACCGTCCCAACCGCCCGGTACAAATTATCTTTGCCGGAAAGGCTCATCCCGCCGATGAACCCGGCAAAATGCTCATCCAGGAAGTCTACCGCGTCGTCAAAAAGGCCGAGAATGGCGGGCGCCTCGTTTTTCTCGAGGATTATGATATGAACCTGGCCCGCTACCTGGTCCAGGGTGTGGATGTGTGGATGAACACCCCGCGCCGACCCAACGAAGCTTCCGGGACCTCGGGTATGAAAGCCGCCTTGAATGGCGCCATCAACTTCTCGGTGCTCGACGGCTGGTGGCGTGAGGCCTATAACGGGACCAACGGCTGGGCTATTGGCGAGGATGCCGATCTCGATTCCGAGGTCCAGGATGAAGCCGACGCTGATAGCCTCTACAATACGCTGGAAAACAAGATTATCCCCTTGTACTACACTGAACGCGGCGCGGAAGACATCCCCCACAAGTGGGTGGCGATGATCAAAGATTCCCTGCGAACGGTCACGCCGCAGTTCAGTACCCGGCGGATGCTCAAAGAATATGTAGACCGGTTGTATATGCCTGCAATGAAATAAGATGAAATAAGCTGGCAGGGCGACCAAACCGGTCGCCCTGATGTTTTGAAAGGATGGTGTCCCATGTTTGAAATTTTCCTCTCCCCCGTTGCCTGGCTGGGTGCCCTCGGTATCTTCGCCCTGCGCGTCAGTGACATGACCTGTGACACCCTGCGCATGTTGTTCGTCGTGCGCGGGCGCAAAGGGATTTCCTGGGTGCTGGGCTTTGTCCAATCGGCCATCTTCGTCATCGCCATCACCTCGGTGCTGCAACACTTGGATAACCCGTTGAATATTGTCGGCTACGCCGCCGGGTTTGCCACGGGCAACGTGGTCGGGATGTGGATCGAGGAACGCCTGGCCATCGGGCACGTCAAGATCAGCATTGTCACCCAGCGCTTCGGAACGGTATTATCAGAGGTTTTACGAGACTCCGGATTTGGCGTGACCGAAATCCCGGCTCGCGGCCGGGATGGCATGGTCAGTATGCTGAGTGTCAGCGTGCTTCGTAAGGATGTATCAAAAGTCGAGAACATCGTCCATGCGACGGATGCGGAGGCTTTTGTCATCTCGGAAGATGTTCGCCCCCTGCGGCGCGGGTTCTGGCGAGCATAGAATTCGGGGCAGCCAAGCAAGCCGCCCCGTCAGGGAACTTTGCAACTGCAGAGTTCATCCCCGCCCTTTTTTTAATCCGAAAATTTACCGTTCTTGTAGACGACCTCTCCATCTAAAGCGATCTCGGAGTCCTCCTTCATGCCGCAGATCATATCCCAATGGATCATGCTTTTGTTCTTACTGCCGGTTTCCGGATAGCCCGACCCGAGCGCCATGTGGAAGGTACCCCCCAGTTTCTCGTCGAACAGGATGTTGCGTGAGAAGTGGTCAATCTCGTAGTTCGTGCCGATGGCAAATTCGCCCAGGTAACGCGCCCCGGGGTCGGACTCGAGCATTTCCAGCAGGAAGGGCTGATTCTTGTCAGCCTTGGCCTTTGTGACCCTGCCATTGGTGAAGGTCAATTCCACACCTTCGACCATGACACCGTTAAAGATGGCTGGATAGGAGAAGCGCACCCAGCCGTTGGCCGAGTCCTCGACCGGGCCGGTAAAGATTTCGCCGTCTGGCATGTTGTTCACGCCGGAACAATTGATGAACTTGCGCCCCTTGACCGACAGGCTCAAATCAACGTTCGGGCCGCGCAGGTGGACCTGGTTATGGCCATTGATGCGGTCAACGATGCTGCTCTGTTCGGCTTCTACTTTCTTCCAAAGAGCAACTGGGTCCGCAGCGTCGGCGTGGCAGGCACGGTAGACGAAGTCCTCGTAGTCCGGTAAACTCATCCCGGCTTCCGCCGCGAAACCCCCGGTGGGGAACAGGGTGGAGACCCATTTGAAGGAGCGGTCGGCACCGCGGCGCATCTGTGCCTCCAAAATGGGAGCCAGGGACTTCGCCCGCCTCCGCTGCCTGGCTGGATCCACACCCGAGAGGCCACGCGGGTTGGTGGCCGAGTGGATGCGGATGCGGCTCTCGAACTGTTCATAGACCAGCTTGCGGATGGGCGGGGTGGCATCCAGTTGTTCGTCTTTTGCAACCGCGAAGAGGATCTCATCCTGGTCGGTCAGTTCCAGGAGCAGGTAGGGAAGCCCGCCACGTTCCAGAATGACAGCATAGAGGGCACGAACCAGCGGTTCGGCCGCAGTGGTCGCCTCGATGGCAACCCGGTCGCCGGGTTTGATCTGCGCCGAGTGGTCCACCAGAATTTTTGCAAGTTGTTCAACACGAGGATCAGCCAAAATAGTCTCCTTCTGTAACAAGCAGTACGAAAATTATATCATTTAGAGATACCAGGCCAATTGTAAAATTGGTGCGATATGGCAGGCAATAATCAAGCCTTTCCGCTCAAGATCTCCAGCATTTTTACGTGCAGGTCGGGTGGGGCCGCCAGCAAGGAACAGGGCGGAGTAAGATATTCGCTTTGCCCATCCAGGTTGGTGACAGTCGCCCCGGCTTCGGCGGCGATCAGCCCTCCGGCGGCTACATCCCAAGGGTTGAGAGACAATTCCCAATAACCCTCGAAACGACCGGCGGCTACGTAACTCAGATCCAGGGCAGCCGAGCCGAGGCGGCGCACGCCTTGAGTCATTCTGGTAAAACGACCAAAGTATTCGAGATTGTTTTGAGGCGTTGACCAGGCGTCGTACGGGAAGCCAGTTACGAGCAGGCTGCGCTGGAATTCCGTCACTTGTGAGACATGGAGCTTGCGTCCGTTACACCAGGCCCCCTGCCCGCGTTTGGCCGCGAATAATTCGTTCCGCATCGGGTCGAAGACCACGCCGAGAGCCACGACCCCGTTCCGGGCATAAGCGATGGATACAGAAAAGAAGGGAATGCCATGGGCATAGTTGACCGTCCCATCCAGTGGGTCTACATACCACTGGTCACCCTTGTGACCAGGCACCAGGCCAATTTCCTCGGAGACAATCTGGTGGCCGGGAAAAAGACGCTGGATTTCGGCGAGTATAAATGCCTCAGACTGGTGGTCCACTTCAGTTACGAGGTCAATAACGTCCTTATAGTCCACCTGATGATCGTGCTCGTATCCGTGGTGCAGAAGTTCACCGGCCTGGCGAGCCAGCTGTTCAAGGTCTGAAAGCGCAGGTTTCATGGTTAGCGACGTTTGAATTCGTCCAGGATATGGAAAATCTGGTCTAGCTCCGACCGTATCTCCTTGCGGTCATTTTGGGTCTGCCGGAGCAAGGTCCCGAACGCCTGAGGCTGGAGTTTAAGAAAGTTGGTAACCTCTTCGACGACGAGGAGGGGACGGAAAGGAATAATCATAGTGAGGCCATTGGAGCCTGATTTATATCGGTAAAGAAGATGGAACGCGACTTTGCGGACTCGAGGGATTCATAAGGTCCAAGCGGCTTAGAAAACCTTGAAGTAACGGAGCAACGCCAGCAGTGCGATGATCACCAGGATGACCAGACAGCCCTGGAATAGATATTTCAGGAGATGCTTCCAAAAGAAGCGGATGACCACAAACACTACTACGACACCGACAACGGCCAGCAACAACCAGACAATTTGACTGGACGAGAATGTCGAAAAATCAATGGACATATCCAACCTCCTGAAAGGAAATTTATTCCGCCTCTGCGAGACGTTCAGCGGGGTGAGTACCGGTCTGCACCGGGTAAACTCGTCCCTTTTTGATAACCTGTTTGACGAGGTTCGTCCCAAAGCGATAACCAAGGTGTCGGTAATCTGCTACAGACAGGACGAGCAAATCAGCCTGTTTGCCGGGTTCTAGGGAGCCAATCCGGCCGGAGCGACGGATGGCGTGGGCGGCGTTGATAGTGGCGGCAGCAATGGCCTGGGCAGGCGTCAGTTTCAATGATCGGCATGCCAGCGCAATGACGAACTGCATGGACTCGCACCATGCAGTACCGGGGTTACAGTCACTGGCCAGTGCCAGGAGGCCACCAGCGGCGATGATTTTCTGCGCCGGGGTGTATTCGCTCTCGGCCAGGCCAAAAGGAGTACAGGGCAGCGAGACGGCCACGGTATCACCCGAAGCCAGTGCCTGAATATCGATATCGGATATCTTCACCAAATGGTCTGCCGATACAGCCTCCAGTTCAACGCCCAGAGATGCGCCGCCCAAATTGTCGAACTCATCAGCGTGGATTTTGAGCGGGAAGCCCAATTCTTTGGCCTGGGTTAATATCTGGCGGGACTGAGCCAGGTCGAAGGCTCCGGTCTCGCAGAATACGTCCACAAAGGGCAGTGGAAGTTTGGCTGTTGAAGGCTGGTTGCTCCACCACTGTCGGATGAACGGCAGCATCTCTGCGCACAGCAGGTCAGTATAGGCTTGTGGGTTGCTTTTATATTCAGGGGGGATGGCGTGCGCACCCAGAAACGTCGGAGCCAGTTCGAGCGGACCGGCCGCGTCGAGGGCCAGAATGGCTTGCAACATTTTGAATTCGGTTTCTGTATTGAGACCGTAGCCGGTCTTGGCTTCGGCGGTGGTAGTGCCATGAGCGAACATACGGGCGAGACGAGGACGGGTCTCCTCCAAGAGCGTCTCAATGGAGGCTTCCCGCGTCTTGCGGACCGTCGAGTTGATCCCGCCGCCCTCTACCAGGATGTCAAGGTATTTTGCCCCGGCCATTTTCATCTCAAACTCGGCTGCCCGGTCCCCGGCCCAAACGATGTGGGTGTGTGGGTCCACAAAACCGGGCATGACGACGCAGCCGGAGGCATCCAGGGTCGGTTCGTGCGGATGGGCAGCCTGCAATTCTTTGGACGGCCCGACGGTAAGGATCTTATCGTCGCGGAGGAGCACTGCGCCGTCTTCGAGGATGTCGAGACGGCCAAGGTCGGTTCCGCGCTGGGGGCCACCGGAGAGGATTAGGAGTTGGGAGGCGGAGTGAATGAGCATGGCAGATTTATTTTACCCCAGGAATAGGTCATCCCGCCGGGAGTTACCGGGACGGATTTATACCTAACTGTCGCCCTTAGTCGCCAACTTGATAGTTGTATTGAAGCCAATCTAGAGACCAGAAGCGTGCTGGTTTTGGGTACCCATTGGATGAGCACAAAGCGCTACAGCCGGCTCGTGAAGTGTGGAATTGTTAGGCGAACGACTAGTGCCCTCCATTCTGCTCGATGACTGCCACAGCCCGGGCAATCCCGTTTTCAGCTCGAATGCGTTCCCCCAAGCGAGCAGCTTTCTCCCGCATCTCGGTGTCGGACACCGCGCAACGAATAGATTCAGCCAGACGATCGACTGTCAGACGCTGGCGCGGAATGGGCCTGGGACCCACTCCCAACTCATAAACCCGTTGACCCCAAAACGGTTGATCGCCAAAATAGGGTGTGACAATCGCAGGGATGCCTGCCCGAAGACCCGCGGCCGTGGTGCCTACGCCGCCATGATGCACGACGGCGGCCATTTGAGGAAATAGCCAGCTATGTGGCATTGAGCCAATCATTAACACTGTATCTGGTAAATCCTCTTTCTTCAAACCGCCCCAACCCGAAGATAATATCCCGCGCTGGCCGGTTCGTGCTAAGGCTTGCAAGACCAGATCAGTTGTTTCTTCCGGTTTTCTGTTGACCATACTCCCGAAGCCGATATAGACGGGTGGCGGGCCGGATTGCAGGAAATTAACAAGGGGAATGGGAGGTTCCCACCCAGCAGACGGTTCCAAAAACCAGTATCCGGTGACATGGATAAAATCGTCCCAATCCGTAGGTAACGGAATAACCTGCGCACTGTAACCATATAGGATCATCTGTTTTTTCTGCTGCAGAGAAGCAAAAGGTCCCCAGAATGGTGCTGGAGCAATCTGCAAGACCTGGCTGCGTGCTTTGTTATCCGCCGCGCGGAAAGTCTGCCACATCATCTGTTGTGCTAGGCGATGCGACAGTCTATTGGTCCATGAGGGCAACTGCGTCTGTGGCAATGGCGACAAAACACTGGAGAATTCACGGGTAGGTGTAAACGGATATAAGTATGCTGGAACAAAGGGAATGCCCAATTTTTCCGCTAGGGCCAGCCCTACAAAAAGTCCACCTAATCCACCAATAATTAGATCGGAACCCTGACATGCCACAAGCCCGTTTACAGCAGCCTGACCAACAAAACGTTGCGCGGCGGGCCCCATACTCGATAGAATTTTAATAAAGTTCCCTTGCTCAAGAAGACCTTCCATGCTTTGCGCGACAGCCTCTATGCTGCCGCCCATATCAAAGAATTCCAGACCATGAGCCGTGATCAGGTTTTGAAAATCCTGAGAGGCAAAGACTCTAGCTGTATGCCCCGCTTCTTTAAACCCCTTTCCGAGCGCAACATAGGGTTGTACGTCTCCGCGACTTCCTGGTGCAATGATGGTTACTTGCATATCAGTTGACTCTCCTTTACTTTGGACACAGAGCCTTTAATCCGCCCAACCATATTTATATGTCATAGTTTAGTGGGTTAACAGATTTTGGGTAATACAAGGTTATTAATGCAAACCAATCAAATGGCTGTCTTAATTTTTCGAAGCGCAGCCAGGGCCAGCAAATTGAATCCCACCGCTCCCAATACGATGAACCAGAAGCCCAATCCGTACAAGCGCGGGGCCAGCAGGTCCCCCAAGGCGCGGCCGAGCGAGAGGGCCGCCACGTTGAAAGCCATCAGGGTGGCGCGCGCCGAAGGCAGGAGTTCGGTCATCAACGGGATGATGCTAACCAGGGTGAACTCGAATGTAATGTAAAAGAAGAACAAGCCAACCAGA
>JBGPQK010000040.1:0-28151 GCA_041489005.1 Anaerolineae bacterium
CCGCCAAAACGGGCCGGGTTGAAAATTGGGATTATTGCCATTGCCCCAATTGATGCTACGGTTGCTACTGAACTGGTAACCAGTACCTTTGTTCCCGACTCCAGCACCTCCACCAGTGAGTGCCAACATAAAACCAAAGATCCACAGGATTCTGTAGTTCCACAGGATGTTCCAGCTACGCTTGAGGATTTTTCCAATGTCGATCATGTTAATTCTCCTTTTCTAGAAAGTAGAAACGACTTCAGTCGCTGTAGAAAGACTCTTATGGAGTGGGGACTTCAGTCGCTGTTTTTGCCATTACGACGCTTTTTGCATCTTCATCGGCCGCGGTCCGCGACGAAGCCACCAGATGAAAAGCCAGGCCCAGTAGAACAAAACGATTACAGCCTGCCAGAGGAACCCACTCAACAGGTTCGCGCCGAAGACACTCACATTGTTCAGCAGGGAAAGCGTGGGCAGGGTTCCGACTGCCTGCCCGCCGAACAGGTTGGCTGCCGCGCTGAACCAGATTGACATCTGCCATCCGCCCAGCCAACGCTCGGCATTCCCCAGCAAGCCGGTCATATTTGCCGCTGTGATCATATTGGTGAGGGCGAATACCGTCTGCACAAAGTACCAGGCTCCAAGCAATCCCGCCGGGACGAGCCACCCGGTCAGTGAGCCGGGCCTAAGCGACCGGTCGCGCTGGGGCCGGCGCGGCAGGCTCAAGGTCAGTTGGGATACGAAACGCTCGGTGGGGAGTGCCTCCGGGGCGGCGCCAGCCTGCAACAGGTTCGAAACGAGACGCAGTTCCTTTAGTTCATTCTGGCAGGCTTCGCAGGAGGCCAGGTGGGTCTGCATTTTCTGAAGGCGCCGGCCACGCAGTTCGCCATCCAGAAACGCGTTCAGCAGTATGCGCATATCTTCATGCATATTCCTTCTCCGTTTTTGCCTCATGACAAATAAGGGTTTCCCGCAGCCGGTTTCGGCCGTAATTCAACCGAGACATCACCGTGCCGACCGGCACATCGAGCACGCTGGCTATTTCCTGGTACGAGAGGTGGCCATACTCACGAAGGACAAGCACTGAGCGGGCTGCCTCGGGCAAGGACTGCATGGCCTGCTGGAGCAGGGCCACCTGTTCTTTTTCGATCAGGGCCGTCTCCGGGCCCGCTGTCTGGTCTGTGACCATCAGTACTTGCTCGTCTTCGAGCCTTTCTTCTGGCTTGCGCCGCAGCACATCCAGTGCGGCGTTGATGGCGATGCGGTACAACCAATTGCGCAAGCAGGACCGGGGCTGGTAGGATGGCAGATTCACCCAGGCTCGCATAAAGGCTTCCTGAGCGGCGTCCTCCGCCATTCCGGCGTCACCGCACATGCGATAAACGACCAGGACAACTCCCTGATAGTGGCGGCGGACCAGTTCTCCGAAGGCGTTACGGTCACCGTTTTGGGCCTGGTCGATCAGGCTGGTTTCAGTGTCCTCAGGTTGGGGTTGTGCCACCAGACATCCTTTTTATCCTGCTTGAAGTGTTCACTTATATAACGAAAGATAAGACTATTTTATTCGGAAACTGGAAAAACCATTCCCGGATCGGGGTTTGGGGAGGTGAGGACTTTCAGGCATTCAACCTTCTCGAAAACGGGTTTCTTTGGTTCCATCCCCGTATACAATTTGCCCCGGACGTGTTTTAATAGGTAAATCCTGATCCATTCAACGGAGATAAATATGAATCCTTTCCTTGCTCTGATCATTACCTTTGCCGTGGCGCTGGTCGAACTGCGCCTGCTGGACCTTTTTGCCCAGCGCGGGTGGATCGAATCCCACCTGAGCCGCAAACTCATCCACATCCTAACCGGCCCGTTGTTTGTGTTGTGCTGGCTGCTCTTCCCGGATGTCTGGTATGCCCGCTGGCTGGCGGCGCTGGTGCCGTTCGCCATCACCGTTCAGTTCGCCCTGATTGGGCTGGGGATTATGAAAGATGAAGCATCGGTTAAAGCCATGTCACGCACCGGTGACCGGCGCGAGATTTTGCGCGGACCACTCTTCTATGGCATCGTCTTCGTCGTCATGACGCTGGTCTACTGGAAGACTTCCCCCATCGGTATGCTGGCCCTGATGCTGATGTGCGGTGGCGACGGCCTGGCCGACATCATGGGACGCGGCATCAAGTCCCCGAAACTACCGTGGAGCAAGGGCAAATCGGTGGCCGGGTCGCTGGGGATGTTACTGGGCGGCTGGGTGCTGGCGGCTTTCATCCTGTTCATATTTGTATTCGCAGGTGTCTTCCCTGCGCCCTTTAGCGCCTATCTACTCCCCATTACCTACATCGCCCTGGTCGGGACGCTGGTCGAGTCCCTGCCGCTCAAGGATGTGGACAATATCACTGTTACGCTGGTAGCGGTGCTGCTGGGACATTTGTTGTTCTAGTAGGGGCACTAAGCGAGGCAGCGTTCGCAACATCGTCCCCGAACACCGTCCCGGTATCCTTCTGGGAGGGGAAGCGTATAGTTCCTGCCGGAGGATATGATACAAGCAGGGTATCCCCTTGGGACGAGCCACTATCAGACACATGGAGGAATCAAATCGCCCTGCCGAGAATTCCGCAGGGCGATTTGAGTTTTGGTCAACAGAATGCGTCCGCTTGAGCACCATTATTTTCAGTACTGCCCACGGATCACTGGCCTCTCATTGCATTGATGAAATCCGCCAGCAGACCATAAGCCGTAGTCTCTGGGCCGGGATTGCCTTCTAAAATACTGAGACTGGATAATGTGTCGGTGTGGAACTCCACGATGGAGGAGGAACCTTCCACGCTGTATAGCGGCGAGGACGGGGAAACCAGTTCCGGGGCCACGCGACCCTTGACCGTATTTCCATCTCTTTCGGCCGTGCAGACCAGCTTCCAGCGTTTGCCCCGCTCCTTGGCATCCGCTACCATTTTCGTTGTAATGCCGCGCACGCCGGTGCGGTCCACCTCCTGCGGCTTGAGCGGCAAGCCCATCAGCACCGTAACCAGCGCGGCCACCTTGATGGCTGCATCCCAGCCGTCCACGTCAATGGAGGGATCCTTCTCGGCCAAGCCGATCTGTTGGCAATATTTGACGGCGTCGTCGAACGATTCGCCTTTTTCCATACGTCCCAGGATGAGATTGGTGGTCGAGTTCAGGATGCCGCGCAAGGAGCTCACCTGCGTCGCGGGTAGGGCCGAACGGAAGAGCGAGAAGATGGGCGCCCCATCCATCACGGTAGATTCGAAGTAGAACTTGCGCCCCTTGGCTTGCGCCAGTTCAATCAGTTCCCGGTAGGCATGAACAATCGGACCTTTGTTGGCGGTGATGGCGTGCATATTCCGTTCAAGGGCCGTCTGCAGGTGAGAGATTGCGGGTTCACCATCCTGGAGGTTGACCGGGGTGTTCTCGAAAAGTACATCTGCCGGGACGGAATGGACGAAATCGAGCGAATCGGTCAGGGGATACTTGGAAATCTCGTAAAGCGACTGTCCGCTCTCAACCAGTGCCAGGGCCTTTTCGACGTCGAGACCATTCGGAGAGATGGCAAACCCGTGCCGCCTGGTGGCGATGCCGGTCACGGTGAAGTTGATTTCATATTTCTCTTTGAGTTCGGCCTCTTTGCGCTTTAGCAGGCGGGCTAGGGCGCGTCCGACGTTGCCGAAACCGAGCAGGGCGAGACGGGATTGGGACATGAATAATCTCCTTAATCAAATGAAGGGCTATACCTTTGTTGCCCTTACAGAGGTGGATATGGAAATGCGCGGCGGTCTTCCGGTGGGGGTGGGAATGCCGGGCTTGCCAGTAACACATCGGTACGCATATTCAGGGCTGAGAGTTCTTCCTGGGTAAGGTACTGCTGAAGGTCAGCAGGCAGGCTCAGGTGCAGGAGCTTCTGGAACGTTTTCAATGCAGAGATCAGTTCGGGAGGGATTTCCTCCCCGGCAAAGTCCCAGATCACTGTGCGCAGTTTGTCTTCTGCGTGGAAGCACAGGCCGTGGTCGATCAGGGTGAGCTTGCGAGTGCGCTTCTGAAGAAGGATGTGACCGCCCTTGCGGTCGGCATTGTTGACCAGCAGGTCGAACAGGGCGACGGGGCGCAAGCGCGCCCGGTCGGCGGGCTTGAAGGTGAAGTAGTGGAGGTTGGGGTTGTGTTCAATGTACTCCTGGAGCGAGCCGGGACCGAACGGTCCGTCGCGCAGGATCGTGAGCGGTACGAAGCCGAAGCCGAGCGCTTCGCTGACGAGGTAGGCAGCCACTTCGCGCCCCGCTAGGGAGGCTTCAGGGAAGTCCCACAATGACTGCTCGCCCCGCCGCGGTTTGTAGACAGCAGGGACTTCCTGCCCTGCGTCTTTAACGGTGACGAGGAAGGTGTAATTCGAGCCCAGCAGGAACTGGCCCTTGAGGTCAATGTTGCCGTGTTCGAGAATAGGAAGGATAGATTCAAGAGATCGGGTCATAAAGAATTGCTTTGCCAGACATCAAGGAATTAATTGGGGATGAGATTCACCCGCGATTCCGACCAACGGCAGTTTTCTTGCGTGTTCTTTGATTCCTTGATGGATAATTCTTTTAATGCTTGTGCCCGTTCTTTTTGGGGCAGAAGTGACCTTCGGGTTCCATCGGCTGCCCGCACTGTGTACAGATGGGCCGTCCGCGTTTGATCACTTCCCTGCTCCAGTCCACCAGTTGGCGGACTTGAGCCCGCGTGCACCAGAAACGAACTTCGGCGGCCTCTTCCGAGTCTCCGCCTTCCAAAACAATCTCGCGTACCATGATGACGATCAGGTCTCGGTCTGCGTCGTAACCCAAGCCCATCTCCCCGGCGCGAAAGAGCGGATCCAATGGCGGGGAGATGCGCATTTTGTCTGCGTCGAATTGGGTAATCGGAACAGTCAATTCCGGCTTTTGTGTCGCAAGTTCAGCCAGCATCTGCTCCCCTCCCAGGGCAAGAGATTGGAGCTGTACTTTTTCGATGATTAATGTCACCGGCTGAGGGTCGGTCTCGCGCCAGCCTTGAATATAGAAAACCCTCGCTCCCGGCTGGCCGATGGCATCCACGGTGATATGGTGGAGGGGGTTGAGGTCGAGTTCGGAGCGGGGCATGTTTAGCCTTCCTGTTTGAAGGAATAAACGTCAAAATCGCGCGCCACATGCACGGCCGGGAAGACAACCTGGGCTTCGGCCAGCACATCCTTTTCGCGGTAGCGACGTGAGAGATGCGTCAACACCAATTGCCGCACGTTCGCCTTTGCCGCCAGTTCGGCGGCCATTTTTGCAGTTAAATGCGAGAACTGTTTGGCCATCTCGGCTTCTTCTTCCAGATAAGTGGACTCGATGATCAGCACCTCGGCATCCTGGCAGACGGCAACCAGGTCCTCAGTCCGGCCGGCATCGCCCACATACACCAGCCGCACCCCGGGCCTGAGCGGGCCAAGCACGTCTTCCGGTCCCACCTTGCGCCCGTCGTCCAGTGTGACGGTTTTCCCGTCCACCAGATCGCGGCGGATGGGACCGAATGGTACCCCCAACGCCTCCGCTTTTTCGGGCAAGAATGGGCGGTGGGAGCGCTCTTCGAATTTGAATCCCAGCGAGTCTGAGCCGCGATGGAAGACCGGGAAGGCCGTTACTGTAAAATCGTCCGTCTCGAAGAAAACGCCTGGTTTGATTTCGTGCAGGTTGAGGATCATCGCTGGCTGCCCACCCCGCAGAACCACGCCGTAGAGCAGGTCGTGGATGCGGTCGAGCGCCCATCTGCCGCTGTAAATGTTCAATTCTTCGATGGTTTCCCACCGCATGAACGTGGAGAGCAGCCCCGCCAGGCCAAGGATGTGGTCCAAGTGACCGTGCGTGATGAAAATGTTGCTCAGGTTTCTGAAGCCGATGCCGGATTGCAGCACCTGACGCTGGGTGCCTTCGCCGCAGTCGATCAGGAAGCGAAATTCATCGTGTTTAACAATTTGCGCCGAAAGCCCTCGCTTGGCAGACGGGGCGGATGCTGAGGTGCCGAGAAAAACGATTTCAAACATTGCGGCAATTATACCCTGCCCATGGTAGAGGCGGCGTCATGCTGTCATCGACCGTATCAAGCTCACGTGATCCCGAAGCTTAAACCGTCATTTGCGCCATCATCGTCGCTGAGGGAATCATACCCGCAGGATATACCATGGGGGGCTGTGTCGACAACCCGAGTCGTTGAAAAAGGCGCGATAACCACATCCCCACGATGACATGTGCCCGCCTGCCCCCGTCTTTAGAGGTAAGGGTGGTTGTCGAAGAAGGTGCCGGAAGGGCTTAGACCATTTGTGCTATAATGACTTTGCCATGCCGATTACCCGCTCAAAACACTCTTCCAAAAAACCCTCCTCCCGTTCCGGCAGCCGCGGCACTTTTGACCAGGAACCGCAATCCGTTCGCGGTTCCGCGCGGCCCTTCCCGTCAGGGCGTTCCTCCTCCCGCTCCGCCAGTCGAAGTCTTTCTGACCGGGAACCGCAGCCTGAGCGTGGTTCCCCACAGCCCTTCCGGCCGAAGCGCTCTTCTCCCCGGGTAAAAGTCTCGCCCGAACGATTCTCGATCCTGGGCAGGATCTCGCCCGAGCGCAAAATGGACATCCTCGGCATGGTGATAGCCATCGTCGGCCTGCTGATGTTGCTCAGTCTTTTCTCAGCCAGCAAAGGCGGCCTGACCAGCATGCTGATCCAGCCACTGGAGCAGGTCTTCGGCTGGGGTATCTACATCCTGCCAGTTGGTTTGATTGTGGTGGGCGTCTGGCTGGTGGCCCGCAACGTGGACCGTCTCCCGGCGCTTAACATCGAACGCATCGTTGGCATGATCCTCCTGTTTGTCGGTCTGCTAGTGGCCTTCCACGGTCTCGATGGCTCGACGGCAACCGCCTATGCCCGCTTCAAGGCCGGGCAAGGCGGCGGATACATCGGCTATCTGCTCCAGCAGGGACTGGTCAGTGCCATTGGTGCAGCCGGAGCGGTCATCGTGGTGGCTGCCTGGCTGGTCATCGCCCTGGCAATGACCCTGGACCTTTCGATGCAAGAAATGTTCAAATGGGCCGGCCCGCTTGGGGTAAAACTCAAAGACCGGCTGAACCAGCGGTTGCAGAGGCAGTCCAAGGGTCTGACCGGGAGCGAGACACCGGAAGAACCGCTTGACGATTTCACCCCCTTGGAGCGGCCAGCAGATGCTCAACCAGCTTCTGCCGTTCCGCCTGGCGTAACGATCAAAACCAACCTCCCATCCACTCCATCGATTCCCTGGGTGCTGCCGAAAGTGGGTGACATCCTTGAGCCGCCGGAGGCTCCCAAGATCAACGAGGAATTCATCGAAAAGCGCGCCCGGCTTATCGAGGAGACGTTGGCATCCTTCGGCGCGCCCTGCCAGGTGATCGAGATCAGCCGTGGGCCCACGGTCACAATGTTCGGTGTGGAACCGCTCTTCGTTGAGTCGCGGGCAGGTCAGACGCGTGTGCGCGTTGGCAAGATTGCTTCACTGGCAGACGACCTGGCTCTAGCCCTGGCCGCGCCGCGCATCCGCATCCAGGCCCCGGTGCCCGGGCACGGCTATGTGGGCATCGAAGTTCCAAATGAAGAGATGGCACTCGTGGCGATGCGTGAAGTGGTGGAGAGTGAGGTGTTCACCCGCAACAAAGCGCCGCTGCGATTCGCGCTTGGAAAGGATGTGGCCGGGCACCCCAAGGCCGCCACACTGGAATCCATGCCGCACCTGCTTATTGCCGGGACCACCGGCTCCGGCAAGTCGGTGTGTGTCAATGCCATCCTGAGTTGTCTCCTGTTGAACAACACCCCCGACGACCTGCGTCTCATCCTGGTGGACCCCAAGCGCGTTGAATTGACCGGTTACAATGGCATCCCGCACCTGCTAGCCCCAGTGGTGGTGGAGATTGAAAGGGTGATCGGTGCCCTGCAATGGATGACGCGCGAGATGGATAACCGCTATCACAAGTTCGCCGAGATCGGTGCGCGCAACATCGCCGATTTCAACGTCCGCATGGCTTCGCAGGGCGGCAGGAAACTCCCCTATCTCCTGGTGGTTATTGACGAATTGGCCGACTTGATGATGATCTCCCCCGACGAGACAGAGCGCACCATCACCCGGCTTGCTCAACTGGCGCGTGCAACCGGTATCCACATGATCATTGCCACCCAGCGTCCCTCTGTGGACGTGGTGACCGGTCTCATCAAGGCCAACTTCCCGGCCCGCATTGCCTTTGCCGTGGCATCCAATACCGACAGCCGCGTCATCCTTGATCAACCCGGTGCGGAACGTCTTCTCGGGCGCGGTGACATGCTCTTCCAGGCTCCCGACTCTCCCGCGCCGGTGCGTTTGCAAGGTGTCTTTGTCTCGGATATCGAAATCAACCGGTTGGTGGACTACTGGAAGCAGCAGGCAGGTGCATCCAGCCCTTATGGTGCCGCTGCCACCGGCAGCTCGAATCTACCCACCGCATCCCTGCCACAGGGTGTCCCCTTGAAGCAAGTCCCAATGTTCGAGGACATCACCGCCCTCCAGGGAGACCCGCTCCTGAATGACGCCATAGACACCGTCCGCCGCGAGGGACGGGCGTCGGTCTCGATGCTGCAGCGCAGAATGCGCGTCGGCTACACGCGCGCCGCCCGTCTGGTGGATACCATGGAAGAAAAAGGGATCGTCGGTCCACCCGAACCAGGTACCGGCGTGCGCGAAGTGCTGGACTACGGTCCCGCCGCGCCACCGAAGGAAGATTAATCTTTTAGGGGCAAAGCGGCGCTTTGCCCCTAAAAGATCATTCCATCCTGTCGACAATTTTTTCCACGGCGTGGGGGATGTCATTAACGGAAATATCCAGTTCCAGTTTCGGCAGCATGGATTCACCGACCAGCCGTTTGATCAACTCCTGCTCGTGGACAAAAGCCGCCAGGTCGTTATACTGGTCCGGTTTGCCGGATACTTTCAGGCATTCTTCGCGTGCTGCGGCAAAGGACCCGGACGTGCGGTTCAGAAAAACCAGCCGGAAGTTGAGCGGCAGCAGGCGTTCTTCCAGCCAGCGGAAGTCGTAATCCTTGCCGTAAGCCTGTAATTGGAAGGCACGGGTCGAGATGTGGAAGCGGTCCACGATCCAAGAATAGTGGCGCTGGAATTCGAAGAGGCGCAACCAGGTGGCGTAGATTTCCAGCGCTATGGCTTCCTCCTGCGGCTCGAAGTTGATCAGCCCGCGGCCCCAGGGGAAATTGGTGAAAGCACACCACTCGGCCAAAATAAGCGGAGAATGATATTTGTATTTGCGCGAGCCCATAATGCGCGGATGCTCGTTAAGGGCAAAAGCGATGTCAGTCTTAAAGGTCAGGCGGGTGCCTTCCAGGATGATCTTTGGGATTAGTTTTTTTCCATGACTTGAATTATAAACAGCTTAGGGTTCTTTCCGTACGCTGTGCATTATGGTATGATTTCATCATCCACAAGGTCCTTATGGATGACAAGATCACCATCATCGAAGGTCCACCCCCCGTTTTCGAACCCGTCCAGGATGGCTGGGCACTCAGTCTCGGCGAAGGCCCGTACCTGCCGCTGACCCTGCTCACGCGCCTGCGAACGTTTAACGGTCCGGAGCTGGTGGAACGTTGTTACCGCCGCTGGCACCTCAACGAACCCATCCATCTGCACTATCGCAATGACCTCGGGTTGGAAGAGAAAGCCCCCATCGTGGCGGCACGCACGGTCGAGACCAATGACGGGAACGTGCTCCTGCTATGGATCCAATTAGACCCGCAAAAGGTCCGACTTGAACTCGATGCGGGGGATGATGAGGCCGACGAGTAGTAGCAAGTTCAGGACTCAGGAAGAAACAGACAGCCCGGTTCCCGGGCTGTTTTTGTTGTTCCCAGGGAATCACCGTGTTGACAGGGTAAATAGAGGTGTTGTGCGGGCTTCGCCTGCCCAATATCCCCATATCTTTCCCTCTATCACAGTAGTACCTAAAGCACCGTTCTATTGTGTCAATAATCACGAAAATTATCACGCGCGTCCATGGATTTCGTCATATTGACTTAGTATTGATTATCGATTACCTTTAAGAAGGAAGATATTTCTCGGTGGAAATGCTTATGCTGGAATGGTTGGACATAGCGTAGAGTGAAGCGGGCCTCCCGTCCGGGGTGCCCGCTTATATTTTCACCTTACTTCAATCTTCACAAGGAGATAAACATGTCAGGACAGATTAATGCTTTCGAAATGGCGCAGAAACAGTTCGACGGTGTTGCCAGGCAGCTCAACCTCGACCCGCAGGTGGCCGAAGCGCTGCGTTGGCCGATGCGTGAATACACCTTCCGCATCCCGGTACGCATGGACGATGGTACATTGCATATCTTTCAGGGCTATCGCGTCCAGCACAACGACGCCCGCGGTCCGAACAAGGGCGGCATTCGTTTCCACCCCGCCGAGACATTGGATACCGTGCGCGCCCTGGCCACCTGGATGACTTGGAAATGCGCCGTGGCTGACATCCCGCTGGGCGGCGGTAAGGGCGGCATCATCGTTGACCCGTCAACGCTTTCCACTGGTGAGAAGGAACGCCTGTGCCGCGGTTGGGTGCAGAACATGTGGAAGAATATCGGTCCGCGCCAGGATGTCCCTGCGCCTGATGTCGGTACTACTCCTCAGATGATGGGCTGGATGATGGACGAGTATTCCAAACTGTCAGGTGTGTACACCCCCGGCGTTTTCACCGGAAAGCCGCTGGGCGGTGGTGGTTCGCAAGGCCGCACCGAAGCAACCGGATTCGGCGTTATCTACACTGTGCGTGAGGCCATGAACCATCTGGGCATTGACCCGAAGAAATCTGTGGCTGCCATCGAAGGCTTTGGCAACGTTTCGCAGTATGCGGCCATCGGTTTCATCGAAATGTTGGGCGGAAAAGTTGCCTGCGTCTCCTGCTGGGACCGCAATGACAAAACCTCCTATACCTACAGCCACAAAAACGGTGTCGACCCGCGCTTTTTACTCACCATTGTAGACCAGTATGGCACGATAGATAAGAAGAAGGCCGTGGCCGCTGGCTACGTTGTCGAAGATGGCGAGAAGTGGATCGAGAAGGAGTGCAACGTTTTGATCCCGGCTGCCATCGAAGGCCATGTCAATGGCGAGACCGTCAAGAAGATTTCGAAGAACGTCAAAATCGTGGCCGAAGGCGCCAATGGCCCCTGTACGCCCGAAGCGGATGAATACTTCAAGAAGAACAAAATCTTTGATATCCCCGACTTCCTGTGCAATGCTGGCGGCGTGACCTGCTCATACTTTGAGTCTGTCCAGAATGACGCCAATTACTACTGGCCGAAGGAAGAAGTTTTGGAAAAACTCGATCAGAAGATGACCAGTGCCTTCCATGGTGTGCTGGATATGTCACTCAAACAGAAAGTCTACATGCGCGATGCGGCGTACATGGTTGCCATTGACCGTGTCGCAAAGGCCATGCAGTTGCGCGGTTGGATCTAGGCCAACCTGAAAATACCAAAGAACCAGGACGCCAGGTCAACCTGGCGTCCTTCGCGGTAGTCCCGGGGCCAGCACGGGGTTGTTGTATAATATGGCTATCCACTAAGAGCGAGTGTGTAAAAATGGACCTTCCAAAAGAGACCCCAAAACCGGAAAAACCTGACCTCTCGGAAGAGAACTTTCCCGAAGAACCGATCTTGCCGGAGGACTTTACCCCGATTTCCGACCTCGCCCATCTGCCCCGCGCCCGCCGCAGAAGGGCGCAGCGCATGTTGGTACCGCTTGCGGCGGACGAACGGGCTGCTTTGTTGGAAGAACTGGCGCGGCGTGCCTACCCCTCCTTTGAATTCTTCCTGTTCGCTTTTCTGTGCGGTGCCATTCTGGGTGCGGCTTACTTGCTGAATGCGCCGGCGCTGCTCCTACTCGGGATTTTGCTCGCTCCGCTTTTGACACCCTGGGTGGGTCTGACGCTGGCCGCGGTAACCGGCTCTTGGCGTTTCTTCTTCTTGACTTTGGGCGGGCTGTTGGTTGCCGGGGCGCTGGTATTCCTGACTGGATCGCTGGCCGGGCTGGCTGGCCGTCTCTGGGAAAATTTGCCGTTTTATTATGCCAGAATCCATGCCCAACTGTGGTGGCCGGATTTATTGGTTGTCGCCCTGGGGGCAGCTTTGCTGGCAATTTCCTTCGTTCGCTCCGAACAAAAACCAATCCTAGCGAGTGTGATGCTGGCTTACGGGTTGTTTCTTCCCATCAGTGCAGCGGGCATCGGGTTGGGCCTGGCGAAGGATATCGGTGGCGTGACTCTCTGGCCTAACGGCATGCTGGTCTTCCTCGTCCATCTGGCGCTGGCTACACTGGTCGCTGGTATTGTTCTGGTTGTTTTGCGCTTCAAACCGATGAAAACCGGCGGATACCTTCTTCCAGTTTTCCTCGGACTGATTTCCCTGACGGCACTGGTCGTTTTTACCGGGCTGGTGACTTTCATTCGGGATGGTATAACTGCCGCCCGACACATAGTACCAACGCCCACAACCCTTGTACTGCCCTCCGCCACCCCGATCGTTTTCCAGACCCCGAAGGCGCTTCCCACCAGCATGCCGAGTGCCACGCTTTCGCTGACCCCAATGCTCCAACCGACCCCCACTTATGCCATAATCACATCTCCCTCTGGGGGTGGGGCGTTACTGCGTGCCGAACCGGTTATCGGAGCAGTGCTTATGACACTCAGCAACGGTCTCCTGGTCCAGGTCCTCCCCGAGGTCGAGGTTGTCGGCACTGTCACCTGGGCGCACATCCGCGCACTCGACAACATCGACGGTTGGGTTTTACAATCGGTCTTGACCGCCACTACGCAGACGCCAATCCCTACACCTGCGTTCACACCAACCCCCTAGTATTTCATCTCACTTGTTGGAGTTATGAATGACGATCCACTTTGGCACGGACGGCTGGCGCGCCGTCATTTCTGACACGTTTACTTTCAATAACTTGCGTATGCTGACTCAGGCCATCGCCGATGCTGTGGCCTCCGAGACCTGGGACAAATCCGGAAACGGTGGTTCGGTTCCTGACCCAAAAAAGTTCGTTGTTGGTTTCGACACGCGCTTCCTCTCCGACCGCTACGCCGGAGATGTGGCGCGCGTCCTGGCGGCTAACGGCTATACTGTTTATCTTGCGCAATCGGATGCGCCCACTCCCGTCATCTCGTATGCGGTCAAAAACCTCAGCGCCATTGCCGGAGTGATGATTACCGCATCCCACAATGCCCCGCGTTATAACGGGGTTAAACTTAAAGCCGCTTATGGCGGTTCTGCCTTGCCTGAGCAATGCCACCGGGTGGAGGTTTACCTCAATGATAACGAGGAACGCGCCCGGGGTCCGAATCTAATGGACTTTGATCTGGCGCGCGAACAGGGCCTCATCCAGAGATTCAACCCCCTGCCGGCATATTTCGAGCATTTGCGGAAACTCATCAACTGCGATTTGATTGCTGACAACCCTCAGCGTTTTGTGGTTGATTCGATGCACGGCTCCGGGCGTGGCGTGATCAAGGCATTCCTGCAAGGGACCGGCTGCGAGATCACCGAAATCCGCTCCGAGATGAACCCGGGGTTTGGTGGCGTTCACCCCGAGCCGATTGCCAAGAACCTGGGCACACTTGCCGGGGCCATCGGTGCAGGGATGGGCAATTTTGGCGTGAGCACCGATGGCGACGCTGACCGTATAGGCGCCATGGATGAACGGGGTAGTTTTGTTGACCCGCACAAAATTATGGCTCTCGCCCTACGCTACCTGGTTGAAAAGCGCAGATGGACTGGCGCCGTGGTGCGGACAGTTTCGACTACGCGCATGGTGGACCGTCTCTGCAAACGATATGGCTTGAAACTCATTGAAACACCTGTCGGCTTCAATCACATCGCCGATTACATGATGACCGAAGATGTTCTCATAGGCGGTGAGGAATCGGGCGGCATCTCTTTCAAGGGACATATTCCCGAAGGCGACGGCCCGATCATGGGTCTGTTATTGGTGGAAATCATCGCTGTAGCGAAGAAACCACTTTTTGCGCAGGTGGACGATTTGCTGGCCGACGTTGGTCCGGCCTTCTACGAGCGTACTGACCTTCGCCTGCATCACCCGGTTGCCAAGGCCGAGATGACCAATTTACTGGTCAAGAAAGCCCCGGCGGAGATTGGCGGGCAGAAGGTGGCCGAAATCAGCAACATTGATGGTGTCAAATACATCATGGGAGATGATTCCTGGCTGCTCATTCGTCCCTCTGGCACCGAACCGGTGTTACGCGTTTACGCTGAAGGACGAAGCGTGGAAATGGTTAAAGCATTATTGGGATACGGTGAAACAGTTGCTGCCAGTGTGACTTAGAATTGGGATTCTTCTAAGGCCGTCCATTAAAAAAGCGTGGGTCCGAATCATCGAACCCACGCGAGTACCAATAATAGGAGCAGACCATTGGGTCTGCTCCTAAAAAATTTATTTTGTTGGCGATTTTCTCATGCGGCGTGCCAAGAGGATGACAATGACCAGCGCCAGCGCCAGGATAATCATGCCGGGCAGGCCGACTTCGTCGAAGAAGCCGGTTGAAGGCATTCCTTGACCTTCAAACCCGGGTGTGCCTTGACCAACAAAGAAGGTGGAAGTCATTTGATACGCCAGCTGTGTTTGCATAGCAGCCAAGGTAGCCGGATCAGTGGTGTCTGTTGCAGCCGGGCTGCTTAACGGGATGGAAATGACCGGTGTGGGGCTCGGCACCGGCGTGTTTGGAACTGTGGTCTTGGTTGGTAAGGGCAAGGGGGTTGGCGGAATGGTTGCTGTCCACTGAGCTGCCTGAGCAGTCAATGTCGCCTTTTGGATATTCAGAGCATTTTCTGTACTTATCGCTGCTTGCGTGGCATTACTTTGAGTGGTGGTTCGCGGTCTAAGTATCAGGAAATAGATAGCCATGCACACCAGGGTCAGGAAGACCAGACCCGCCATAATCCCACCCACGATCCAGAACGTACGATTGCTTTTCTCCTCAGGCGGTGGGGCGTCAGGAGTTTCCATCAGATTTTGGGCATTACCGTCATCCAACATCGCTTCTTCCTCCTTGTTTGAATTATATTACCCTAGGACTTCCAAATTTGCAAGCGGAACAACAATTTGCTCGCCAGAATCCAGTCTTACTTCTGCCGCCGCGACGCGTAACCCACTGGGTATAGCCGTCAGACCGGGTAGTAATCTTGCAAGGGACCCGACCTCTCCGGAGTGTGGTTCGCGCGTTAGTCGTACCGGCTGGTCGGGAGCAAATGTCTCCACTTCGCGCGGCAGAGGTGGATCCAGCGCTACCGGTAAAGGAATAAGGATTTCAGGCCGCACGCCGGTCTGCCGGTCGAATGATTCGGCATTGAGAGTCACATCACGCTTTGCATTGGTGGTCAGCAACTTGAAAGCAGCGCTGTCCATCGGTTTCAGATCAAACCCATCCACCACGACAATCGGATATTGCATCTGCCCTGCCAGCGAAATGAGAGCGGGTGAGAGACTGCCCAGGATCAATCCGCGCACAGGCAAATCGCCGGCTGCCTGCAAGATTGCTGGATCACTGCAATGTCCGGCCAACAGTATCGAGCCGCGCTGGCTGACATCTATCTGGTTTAAAGAGAGCATTTCGTCCGGAGCCGTGATAACAGGCAGCATCAGGCCAAGCCCCACCTGATCATTGCCCCATACGCCCTGCACCAGCGCCCCGTTGAACGTGATTTCCACGCCGCGTTCGGAGATCAGGCGTGTAACCCTTCCGGGGATCCCGGCATGCAGTTCGAATGTCCCCTCCCCGGCTTCCATCAAAATGCGCCCGCTGCCGATCAGAATTACCAATCCATCGCTCGGTGCACGCAGGATTTGCGGGACGAGGCCCATCCGCTGCGCAATAACCTGACCTTTGGTGACCATTTCCCCGGCTTTGACCTGGATCAGTCCTTCGGCCGCTTCTGGCAGGACTCCGAGCGTGTGCGCTACATCAATCAGCAGATGTTCCTGCCCGTAGTGAGCCTCGGCCACCACATCCAACGGCGTGACCTTCTGGTCCACACGCGCGGTAACACGACCAGGCACAGGCAACAGGCGTTCGCGCCGGAGGGTGGTTAATGGGAGGATATGTACAACGGGTGCCAGCATGGAGAGTCTAGCCTCCTAAAGCCCACAACCACTTCTTGATAATTTCACGCCGCTGCACGTCATCTCCCGGGAGGCGCAGCGGGCGGCCGCGCGCATCGATAACCACCCCCTGCGCTGTTCCAGTGACGGCGATGCCATCCTCACGGGTATGGTCGGGGCCAAAACCGAAGTCGGCATGTTGCAAGGGTTGCAGATAGAGGCGTCCGGATTGACCGGCGGGCAAAGGCATAATTTCCAGTGCACCGTGTTTCACCTCTATCTGGCTCTCATTGCCGTTCTGATTAACAAGGCGGGCACGCAGGATAGGAGTCCCGAACCGCGCATTCACATACGGTGCAACCACAGTCGCCAATCCGAGGAACGCTCCTGATTCCAATACCTGAACGGGCAGGATGAAGTTTCGACTGGCGGCCGCGCCCAGTGCAGGCAGCAGGTTGTTCTGGTCCAGAATCACGGTTGTGATCCCCACCGGTTGGATGGCATCCAGCAGGATTAGCAAACCCTGGCCGAGGGTGGGGGCGCGTGTAATCACGCTCCCGGCTGCCAGGATTGGCTCGAAGTAAGGTGTAAGACCGAGTGCGGCTCGGCGGGCTTTGCGGGGAAAATCTTTACCAGCGCTGTTCAACGCCACGTATAAACTCTGGCGTGCAACAGCCTGCTCAATGGACAGGTCTTCGGGGGTCGCGGGTAAACTCGCCGGGTAGATGGATTTCTGGTACAGGTAATCTCGCACGTCCTCGGCGGGAATCTCGAGCGGTATCCATTTCAGAATGTCTTCCAGGCTGGTATAGCGCAGCAGGTTGGTGAGGCCTTCGCCAAGTCCCAGTTGCGGATACACGCCCAGGGTCAGATCACCTTTGAAAGCCGCTGCGACGATGGCCGCTGATGCACCCAGGTCTATTCCCAGGATACCTTTGCTTGAATCATAAACCTGGCTGAGGAAACGAATAATGCGCCCCTCGGCGGAGGCGGTCGGCATCAGTGTGTTTCGAGCCCAGGAGTTGAGTTCATCTATGCCATTCATCTGACCGCGGCGCACCTGGTTGCAGAGCTCGGTCAAGGCGTTCTGGGCGGGCTGGAGGTCTTCGGTATCGATACCGGGACGGAGGTTAGAACTGATGCTTAAAGAGGATGTCAGTGGCACTAAACTTTTTCTGACTTCGTCGGCCAATTCCTGATTCCCTGCGAAGAGCAGGGCGGGACGTTTATCAGCTGGCAGCAGGTAACAGGCCAGGCCCACGATTTCCAAAAGACGCTGGACCGAACGCACTGCCCCGCCATCCGTTCCACCGGCGATCAGGATCAAGTCTGGACGGAGCCGCACCAGACTGTCAATCTGCTCCTCCGGCTTGCGCACGTCGTTCAACCCGATAGTCTCCACCACGCGGGCGTAGATGCTGCGTGCGAGCCGCTGGGTGCTTTCCAGCGAGACTTCGTCCAGCAAGCCAACGACTGCGGTTTTGATGGGCGGACCAGCGGAAAACGTGGCGGCAAAGGTGTCCACCCCTATGCCATCCGAGGTGGGCATGATCAGATGGTACCCTTCACCGAGAAACCTGCGCCCGGTGACAATTTGCAGGTTTTCAATAGCCTTACGCACGCCCTCGCTGACATCGCGAAAGGGTGCGGCAGCCGTCGTGGGGGCGTGGCCGGATGCAACAAAACGATAGTGGTCATTCACCACATCGAAGAAGGCAGCGCGGGTGGTTATAGTGCCGACATCTACGGCCAGGAGGGAATCAGAAACAACCAGGGAAGCAGGCATAAAGGTTTTGTCTCAATCCAGGTACTCCGCAAATAAGAAAACCTAAAATGCAGTAATTACTTAAATTCTCGTATTTGCACAAGTAGCAGTTAAATCCTTTGAAACGAGCCCAGTTCGGCAATAGTAAGTTCAGATATAAATAAAAGAGGCAGTAGATGGCTCAAAAGATTTTCAACGATGACAAATAGGTAATTATGAAATTCAGACGCTCGATGAGAGCAGTCATCGCAGCCATAAAGACACCTGCGAAAAGGACTCCAAACGTAATGGCGATGAAGATTTGTCCCACCCAACTCAGCACCCTGACAGGTATGCTACGTTGCGGGCCACTGGTTGTGGCTTTTGCTCCGAAATGGAAATAGACCAGCGTCGTCACTGTACCGACCAGCATGAAAATCCCTTCAATCAGGGGTTTCAGCCAGTTTTGTCCGACACCAGACAGGTCAAGCGCGTTCATGGCCGCCCGTGTCTGCGGGAAGAGCGTCCCCATCACTGCCCCTCCGATGGCTACTGCCGCACCCACTCCCACCAGGAAAGCAATTGATGGAGTGCCCAGTTGGGAAGTCCGTGGCGAGAGTTTAAGCAGGAGCAGCAATCCCAGCACCAACGGGACAATGGTCACCAGGCGGTCGGCCGGGCTGCCGGAAAGTAGCGGCCTAAAAAGGTGCGAATCCAGCACTTGATGCCAGACCACCGCCGCGGCATAACCGGCGGCAACGCCGATGAAAATATAGACAGCCACCCTGAAGGCCGGGTTATCTCCGATGAGATAACTCAATACCATCAGGGTGAGCAAGAAACTAATCCCGCCGGTAACCAGGTCAAGGTTGCCAGAGAAGATCGTGGACAAGGTCACACCCCTTCTCCAGACTTGTTATGGCGGGCAAGCCAACCACTTACAAAGCTCCAAAGCGCGCCGATTACGATTAATATTTCTGCAACCAGCGTCCCGGCACTGAATGAATTCCAGTAGCTTTGTAACAGACCAGTTTGTTCACCCGTGCGAAGGAGAGCCTGTCCATAAGCTTCACCACCCGCCAGCCCGGTAACCAAGCCTTTGATCTGCCCAGAATCGTAGTAAGGGAGGATCATCGGTTCCACTTGGGCAGAAATGACCATTAGGATGGGCTTATTGCCAATCGTGGAACCGGCTTGCTCAATCCAGATACGCCCGCTATCGGCATTGTCGGTCAAAACGATAATGGAAGCAAAATCACTTAATTTCTGGATCCCCTGGAGGGGTGGCAATTGCCAGGCTTGTTGACCATCCAGTGTAAACGGCGCGGCTTTTTCTGGAGAAATTGCAAAATAAAGCACCCCCGACGGACCTCCCACCAGGTATCCCAGGT
The DNA here is from genome assembly GCA_041489005.1 of Anaerolineae bacterium. Lineage (GTDB taxonomy): Bacteria > Chloroflexota > Anaerolineae > Anaerolineales > Villigracilaceae > UBA877. The sequence continues at coordinate 19,281 of JBGPQK010000040.1, forward strand.
TCACATATTGCTGCCCGGCAACCAAAGGTGAAGCGCTTATTTCGCGCAATAAGCGTTCCGCCAAGGCCGGACCGGTTGGGTTTGTGGAGATAAGCGCCAGGCGCGGACCCATGAGTAATAAATGATCCATTAGCGGAGTGGCGGCGGCTTCCAACTCCCCATAGAGAGCCGGGTCGTAATCAAAAACCACCAACACCGGTGCGTTGGATGGCAAGCTGCTAATCAAGGTGAAAGCGTTTAACATTTCAGGCATTTGCAGTGTACTGGCCTGCGTGACCTGAATCTTCGTGCTGAGAGGCAATCCGACCGCCAGGATCAGGAGACCAACAATCAACCACCGCAACAGCCGGCTCGAAGCGAGGAGCGTTCTCTTGGCGACTTGCGGTTTTGTCTCGGTGGAAATTAGCTGTTCAAAAGCGTCTGCATAGCGCTGTTGACCGTCGGTTATCTGGAGGATGGTGGAATAGGCCGGTGGTTTGCGCAGCGCTCCCAGGCCGGGGCCGGCCGGCAGCACCCCTCGCAGACCCGCCAGCGGGCCATTCCCCTCGGTGACTTGCGTATTCGCCTGCTGAATCGCCTTGGCTTCGGCCACCACTGATTCCACGGGGCGCATCGCCTGTATCCAGGAAGGCAGTTCGGTAATCTCAATTTCTTCAGGTGCAGGTGGTTCAGCGTCCCCCTCAGGAATATTTTCTGCGGACTGTTCTGGATTCAATTTGGAGAGCCAATCGGGTACATCCATTGAAAAGGCCGCGTCGTCCTTTTCCTCGGGTCCAGTACCTTCATCGCTGGCGATCAGCGCCGGAGTCCCGTCTGAGGGTGTCGGGTTACGATTGATCCCGGCCAGCCAATCGGGCAGTGACCCGGTTCCGCTCTCTTTTGCAGGCGGTTGGGGAGCCGCCTCAAATTGCTCTTTTTTTGCTTCCTGCTCCTCCGCCGCGTTGACATCTGCCTGAAACTGGGACAACCAGCTGGGTGTCTCGTCGCGGGCTTCTCTTGAAGGGGGGAGTTCGCGGTTGATTATCGGCGCTGGCTCTGCGGACTCAGGACCGGTATTTGCTTCCAGATGTGACAACCACTCTGAGCGATTTTTCCCGGTGGCCGCCTCGAGTGTTCCGGGTGTCGATCTGAAATTGGAAAGCCAGTCCGGGTTATCGGGTCCTACGGTTGTCCCTTCATCCCCGAGCGGAGTAAAGTCTGATTCATTGGCTTTCTCTTTTAGTTGATTCAGCCAGTCGGGCATGTTTTCTCCCTGGCTGGAGGCAGGCTTTTCTTCTATCGAACTGCCTGATAGATCAGATGGCCAGGCAGGCATCCATTCATTATCTTGCCGCGCCATACGTTGTTCCGGCAGCCCGGAGGCAGTAGGTTCGGATTTCAGAGATTCCAGCCAGTCGAGAGACTCTTCTTCGCCCGGCAGGCCACCTCGAGGTGTGTTTTCCGGTGTCGCAGATTGCGGTTCGCTGCCCAGACCCTTCAACCAATCTGGTCCGCCGGGTAGGGTGGATAGATTTTCCGGAGGATTTGAAGCAAGGTCCAACGTTGGCGCAGATGCCGGAGCGGACGTGCCAGTTTCTTCACTGCGCAGGCTGATTAGCCAGTCGGGGATTTCTTCCTCGTCATCGGAGGCGGCTTCACCGAGTCCAGAGAGCCAGTCGGGCAGATCACCAGAAGAGTCTGAGTCGGAGGTCGACGCGGGTTCGTGGGTCAGGTGTTGGTCGGGGGATGCGTCCGCGGTGAATTTGCTTTCGGCAGAGTCCTGGCTTTTACGTAAGGTACGCAACCAGGAGGGCAGCCCGGAGTCCAGTTCAGCTGTCTTTTCTTCGGTGGAAGCTTCGCCAGCTTGGACAAAGTCTCCCGTGGCAGGCTTTTCTTTTGGATATTCAGCGGTGTTTTTCTTAACCGGATTTTTGCCCGCTTTGATAGGCTGGGAATCAACCGGTGTGGAAGCCAGGAGTGGTTTCAACCGGGCATCACAGAACTTGCACTTCTCCAGTTCAGCGGGGTTGGATTTGCCACACATCGGACAACGTACACCAGCCATTATTTATTGCCCCCCGTAGGGACGGTCGGCGCCGAAAAGGATACGCAGGCCTGTGGTCAGTGTGCCTAGCGCCATGCCGAGCAGGATGCCACGCGCCCCCGCGCCAGCTAGCACCTGGGCGACGAAAGGACGCACCAACTTGCTTAAGCCGGGTAACTCGCCCAGGAAAGGCAGAGGAACAGTACCAAGCAGGATGACCAGTGCGGTGAAGAGGAAGATGATGGAAAGCAGGCTGGGTTGGCGACGCAGCAGGCGGATGCTGGCATAGGTGAGGGTGACGGTCAGCAGGGCCATCAGGCTGGCTTCCACCGGCAGTTGGATAGTGGTGAAGATTTTTTCCGCCTGACCGGGTTTTACTAGACCAAATAGGAATGTAACCACCAGGCTGATGATCAGGAGCAGGCTATAAATCGATCCTTTTTGCCTTTTTTGGATTTTTTTGAAGTGGACCTGGAACAGGGAAAAAATGCCGATGAAGATGGCAAAACCAGCCAGGATAATTGCCCAATTAAGCAGTGTCAGGCGTATATTTGCCAGCAGGGAGGCCTGGCCGTCTTCCCGTTGAGCGAAGAAATAACCCGCCAGGACAAGCACACCGCTGGCAATAGCGATGGCCGTGCTGACAATGGTGATAAATTTGGAGGGCAGGCTCGTTCGGTTCACAGCACACCTGCAAGGGTGAGAAACGCCCCAATTAGGATGACTGTGATAATCAGCCAGCGTAGGATATCTTGCACAGTCAGACTGGCAGTGTGCAGCGGACTGGATTGGACGTAGGCTCCAGCCGCGTAGATTTCTTCGCCGATGAGCGATTCCTGAGCACTAGCATAGATCACGGCCTGGGCGGTCAGATTGTCACTGCCAGCCAGCACGAACGTGTTTTTGCGTTCCACGGCGTCGGTCAATAAAGCCACTTCAACGCCAAAATTGCCCATCAGTAAATTGGCCGAAACGTTTTCGTCACGGATGATCGGGATTGCTCCAGCCGCATAAGAGAAGGGGGTCAGACCAGTCACTCGTCCTGCCGTTGGGTCGAATGCAGCCCGTTCGGAAAATCTTGCCGCGGATTGCAGCGTATCCTGAGAGAGGATGCCCAGTGTCGCCTCGCCGGAGGTGACAATTGGTGGCTGGTCGCCTGCAGAAGTCAGGTCAGCCAGACGGCGCAGGAGAGCAAGGCCCGCCATTGCCGAGGCGGATTGGGGGGTAGTTAGGGTACCGTGCCCGAGCGAGACATGTAAGCGACTTCCGTCTTCGACGACGAGTCCCACTGCCTGGCGCAGGCGGGTTAGGGCAGGGATGTCACGGAAAACAGCGGGCTTCTTGCGGCGCAGGGTTATTAGGCCCAGCATCAGCGCTGCGCTGAAGAATACTATCCCAAAACCAGCCAGTCCAATCCAGATGTTCATGAAGGCAATCTCTCATGCAAAAAGGCAACAAAGGCCAGCGCCTCATTTTGATCTTCCAGGAGGCCGGCCAACGCCTCAATCTGTCCATTCGAAAATACCGGGCGCAGGAGTGGGCCTCCGAGGTAAATCGCCTGTGCACCGAGCACTGTCAGCGGGTGGCCGGCTTCAAGCGCCCAAGCCGCCAGACCTTCCAGTCCGCGGCGGTGGAGGAATTCGGCCCAAGTGGCCCAGGAAGCACGCCCATCGGGGAGAGAGTCTGTCTTCATCTAAATACGAGTATAGCACAAGTTGTGAAACAGTAGAACAAACGAGCAACGGCTCATTTTATATCCTCACCCGCGGCTGGTCAAGGATAGTATAATTCATTCAGCTCACGAGCCTCTTGCGCTTATTTCCAAGGAGAAATCTATGCTTTACGGGAACCGCATCCGTCTGCGCGGTAACGAGCGCAGCGACCTGCCCAAATTTGTCGAATGGTTGAATGACCCGGAAGTCCGACGCTTCCTCTCTAAGTCAATGCCCATCTCGCAGGTTGCCGAGGAGCAGTGGTTCGAAAACATGCTCAAGCGCCCATCCGAGGAACAATCCCTCACCATTGAAATCAAAGACGGCGACAGCTGGCGTCTGATTGGAAATTGCGGGTTCTTCGGGATTAACTGGCGTGCCCGCAGCGCTGAAGTCGGCCTCTTCATCGGAGACAAGATCTGCTGGAACAAGGGATACGGGACGGAGGTGATGTACCTTCTGCTGCGTCACGGTTTCAGCACTCTGAACCTGAACCGCATTTTCCTGCACGTCGACGGTGAAAACCTGGGTGGCATCCGTGCTTACGAAAAGGCTGGGTTTGTCCACGAGGCTCGACTCCGCGAGGCGGATTTCCGCGAGGGCAAGTATTGTGACGACCTGGTAATGAGCGTTCTGCGCTCGGAATGGTCTCCTGAAAAATAGGCGGCGAGATGGCTCAATCAAACGAACTACGTGTCTATGGTGGCATCAAGCTCTATGCAGGAACAGCCAGCCCGGAACTGGCCCAGAAGGTGGCCGATTACCTGGGTGAGAAATTGTGTGGCCGGGATATCGTTGAGTTTCCCAACGGAAACTTGTTCGTCAAACTGCACACCAGTGTCCGCGGCCAGGATGTGTACGTCATCCAACACACCTCTGCGCCTGTCCATCGAAATCTGATGGAACTGTTGATCCTGCTCCAGACCCTGCGCTTGGACTCGGCGGCACGCATCACGGCAGTTGCACCCTACATCTGCTACGGACGCTCGGATAAAAAAGATCAGCCACGCGTGCCGATTACCTCACGCCTGGTGGCCGACATGATCCAGATTGCCGGTGCGGACCGTTACATGACCCTCGATCCGCATGCCTATCAAATCCAGGGTTTCTTCTCAGTACCCGGGGATGTATTGAATGCCTCGCACATATTAAGCGACTACGTTCTGGAGAACCTGCGCCCTTCTCTTAAGGACCCGGTCGTCGTGACCGTTGACCTGGGCTACGCCAAGAAAGGCCGGGATTTCGCGGCACGTATTAACACCCCGATTGCATTTGTCGAAAAACGCCGTATAGCCAACGATGCCAAGGCTGAAGCATTGACGATCATCGGTGACGTGAAAGGCCGCGATATCGTTCTGGTGGATGACGAGATTGATACCGGCCGATCCATCGTTCAGGCAATCAATCTCATCAAGGAGAACGGCGCGCAACGCATCTATGTGGCCTTTGTCCACCCAATCTTTTCGGCTGATGCCGCCCAAAGACTGGCAGCCCTGCCTGTCACCGAATACATCACCACAGACAGCGTGCCTATCCCGTTGGAAAAACAGGAAGTGTTCGACAAGCGTCTGACCATCCTGACCGTTGCTCCACTGCTTGGCGAAGTCATCCGCAGAGCCCATGAGGGCCGCAGCGTGGGACAAATGTTTAATGAATAACCCGTGAGAATGGATCCGTGTCTGCCTGAAAATTTTCAAAAGGAGACCATTATGCAAGGCAGTGACAAAGTTATCGAAAAGCTTAATTTTCTTTTGGCCGATGAACTGACAGCGATCAGTCAGTACATGGTCCAGGCTGAGATGTGCGCCAATTGGGGGTACAAACATCTGGCGGAAGTCATCGAAAAGCGCGCCATAGATGAAATGAAACATGCCGAAAAACACATCGGCCGCATCATCTTCTTGGAGAAGAAACCGGTTGTCAGTGAATTGAACAAAATGCACATCGGTGATACCGTCGGAGCCTTCCATAAGAATGACTGGGAGGCCGAAAGGGGTGCCATTCAAGCCTACAATGATGCCATCAAACTGGCAGTGGAAGTGGGAGATAACGGCACACGCGAGATTCTCGAATCCATTCTCAAGGAGGAAGAAGATCACATAGACTGGATAGAGGCGCAACTCGACCAGATCAACCAGATGAGCATCCAGGTGTATCTCTCGGAGCAGATTTCGTAGGTCGCAGCGAGGCTGTTCTCTTTAATTGACCTGTAGACACGCAGCCCATGCCTGAACTCCCCGAAGTTGAAACCATTGTCCGTACTCTGCGCCCGGTGCTCCTCGGCAAAATCATCCTCTCCGCTGACTTGCGCTGGCCAGGTTCGCTGGTTGCCCCTCTTCCAGCGGCGTTCAAAAAGCACCTCAAAGGCCGTCAGATTGAATCCATATCCCGCCGGGCAAAATTCCTCGACCTTCAACTGTCGGATTCGCACCTCCTCATCCACCTGCGAATGAGCGGGGACTTGCTGGTTGTCCTGGGCGGGTACCAGCCTGCCAAACATGACCGGCTGATTGTGCATCTTTCGGAGGATGCCAGCCTGATTTTCAGTGACCCGCGCAAGTTTGGGCGAGTATGGCTGGTGGACAACCCGGCCGAAATCTTCAGGGATCTGGGACCGGAACCTCTCTCCGAGGCGTTTACTCCCGATTGGTTATTTTACGCCCTGCGTCACCGCCGGCGGCAACTCAAACCCATCCTGCTCGACCAGACCTTCCTTGCCGGATTAGGCAACATCTATACCGATGAAGCTCTGCACCTGGCGAAACTCCATCCTCTATCGCGCTCGGATTCGATTACCAAGAAACAGGTTAAAGATCTGTGGCAGGCAATCCGGGAGGTGCTGGAGGAAGGCATCCGCCGCAACGGCGCCAGCATAGACTGGGTTTACCGCGGCGGTGATTTTCAAAACCATTTTCGGGTCTATGGGCGGACGGGTGAACCTTGCCCCGTCTGTCAGACGGCGATCGAGCGCATCACCATCGGCCAGCGCGGGACGCATTATTGCCCCCAATGTCAGGTGTGCGCGAAACCCAAAAATCCTGTACAATAAGTGGTGATGGACCTTACAACGGTTTTTCTTTTCTTAGTCTTTGCCTCTTTGGGTGCGGCTGTCGGTGCATTAATCCAGCGCGCCCAAAATCGGCGCTCCGCTCCTCCATCTTCTCCAGGTACTACTTCTGAGTCACCGGTCGGGAATAAACTCGCTTCCGAGGGTGATGTTGATATTCTACGCGCCTGGCGGACGCTATCTGGAAGAATTTGGTTGGAAATGGACGGAACGCGCCTGAACGGAAAAGAGTCTCTCCAGCCGGAGCAGCGTCGCCGTTTGGTGAGCATGCTGCTTGATTTGCGCCCGTGGCTGGAAGACACTCCGGCTGCTGCCGCCATCTCAGAGGTCCAGCCTCCCCCGGCTGCTGCAGTAGTTCTCCGGGGCAAGAAAGGTAAACCCGACGATAAAGAGACCAAGCCTGCGCCGGTGCTTAAGAGTATTGTGGAACAGATCGACGATGTGCTCCAAACCAAGCTGCAAGTCAAATCATTTAAAGACCGTGATATTCATCTGACGGAGGGACTCGGCGGCACGGTGCTTGTCAAAGATGGGCTGAATAAGTATGAGGGGATTGATGCTGTGCCCGATCCGGAAATCCAGGCGCTCATCCGGCAGGCCGTGGTCGAGTGGGAAAAGGGTTTACACTAAACTTTCGCGACCCAAGGATGCTATGCCCTTGTTCCGGTTCTAGAACCGGGACTTACATCCCCTGCTAGAGCAGGGACTTTCTCAGATATAATTCCCCGCGTTCAAACCCGCGTTCAAGATAATATTGACGTGTGCCCACCGCCGCGATGACTGCCATCCGGCGGTATCCTTTTGCGCGGGCGATTTTTTCCGCTTCCCCGAGGAGCCGCGTACCGAGCCCCGTATGCTGGGTTGCGCCGCTTTGCTCCGTTCCCACTGCCAGCGATTGCCCGTAGACGTGTACTTCACGGATGATGGCCGCCCCGTCCAGGTCGGCAAGACCGGTGAGGGGCGAAGCAGGCCCGGTTCCAGCTTGGAGAGAACCCGCTCCCGGAAGGGAAAGCCGCAGGAACCCGGCGATTTGGTCCTGCGGTGTAATGAAGGACAGGAAGTGTTCCTCGGCTCCATCAGGATAGTAGACCAGATCATCGAGGCGTAGGGCGGCTGGTTTCACAATCCCGCCGCGCACCTCGCGGCAACGGATGCAGTCGCAGTGCGCGCCGCGCCGGGCCATTTCGGCCTGGACATCCTGCCGCAGGCTGGTGCGTTTATTGCCCTCGACCACGTGCGTGGACGGGATGTCACGGATGATGCGGTTAACCCGGCAGTAGCGCGGGATGGACGGTTTCACATCAGCAATGAGCTGGATAAGTTCGTCAGTGGTGTAGGGGCGGTATTCGCCCCGTTTCCAGTACTCGTAGAGGGGCGCGTTTTCGAGCAATTGTGTCGGGTAGATCTTGATCTCGTCGGGGCAGAGACCCTCCCACAGGCGGGGGAAGTCAGCCCGGTCGGATTCGAGCGTGGCGCCCAGCAGGTTGGGCATCCAGTGCAGAACAATTTTGAACCCGGCCGCGCGCAGCAAGGCCACGGCGCGGTGCGCTTCGGCCACGGTATGGCCGCGCTGGTTAAGTTCCAAAATGGGATCATCCAGACTCTGGACGCCCATCTGGACTTTGGTCACGCCGAGGGTGCGGAACCAGACCAGTTCCTGCGGGGTGATCGCATCGGGGCGCGTCTCCACCACCAGGCCCACATTGCGGTGCGGGGCAGATTCGTTGAGCATGTGGATATCCGCCAAGGAAAGGGCAGGGGTTGTCCCTGCCTTCGGGCGATCCCCTCCCCTTCGGGCACGATAAGGACCGCCCCCACCGGCCTCGTTCATCGCATCGAAACATTGTTGTACAAACCATGCCTGGTAATCCCGCTTGTAGGATGAGAACGTCCCGCCCAGGATGAGCAATTCGATTTTATCGGTCGGATGACCAACGGCGGTCAGGGCTTCCAGTCGCGAGCGCACTTGCGTGTACGGGTCAAAGTTATGCTCCAGGGCACGCATCGCTCCCGGTTCATCGGGCAGGTAGGATTTCGGCATGCGAACATCATCCGGACAGAAAATGCAC
>JBGPQK010000041.1:0-27779 GCA_041489005.1 Anaerolineae bacterium
AGGCATTTGATTCTGTGAGCATCAAGGCATCTGGTTCTGTGAGCATCGAGGCATCTGGTTCTGTGAGCATCGAGGCATCTGGTTCTGTGAGCATCGAGGCATCTGGTTCTGTGAGCATCAAGGCATTTGATTCTGTGAGCATCAAGGCATCTGGTTCTGTGAGCATCGAGGCATCTGGTTCTGTGAGCATCGAGGCATCTGGTTCTGTGAGCATCGAGGCATCTGGTTCTGTGAGCATCGAGGCATATGGTTCTGTGAGCATCAAGGCATATGATTCTTGGAGAGGAAAGGCATCCTTGAACTCTCTAACCGCTTCATTGGTATGGAAACAAAAGATCTATGTGAGGACAGAAGCAGTAATCGTGAAAACTAACGAAGTCAAGACAGCTTAGAAAGACAGAAAAATCCTAGTAACTAAGAGGCTCTGGTTAATTCAGTGAAATGCAATAAAGTGGGCTGCACAAAAGAAGGCACTCGGCACTCTCTGATAGATATTGGAGGAGGCATGGTTGCTGATGTTTGGGGATGTGATGAGCATTATCAGCAGATTCTGGAGAGCCTGGGAAAATGAGTAAGGTTTCTAAAACAATGCAGAAAAGGTTAGGGAAAGGCTGGAGGAAAATTGTGGATGAACAGAACAAAAATTGAGTGGACAGATTTCACATGGAATCCTGTTGTGGGCTGTGATCATGGCTGCTGGTATTGTTATGCTAAAAAGATGTGCCTGAGATTTCCAAAAATCTTTCCTAATGGTTTCAAGCCCACTTTTCATCCTCAGAGATTAGATGAGCCCTGGAAATATCGGAAACCCAGCAAAATATTTGTGTGCAGCATCTCTGATCTTTTTGCTAAATGGACACCTGATGAATGGAGAGATCAGGTTCTCCTATCTATTGTGGGATGCCCAGTTAAGCACATTTTCCAGCTGCTAACTAAAAACCCAGAGAGGATCCCTCTTGATAGGAAATTCCCTGAAAACGTGTGGATCGGCACAACAGTAACCAATGAGGGAGATGATTGCAGAAATATTGAGGCTATCAAGAAATTGAGGGCTGCTGTGAAGTTTGTGAGTTTTGAGCCTCTGCTGGGAAAGCTGCCTCGGGAGGATCAAAATCTGAACGGTTTAGATTGGATCATCATTGGAAAGCTCACAGGCTCCAGGAAAGTGCAGCTGGATCCTAGCTGGGTTAATCACATCCTGGGCATGGCAGATCTCTGGGATATTCCAGTGTTCATAAAGAACAACATCTTAACCAGCTATCCAGAGTTTCCAAAATTGCAGCAGTTTCCCAGGGAGGTGTGATCTATGAATGTGAAAGTAGTAAAACATGAGGCTGATGAGGAGAAAGATCAGTTTAAAGTGGTATTGAAAGGTAAGGGAGAGCTAGTGCCTGGCAACCTTATTGAGATGGAGCTGAGGCTGAAAGGAAAGACTGAGGAGATCCTACAGCACTTTCCCAGAGGATTCACTTTTACTCTTTCCCTCAATGCCCAATCAGAAACAGAATAGGCTGAAAAAGAATGGCAGAGATGGATGATGTCTATAAAATCGGGCTAATCATTCTATTGATCGGTTGTGCTAGTGCTTTAGCTCTCTGGGATCCCAGGAGCCTCCTAGATGTAACTTCTCGAATCGAAATAAAAACAGATAGTAATGTAGCTGTGGAGCTCAATGTTAGCTCTCTGAATTGGGGAGTGCTTGAGCCTGGGCAAAATAAGAGCCTGGGATTGTTAATTAGCAATACTGGAAATGTGGTTGCTCAATTAATTGTCAAAACACAGAAATGGGAGCCTCGGGAGGCTGAGCAGTTTCTGAATCTTACTTGGGATCTGGGCTATTCAGCACTAGATGTCGGAAATAATGTGGCAGTTACTCTCACATTGCATGTTTCTCCAATGATAAAAAACATTACTGCTTTCAGTTTTGAGATAGTGATCAATGCAGTTAAGGAGTAAAAGGGAAAACAATATTAACGGAATTGCTGGATCCCCAGAAATATATTCCGATCCAGGCAGCCACAATCAGGATCGTTAATATGAGGCCAGCAGCTGCATAATCATTCTTTTGCCAGGGCATCTGAAACTACTTTCTCCTTTTCAGAAACTCTGAGTGTCTTTTCTCATCAGCTGCCAGTTTCTTTAATCCATAACTGGCATACTCTTTTGAGGATGCCTTTTCCTCTCTGATCAGGGCACGTTTCTTTTTCTGGGTAAGACGTTTTGGCATATTATTCTTTCTTGTTTTCTGGCCTTATTTGTTTTGCCATGTAATCCATTGCTGCATCCTGTTCTTTCCTGGATGTGCCCATGTATGCACTGAGAGCATCTAGGCTCCTGATTCCAGTGTAGCTTTTCAGCCTAGTGAGGTTGCTTGTGGGATCTGAGGCCAGCTCTGTGATTCTGTTGAGCCTCAAAAAATGTGGATAGTATTTCTGCCCCAGGATCTTTTTCACTATCTGGGCAGCCCAGGTTCTGTTTATGTGTGGGAAAAGCCATGTGGCTTTCACTTTTTTTGTGGCTGCTCTTTTCATCAGTTTGGGGAGGCCATCTCTCCTGAGAATTGGTTTGCCAGCTTTATTGAGTGATGGCTCCTCTGTTTCCTCTTGAAAGGTGATTAGTTTCCAGGAGCTCTTTCTTTTTCTGGCTCTGAGCAGCTGCTGGCAGAGGAGATCCACTCCTGGGAAAACTATTGGCAGCTGGATAGGAGGCACTGTTGCTCCATGTTTCTTTCTCTCTCCAAAATCTATTATGAAATAGTTTTCTGTGAGCTGGGCATCCTGAATCTTTCTCTCATAGGCCTCACTCTTTCTGCATCCTGTATAGTAGAGGAGCCAAAAGTATGCCTGGCTCTCCAGGGTTAAGTGAGCTCGAGCTGCCAGCATTTTCTTTTGGATCTCTGGAAACTCCAGTGATTCCAGGATCTTTCCCTGTTTGTATTTTGGCATGGTTTTCATCTCTCACATCTTTTGTGTGGTTTAGGCTAGGCTAAACCAGTAAAAGATGCCTCATCTTTCTAGGATCCTGATGGCAGAGCTCTTGGATTCCTCAGCAGCAATGCCTGTTTAATGCTTTCAGGAGCCATAGATTCCAGCTGAGGAAAATCCATTATGACATCTAGTTTGGGCAGCATAACCTCATAGAGTTTCTGGCCTGTTTGATTAGTTACAAATGGGAGGAGCAAACTTGTTTTGCTGCATCCTGTGAGGTATGCCATTTCTAAAAGGCTTTCCTAAACTCAGTTTGTTTTTCTCCTCTTACTATCGCCTCAAAATAGTTTCTCCTTATGCGGAATACCAATGAGCCCATGATCAATCTCAATGTTGTGCCCCACAAAAAAGGGTTGTGGTTTTTAGCGTGGTAAAAACCACTCCTCCATCATATCATTCATTCCCTCTCTCTGATCACCTGAATTTTCTGAGCCTTTCATATTATATAACATACTAATAGCAGCGCACACACAGAACCAATGGTCGTTTTAGCTATGGAAACTGGAGCAGAGGATCCTCCCACTGTTCTCTGTGAGGCTCTGTGCGCTTCTAGGAGGCTGGAGCCCAATCATAGGCAGCTGCACTAGCATGGAACATTCAGAGAGGCTCAGGATGCTCAGGCTCCCTCAGTGCCTCCCAGTTGATCAAATAATTCGGGATGGGCTGCCTCTATGTTTCCTTTTAGCTGATAGGCTTTCCAGGAGCTGATCACGATACCATTCTTTCTCAAGAGATATCTCATCTTACTCACATCCAGTTTCCCACTCTTTTCATTGAGCAGCTGCTGGATCTCGGGCATCAGCAGTTTCTCCAGCTGAGCCTCTGTGAGCTCACTGCTCTCTTTTGCTTGTGCCTGATCTTTTGCCTGTTCATATCTGATAACTTGTGTGTCTTTCTTTTTCCTCTCATAACCAGCTCTGAACACAGTGCAATCAGGCAGCTTTTTGCAGCCCAGGCAAGAATCTTTAGAGCACAGCTGGGAATCAAATTGATGATAGTAGAGCTCAACCATAAATTCCCTGTAAATCTTATCATTGGCCTGGCTGGGTTTGAGCCTATACACATAGGCATGCCCTCTGCCCAGAACATGGAGTTGGAATTGGATGAGATAGTTTCTGATGGTTTTATCCAGGAGGCTCATGTTGATGATCGGGATGAAAAGAGGATGGATCAGAAACCTCTGGCTCTCAAGAGTATGCACTAGCACTTTCTGGAGATCCTGGAACCAATCTCTCTTTCCCATTGCATAACTGGGCTCATCAAAAACTATGGGCTTTCCCATTTTCAATCTCAGAAGCAGCTCCATGTAATCTGAGTGAGTGAAAACAATCTGTTCCAGTTTGAATCTTTCTTTCATCTGGCCACTGCTCGAATAATAGAGCCCCTCAAAAACTCTGGCTATGTTGATGGCCTGATAGGATTTGCCTATGCCTGGCTCCCCAGTTACACAGATGTTTGTGGCCAGCTTGTGGTTTGTTCTCCATCTGAGCTGATCCTGAAAGAGTGGCCTCACTCCCAGTTTGCCAGAAACCAAAATTTGCCAGCCATTATAATTGAGCATCTTGAGAGAGCTCATTGTCTATCCTCTAGGGGATCCTCATCTGCTTCTGGTTTAGCTGGCATATTTACTCCTTTTTTCTCTGCTGGCAGCCCAGTGATGATTTCTTTTGGCTGGATCTTGAGCAGCATGTTCTTTCTCATCAGGAGATTGAAACAGGAATGGAGAACCTTAAAGTAATCAAAACTCTCGACATAGCGGATTGTTTGTATCCCTTTTTTGGCACAGTATTTATCTGAGGCTGGGATCCCACAGAACACTGGCCTCACATTCAGAGGGATCAGCTGTTTGGAGCTATCTATCTCATCATTAAACTCCTTATCTTTCAGCTCATCTGGAATCATTGCCACAAAACCCTGGATAGCCTCTTTTATTTCCTCTGAGCTGTATTTGATGTTCAGGATGCTTTTCTGGATGGTTATGAGAGCATTGGTTAAGATGAAATTGATTGGCAGCCTATCTCTCATTGTGAGTTTTGCTTCTGGAAACATCTCGATGAGAGAGGCATTTCCCAGTTCACTCAAAAGCTCTTGAGATCTATCGTCACTCATGCAAATCACTCAGAAATAATGTTAGAAATCTAATATATGAGTTTCTCACAGTAAAGCACTGAGGAATCATTATGCCCTGGAAAACTCGCACAGATGGTTCATCTGCTCAGGTTGGGCAGAAATATCAGGAGAAACAATCAGGATCAATTTTGGGAGCCAGGGCTGGAGCCAGTGGAACTGCATTGCCTCCTCAAGCCAGATCTGTGGATTCCATGAAAAAGCCTCAGCTGGGTCAAGAAAGACAAAAAGAGGGCATTTATTGTAACCATGATGGTATGATTAAACAGACACATTGTGGAAAGTGTCTAGGCAAGGAATCATACAGCAAGAGTCATGAACTCCGCGAATACACGGTTAGTTTGAAGTATGCTGACGGAAGCAAAGAAACTGTTAAGGTCAATGCGCATTCTCCAGAAGAATCTATCCACTTAGGCATGTTGAAAGTCAGTCCTGAACATAGACAACAGAGGCCAACTTCTGTGACGAGTAAGAACTTGATTGGAGAGATCGTTGGCAAACTTGCTGCTTGGGGGGTTGGTGGACTAAAGAAGACAGTTAAAACTTATAAAGAAACCAGACGAAAGTCAACACTTCAAGAACGAGCAAAGAAGGGCGACATAGCTGCAATTCAAGAGTTGAGACGACTGAAAACTGGAGAAGACATAGGGAAAGGTCAAGAAGAAGCGTTGAAAGAAGAAGGCCTCGTATAGAAGATGCCTAAACGCCGATCTTGCTTAATGTCTTTTCTCCAGAGATGGAGGAAGCAGAGGAAATTAGTGAATAGTGTTCAGGAGGTTTGTGATGGGGAAGAAAAAGAGAAAGCTGCCAGGCTCCTCCAGGGGAGCTGCATCAGATCCTCATTTTAGGAAGAAAGCTATATGGGGATCCAGAGCCAGAAAAGGTAAAAAGTGATTTCTGGCAGCGGACTTGATGGGAAAAGATCATCAAAAACGGAATTAATTTTCTACTACTTTTCCTTCAGATTCTGCTTTCTTTTTCCAGTTTCTATCCCAGATGTTTCTGGCCACAGCGTTTGGTTTCTCAGCTTTATCCATAACCTGGATGCCTGATGTGTTTGCCAATGCCTGGAGAATGTGCCTCCTCCCCATGCCTCCAATGCCCTGGGATCCTGTGAGCCACCACTCGGTTATGTGCCCCCAGTATCTTACTCCATCATAGATGAATCTGTATGAAAAATGGCTGAGAGAGGCCAATGTGTTATCTGTGAGCACAGCCATCTTTCTTTCATCAATCCTCATATCTCCCTTTATCTCGGGAGATGTGCCCAGCTGCTCAGCCAGTGCTTTTGCCACAATAACTGAGCCCTCTTCTTTTGAGGCTCCTGGAGGCTGTGGCCTGAGATTAGACATTGGAAAACTGGCTCCCTCCCTTTTCTGTTCAGCTGCCTTTTCATCTCCAGCTTTTGGAGTGGTTTCAGCTGGCATGGGATTGGCTGCTTCTGCTGGAGAGGGCTCCACTATGAGCCTGGCCTGTTGTGCTGCCTGTTTATGCTCTTTATTTTTTTTGGCAATGTATTTTCTGGCTGTTGCCTGATTCTGTTCTATTTCCTCTGGGTTTGGGATTTTCATTCTATGAGGCCTCTGAGATAATTGAGCATGAGAGCTGTTGAATTAGTGGCTGGAGTGGGAACCGATGTGGCCACAGGCATCCTAATTATGCCGATCATAACTAGGAGCAGAGCTATTCCAAATCCTGTGCCTCCAGCCAGGAAAACATTGATGAGAAATCCTTTCATCTGAGAGCCATGCTCCTCCCAGAAAGTTTTTGATGCTCTCCTATCCTCCTCCTGTTTTATATCCTCCTCACTGATGGATCTCATTCCCTCTGGAGTGAGAGGCGCCTCATCCAATCCCACAGTTACCTGGATCCTGGATTCATCAATCATTTTACTCTGCCTCTCGGGGAGTGTGGAATAGAAATCCTCTCCCCAAACTGTTTTCAGAGCATCACCTAAACCTCCCAGCTTTTCCCATCTGCCACTCTTGATGAGCCAGGTGTATGCTGTGCCCTCAATGCCCAGATATCTAGTGACAGGTTTTCTGAGAAATCTGCCCACAATTCCAGTGAATCCAGGATGCAGCTTAAAGAATCTCTGAACAGGCATCCCTTTCACTTTCTTACATTGAATGGAGATGGATGTTTCCTCATCAATGTTCAGATCAACAAAACTGTGATTTGCCGGCATGAATTTGATCACCTGGTTCCCTAGCCAGGGGCGCAAAAACAAACCGATCAAGAGCCCAATAAGAATAAACATTCCTGTAAAAACCCAGGTCATTGGATTGGCAAAATAGTCAATGAAAATATCCAAAATTCCAGCAAAAACAATCAATGCCAAAACATCACTCCCTAGTTACTGATCATCAGCTCATCTAGTGATAGGATGCTGCATATAAAATTTTAAATAGCTACATCATACAGTAATGGATGAGGGAGGCTCTGAGCTCTATCTATCGCATTCCATGTGATAAGACAGGAGTTTTTGAGAGCTCTCTCTTTCAGTTTCTGGGAGGTTAAGAAAGTGAATCCAAAAACAGGCGGAACACAAACAGGCACAATCATGGGCATCATCCGCACTCCATTGGGCATCATAGTGCTGTTCATCGTCATGCTGGTTCTGGCTGGCTTGAGCATCGCCTCAGCCATATCAGGACAATTGACAGCTGCCGCTGTTTCTAGTGCTGGCCTCCTGACTCTCATTGTGCTGCTGGTTGTGATCAACATCCTCGGAAAGTAGTATCGCAATCTTTCTGAGCCCAGCCACTCATCTCCAGATCCAGATTTTTTGGCTAGCCATCTGGAGATCCTCATTCTCTTTTTGTTTGTTTTTAGGAGCTGATAGACAATGCCAGGAAAAGGATGCAAAAAGCATAAAGGTTCCAGGGGAGGAACATTTGTGATGGTTCGGAAAAAGGGAGGAGGAACCAGGAGAGAATATATCTGAGCAGATGGAGTGATTTTCAGAATGATCCTTTTGCCTATGTTGATCAGCTCAAACTTTCAGTGAAAGGAAACAATCTTAACATTTTCCAGAAATATCATAGGATCCAGAGAACAGCTTTTGTGGGAGCTATCGTATGCCTAGCTGCCTGGATGGTTTTTGGTTTTGATTCCACTCCCCTCCAGTTTATCCATGCAGCTTATGAGGGAATTGTTCCTCTAGTTGATGGAATGGGATCCTGGAATAACGTGATCCAGATCTATCATTCTTATTATGGAAAGGAAATGCACTACTCAGCATTTGTGATCTATTTCCTTTTGTTCTGGGCATTAAGCAAATCCTGGGAGAGAGCTGGAATCACCAAATCCAAAAACCTAGTTTTCAGTTTTGCTGGAATGTTCCTGGCTATCGGCATGTTTGAGTGGTTCTGGATCCTCGGGTTCTCATATTTCCAGAATCAGCCCTGGGTTTCCACATGGCAGTTTCCCCAGATGAAGATCCTCCTCCAAAACACTTTCTTCACTCTGGCTGGAGGCCTCACATGCCTGTTCATGCTCACTGAAAGATGGCATTGGGATGGCAAGATCCAGGAAGAAAGGATCTACTATTTCCAGGCCCGGCACTGGGCTCTCTGGCTGTTTGTGGGGCTCAGTCTGGCCTCAGCTCTCTTATGGATCTTTTATCCCTGGCATGTTCAGCTGCTCACTGTTCAGCTGGAGAATGGCCAGATCTGGCAGAGCTCCAGGCTTTTCCCTCAAACCTTATACACTGTTGATGTGAATCCTGGGGATGGGATCAATGCTGGAGTTTGGTTCTGGATCCAGGATGATCTGATCCATGCTGTGAACACTGGAGTGAAAGCAATCTGGGCAGCCACAGTTTTCCTTCTGTTCAGAGCGCGCGCTCCAGGAAACTCTGAAATAGAGAAACAAGCTAATAGATGAGAGGCTGATTGAAAGATGAAACTGAAAGCATCTCTCCTGATCTGTATTTTCCTCATGTCTTTTCTGGCAGTTTTCTCTGGTTTCATTAAGCCTGGATTCTCAGATACAGTTCCAGATATTACGAAATTCAACACATGCACAACTAACATCTGGAGCTCAGGATCCTATGTTCTCACAAACAGCACAGATGCTCCAGAGGGATCCAAATCTCTGGATATAGCTTTCACTTCTGGAGCCTCAAGAAAAATCTATCCTGCAAACAGTTTCTATCCCCAGTATGTAGTGGATGCCTCATCATTCATTAATTGGACAGGAACCTCCAGCTATCTGGGGTTCTGGTTCAAACTTATAGCAGACAATTACGGAATTAACATAGGATGGTTCCAATACTCTAGCAATGTGAAAGCTGAAATGCAATTCTGGTATGATGCTGGAAACCACTACATGACTCTAGCAGTGGCTGGATGGTATGGAGCAGATTATCCCATCACTCTAAACTCATGGTATTGGTTTGAGCTATTCCTAGATGATACAGCTAATTCCTGGGATCTTCACATGAATGGAACCTCCATTAGATCAGGCTCAGGCTATGATCCTGGATTCACATCAGAAGCATGTTTCAGAGTTTCAGTTCCAGGAACAGGAACCGTTAATGAAAACATCAGGCTAGACTATATCAGAGTGGCCAATGGTTTTGAATTTCCTCCCACAGATCCTCCCACTATCTATGAATGGGTAACTAACCCAGGATTTGAAACAGGCCAGTTTCCTCCCTGGATCATTGCTAACTACACATCCTATATTAGCAGTTCAGGAGCTCATTCTGGAACCTATTATGCTCAGATTTATTCTCCTGAGTATCTGGACAGAAATTTCTTTTCATACTACAATAGATATGCCAATACCTCAAAAGCCAGGTATTTCTCTCTCTGGCATGCTTCCCCTAGTAGTGATGGAGAGAATACTTCTATTCGGCTCATCTATAACGACACATCAGTATATGATGTGATGGTTTCAACAGGAGAAAACATAGATTGGCATCTTGTAGATCTAACATCTTACCTGAATACTGCTCTTTCCCTCAAAAACTTTCAGATCAGAGATGTTCAAGTGGGGATAAATTCAGGGATAGGGATTGATGATGTCTATTTTCTATCCACAGAACCCAATACCATAGCTCCCGCAGTTATCACTCCTTATGTGAGTGTTTATGGGGAGAACATAGATGGAAATGGAACCTGGGTTTTCACTGATTGGAAATACTATACTTTCAAAATAAATGTGCCAAATCAGGATGAGGAAACTTATAGCAATCTCACTGATGTGGGATTAAGATTCAACATGAGCATATCTCAGGAGCAGATCATGTGTGATTTTCATGCAAACAATACAGAGAGAACTGGAACCTGGAGCACTTATGGGGATGATGAGTGGAGCTGGAGCTTTAACAGCTCAATGAGCTCAGCGCTGGAAACCAGGTTTGGGCAGCCAGTGAAAGTTCAGGAGGGCACTGTTTCCTATGACAGCACAAACAATGAAACTGATATTACTTTCCAGATCTGGTTTGACAAGCAATGCCTAGATATTTATGATCAGTTTCATCCAGTGGCCATCTATGCTCTCTGCAACTGGGCAAGCTATTCCATGAGCTGGTTTGATTCAGATCAAACTTTCCTCGTCTATTCAAAAGGAGGATTCTCAAAAGATTTCAACACAACAAATTATGCTTATGCAAATGCCCTGGCTGGAGAGGAATGGTGTTCTCTCTATGCCTATAACGGAACAACAGTTTCAAACACAATCTGGTTCAGAGATCTCCAGCACATTAAGCTGCTGCCACAAGTGGATTTCCTGGCTGGCAGATCAGTTTTCTACATCACCACTTATATCGAGTATTCCACTGGAGAGGGAGAATGGCTGCCAGGCTGGAAAAACATCATAGGAGTTTCCTATGTGAGCTATACCTCTATTTTTGCCAGCAATGTATGGATCAACATGACATCAGCCTGGTTCCAGGGATCTGGCACTCCAGGCACTTATGATTGGGTAAAAACCGATAACATCTATATGTTCTATCATGGCAGTGTGGGCACAGCTGGGAATCCTGGCCACTGGAGTTTCTGGATTGATATGTGGTTCAATAACATTAATGCCAGCAGCACAGGAGGAGGCAGAGTCAATGCTTATGAATTTCCAATGAACGATAATGCAGATCTCTGGATGAGATGGCTGGCAAATAACTGGGGAGTGAAAGACAATGTGCAATGGACATCAAACTACATGGGAGATCTGAAAGATACTGATGGAAACATTATGAATTGCCAGAAAATCAAGATGGTCAGAGTGAAAATGGAGCTGGAGGTTACTCAGGATGCTAGTGCTATGCAGCTGGTTCAGATCCACAATTACCCAGTTTTGGATTACACTCACAGCCCAGAGCTGCCTCTTGTGGGGATTCAAACTCCTGTTTTCGATGAAACTAAAATGCCCAATATGGGGCAAACTGGCCTCCTGGGAGCTGTGTTCAGCCTGTTCTCAGGAATTGGGCAGTGGCTTTCTGAAAACGTGATTTTTGGAGGCCTGAATCTCTGGGGCAATTTTGTTGCTTTCCTGGATACAATTGCTGGCTGGCTGGGAGCTCCCAAATTCTTTTCCAATCTGTTCAAGTGGATTGCTGATGGGTTTGGCTTTATGGTGAGCTCTGCCTCTTTTATGTTTCAGCTGTTATCTAGCTTTTTCCAATTGATTGGGGCTCTGCTCACAGGTTTTGTGAGTGTTCTGGCAGAGATGGTTCTCAGTATTCTGAACACTCTCTCTGTGCTCACAGGCATGATGGGAGGCACTATTGGAGCAGCTGGAAACTTGTGGGAGCAGCTGGGCATCTGGAGCTGGATTCAGGTTGCTCTGGTTTTCTATCCTCTCTATCTTGTGATTCTGTGGGAGGAGGAGGGCATGGATGCAGTTGTAAGCCAGCTCACTATGATCTGGGGAATTGTTGCCTGGCTGTTCGGATTCTTTGTTCAGATCATTCAAATGATGATGCACGTTATAGGCACATTGATTGAATCTATACCAGTGGCTGAATAACATGATCGAAACAAATAGATTGAAAACATCTTTCGATTTGATAGATTCCAGAATGATAGTGGCAATAATTCTGGCTGGAGTGATTGGCTTTTGCCTCCTTTTCAGCAATCAGATGCCTTTCATTAGGCTGGCGTTTGGAGCTCCTGATAGTTTTGGCAATGACATCTATGTGGTTGATATCCAGGAATACTCGGGCACTGCCTGGCAATGGGTTTATAATTTCACTGCCTCTGGCCAGAACACTAGAGTGCATGATGGATGGCAGATTGGATTCTATGTGGTTGTGAAACTCAATTACACTCTGGCCACTGATGCAGCTGGAGCAGAGGCCTATACTAGAGTGAACATGACATTAACGAACATGACAGATAGCAAAATTGTTACTGGCTGGAACAATGTGGTTCTCAATAACACTGGCACTCCCTGGAATGATGGCACAGCTCCCACATCATTCTGGTATTGCCCAAAACAGGGAAACTGGACGTCAGAACTCCCAATTGCGGATATGATCTATAATTGCACGTTTGCCTATCAGCCAAAACTCTGATTCTGATCCTGAGCCTCAGCCTGGGGATCCTGGCTTTCTGGGCTCCTAAAGTGGAGGCTGCCTCAGCTCCCCAGGGCTCCCTTTTCCAGACACTGCCCATCTATCTCAAAAGCACTGCCAGCTCGATCCCAGGATACTACACTGTTTCAGTTGCTCCTCCCTCTGGATCCACAATCCACAAGATCACTTTAACCAGCTCGGGAATGTTCTCTCAGTGGATCAGCAATGCCTATTCTTTTCCAGGAGGCAGCATCACTATTGATAGGTTCTACTGTTTTCTGTTTTCCATGTATGCAAACGGCACAGCTTTTGAGGCTGGCACAATGTTTGGGCAATTCTGCATCTATCGGGGAGGCTCTGAGATCTTTCTTTTCAATACCACTGAATCTGAATACATCAGAAACAGCACTGCCTCCAGGCATCAATGGTATTACAGAACACAGCAGAACATCACTTTCCTGAGTGGAGATAGAATCGTTTTCAAGTTGTTCCTGAATATGGCTGCTTCTGGCAGTTTCACTTTCTACTATGATTCTATTTCACATAGGAGCTATCTCACTGATCCCACCGAAACCAGGTATCTTTTGAATGTTGCCAATCCAGATGGAACAAAACAGCTCTCACTGGATTTTCCATATTCCACTTATGGGGCTCAATCTTTTGGCCTAGCCCACAATGAGGCAAACGCTTCATGGGGAATCAGAGTTTGGAATGTAACAAGTGGAGGAGTGGAAACTGAGATCACAGCTGGAGCTCCTGTGGCATTGGTTAATAGAACAGCAAATGGAGGATACAGTGCCCAATCAAACACATGGGTATGCCCAGCTGCAAATTGGAATCAAGCCTCTAATTGTTCTCTCAGAGTGAAATGGTATGCTGGTTTCAACATAACAGGAAATGGATCAGGAGGAATCTGGGGCTTTCTGATAAATTCCACTACTCCAGGTCTGGGATCCAATTTTCTAAATTCATCCACATGGACAATTATCTACTACACAAAACTCACAGGCCTCACAACTACATCATGCATTGCTAGTCTGGCTTATGATGGGCTTGAGGAATCAGCCAATTTCTATCCCACTAAAATCGCTAACATAGTCTATGTTTCTTCTGATTATGACGCTCCCTATTTCTACAATCTCCAGGTGACAACTACCCTGGCGTCTGCCGCAAATACACTCTATTGTAATTGGACAGAAATAGGCTCAGTGAAAAGCACTCTCTCCAAATACCGCTATGGAAATAACAATTCTGGCACTCTCACATATATCACATGGATTATTTTCTCTCCAGGAGAAACCTCGGACAATGTGAGTGCTGTTTTCACCAATAATCCTACTCCTGGGAATGTTATAGAATACAGATGGGAGGCAAACGACACAGCAGGAAACCTGAACGACACAATGATTTTCCAATATTTCACTATAACATCATCAGTGAGCTGGCAGAATCCCATTGTTTGGAGCTGCTGGTTCTATCGAAACTGGAGCACTGCCATCACCTGGCTGGATGATCTAATCCTCACGATTATCATTGTTCCAGGCTGGCAGCCTCCCATTGTGTGGCAGTTTAAGATAGGCATCAATCCCAATGAGCTGGCTCAGGCTGGAGTGATAGCTCTTATATTCTTTCCAATCCTATTATTGCTAATTGTGCTGCTGCTCAGGAGAAAGAGATAATGGATGATATGATGGCAGTGATCATCATTGGCATCTGTGTTTTTGTTTTCCTGGCAGCTATGCTGGGAATTGGAGAATTTTATGGAGGAGAATGGCAGATCATTGCTCAGGGAGTAACCAAATTCATTCTCTTGATTGTGGCTTTCGCATTTGGCTGTTTTGTTCTGGTGAGGCTGGCGAATAAAAGATGAATGAAGATGCAAAACCTGGAATGATTATTCTGGTATGTGGGATCCTGGGGCTGATCATGGCTGCCGTTGAGCAGCTGGCTTATGTCAATGGATATTTCATCAACATCTACATCACAGATATTTCTCTGCTGCCTGGCTTTCAAATAGCAACCATTGTTCTTTTCCTGTTGTTTGGAGCAGTGATCGCAGCTCTCTCATCCAGATAGGTGATTGAGAGATGAATGATGAAAAAAGGATATCGCTATTTAAAGATCACCACTGGGATAAGAAAGAGCCTGGAGGGAGGCTTAACGATAAGCAGAGGCATTTCCAGGAGAAATCTGAAATGGAAAGATCGGAGATGGAGATGCAATCCACTCAGGTTGTTAAGATTATTTTCCATAAGAAACTGTGGATACAAAACCTTTTCTATGGAGTGGGATTGGAGTTTTCTATTCCTTTAAACATAAAAGAGATTAGAAATAGGATTCATCAGGCTTTTCCAGAGCTGGGAATTGTGTGGGAGGAGGAATAGGAATAGGGATTCTGAATCAAGCTGTGAGGCAGCTGAAAAAGAGCATTAGAAACATTTTCAAAAACATTTTCCATAGAAAGAAAAGAAAAAAGAGTAAGGCTCAGGATCCTGATGTGGTTCCAGCATCCTGGCTAAAACATAGATCTGGCCAGCCCAAAACAGAGCAGAAGATCCAGTTTATCAAGAATAAGAAAAGGATTCCTGGCCTCCTATGGTTCAAAAGGATCATGGCTGGGATTCTGCTCCTGATTAATTTTAGTTTCAGCCAGTTTCTCCTGGGCAGCCTGGGCAGCACTGTTCAGCCCATGTTCATTGTTTTCCTCGGAAACAGTTTTATTCTGGCTGATTATCTCTGGAAAACACGCCATAAAGAGGAGTAACAAGAAGAAAGAAAAAACAGGAGGGCTGCTGATTGACAAAACCAGATCAGAAAATCGAAACAATGCAGCATATTTGGCTTGATCTAATGCTGCTGGCTCTAGCTGAAGGCCTCGATTATCTGAGCACAATCATGGGATTGAGGATAGGCATCAGTGAAAAGCATCCTCTTTTTCTACACTATCCCTGGATTGCCACTATGCTTTTGATGATGCTAGTTACATTCATTCAGCTTTTCCACTGGGCTCCTCTAATATTCAGAACAGCTCTCATCCAGGGGCTCATTGTTTTCAGTTTTTCCCCAGTGATCCTTAACACACTCCTAATCCTAGCGGTGATTCTATGAACAAGAAAGAGCTTGATGATGCTCTAGGCTGGATTCCAGGGCTCTTATTGATGTTTTGGGGATTAGTTTTCATGTTGTATCTGTTTGGGAAAGAGCTGGGTGTTGAAAAGCATCTGAGGCAGCTGGAGTGGAAAAAAAATGGTGAAAAGGAAAAGAAAGTCAGATACATACTCTATTCCAAGTGATCCTCTCACTGAGCAGATTGGAAAGCTACTTATTCAGATTCCAAAAGTGGGAGATAAACTGGCCAGGCTCTATCTGTGGAAACCAATGATGTTTAATTTCATGCTTGTGGGCGCCAGTGGCACTGTTTTGAGCTGGCTGCTTTATGAGCAAATATTCAGGCCTCTTTTGAGCTCACTATTAGGAGGCACTTTCATTGGGATGGTGATCACCACATTGATTGTTTTCATGTGGAATTACACCTGGAACAAGAGATGGAGTTTGAAACCTGATGCTCAAATAATGAAGATGGGAAAGATGGAGCTTGAAAGTCTTAAACAGAAAATTGAGAAATTACTGGATAAAAAGTGATCTCAGTGTGATTGCTCCCTGTTTGAATGAGGAAGATCATTTGCCAGATTTCCTCAGATCTCTCCATTTTCATCAATCTCCATCTTTTGATCTTATCATGGTTGATGGAGGATCCACAGATCACTCCAGAGATCTTGTAGATAGCTTTAGAGATATACTGGAGATCACTGGCTTGATTGATGAAACCAGAAACCTGGGATACATTAGGAACAGGGGAGCTCTAGCTGCCAGAGGAGAGATCTTACTTTTCACTAATTCTGATGCCATTCTGCCTCCTGGTTTCCTGGAGAAAGTGTGCCAGAAATTTGAGGATCCTCAAATGGCTGCTCTATCCGGCAGAACAATTGCATTGAATGGAGGAGCTCTCTGCACAGCTGCTTATACTGCTTTTGATCTGTTGAGATGGGCTTTCTGTAAGATTGGGATTTTCTCTCCCAGTGGAAATTTCCTGGCTGTAAGATCCTCAGTGTTCTGGGCTGTGGGAGGTTTCCCTGAGCTCAGGATCAATGAGGATGGAGTGCTAGGCCAAAAGTTAAGCAAATATGCCAGGCTAAATGGTTTGAAAGTGAGGTTCAGAATGGATCTGGCAGTTGCCCACTATTCAGAAAGGTTCCAGGGAGGAGCCCTGAAAACTCTGAGGTTCTATGCTTATGTGTTTGGCAATTTCAGCTCAGTGCTCAGGAGGATCCTCAGATCAGTGGAGGGGAGGAGCTCTAATGAATTTTGATGTTTTGATCCCAGCTCATGCTGAGCCCAGATCTCAGATCTGGATGCTACTGGGATGCCTAGCAGCTCAGAAAACTCCATGCTGGAAAATAGGAAAGATCTTTCTCTGCTCTGATAATGATGCCCTCTGTGATGAGTTTGAAGATATAAGCCTGATTCAATTCATTCATCAGGAAAAGAGGAAAGGGAAACCTCATGCTTTCAATCTCATGCTTTCCAGGGCTAGATCTGCATACTGCATCCAGATAAGTGCTGATTGCCTCCCAGCCTCTGAAAACTGTTTCCACTATCTGCTGAATCCTCTGAGATCTCAGGATATTGGAGCTGTAACATCACGACCTGAGCCCAGGGCTCCAGGCTTTATGCTGCTGCCTGATCTGATTTGGAAATGCCATCATTTTGTGCAGCCCAAACTCAGTGCTGAGCTGTTCAGTTTCAAAAGAGAATTAGTGGATCCATTGCCTGAGCATGTAATCCATGATGATGCTTATATTCACAACATGCTTATTCAGAAGCATGTTCAGCTCCTCTATGAGCCCAGGGCTGTTGTTTGGAACAGTGCCCCAAAAACTTTCATGGAGTTTTATAGGCAGAGGAAAAAGAATGTTATTGGCAATCTCCAGCTGGGAAAAGAGTTTCAGGAGTTTCCTCCTAGTGGATTGAGGATGAGGAGCCTGATCGTGATGAGCCTGGAGATATTGGCCAATGCTCATGGGAGGCTTGATTACATCAGGGGAAAGATCCCAAAAGGCTTGATTGGATACAATCTGGAATCAACAAAAAAGGTGTGATAGATGAACAAAAAGCTGATAGTTTTTGGGCTGGCTTTAATCATCATTGGCATAATTCTTGTGATCCTGGGATGGTGATGGAATGAGAGTTATCTGGCTTGTGCCTCCCACTCATAAAGGAAAGTATCCAAACATTGGGCAATACCGATTCTATAAGAACATGCCTGTGAGAGCCAGCATCGAATTTCCCTATCTTAATGCGATGGGAGTTACTCAGCTGGATAGAGCTGGCCATGATGTCACTTTCTACGATTGCCCCACAATGAATCTAGCCTGGGAGGACGTGAATGAGGATCTCCAATCAGCTGATCTCATCATCATGGAGGCCAGAACGCCAATAGTGAAATACATCTATCAATGCTCTGATACTCTCAGAGAGAGAGGCACAAAAACAGCTCTTTATGGAGATCACGTTTCTGTGTATCCGGAGGAGGCACTGCCCCATTGCGATTATGTGATTAGTGGAGGAGATTATGATTATGGAGCCATGAAACTGGCTGCTGCTCTCCAGGCCCGGCAAAACCCTCAGAGGCTTTTCAGATGTGGCCTAGTGCAAGATCTGGATTCATTGCCTCATGTGGATCGGGATCTTGTGCCAAATGAGCTCTATTTTGAGGCCTGGAAAATTAGGGAGCATTATCTTTATACCATGAGTGGGAGGGGCTGCTGGTATAACTGCACTTTCTGTTGCTGGAACAGGCCTTTATGGGAGTGTAGAGTGAGGCAGAGATCTCAGAAAGATGTGGTTTCAGAGTTTTGGGAGGCTCATGCAAAATATGGGGATTGCTACATTTGGGATGATCACGATTGTTTCGATACTGTGTGGGGATTGAAATTTGCCTGGCACCTGCTCAAAACTGGAAACACTCATAAAGAAATTCTATGGGCTTTCCAAACTCACAGCAATATGATCCATGATTTGGAGGCCATGAAACTGATGAAAAAGGCTGGGCTGCATCTGATAAAGCTCGGGATTGAAAGTGGCAATCAGAAAACTCTGGATATGATCAGGAAAGGAACAACAGTGCAGCAGCATGAGAAAGCCATCAGGATTCTGAAAGAGGCTGATATAACAGTGCATGCTAATCTGATGGTCGGTTTTCCCTGGGAAACAAAAGCTGATGCTTATCATACTATTGAATGGATCAAAAAGCTGGATCCTAATCAGGCTCAGTTTTCTCTAGCAATTCCCTATCCCTGGACAGAGCTTTATGATTATGCAAAAGAACACAATCTTCTCCTGGTTAAGCCTGGGGATTGGGAGAGTTTTGATGCCACTCATCCCATGATGAGGATGGAGGGCATGACTTCTGAGGAGGTTGTTAAATTGTATAAGGATTGCTGGAGAATGTTCTATCTGGGCTGGAGATACAAATTGAAACATCTTAGGACAGTGAAAAACTGGGCTGATCTCAAACAGCTGATCAGAGGCTATTATTCTGTGAGATTTGGCCACATGAAAGCAATAGAAAAGGCTGATTGAATGAACATTCTTGAGCAGATTCTCCTATGGTTCACTTATGCCCAATGTGTGGGAGATAGATGGAACATTCTGGGAGTGCTCTGGCTGGCTGCATTAGTAACCATGTCTATGAGGAGATTCGCAATCCATTATGATGAAAGTGGCATCTATCCTGAACCAGCCAGCAAATCAAAACAAGATCTATGGTATTTTTCACTGATGATTTTTGGTTTCCTTGCAACAATGCTGCTCCAGATGATGATTGATGATTTCATAACTACTCCCATCAATATTGCATTTGGCAGCTGGGATCTGTTGGCTCCACATCTTGGAGAGTTTTCCTTTCTGAAATGGATGGCTTTTAAATGGGATGTCTATGCTCTGATTATCGTTTATTCTCTGGTTTTCTATCTCACAAAACTCTGGAAATTCTATCAATTCACAAAAGCCTCAGCTTTCTGGCTAATTCTCACTGTTTGTTTCCAGCTGTATCTGGGCAGCAATCACGTTTTCTATTTTCTCAATCTCACAGGCTGGGATAGAATCTATACTTTCTGGATCAGCTATCCCTGGTTCAGAATCCTCACAGGTTTCTTGGGAGCCAGCATCATCAAAAAGCCTGGAGGATCTTTATGAAAGTGCTTTTAGTCTATCCCAATCAGCCAGCTGTTGCCACTCAGCCTCCCCTCGGTTTAATGTATATTGCCAGCATGCTCAGATTTGATGGCCATCAGGTTCAGATCATTGAGGGCAATGCAGAGAGTATTCAAGCTCAATATCTGGCTGGGCTCTATGATCCTGATTATATCGGAATAACATGTATGAGCTCCATGTATTCTGAGATCATCAAGATGAGAGATTTCTTTCACAATAAAGCTCCTCTGATTTCTCTGATTTTTGGAGGAGTGCATGCAACCATTCTGCCAGAATCTCTCCTGGATCCCCGATATCCTGATTATGTGGTTCAGGGAGAGGGAGAGCTTACAATACTGGAGATTGTTAATGGCCTTTCCAGGCCCGGCATCCTCCAGGGGCAGAGCCCTGAGCCTCTTGATGATCTGCCTTTTCCAGCTCGGGATCTTGTGGATAAGAGATACTTGAAACATTCAGTGAGTATCCTGGCTGCCAGGGGCTGCCCTTTTAACTGTTCTTTCTGCCAGCCCACTCTGAGGAAAGTGTTTGGAGAAAAAGTGAGGAGGAGATCTCCCAATAATGTGAGATCCGAGATGTGGAATTGCTATCAACGATTCAGAGTGGAGGATTTCGAGTTTTTTGATGATACTTTCACAGCTGATAAAAATTGGGTTTATGATTTCTGTGATCTGCTGGATCATTTCTTTTTCAAATGGAAAGCTCTCAGCAGAGTGGACATGCTGGATTTTGAGATTCTTGAAAGAATGAAAGAGGCTGGCCTAACCAAACTGAGCCTGGGTATTGAGAGTGGGAGCCAGGAGATCCTGAACAGCTATTCAAAAGGAACCACTGTGGAGCAGAATGATAGAGTGCTCAAATGGTGTGAGGAGCTGGGCATAAAGGTTCATGGTTTCTTTATGATTGGAGCTCTGGAGGAAACAGAGAAAAGCATCAAGCAAACCAGGCAATTTATCAGAGATCACAAGTTTGACACTATTTTCGTAACCATCACCACTCCCACTCCATGCACTAGGCTCTACGATAGAGCTGAGAAAGAGGGCAGATTGAAAGTGCCCTGGGATCAATTCAATCTCCTGGGCAGCTTAACAACAACAGGAAAGCGTGGATCTCCTGATCAGCTTGTGCCAATGAAACTGTATAATCTCAGTGCCCAGCATATTCTGGATGCTAGGAATAAGATCCTGAAAGAATTTTATCTCAGAAAGACCAGAAACCCTCTTTATCTATTCAGATTCATCAAAAACAATGGTTTAGATTATACCTGGGAGGCAGCTAAAAATGTCTTTAATTGAGCTCTTAAAGCAGCCCTGGTTCTATCAATCTCCCAATCCTCTCACAATCCTTTCCTGGATCCTGATGGCAGCCTATGGCTCTGGCCAGCTGCTCAAAAATGGAGTGAAATTCAAAAGAGCTCCCAGGCTCATAGCGTTTATCAATGCTGGATTCATTGCTGGCATTATAGTGCTGATCCAGGATCTCTTTTTCCTAGTGATCACAGCCATCAGATGGATCCCAATCTATCCTCAATATGCAACATTGGATTTCTGGCTCTGCTTTCCCAGGGATCTGGCTGGCCTGGCTCTCTGTATTATTTTAACATGGGATCTTTATGGGCTCTATTCACTCAAGAACAGCCAAACCTGGCTAGGATTTGCGGAGCTGTGGATAATCACAATACTCATATTTATTTTCACTCCCACAATGGGGATCACAAATTGGACATTTGCTATAACTCAGGGCATGAGTAATCAGATCATTCTTATAGCTTTCATTCTCAATTTCCTGTTTGGAAAGCCTATCCTATTCATAATTTACACTACTCTATGGAGGAAAAAAGAATATGGGAAAGATAAGAAAAATCGGTTTGAGCCTAGTGTTTGAGGCAGCTCTCCTGGGAGCAGCTGCTCTCCTATTGATCCAGAGCTATGGAAATCTAGGATCCATCCCTGAGCAGCAGTTGATATACTATTGTTTCTGGCTGATGCTGGCTTTCGGAGGCATGATCATTGTCGGAAATATCAATCTGTTTTATATAACAGAAGCTACGAAAAGAGCTCAGGAGCCTCCACAGAGATCGCCACAAAAGAAAATGACACCCAAAAAGAAAGACACATCGAAAAATCCCAAACAAAGGGAATTGAAAGAAAAGAAAGCATCTTCTTCATCTCAGGATCAAAAGGAGGCTCCTCCCAAACCCAAACAGGATTCTCCAAAAGCATGGAAAAATGAGGAATTTGAATGAGTGAGTGCGCTGAGTGCTTGAGGATTTTCAGATCTGAAAAAATAGAGAGATCAGAATATGACAGGAACAGTGATTTTGACTCTGGAGAAAGAGGGAAAGGTTCAAGAGATCACTCTTAACCTGGGCAAACTCCTCGATAGTGCTAAAAAGGCAGCCAGGCTGAACAAACTGAATAAGGAGGGCTGGATCGTTAAGGAGGTTTCTGGCACTGACATTCAAACAATGGCTTTCATGCAGAAGATTGCCCAGGGATACAAACCAGGCACAAAAGAGATGCTGGGAGCAGCTGGGCTCACAGCCATTCCAGATGTTCTGAAAAAGCATTTCGAGAAAGACAAAACATAGAACATTCCTCTAGGCTCATCTTCCATAGGGGTTTTTATGTTCTGAAAAAAAGATAGAGCTGATTCTAGCTTGAAAGGGTGTTTCACATGGGAGGAGCTGGCTGGATTAGGAAAGAGAAAAAGCAGCCCAGAGAAAGACAAGTGGGGCAGCCTAGAGTGATGTATTGCCTGGTTAAATTCAGCATCCAGAGAGCCCAGGATCTCCTCTATAATCATCAGAATGACATTTTTTGTAAGGACATTTTACTCAAGAGAGCTGAAAGCAAAAGATCCATCTGGCTCATAACTTGTGGCTGCCCTGATGAGCACTGCAATCAGCAAACAGTGTATAAAAGAAAAGTGATGCTCGAATCCCAAAACAGAATGTGATTCAATGGATCTCGGGCTTATTATTTTCCTCGTTGTTTTCTTTCTCATCTGCATTGGAATCTGGGCTGTGATAATTTTTTATCCGAAAATCCAATGAATTTTTGATAGATGAATCCTCTATAATAATTTAAATACTCAAAACTATCCCATAGTTAAGTGCTGATTGCACAGCAGAGAAGAATAGGAGAAGATGAGATATGTGGGCATGGCTCTGGAGATTCTTTTTCTATTAGGATCTTCATTCAATGCTTTCTTTATCCACATTCCCATTTTTTCTCCCCTTTCTCCCATCATTGAAAAAGGAGGTTAAGAAAAAGTGAGAAAGACAAACATTGCGATCCTGGGATGCAGCACAGTTATCCTGATCGCCAAATGCTCTTTCTGGGCCATTTGGTTCATGCGTTAAGCATGAGCCTGATGTTCCTCTTTCTCCCCTTTTCTCTATCCACATTGGAGATGAAAACTATGGATTGGAATGATCTGCTAATAACCCTTACTGTTCTCAGCACTGTATTCCTGTATCCATTTGTCATGTTATGGCTCTGCCTCAAGTGGCTGCCTTCTCCCTGGAGTGCCTTCATGTTTCTTGTGCTGCATGCTCCCTGGCCTATCTTCTGGTATTACAGGAGGAGAATGTTTGATAGAAACTATGCTAAGGGCTTATTACATCTAGGCACATCAACAGATTTCAATGAAGCTATGGCCAGTTACATCAAATTAGTGAAAAAGGAGGAATCTGAATCATCAGAGTGAATATCTGGGTTCATTTCTGTAAGAAATACCAGAGGATCCTCACATCACAGGAGATCAGTGATCATAGATGCTTCTTGAAAGGAAAGAGAAAGAACAGGCCATGCCACTTGATGCAGAAACTCCCTGGAACCAGAAAGAAATGAGCAGCTGCTGGCCTGATAGGATTGGGATTAATTTATAGTTCATTAATGCGTCTTGAGCGTGATAGGTCGCTTTCTCACGAAAATGTTATTGGGAAATGTAGAACAAGACAAACGCGCGCTTATAGTATTACTGAAAAAGGCCAAACCGATTTTGTGGAGAGCATTCAAACATTGCGTTTTCTATGTTTTGTTTCAGGAGAAAAGATTAAGAAAAAGGTTTGAGATGAAATTTAGAGAGTGGCCCGGTGCCTCAACAGTTTGCTTATCCTCTTTCTGTTGGTCTATCATCACACACTGCCTGTCTTTTGGCCAGAGATCTCTTGATGCCCCAGTTAAAGAGTGGGCAGAGCTCCTCTAGGATCTTGTATATGGTGCAGTGTGAGCATTTGGTTGCGCGGGGCTTGAATTTCTCTCTTTTGATCTGATCTTCACTCGGAATCATACTATCGCCTCCTTTTGCCGGGCCTGGATTTCTCCCAGGATCTCCAATCTAACACGATATTTCCAGTGCTCTATGGGTTTCATTTTGGGATTCTCCAGGGGCATTGCCCAGATCCAGAGCTTATCCTGGGTTTCAAACCTGATCCAGAATCTGGCCTTATTATACCTCAGGATCTTGTGCTTGAAATCCAGCATGATGCCATCATAAGGGGCAATCTTATCCACTGCCCACAATCTCTGTTTTGAGGCATAGGGAATGGGGCTCATTCCTCATCCTCCTCCCTGAGATACTTTTCTAGTCTATCGCCTTTTGCTTTTGCATCTTTATGGTTCTTGATGCTCTCTGGTGTTCTTTCCAGCAGAATGGGAGTGATTCCTTTATGCTCCAGCTTAACGATTTCAGCATCTGTGAGATCCCCTTTCCACGTTGGCATTTCCACTCTCTGAGGCTTGAAACCATAGAAGATGGCTGGGATCATTTCTGGCTCTTTCATGTGGAGGCCATTATCTTTCAGCAGTGCCAGGCACACATTTGGAGTTTTCAGATGAGCCAGGAAAATCCATGTTTCTCCTAGCTTGAGCCAGCTGGGGATCTCGGGGATCCTTTTGCTCACTCCCAGGCTGAAAGCCTCTTTTATGAAAGTGCTGGGAGTGTAACTCTTTTGCCCCACAAACATGAGGCCATAGATTCCTTTTGGATCTGGGAAACATGTGGGGCAATCTTTCCAGCAGTGGCATGGCTTTCTATTTTCCATGTGATGCTTTCCCTCCAGTAGCCCAATATAATGAGCATTGATTCTCTGGAGGTTTCTGCTGAATGGAGGCTTAAAGCCACAGCACTGACATTCTTGGAGCTCTAGGGGCAGCCCATCACAATTGAGGTGCTGGCCTGGATCTGAAACCAGATAGAGGCCTCCAATCTTTCTGTATCCACAGCCTCTTTTTGCTTCACTCATTGCACTTTCCTCCTCAAATCCATGAGTATTTGGATTGGATCTGTATAGTATTCGACTCTGTGCTTATCGCACAGTGAATCTATCCAGTAGAGCCCGAAAGGAGAGTCTTTTTTTAGAACACAGCCACATTCAAGCCTGGCAAAAGTTGTGAGTGATCGCCATTTGTTTGTCTTACTCATCATTTGGGGCTCATCTCTTTCAGGCTTTTCTCATATTCCTGATAGTGCTTGAGCAGATCCGCAATGGCCTTTCTCACAAAAGCAGATCTATCCACATAGATTCCTGGCATGCCTTTAACCAGCTTATCTATGGCTGAGATCTGCTCCCTGGGGATCCTCACTGCTATTTTAGGAGTTTTCATTTCTGGATCCTCCCTCTCATAATCCTCTTTATTCCGATGGCCAGCAAAAACAGGGCAACTATTCCCAGGTTGATCAGCAGCCCTATCAAAACTTCATTCATTGTGTTTCCCTATCCATGTAGAATTTTATGGTTTCTCTGAGAGCAAAATCGCTTTTGAACATGGCTTTCATAAGCCGATATCTAATCTGCTTTTTCTTGTCTGGATGCAAAATGTATCGGCCTTCTAGGGCATCCTTAACTAATTTGTGGTTTCCTTCTGCCATCTTGATTATTAATTCGAGCTTTATAGCTCGGCTTGCTTGTTTGGTTTCCATTTACATTCCTCCTCTTTTGGTTTCTATTAGAGAGCACATATGATGGGCTCTTTTCTGCCAGTGTGTTATGCGTTGATAGAGTTTCCATGAATCATTCCATCTGATCCAGAAAATCACTGTGCCTATTGCTGCCAGAATTGTTATGATGATTTGCTCCATCTTTCTATGCCCCATGTGATGGATGATACTGTGTCGGACACTGAATATAAACGTGTCGGACAATGTGTAGAACAGGAATACAGCAAAACTTATTATCAAAAATAAAGAAGGAAATATGCCTGTTCGACAAAAGGAGCCAAATTTCTTGAGTTCTTTAGAAACTTAGAGTAAGTTCAAAGAAATTTTTATGGAAAATCCTTTTATCGTTTCAGAGACAAACCTGAAACCCTTTCCTAGAAAACGTGATGCCACTCCTGGAGGGATGCGATTGGGATCTGAATCTGAGATCATCTATCCTAATGAGGAGTGCCCTGAAAAAGTTACCATCAGAGTGCTGCCTGAAAAGCTCCAAGTTTATCCCCGATTCAAACACCTGGTAACTAAAAAGCTGGGCTCAGATGTCTGTTTTGTCACAACATCTCTCTGGGAGGCTTTCCTGATCGGGATGGATCAGCTCCCTCCCACAAATGAGCAACTGGAAATCAAGTTTCTGAGGCAGAATGTTCAAATAAACGTTGGCTGCCAAATCACTTATCAGCCCAAAAAAGCCAGGAGATCTCCAGCCACTCCAGGAGTATCCCAGGAACCAATCATTGAGATCAGAAAGAACCATCTGCTCCCTCTGCTCCTCGATGAATGGAAAACATTGAATGAGGCCTCAAAAAAATACTGGAGAGGAATCCTGATTGATGCTGGCATCATTGAGAGCCCCCCCTCTGTTTCCACTGGAAAAGAGAAACTCATAGATCTCCAGGCTAGGAAACAGATGGACAATAGTATGACAATTGCTGGCAAGAGTGTCGGAGGAGTGTCGGAGTGGGAGCTGGAGGGGAGGAGGAGGGCTGCTGGGTTTTGAGGGGGAGGAGAGCCGGAGTGGGATGGCATGATTCTGAGAAAGTGGAGGGTTATAGGGAGTTTAAACAGAAATAGGGAAAGAGATGAGTAGTATCAGGAAGGCTCTAGAATTGGAATATAGAACTTTCTTCCATAAACATATTTATGTAACACAAACTAATCTAGCTAAACAATTGGAGACTTGAACAAATTGTGCCAATATTTCAGTTGTATAATTACTAAGGACTTGAAGGTTCATTGGAGCACGAAAACCGCAAATCATGAAGAACTACTAGCAGAAATCAAGATTGACGATGTTAAACTGACCGAAAGAGACTTTGTACGCATAGAGATCACTCCGAAAAACAAGGATCAAATCACACGAAATCAGGATGATTGGATTTTCAATGTTGATGAAGAAAGAACATTACCAGACTGGTATGAAAAGAACATCATTAAATGCCAAAAGGCTTGTTGGCAAGCATGGAAAGAAAGCATAGCTGTAAATCTCGCAATAGGAGAAGAAGAGATCCAAGTTTCTGATGATAGGTTCCTTCTCGCAAATGGAAAAGCCAAAGTCGTAGCATCTGGTTCTGTGAGCATCAAGGCATATGGTTCTGTGAGCATCAAGGCATCTGGTTCTGTGAGCATCGAGGCATCTGGTTCTGTGAGCATCGAGGCATCTGGTTCTGTGAGCATCAAGGCATATGGTTCTGTGAGCATCAAGGCATTTGATTCTGTGAGCATCGAGGCATCTGGTTCTGTGAGCATCGAGGCATATGGTTCTGTGAGCATCGAGGCATATGGTTCTGTGAGCATCAAGGCATCTGGTTCTGTGAGCATCGAGGCATCTGGTTCTGTGAGCATCGAGGCATCTGGTTCTGTGAGCATCAAGGCATTTGATTCTGTGAGCATCAAGGCATCTGGTTCTGTGAGCATCGAGGCATCTG
>JBGPQK010000042.1:0-27378 GCA_041489005.1 Anaerolineae bacterium
CCAACTCATCCAAAATTACAAAATTGCAGAAACCCTGGGAGGCACTTTACCCGGACATTAAGTGGGATTGCGGTGACACCGATGGAATCGACGTCAAAATGCGCGCCGAGCAGGAAGCTGGGAATGTGGTCGGCGACGTTTGGTTCAACAGCGATGGTCACATCCTGTATGGGGAATTTGTACCCAATCAATGGCTCTGGTCGTTCGTCCCCAGGGATGTGGTGGAACCGGAATTGACCGCAGAGCAGCCGTTTGCGGTTGCACGCCACGCCGTCGATGTGTGGGGCTACAACAGCGAGATTCACCCGGAAGGCTGCCCGATCACCAACTGGTGGAATTTGACCGAGCCGGCGTTGTCGGGGAAAGTCTATATTGAGGATCCCATGACCGATGTCAGCACAATGGCCAAATGGGCCACAGTTGCTGAACACGGAGATGAAATGGCTGCGGCCTATAAGGACCTCTACGGTGTAGAGTGGACCACTGACCCGGCTGCTGCCAAGGATGCCTTTGGGCAGGAAGTTCTTAATGCGGGCTGGCTGTGGATTAGAAAGATGGCTCAGAACCATCCCACTGTTGTCGATGAGATCGACATAGCCTATGCGTCGGTAGGCATGGACCCCAATGTAGAACCGGGGATTGGCTGGACGGGTTGGAATAGCATTGAGGATACCGAGGCTGGAGATATCGTCATGGCGCCTTGCCTGGATTTAAATCCGGCCACTGGTATGGTGAAAACCAGCTATCTGGCCGTTGCCAATATGGCTCCGCACCCCAATGCAGCCAAGCTGTTTATCAAACTTGCTCTCTCGCCGGATGGCTACAAGCCCTGGGACACGAAAGGTACTTGGTCAGCCGAACCATCTATGGCGGTTCCTGAAGGCTTACCGTCTTTTGAAGATATGATGAAGACGTCCTGGCTTATGAATCCCTTGTACGACTGGGAGTGGGCCGCAAAAGTGCGCGACTTCTGGGCGATCAGCCTGCTTACTCCTCCATCAGAATAGTAATAGTAATCCGAGTTTAGCAGGAACTGAATGGGTTTCTTTGGACACGGACGCAATCTATCCGTGTCCAAAGCCCTTCATAAATATCGTATTATAAAAAAAGTAGTGGATTCCTCTTTAGCACTTGGATAAAAAGGTTGTCCCAGGTGTGGTGGGAAGGTATTTCCAATTTGTGGAGACAAGTGGTATGACCGTCCAGGCTGTCTTCTTCGACATGGGTGGCACGATCGAGACCTATGGATGGACTCCTGAATTACGCATCCAGGAAACCGCAGGCATCCGGCAGCGTCTTGCGGATGCCGGGATCTATTTGGGTTTAACTGACAAGCAATTATATGAAATCATTTCCGCAGGGCTTGACGCATATCATCAGGTGAGCCTGCGAACCATGGATGAATTGGCTCCTCAGCGCGTCTGGAACGAATATATCTTTACAGACTACCCTGTAGACCGGGATAAACTTACTGCAATCGCAGAAGAGCTGATGGTCTTCATTGAAATCCATTATTACCAGCGTGCCATGCGCCCTGATGTGCCGGGAGTGCTGGAGGCCATCCGCAAAATGGGCTTGAAGATCGGCCTGATCAGCAATGTCAACAGCCGTGGCCAGGTGCCCACCAACCTGGACCTATACGGCATCCGTCACTACTTCGATCCGATAGTATTATCCAGTGAATACGGCCGCCGGAAACCCGACCCCGCCATCTTCCATTATGCGGCGCGCCTAGCAAACGTCCCGACCGGTGAATGTGTTTATATTGGCGACCGGATCTCCCGGGACATCCTCGGTGCACGCAAGGCAGGCTATCGGCTGGCGGTGCAGATACGCCACGATTACGAACATGGGGAAGTGGATGAGGGCGCCACCCCGGATGCAGTCATTGATCAGATGACTGAAATTCTGGAAATCCTGCGGGTTGAACTGAACAATTCAAAGGATTCTGCACCGGGAAAAAATTCTCAAAACCCAATCCGTGCTCTTTTATTTGACGCCGGAGATATTCTCTACTACCGGCAAAACAGTGGCAGTAAACTGGCGGCATTTCTGAATGAAATCGGGCACCCTTATAATGAATTGCCTCCGGACAAGATAAGTGCGCTCCGGGATCAGGCCTATCAAGGGTTAATAAACTATGACCAATACCAGGAAGCCATGCTCCGGTTCTATGGCATTACCCACCCGGACCTGCTTGCACGCGGCAAACAAATCCTGGATGATGAGGCTAATAATGTGCAGTTCTTCGAAGGAGTCCCTGAGACGCTCGGCTCCTTGAAAGACGAAGGCTATTTGTTGGGCATCATCACCGATACGGCCCTGCCGGTCCATGTGAAATTGAATTGGTTTGAACGCGGCGGCTTTGGGGATGTGTGGGATTCGATCATCTCGTCCAAGGAACTGGGTATCCGCAAGCCTAACCCGAAAATTTACCAGATCGCTTTACAACAATTAGGCGTACCTGCCGATCAGGCGATTTTCGTTGGACACAAATCATCCGAGTTAAACGGGGCAAAAGCAGTAGGCATAAAAACGATCGCTTTTAACTACGACGAAGGCGTTACTGCTGATCATTATCTCAGCCATTTTTCCGACTTGCTTAAAATTCCTCTTCTATGCAAGTCAGAATCACTGGAACAGGGTTAGAAGCATTATGAAAGAGAACATAGATGCCGTCCTCTTTGACATGGGCGGGACCCTGCGAAGTACCACCATACGCGAGCGTGAGGTCAAAAAGAAGAATATTCACGAGATGATCGTGCTGCTTGGGGCGGATCTTGATGAGTTGGGATTTATAAAGTTGCTAAAGGAACGCGCCAGAGCTTATAAAGATTGGACCGGGAAAACCCTGCTCGAGCTGGATGAGGACGAATTTTGGAGGCGCTGGATGCTGCCGGATTGGCCGTCTGACCAGGTAGGCCGGCTTGCGCAACAGTTGAGTCAACTCTGGCGGGATGCCACCGGCAGGCACGTCGTCTTCCCGGAAACCCGGGAGACCGTGCTGACCCTCTTCCGGCGCGGATATCGCCTGGGGCTGGTCAGTAACACCACCAGCAGTGTCGAGGTACCGCGCCTCCTCGAAGAGCTGGGCATCGCCGGCTGCTTTGACGCGATCATCCTGTCGTGCGTAGTCGGGATCCGCAAACCTGACCCCTCGATCCTGTTGATGGCAGCCGCGCGAATGGGCGTCCGCCCGGAACATTGTGCTTATATTGGAGACCAGCCGCACAAGGATGTGGCCCCGGCCCGAAAGGCAGGCTTCGCCCAGACTGTTATCCTGCGTGACCCTAAAAACCATTCTGGCCTCCCACGGGATGCTGGTCTCATCCCGGATCATACCATTGACAACTTAAAAGAACTACTTGTCCTCTTTCCTGCTCGCTCCAAGACAAAAGGCAAACGCATGGAGGCGGACGGCCCGGTTTATGATGCCTCCCTTTCCACCATGTGGGCAAAGGATAATTTCCCGCTTCTGAGTGATTTCTTTTTGGCCGCAGGCAGGCTGGGTTTCACAAGAATCGAATTGAACCATCAGGTCGATTCCGGGATGTTGAGCAGCGTTGATCTGGGCAAATATGAAATCAGCAGCATCCACGAACCCTGCCCG
The DNA here is from genome assembly GCA_041489005.1 of Anaerolineae bacterium. GTDB lineage: Bacteria > Chloroflexota > Anaerolineae > Anaerolineales > Villigracilaceae > UBA877. The sequence continues at coordinate 3,611 of JBGPQK010000042.1, forward strand.
GCTGATATCTCGGTGGAGACTCTCAAGGCCCGTGACTGGATGATTTCCTCCCCGGATGAGGATTGCCGGCAGCAGGGGGTGGCATCCATCAAACGCAGCATTGATCTGGCAGGCACATTATCCGTCCGGACGGTGGTGGTGCATGCCGGGCATGTCTCCTTGGATATGGCCCTTGAGAAGAAATTGCGCCATCTTTTTCTTAACGGTTTGAAGGAAACCGCCGAGTACCAGGAAACCAAAAGACTCGAGCTGGAAAGACGCCTCAAACTTATCGCCCCATGTTTGGAAGCGGTGGTGATGAGCCTGAAAGAACTATTGCATTATGCAAGCCGGTATGGCGTTCGCCTGGGGTTGGAAAACCGTTATCATTATTTTGATATTCCGACCCCGGATGAAATGTCCGCGTTGCTGGCGTTGGCCGAACCTGACCAGCTCGGTTTTATCTATGATGTCGGCCATGCCACGGTAATGGACAGGCTGGGCTTTTTCCCGAACGAAATGTGGCTGAAGCGCTTTGGCGGGCGCATTCTTGGCGTCCACCTGCACGACGTGATCGGTATATCTGACCACCATGCGCCCGGTCTGGGGGATGTGGATTTCCGCATGGTGGCGGGAGGCCTTCCCAAGGAGGCATTCCGTACCATTGAAGTAATGAGTAATAACACGCCTGAGCAGGTCAAATCAGGCATGATAAAACTGGTTGATACGGGTTGTGTAAACCCGATTTAATAAAGGAGCACCAGGATGTTAAAACTATTTAAGAGACGCCAGAATATATTCATCAAATTGATCCACGAGCAGGCTGCCCTGACGCTGGCCGGGATGGATGCATTGAAGGCCTATATGGCCACCCAAGATCCGACCGCTGCAGCCACGCTCGTTTCCAAAGAAAAAGAAGCCGATGAAGCCCGGCGCATCCTGATCTACGAGTTGAACAAGACCTTTATCACGCCATTTGACCGGGAGGATATTTTTACTCTTTCCCGCACCATTGACGATGTGCTTGACTATGCTTACAGCACGTTGATCGAGATGCAAGTATTGAAGGTGGAGCCGACCTCTTACATGCAAAGGATGGCTTCGCTGCTCAGGGATGCGGCCTATGAACTCTTCATGGCAGTGGACCGCTTTGATGACCATGCCGGTGTGGCCGGAGACCATGCCCAACGCGCAAAGGCTCTCGAAAACAAGGTGGAAGATATTTACCGGGAAGCCCTGGCCGATCTCTTCAGCGGAGCCGAAGATATTCATCATGTGGTCAAAATGCTGAAACTGCGCGAGGTCTATCGCCACCTGAGCAACGCTGCCGACCGGGGGGATGAGGCTGCCAACGTGATCGCCGACATCGTGGTAAAGATCACTTAAAAAATATTCAAAGGGCATATGCAATGACGCCGATCATTATTACTGTAATTGTGTTGGCCCTGATCTTTGATTTCCTGAACGGGATCCATGATTCGAGCAACGTGGTTGCCACCATGATCTCATCCCGGGCGCTTTCGCCGCGGATGGCCTTGGCTATGACTGCAGTGGCCAATTTTATCGGCCCATTTATCTTCGGCGTAGCAGTCGCAGACACAATCGGGCACGAGGTGGTGGCTGCCCAAGCCATCAATGAGGTAGTCCTTCTTGCCGCCCTGAGCAGTGCTATTGTATGGAATCTGCTGACCTGGTATCTTGGGTTTCCCAGCAGTTCTTCGCATGCCCTGATCGGTGGATTTATCGGGGCAGTGGTCATCGACGCAGGCTGGCAGGCCATTCAATTGCCCGGCATCGAGAAAATATTGATTGCCTTGTTCGCCTCACCCATTATCGGGTTCGCCATTGGCTACCTGCTCCTGCGGCTGATCATGTTAGCATGCTGGAAAGCCAGCCCGAGAATTAACCGATTCTTCAAACGCGGCCAAATCTTTACCGCGCTGGCCCTGGCGCTCAGCCACGGCACCAACGATGCGCAGAAAACCATGGGAATTATCACCCTGGCCTTGGTCACTGGAGGCTATTTGCAGGTTTTTGCCGTCCCGACCTGGGTCATCATCATTTGTGCCGGGATGATAGCCCTTGGGACTTTAGTGGGCGGAAACAAGCTGATAAGAACACTGGGCGGGAAATTCTTTAAAATCCGACCCGTGGACGGTTTTGCTGCTCAAATGGCTTCGGCAGTGGTCATTCTTGGTGCGTCCCTGGTGGGTGGACCGGTAAGCACAACCCAGGTGGTCAGTTCGGCCATTATGGGGGTTGGTGCGGCTGAACGGGTGAAAAAAGTCCGCTGGGGGGTTGCCCAGGAGATCGCCACTGCCTGGTTATTAACCATCCCTGCAACGGCTCTGCTTGCGGCAGGCCTCTATTGGGTGCTTGAACAAGTCATCCGCTAATTCCTTTTTGGAAAGGTCTTTATGAAACCCTCTACTACTTATGATGTTGTTTGCATCGGCAATTACACCAAGGATACGATCATTTCCCCGACCGGCACCAGGTATGTTGATGGCGGCGGGATGAACTATGCGGCCCATGCCGCGGCGGGTCTCGGTTTGAAAGTCGCGGTCGTCACCAGGCTGGCAAAAGAAGATGACCGCGTGGTCGAGAAGTTCAATCAGGATGGTATTGACTGCTATCCGACCTTTTCTCCCCAGTCCACAGAAATGTGCCTGGAATATCCCACCACCGACCCGGATATTCGCAACCTGTCTGTCAACTTCATCGCGGGTGCGATCACTGTCAACGAAGTGCAAAACCTTGAGATGAAAGCGGCGGTGATCGTGTCGAGCCTGCGCGGCGAAGTGGGCCTGGAAGTGATCCGAGCGCTGAAAGAGAAAAAGGTCTTATTGGCAGCAGATATGCAGGGGTTTGTGCGAGTCCTGCAGGGTAAACGCCTGGTAAATGCACCCTGGGAGGAAATGAAAACCACCCTGGCCTGTCTGGATGTCCTGAAGAGCGATGCCGTCGAAGCCGAATTTCTCACCGGTGAGAGAGATATTTTCAAAGCCGCCAAAATCTATGCAGGGATGGGGCCAAAAGAAATTGTCCTCACCCACAAAGACGGCCTGCTCATCCATGCCGACGGCAATGACTACGAAATGGGTTTTTACCCGGCTCAATTGAGCGGCCGCAGCGGGCGCGGTGACACCTGCATCGGTACCTACGTTGCCATGCGGCTGTCCAAGCCTCCACGCGAGGCTGGCATCTGGGCGGCTGCAGTTACAAGCCTCAAAATGGAAAAGTTGGGACCGTTCGACCGCCCTGTCAGCGATGTCGAGGCTCTCATCCATGCCAAATACAATCATGGATCAATCCGCTGAAAAGCAGGCCCAGGTTGATCGACAGCGGGATGAAATGGTCGCCCGCTACCCGTTCATTTGGGACAAGCTCATTGCAGAATGGAATTCACCAGGCGCAGAAGACCGGGCCTGGTTGATGTATTCAGCCAACTATCTGTTCCGCACGCAAGGTGTCCACTGGGCAATTGATCCGCTCACGTTGAAAAGCCGTCTCCCCCAGGCGCTTGCCATGGATGTTGCCCGTGATCTAAAGGATTTGGATTTCGTCCTGCTGACACATCGTCATGGAGATCACCTGGATCCTGGCTTGCTGCACGCTCTGCGACATTTGCCCACCTGGTGGGTCGTTCCTGAGGCCATCCTCCCGCTGGTGCAGAAGGAAGCGGGACTACAGGCCAATCGGATCCTGGTCCCGAAGTCACTGCAACCCATAATTCTACACGGTGTCCGTATCACTCCATTTGACGGTTTTCATTGGGAGGATGCTCCTGATACCCTCGCTGGTCGGAGGGGCGTCCCGGCCACCGGCTACTTGGTTGAACAAAGCGGCAAACGCTGGCTGTTTCCGGGGGATACCCGCATGTACGATCCCGCCCGTCTGCCGCACTTTGGCCCTGTGGATGTGCTTTTTGCCCACCTGTGGCTGGGAAGAGAGGCAGCTTTACAGCCCCATCCAACCTTGTTGGAGCTTTTCTGCCGTTTTTGCCTGGAGCTTCAATCCCGGCGCGTCATTTTGACTCACCTGGAGGAGTGGGGCCGTCAGTTGTCAGATTTTTGGGATTTAGAACATGCCGAACTGGCGGTTTCTGTCCTCAAAAAGTATGCCCCATTCCTTCCAATCGAGATCGCGCGTACGGGAGACGAGATTTCGTTGGTGGTTGATTAGAGTCGCTGGATGTGGTCCTCTCAAGCTAAAAACGGCGATTTGTATCTAATTGGAGGTTATATCTTTTCTTTGCACAAAGACAGTAAACCATGGAACCAAACGGTTACAACCACTCCAAGAGTAACTTTGAGTGGTTATTTATAAGGTCCATTAAAGAAGGCCACTCGCGCGCAAAGAGGCGCAGCGAAGATCACATCCATACAACTTTTATATCAACATCGGTTGCTGCATACCCCAGCGCCGGAAATGTGTATAATACCAATACAGACCTCTCCTGCTGACAGGAGAGAGGGCGGTGCAATCCTGGGCAACTCCGGTCGTTATGGAGGGTTCCGGATGTTCCAGTTTCTCCGGGGACATCCGGCCCCAAAAGGAGAATGTGTCATGAAATCCCTGTCAAAGTGTTCCTTAATTGCGTTGCTAATTCTGGCGCTTGGTTTGATGCTATCCGCATGCGGCGGGGGAGGCGGAGGGGGAGGTGGTCCGATTCTTATGGTAAACAGCAACAACGATGTCTATGACGGCACCTGCAATGCAACCCACTGCAGCTTGAGGGAAGCGATCCTCGCTGCCAACGTGATGCCGGAACCCGCCAAGATCAGGTTCAATATCGGCGGCGGAGGCACGCAGACCATCCAGGTGGCCAGCAACCTTCCGGCGGTCGCTGCCCCGGTGACAATCGACGGCACCACCCAGCCCGGGTATGTCTCCGCTCCCTTGATCGTTCTGGATGGAAACCTGGCCGCCGGGCCTTATGCGGATGGTCTGGTGCTGGTGGGTGGCCATACCACCGTAAAAGCCCTGGTCATCAAGAACTTCTCCGGTGCCGGCATCCGCAGTACAAGTATAGGCGGAAATCTCATCGTGGGCTGCTACATCTTCAACAACGCTGCGGGGAGCGCGGGAGGACCTACCACCAATGGCGGCATCTGGATCGAGAGCGGGGATGGGAACATCATCGGCGGATCCGGATACGGTGAAAGGAATGAGATCTCGGGCAACCAGGGGAATGGGGTCAGCATCGCCTCGGATAATAATTTGGTGATCAATAATTACATCGGCACGGATGCCATCGGTGCGGCCGCCCTCGGTAATTCAGCAAACGGCATTATTGTGGCCGGGAATGAGAACACGATCGGCGGATTGTCTGACAGCACCGGGAACCTGATCTCCGCCAATGGCGGGGACGGGGTGGTCGTCAACGGCACGCGCAACAACGTGCAGGGCAACCGCATCGGCACCAATGCCGCCGGGAACGTGGCTTTCGGGAACACCAGCAATGGAGTGACCATCAACGGGGACTTGAACCTGGTTGGGGGCACCACGGTCCAAGCCCGGAATGTCATCTCGGGAAACCTGGTGAACGGGATCCGGGTCCAGGCCGGCTCCGTGCTGGTGCAGGGCAATTACATCGGCACCGATGCAACCGGAATGATCGGGCTGGGCAACCAGATGAGCGGGGTATACGCATTCGGGATGGGCAGCATCCAGATCGGCGGGAGCGAACCGGGAGCCATGAACGTAATCTCCGCCAACCAGCTGTTTGGCATATACGTGGAAGATGGCTCCAACGACGTCTCGGTATTTGGAAACCGCATCGGGACCGACCGGGCGGGGACAATCGCCCTCGGGAACATAAAGGGCGGCGTCCGCCTGGCGGGGACGAACCAAGTTGTCGGCGCCTCCTTCGAGGGAGGCCGCAACCTGATCTCTGGGAACTGGGGTCCGGGTGTGGCGGTTTGGAGCGGATCAACGGGCATCGTGATCCGTAATAATTACATTGGTACCGATTATTCCGGGACTGCCGCTCTGGGGAACGGGACAGGTATCGAGGTGGGCCTGGGTATCGGCGATACCAGCGTCACGATTGGCGGCACAACATTCGGAGATGGGAACCTGATCTCAGGCAACGATGGGGACGGGCTGCTGCTGTACAAGGGAGCCACGGTACAGGGCAACCAGATCGGTTTGAGTACCACCGAGGTGCCGCTGGGGAACGGCGGGAACGGGATCCTGATCAAGGGGTCGGGTAACTTCATCGACGGGACGGGCATGTCCAATATCATTGCCAATAACGCCCTGAATGGCGTGGCCGTGATCTCGGAAAGCGGGGGCGCAACAGGCAATCGCATCCTATCGAACTCCATCCACGACAATGGATTGCTTGGTATCGCCATCAGCGAGAATGCAGTGATCCCCAACGATCCACTAGACCTCGATTCAGGTGACAACAACCGCCAGAACTACCCCGTGATCATCTCTGCCGTCATCGATCCGGTGGCGGGTAACACCACTTATCACGGAACGCTCAGCAGCGCCTCCGGAACGATTTATACGGTGGAGATTTACTCCGATGCCTTCTGTGATCCATCCGGTTATGGAGAAGGGCGCGCGATGATCCATTCATTCACGCTGACCACCAATGTCAACGGTCAGGCATCGTTCAACCAGGTTGTCTCTATCACTTATTATGAAGCCGGAGACGTCATCACTTCCACGGCGACCGATCCGGACGGCAACACCTCCGAATTTTCCAACTGTATTCCAGTGACCGATTTAGGAGCAACGACGGCGACTCCCACCCCGGCGGTGTTTACTTTCACCCCAAGCATCAATGCCTACTGCCGGTCCGGCCCGAATTCGAACTTCGGCGGGGGGGACCATCTGGCGATGAAGGGGCAGATTTACCTGATCGATGGGCGCAACCTGGAGAACACCTGGTTGTATATCATGCTCACCCCTCAGTTCGGCTGCTGGGTGCCGTTGGAAAGCGGCACCCCCTCGGCAGACACCGGTCCGGTGCGGGTGTTGTTTGACATCCCCACCCCCACCCCGGTGCCCTCTTGTGCCCAGTACAACAATCCCACGACCTGCAGCACGCATCCGGAATGCACTTGGAACCGGCTGGTAACCCCAGGCGTCTGCCAAAATAAATAGGCTTCCGCAAATAGAGCCTTGAGCAGGGCAGTAGTATTCTGATATTTACGCGACGATGGGATGCAGTCATCGCCAGTTACGGCTTGATCAAAGTCAATGCCGTATCTGGCGATGCCGTTGAATTGATTATTTACTGCTATTTTCTCTCTGGCTGCCAGCGAAGTAAAACAACCCCTGAACTGAACATCTTTGTCTCGACAAGTTTCAGGGAGACTTTACTTCCTTCTTTAAATAGACGTTTCCCTTAACAAATTCCATGCTAGACTTGGCTTGATCGCTGCGATTGCGAGTCAACGGACTATCGTGAAGATGAATAATCCTGCTGCTGGAGCAGCTGAGGTGCTTCCAAGGGCTTGTGGCTTATGAACCTGGTCATGCTGGACATCGACGGGACTCTGACCCAGTCCTATGAGTACGACCGAGAAGTCTTCGGTCTCTCCATCGCTGAGGTGCTTAATTGCCCACCGGTCGACGCGGATTTGGAAGGGTATGTCGACAAGACCTCCATCGGTGTAACGCTGGAGGCAATCCGGCGTCTCACCGGGAGGAGTCCCAAAGCAGAAGAGATCGAAGAGGTGAAGCGTAAGGTGCTCCGGCACCTTGAAAGGATGTACCGGGAATCCCCGGGGAACTTCCGTGAGGTCCCCGGTGCCTCGCGCTTCCTGAAGCGGCTGCGAAAACTCGCCGGGGCGGGGATCGTCATCGCCACCGGCTGCTGGCGCAACGAAGCCCTGTTCAAATTACGGGCAAGCGGGCTGAGCGTCGATGGCATCCCAATGTCCACATCGGACGACGACCGGGACCGCAAGAGGATCATGGAAATTGCCGCCGGACAGGCCGGGGATTTCTACGCTTGCCCCGGGTTCGAACGGGTTGTCTACCTGGGCGATGGGCCATGGGACCTTCAGACCTCCCGCTCGCTTGGCTACGGCTTCATCGGCATTGGCCCCCGCGTCCAGGACTTGAAGGACTCCGAGGCCTTTCGTTGGCACCAGGATTACCTGGAAATCGATGGGGTGCTCGCATCCATCGCCGCAGCTCTGAAACCATAATCACTCCTCCCGGGATCAGCGAAGGAACCGGCAAGCTAGTGTTACTGCTTCTTGCACGAATACATGACAATTGAACGATCAAAATGCAGGGAAATTTGGCAATTTAGCTCCACATATTTGCGCAGTACCCTGATATCCCCGATCCCCAAAATTTAGATATGCGTTCGGACAGATGCTTGCTGGCACACAACTTTCCACCAGCAGGGTGACGTGAAGAGCCATTGTTGGTTTTTATGTTATTATTGTTGTTCACAGCAAATAAACTTTACTTTTTTTCAAGGGTGATGAACATCATATTCACTCGAGTGCAACGAATTATTAGCCTTTAATGTATTAATCTGGGCTGGATCCTGTCTCGCGGTCCTAACTTAGCCGGTTGGGAAAAGCGCAGCCTCAACCACGGCTGTACCTTTCCGCGCAGGAGCAGGAAGTTTCACCACCTCAAGGAGGATTTTCATCCATGTTTCGTTTATTTAAGAAAAAGCAGAATGTTTTCCTGAAGCTGATCCATGACCAGGCGTCGCTTACCCTGGATGGCCTGGAGGCCCTGAAGACCTTTATGATCTCCCGGGACGCGGCAGCCTCAGCCCTGCTTTCCGCCAAGGAAAAAGAGGCTGACGAAGCCCGCCGAATCCTGATCGATGAATTAAATAAAACCTTCATTACCCCCTTTGACCGCGAGGATATTTTTTTGCTTTCCCGGACAATTGACGATGTCCTGGATTACGCCTACAGTACTGCCAGTGAAATGGAAATCTTGAAGGTTGAGCCGACGAATTATATGCAGCAAATGGCGTCCCTCCTCAGGGACGCGGCGTATGAACTGTCGATGGCGGTGGATCGCCTGGAAAACCATCCCGGGGTCGCCAACGACCACGCCCAGCGTGCTAAGTCTCTCGAAAACCGGGTGGAAGAAGTTTATCGCGAGGCCCTGGCTGACCTATTCAGCGGTGCAGAGGACATCCAGCACGTGATCAAGATGCTGAAATCGCGCGAGGTCTATCGCCATTTGAGCAACGCGGCCGACCGCGGCGATGAGGCGGCCAATGTCATCGCCGATATTATTGTCAAGATTACCTGAAAGCGGACAGAATTTGTGCCGCCAAGGTTGGCACGGCCCTGATCATCACGTTAATCTACGGTTTTCTTACTCGGAGTTTCCAACAAGCAACTCTGAAAAGGCAACCTGAGACTTGTCATCAAAATTACATCTAAGAGAGAGGCAGCATCCATGACACCCGTCCTCATTGCCGTGATCGTTTTGGGCGTCCTGTTTGATTTTCTGAACGGCATCCACGATTCCAGCAACGTTGTGGCCACAATGATTTCGTCACGGGCGTTTTCACCGCAAGTCGCCCTGGGGGTGACTGCCGTGGCAGAGTTTTCAGGACCGTTTATCTTTGGCGTGGCGGTGGCAAATACCATCGGTAACGATATCGTTGCTTCCCAACTTATCAGTACACAGGTGATCCTGGCGGCATTGATCAGCGCCATCCTGTGGAATTTGTTGACCTGGTACCTGGGATTTCCAAGCAGTTCTTCTCACGCACTGGTCGGTGGTATCCTTGGGGCGGTGGTGATGGCGGCGGGATGGCAGGCCTTAGAGGTTAAGGGGTTGGAGAAAATATTGATCGCCTTATTTTCGTCCCCCATCATCGGCTTTGTTCTTGGATTTATCATCATCAGGGTAATATTGATATTCAGTTGGAAGGCCTCGCCGCGTATCAACGGCTTTTTCAAGCGCAGCCAAATATTGACCGGCATTTCACTGGCGCTCAGTCATGGCGCCAACGATGCCCAAAAAACCATGGGGATCATCACCCTGGCGCTGGTCACCTCAGGGTATTTGAAGATTTTTGCTGTTCCACGCTGGGTTATTTTCCTGTGTGCATCGATGATCGCCTTGGGCACCGCTGTGGGTGGATGGAGATTGATTCGCACGCTGGGAGGAAAGATTTACAAGATCCGGCCAGTGGATGGGTTTGCTTCCCAACTGACCTCAGCGGTCGTCATCCTGGGCAACTCTCTGCTCGGGGGACCCGTGAGTACCACGCAGGTGGTCAGCTCGGCGATCATGGGCGTGGGCGCAGGCGAGCGAGCCAATAAGGTCCGCTGGGGTGTCGCGCAAGAGATCGCCATGGCCTGGTTGCTCACCATCCCGGCTACTGCTCTGGTTGCCGCCGGCATGTTCTGGGTGATCAGCCGGATTATTCCATAGGTTGTGCCGCTCCACTGTTCCTCCCCTGGAGGAATTTCCCGGTCATTCAGACGGTAAGAGGAGACGCGTGCGGGTGTAGATCTTCTGGATCTGTAGCTCGGAAGGCCTGCCCAGGTACCAGCGGATCAGTTGTACGAACCAGCCACTGAATGCCACCTTCCCATTGCGGATAAGCGATTCTAAATCGTCCAAGCTGTAGTAGGCAATTCTTTCTACTTCAAGCGGATCGAAGGTCACCAGGGCTGGATCAACGATCCCTTCATATAATTTGCAAATCTCCCTGTCGTTGGGACCATAATCCAATTTGAATTTAATCAGCGCATGGATATTGGCACGCCGGATGCCCAGCTCTTCTGTGAGTCCGCGAGCTGCAGCGTCCGGATACCCTTCTCCGGCTTTAACATGCTCCGAGACCGAGCAGTCCAGAGCCAGAGGAGAAGTCCCCCGATGCTTGCTGCGTTGCTGTACGAGCAGTTTTCCCTCCGCTGTGACCAGAAAGATGTGAATCCCTCTGTGTTGGAGGCCGCGCTGGTGGGCAACGGCTCTCATTTCCTGGCCCGTGACCAGATCATCATCATCGACGATATCGAGCAGTTCATCGGACATAGTGGTTTTCCGGAATAGCGTATGAACAAAGGACGCGCAGATTAGTTCTTTGCGTCCTTTTGATCTTCCTTCCTGGATTGTCCCGGCTTTAACGGTCGAAATAATCGACCACATTCGTAACCCGCAGCACACCATCAAAAATCAAGTTCTTGGCGCCTTTCGTCAGACGTCCTTTCTCACCGTCCGGATCGCCCAGGCAGGTCACAATAATATCGCCGCCACCAACATCCTCTTTCTCGGTATAGTAGTTGGTGGTCACCACCACGTGCGTCCCGGCAGCTTTTGCAGCCAGCACGCCGTTCTTGGAATCCTCCACAACGATGACTTCATCCGGCTTCAGCCCGGTCCGGGTGAGGGCCAGGTTATAGATCTCTGGATCGGGCTTTTTCTTGCCGACCACGTCACCGGCCAGGACGATGTCGAACTTGATGTCCGAAAGGATTTTCTCGGTGATCGCCTTGGCAGCCTGCTCATTGGAGGTGGTGCATACGCCGATCTTAAGACCGGCGTCCATGGCCTCTTTCATAAAGCGGTGAATCCCCGGGCGCAGCTGCAGCTTGCCGGTCTCGATCAACTCGACGAAAATGGTTGTTTTGCGCTTGTGCATCTCCTTGATGAGATCATCCACCTTTTCCGGCGGAACGGGCTTGCTGAATCCCTTGGTCTGCAGGTGATGCTTCATGCGCTCTTTGCCGCCGGCGATCTGAAGCAGCTCGTGGTAGTAGTCCACGCTCCATTCGTCGGTGAAACCGAATTCTTTGAAGGTCATATTGAACGAGACGCGGTGACCGTCCCGTTCCGTGTCGATGATCACACCATCCTGGTCAAAGAATACAGCTTTAATTTTTCCCATGCTTAGCCTCCTCACAAGAATAAACCCTGGGGGTCATTTAGACCATTGGGGAAACCAGATCACTTCTTGGTCAAAAACTCGCGCACGACATCGACGGCCATGCGGTTCTCTTCCTTCGAGCCGATGGTGATGCGGAACCAACCGTCGCTGCCATATTTTTCGGTTTCTGGGCGGAAAATCAGGCCTTTCTGTTCGGCGTAGGCAACCATATCCTTGCCCTTCTTGCCCGTTTTACCGCAGTCGAAAAGAATATAGTTAGCTTTCGAGGGGAAAACTACCATGCCGGGTATTTCACTCAGTGCCTCCGTGATGAAATCCACCTCGCTGTTGTTGTACTTCACCCGGAACGCCAGGGCTTCGGTATCTTCCAACGCCGCCAGTGCTGCCCACATTGGGATCGTGCCCACGTTCCAGGGTAGAAGAGCGGCCGAGATTTGTCCGATCACATCCTTGTCGCCCATGGCATAGCCAAAGCGCAAACCAGCCAGTCCATAAGCCTTGGAAAGCGTGCGCGTGATGATTACATTCTTGAATTTCCTAGTCAGGCCCACCTGGGACAAGCCCAGGCCAGCATATTCGACGTAAGCTTCATCTATAGTGAAGGGGATGCCGGTCTCGGCGATGCGCACGAAGTCCTTTGCATCCATGAAGTTGCCTGTCGGGTTGTTCGGATTGGCGATGGCGATGATCTTGGTCTTGGCTGTGATTGCATTGATAATCCCGGCCGCGTCGTAGTGGAGGCCCTTATCCTTGTAAATCATGGGTACGGAGACCATCTTGCCGCCCAGGATGGTCCCGCGCAGCTTGTAGATGCCAAAGCAGGGTGTATGCTGGATGACTTCTTCTCCGGGCGCCAGGAAGCAGCGGAAGATGTTGTCGAACACTTCGCTTGAACCGTTGCCCAGCATCACATTCTCTGCACCTCCCAGCCCGTTGATCTGGGCGAGCTTGCCGCGCACCACCAGGCCCTGATCAGGGTAACGGTTGGACATCTTGGCATATTTAATGATCGCCTCCAGCACTTTCTCAGAAGGCGGGTTCGGATTCTCGTTGGACATCATCCGATGGAGTTCTGGTTTTTTCCAGGCAAGTTCGATGTGCCCGGAGATGTACATCGGAATGCCTTTCACCCAGGGTACAAAATATTCCTCTATTTTCTTCATGTCTTACTCCTTTTCAATGGATAATGAAGCAAGGGAAGAGTGAGGGGCGGATTTTCGCCCCTCACTCTTCCCCACAGCTCTTTATTTGGACTTATGCCTTCCCGGCGCTGCCGACCATATCGATCCAGTGCCCGACGGCTTTGCGGATGGCGTCCCTGACCGCCTCATCGACCTTCCCGGGATCGTATTCCTCCCGGTGTGCGGTGATGTACTCGAATTCTGCGTCTATCATGGTGCGCTTCAACTCGGTGGAGACGTTGAATTTCGCGCCGCCCATCTCAAGCAATTTCTTGATATAGTCTTCCGGCAAACCCGTTCCACCGTGTACCACCAGGGGGGTCTTGATCGTCTTGCCGTTTATCAATTGGTTGATCTTGCCCAGGCGCTCGAAATCCACCTTGGGGTTTTTGGTCTTGTAGACCCCATGGGCTGTACCAATGGCAGGAGCAAAAATATCCAGGCCGGTGCGCTCGACGAATTCAACGGCTTGCTGCGGATTGGCCAGCTGTGTTTCGTCTTCGGCAACCTTGATCTGATCTTCCACACCGCTGACGGTGCCCAGTTCGCCTTCCACCGAAATGTTTCCGACTTTGTGACAGTAATCGACGACTTCCTTGGTCTGACGGATGTTCTCCTCGTAGGACTGCTTGGATGCGTCGATCATGATATTGGTATAGCCTGCATCGGCGCATTTCTTGCAGTGCTCAATCTCAGTGCAGTGATCCAGGTGCAGGCAGATCGGGATCGGGGCCGAGGCAGCAATAGTCTTGTAAATTGCCACCAGCACGTCCACGCCCAGGAACTTGGACGGCTTAACCGAGGTCTGGATGATTACCGGTGACTTCTTTGCAATTGCAGCGTCCACCACTGCTTCCATCTGGACCAGGTTGGTGATATTGAAGGCGCCAACGGCGTATTTCTCTTTGGCAGCCTTCACCATGATTTCTTTTGCGTTTACGATTGACATATATTTCGTCTCCTGTGAGTTCTAGGTTCTATAGTTTGTTTGTTTTTGCAACTTGCTGTCACGCTTTGATGCAATAACCGCTACCTTCGTAGGAAAGTTATTATACAACCATCCCGGTTATTTATGCCTTGATTCGCTCACCTTTGGGATCCCATAAGGGTGCCTGTACAACCACAGCCCCGACCTGTTCGCCAAGGAATTCGACCTCCAGTTTTGTGCCCACCTTGGTAAACTCCATCGGCAGGTAGGCATAGATGATGCTTTGCCCGACGGAATAGCCGTATCCGCCCGCGGCCACCCATCCGATCATCTTGCCATCTTTCGAGCGAATCGGTTCCTTGCCCAAGGCGATCGTGCGGCTGTCTGAGAGTGTCATGCAGCACAGCTTGCGAGTCAAGCCGGCTTTTTTCTGCTTGAGCAGGGATTCTTTCCCGATGAAATCCTTCTTGTTCAACTTGACGGCGAAGCCCAGACCAGCTTCGAGCGGAGAATAGTCCGGGCTGATTTCGCTGCTCCAGTAACGGTACCCTTTTTCGAGCCGCAGGGAGTCGATCGCCTTGTAGCCAGCCGCGACCAATCCCTCGGGCTGCCCGGCTTCCCAAAGCGTATCCCACAGGCGCAGAGCGTATTCCATGGGGCAGTAAAATTCCCAGCCCAGCTCGCCTACGTAGGTCACGCGAGACACCAGGGCGGGCACGTCACCGACCACAATGCGGCGGGCGGTCATGTAGGGGAAACCGGCGTTGGACACGTCGTCCTTGGTGACTTTCTCCAGGATCGTGCGGGCTTTGGGTCCCCACAGGCCCAGGCAGGCGTAGGACGAAGTGACGTCCTCGATCGCCACCGACCCGTCTTCCGGCATATTTAGAGACAGCCAGGACAGGTCATGCTGTCCGAAGGCCGTGCCGGTGACGATAAAGAAGCGGTCCTCGGCCAGACGGGTGACGGTGAAGTCGCACTCGATCCCGCCGCGCTTGTTCAGACATTCGGTATAGATGATCGTCCCAACCGGCTGGTCGATTTCGTTGGCGCACACATAGTTCAAGAATGCCAACGCGCCCGGTCCGCGCACTTCAAATTTATTGAACGAGGTTTCGTCAAATAAACCGGCGAACTCGCGGGTTTTTAGGTGTTCGTAGCCGATTGCACGCGACCAATTGTGGTGAGCCCAGCCTTTGGGCTCGTGCCCGTGGCGCGCCTTTTCTTCGTATGGCTTGAACCAATTTGGGCGCTCCCAACCAGTCTTCTCTCCAAAGTGGCAGCCCAATTCCTGCAGCCGATGATAAGTGGGTGAAAGGCGCAGGCCGCGGCGGGACAGGCGTTCCTCACCGGGGTAATGAATATCATAATACTGGGTGTAGGTTTCGAGGGTACGCGCCACCGTGTAATCCTGGCTGTTGTAGTTGGAACCGAAACGGCGTACGTCCAACCGCCAGACATCCCATTCCGGATGCCCGTCGATGATCCATTCTGCCATGGTTTTTCCAATGCCGCCGGCACCGGCCAACCCGTGGGCACAGAAGGCGCAGGCCACCCAGAAACCCTTGACCGAGGTGGGACCCAGGAGGAACTCACCGTCTGGCGTGAATCCTTCCGGTCCGTTCAAGAGCTGGATCACTTCGGCTGTCTCCACTAACGGTACACGTTTGATGGAGTTCTCCATCAGCGGGGTAAAACGGTCCCAGTCGGGCGGCAGAAGCTGGTATTTGAAGTCGCGCGGGATGCCGTTCAAACCGAACGGTGCCGGGTTACGCTCATAGCCACCCGTGACCAGCCCGCCAACCTCTTCGCGCCAGTAGACCAACAGGTCGGGGTCGCGCAGGGTTGGGAAATCGTGCCCCACACCCTTGATTGGTTTGGTGATGATGTACAGGTGCGCCATCGGCACGATGGGCAGGTTGAGACCAACCATCTTCCCAACCTCACCTCCCCATTGCCCAGCGGCGTTCACCACAACCTCAGTCTCGATCGTACCCTTGTCGGTGACAACATCGTGGATGCGACCGTTCTTCAGGTTGATCTTCTCCACATTCGTGTCCGTAAAAATACGCGCCCCGCGTTGTTTGGCACCTTTGGCCAGGGCGTTGGTCAGACCAGTCGGGTCGATAACGCCATCGTTGGGGGTAAAAGCTGCGCCGGCGATTCCATCCGGACTCATGATCGGGAAGAGGTCGAGGGCTTCCTTGGGTGAGATCAGATCCATCGGTACGCCGAACGATTGTGCCATGCCCACCAGCCGCTTGAGATCCTCCATGCGTTCGGCGGAAGAAGCCAGCCGCAAGCCACCGACCTCGCGCCAGGCGGGATCATGGCCGGTCTCGGCCTTCAGCTTCCGATACAGATCAGTGCTGTAGTGCATCATCCGGGTGAGATTGGCATCCGAACGCATCTGGCCGACCAGGCCTGCAGAGTGCCAGGTCGAACCGCTGGTCAACTCGTGCCGTTCCAGGATGACAACATCTTTCCAACCCATGAGCGTTAGATGGTATGCAATGCTGCACCCGCCAACGCCTCCACCGATGACGACCACTTGAGCATGAGTGGGAAAATCAGACATTTTCACTTACCTCCTTAAGCCATTCATTCCATTGAGGATTTTGGATATTTTCGATGACGCGGCCAAAGAACTTGTCGGCATAGCCACGAAAGTCGAAATCGAGCTTTGAGATGCCAATCTGGACAAGCGCCCATGTTACCTCGCGCAGATCGGACATGATTTTCATGATCTTCAAGTGCGCCCACTGGCTGGGTGTCACTTTCTCGAAATAACATTTCAGGAGCCAGCGATCCTGCTCATCGGTCAATTGGTGATGGTCGGAAAAATTGGCCAGGTCGAAAAAGACATCACCCATACCGGCGTATTCCCAATCCAGGATGTAGAGTTGACCGTTGGTGAGGAAATTCGCATTGAGTAGATCGTTGTGGCACGGGCAGGGTGTAAGAGGATGGATATTCACGGCCTTCTC
Organism: Anaerolineae bacterium; assembly: GCA_041489005.1. Classification (GTDB taxonomy): domain Bacteria; phylum Chloroflexota; class Anaerolineae; order Anaerolineales; family Villigracilaceae; genus UBA877. Next base: position 20,537 of record JBGPQK010000042.1, read on the forward strand.
GGCAGCCTGCATGCGTTCGAGCAGCCAATTAATATTATTGGGGAATGCAACCTGGTAGCGGCGAGCAATTTCACAATAATCCGCAACAATGCGAAAAACATCAAATTTGCCAGGGATTTCCGGCATGCTGTGGATTTTACGGAGGATGTCCATGACCCGGCGGATGTTTTCCGGTTGGCAGATCTCGTCAGGCAGGATTGGACGCCCGGTAATGTAGCGGGTAACCAGATAACCTTCAGGCCGGATAAAGTAAAATACTTCCGGAGCGATGCCCAGCTTCCCGGCCTCCAGGTTGGCCGCGTATTCGTACTCCCGATTGATCCCCAAAAGTTCTGTATCTGCCCCTGCGATGCGAAGAACAAAAGTCTCTCCGCCCACATCAATGCGGAAATTGCAGTTGGTGATTCCACCAGTGAGCTGGGTGGCTTTCAAATCATTGGCACCTGCCCACTGAGGAACACGGGCAAGCGCCTCTTCCAGCGTAAGAACCATGATCGGTATTCTCCGTTAAAATAAGTTAGAAGAGCCCTTTCAGGTCCGAGGGGTCCTGCGGACAACCCTTGTGGGCGTCTACTTTTGCCAGATTGATCCAGGCCTAGCCATCTCGGCGACAATATCGAACGACGAAATAATGCCCAGGGGGAAGGTCTGCGGATCATCCTTGTCGATCACCACCAAGCGGTGGTAGTGCTTTTGAATCATCAAGTCAGCGGCTTCGCGCAATGTGGCGTGAATATCGATTGTCAGCGGCGGGTGCATAATCTCCCGCACGGTCAGTTTTTCGTCGACACCGTTCTCCACGTAGGGCAACAAGTCTTTACCGCTGACCACACCCTCCGGTTTGCCTTTGGCGTCCACCACCAGCACCGAGCGCCAACCTGCTTGAGTCATCGTGCGCGCTGCGGAGATGAGCGGGGTTTTGTCCCGGCAGACCAGGATGGCATCAGACATCACGTCCGCAACAGTCTGGCGAAGTGGTTTTTCTTCTCTGGCAATGCTGGAAACGAAATCGGAGGTTGAGATGACCCCTGCTGGAGCACCTTTTTCAGTGACCAGGAGGCGGTTGATGTCTTTCTCAATGAGCATATGGGCAGCCACGTCCAAAGGCATGCTTGCTTCGATGGTATCGATTGGGGAGGACATCAGTTCCCCGGCGGTCAGGTTGCGCATCGTGACCAGGCTTTGGGAATCCGCCGAGAGCCATTCACCGGCAAGCAGGTCGTAATCGGAGATGATGCCAATAGGGCGACCATCGCGATCAGCAACGATCAGGGCATGCACGTGGTGCTGGGTAAGCAGGACGGACACCTGACCCAACGTAGCGTCTGGGCGGCAGGTAAGCAGCCCCGGGTGCATCAGGTCACGGACGAGTTTCTTCATAACCGACTCCTATAATTCATTGAACGTCATCCACATCTTTGTACCATTTCACGCGGTCGCCGACTCTGGCGCGCAAGCGCCAGGCGAGGGATTTGGGTTCTTGATCGATCCGCGCCAGCGCTGATTTGACTTGTGAATCAATTATTTCTTTTTGCTCGCCGGTGAGCTGCTCATAACCGTGAGCTAGTTGACGGACCTTTTCCAAGTTCATGGTTGTGGTGCGCCATAGACCCCAGTCAGTACTGCAAAGCCCGGCGACATGCTTGATGTTGATGGTCTCAATATCCTTGTCGCCCAGGGGATGTTCGAGCACCAACATGATTGTATCAATGATATCTTTTTCGTTGATCTGGACGATTTGCATTTTTTCGAGCAGCATCTCGGCCAGTGGAATGCTCGGATGATCCACCTCCAATCTATCCTCCCAATGGATCACGTGGCAGAAATCGAGTTTTTCATAGAACACATCGACGTGCAGGCCAACCTCCGGCCTTTCGAAAATGGCACGATCGCCTTCCGAAACAATAAAGACTTCACGGTTTTCATGATAGCCCAGGCCAGCCATTAATACCTGGATTTCTTTGGTTTGTCTGTGGTAGGCGGCAAAATCTATGTCTGTGTAAGCCCGGCCCATGGCGGCTTGAAGATATCCATATTTCTGGCAGTGCATTTGGAAGGCCAATGACCCGATTACCCGCAAGATAATACCAGCATCGTCACTGGCTTTGAGGATGCGCTTCAGTTCGTTTTCAAACTTTTCGCGCTCAGCATGATCTTGTGCGCCCATTCCGATGGGACTGCTTGTCATACCATTCTCCTACGATGAGGTCTCAGCGAACAGCCCTGGTCGAATACGAGCGGTTGGCAGGTTGACAGTGGGGAAACAACAATGACCATTATAATTAAAAATGCAAAAACTTGCAAATTTCTTCAGATTCTTTTATAATCCAGTATACAAATATTCCATTTTCTTCAACCAACTGCCTAAAATCAACTTAATGAGCAAACCTCTCATTCCCGCGCAGCGCCGAGAGCGAATCCAGGAGTATCTGGTAACCCATAAGATCGTCCGAATGGACGATTTGTATACTCTGCTGGATACTTCTGAAGCGACGGTGCGCCGTGATCTGGAATGGTTGGAACGCGAAGGCATTGTCGAACGCACGCATGGGGGGGCGATCCTCAGCCAACGGCTGACCCTGGAGCCCGAGTATTTGCAGAGGGCACAAAAGCATCCCGAAGAAAAACGTTTGATCGGCGAGATGGCAGCTTCGCTCATTGAGGACAATGAGGTTGTTTTTATCAACAGCGGCACGACCACTACTCAAGTTATCCGTTATATTCGTGCCGATGCGGGGATCACCATATTCAGCAATAACGTTTATGCCGCGCTCGAGGTGGGTGAGGCGGGTTATACCCACCAGCTGATCGGCGGGGAGTTTCAGCCCCAATCCAATTCTGTGGCGGGTCGCTTTTCCATCGATAATCTTAGCCAAGTGTACGCAGACAAGGCAATATTGGGCGTGGATGGGGTCAGCTTGAAGCATGGCTGTACCGTTCCCTCGAATGCTGAGGCAGAAGTTGTGCGACAGATGATCGAGCGCACCAGAGGCCAGATCATTATTGTTGCCGATCACAGTAAGTGGGGTGTAGTTTCAAATTTTCAAATAGCTACAATAAATGAAATTGATAAATTTATCACCGATGAAGCCATCGATCCCTCTGTAAGCGAATCTCTTGCGGCCCATTCAGTGGAAAACCTGATTACCGTCTCAAATCCTGTCAAAGTTTGATGCCTGTTTTCAATGCGCGTTAACATTGTAAATCGGAGAAAAACACATGCCTTTCTTTTCGAAGAAACCCAGCAAAAAACCAACCCGCCTGTTTTTTGCCACTGACCTGCATGGCTCGGAACGCACCTATCGAAAGTTTATCAATGCGGGGAAGTTCTACGATGTTGACCTCCTAGTGATGGGCGGTGACATCACCGGTAAATTACTCATACCGATTATCAAAGAGAATAATGATCATTATCGCGCCACCTTGCAGGGACGCGTAGAAGAAATTACCACCCAAAAGGAACTGGACGAGTTTACCACCCGATTGGGCACACTTGGCTTCTACCATAAAATCATGGATGAAGATGAGTTCCATGCCCTTTCAGCGGATGAAAATGCGGTCAATGGATTATTTCACGAAGTTGCCCGTCAACGATTGAGTAACTGGGTGGACCTGGCGGAAGAGCGTCTGGCTGGGACAGGGAAAAAATGTTTCGTGACCGGCGGAAATGATGATTCTCCAGAAGTGTTAACAGTTATTAAACGGGAAGGCACCCATTCTCTCTTTGCCTGCGAGGGAGAGGTTGTTCAGGTGGACGATGATCATACGATGATCTCGGTAGGCTTTAGTACCCCGACACCATGGAAAACCCCGCGCGAAATTACGGATGAAAAACTGGGTGAAATGATCGAAGAAATGGTAACTAAAGTGCCAGATCTCAGCCACACAATTTTTAATTTCCACGACCCGCCCGTAGACTCATCCCTAGATACTTGCCCAATGCTGGATTGGGACAAGAATCCCCCAGAGCCGATCATCCAAGGCGGGCAAACAGTTGTGTACGGTGCCGGAAGCAAATCTGTACGCAATGCGATCGAGAAGTACAAGCCGATGCTGGGTTTGCACGGCCATATCCACGAATCCCAGTCTGTGGCAAAGATCGGGCGCACAACCTGCATTAACCCGGGTTCGGAATACGGAGAGGGTATATTGCGTGGTTGTCTGGTAACTTTCGTGGATGGTGAAGTGAAAAGTTACCAGATGACGAGTGGTTGAGAAATGCGTCTCGCTGAAAGGAGGTTGCTACCTTCAAAATCCAAAACTTGTGTCATGAAAAATGCGTGATAGAGATCTGGAGCTTCTATCACCCAGTTGATTCAACGCAACTCTATTCGGATTTACTCAATTCAAAGGAGGAAGCAATGGCTGAAACGACAACCCCAAAACCAGAAATCTTTACCCGGAAAGCTTCTGGGCTTGTACGGGTTATGTCTCCCTATTCTGCATTCGTCTACAACATATTGACCATGGGCTTGATCTTCCCCTGGACCTACCTGTGGGCGCCCGGTTCACTTCCGGGTGGTCATCTGGTCTGGGGGATTATCCTGGCGATGGTGATTGAAATTCCGATTGCCTTCGTATACGTCTGGCTCTCTACGGCCCTGCCGCGTTCGGGTGGAGACTATGTATTCCAGAGCCGCGTGTTCGGGGGCGGTCTGGCCTTCACTGTGGTGATGTCCGGCTTCGTTATCTGGATTCTGCAGTGGGTGGCACTCTCCGGTTGGCTGGTCTCTTACCTTGGGTTCGCGCCACTCTTCCTGGGTCTGGGTGCCACAATGCACGTGGCTTCCTTGTCGAATCTGGGTCTCTGGTTTACGACCTCGACGGGTATCATCATCGTCAGCATCGCCAATGCCCTCCTGTCGCTCATACTATTGACCTCGGGCTTCAAGAACTACGTACGCTTCCAGCACGTGATGTGGTGGGGTACGCTCGTGTGCTTTGCCACTGTGTTTGTCGTCCTCTTTACCACACCCGCCAGCGAATTCATAACGCGGTTGAACGCCTTTGCGGTAGCTTCGGGAGGCGTAGCCAACTTCTACCAAACCGCCGTGAATGCCGTGACCCAAGCCGGGATTAACATTCATCCGCCTTTTAGCTTGATGGCAACCCTGCTAGTCGCGCCCATTGCCTGGACCAGCCTACAGTGGGCAACCTATTCGGCTGAGCAAAACGGCGAAATCAAGGACGCCCGCAGCTTCCGCTCGCAAGCTTTTATCATGGTCGGCTCTTTGATCGCCACTGGTCTACTGCTAGCCCTGCTGGCGCTGGGCATTCAGAAAGTAGCCGGTTCGGAATTCCTGTACGTAGCCGGTGCGGGTTACTGGTCATTGATTGGCGAAGCGAACATTAATGGCTTCAACCTGTGGCCACCGATCCTGGCGGTTGCTCTCGCTGCAAGCCCGATCGTCGTGCTGATCATCGGCATCGGCTACCTTCTCAACGGCTTCCAGATCGTCTGCAACTGCTATATTGGCATGACGCGTATTCTCGTCGCCATGTCGCTCGATCGCCTGCTGCCAGATTGGTTCAGCAAGGTGAACGAAAAGTATCATACACCAGTGAATGCTCACCTGGGCTACTTCCTGGCCAGCCTGCCGGTGATCGTGGGCTACAGCTTGGTAACCCAGCCTTTCACCTGGGTAAGTCTGACCCTCGGCGTGACCTTTGGCTGCGGTTATGTGTTCATCATCACCTGCCTTGCGGGAGCCCTGCTGCCTTACCGCGCTAAGGAGGTCTATGATGCTTCACCGGGTGCCAAATATAAAGTCAGCGGGTTCGTTGGAGTATTATTTACCCTGCTTGGTGCGGTTGCATTCATTGCACTGACCTGGGTGCTTGCCCCACAGGCATTCGCCAGTTCGATGGTCCTTTCCTGGCTGGTCCGACTCGCCTCGATCGCGGCAGTGATCGTCTTCCTCTACCCGATGAGGAGACACTTGCTCGAATGGCTGAATGGCAAGCCGATGCCCTGGCTCTCCGCGCTGGGCATGCTCGGCGGAGGGTTAGGGATGGCCATGGTGGTCGCCTTCCTGCTTTCGCCAGCCTTGGGCGTTCTCGGGAACTGGAACTTTGCGGATTTCCCCAAGAACCTGCTGGCGCAGATCATCGCCATTGCGATCATTGTGATCTCGGCGATATGGTATGTGATCGTCAAGGCTCGCCAGAAATCCAAGGGTATCAACGTGGACTTCGCCTTCAAGGAGATCCCGCCCGAATAAAATTCCTTCACGTCAGGATGATGTTGGGTGGTCAGTGCTCTAAAAGCACTGACCACCATTTTCCATTGGGCTCTGAGAGAAGATTATGCCGGTTATTGAAGAAATTGTTTCCAAAATTGAGGATTGGAAGGGGAAGAATATTTCGATTCGGGCGCTTCCAGGCGGGTTGACAAACACGAATTTCAAAGTGGAAGTGAATGGCGCTCCTTTTTTTGTGAGAGTCCCCGGGGAGAGCACCGAACTTCTGGCCATAGACCGCAATAATGAATACCACAATTCAAAGGCCGCGGCCGAGGCTGGCGTTGGCCCGAAGGTTCTTTACCATTTCCCCGAATACAATGTGATGGTGTTGGAATTTTTAAATGGGAAAACCATGTCTAAGGAATTATTGAACGCTCCGGGGATGCCGACGCGAATGGCGAAGTCCATCAAGCGACTCCACGCCGGATTCCGCTTCTTTTCGGACTTCAACATGTTCCGCCTCACGGAATATTACCTGGCGATATGCACTGACCGCCAAATCCGCGTCCCGGATGGTTACCTGGAAAGAATGTCCTCTGTGGCACAAATTGAAAAAGCCCTGCTGGCCGACCCCCTGCCCACAGTTCCCTGCAACAACGA
>JBGPQK010000043.1:0-27288 GCA_041489005.1 Anaerolineae bacterium
ATCGGGGTCAGGTCCTCGAAGCGCGGCCGCCGGCGGGCTTCTTCCGGATCAAGCCCGTTGACAGATTCAACTTTGATCAGCCCAAAGTGCCGTTCTGATTCGCGCGGCGGGCGGACGTGGCCGATCACCAGGTCGCCGGAACGCATTTCATAGCGTCTGAGTTGCGCCTGCGAGACGTAAACATCATCTTCGCCAATGTTGTAACGCGCCGAGCGCAGGAAACCGATGCCTTCGCTCATGATCTCAAGGATCCCGCCGCGCATATCGATGCCCTGCTGGGCCGCCTCCGCCTGGCAGATGCCCAGGATGAGGGCTTCTTTTTTCAAGCGTTGGGCATTTAACAGGTTGAATTCCTTGGCCATGCTGCGCAATTCAGCCAAGGGTTTATTTTCGAGTTCAAGTATGTTCATTTCGCTTTCTCAAGGTATAGGATGAAATTTGGGAATAGTCTAAGGACAAGCGCCCCCAGGGCGGGCTTGTTTGGGAAATTCAATTTTAAGAAGTTGGGTAAGGGTTCAGATAAATCAACTTGTCATCCTGACAGGATGAAACGAGCATCAAGTTCGGGCGGATTATAGCATGTAACCATAAGTGGTGCAAGCGGTTCATGCCCCGGTTCTGTCACCCAGAATTCGGTTTTGCGAACCCCATAAACGGAGGTAGAGACCGCCCGTAGCCAGCAATTTGGCATGGGTGCCTCTCTCGATAATGCGTCCGTGGTCAAGAACAAGGATTTCATCCATATTCTCCAGCCCCACGAGTCGGTGGGTGATAAGGAGGAGTGACTGGTTACGCGCCAGTGTGAAAAGCATATCGAGGATGAGCCGCTCGGTGAGCGGGTCAAGATTGGCGGTCGGTTCATCAAGAAGGAAGATGGGAGTATTTTTCAGCAAGGCACGCGCAATCGCCAGGCGCTGACGTTCCCCCCCACTGAGGCGAAAACCGCGTTCACCGATGATGGTTTCATAACCCTTCGGCAACCCAACAATGAACTCGTGGATTTGCGCCCGTTGCGCAGCATTCTGGACCTCGGATTCGGTCGCCGTTGCCCGGGCCAGGAGCAAATTCTGACGAATGGTATCGTTAAAGAAATACGTCCGCTGGGAAATGAAACTGACCAGCCGCCGCACATCCTCCTGGGCAAATTCATGAAAATCGCGGCCATCGAGCAAAATCCGGCCCTGCGAGTAGTCCCAGAAGCGCAGTAAAAGATTCGCCAGCGTGGACTTTCCCGCACCACTCGGCCCGACGATGGCAATTTGCTTTCCGGGAGCCAGCTGGAAATTAATTTCCTGCAGAGCAGTCTGGGATTGGCCGGGGTAAGAAAACGTGAGATTTGTTATTCGTAATTCGTGATTGGCGGGTGATTCAAAAAACGGATGGTGATGAATTGAGAATGAATCTCGGACCATCGGTTGCACATCCGTCATTTCGAACAGCCGCCGGGCAGATTGCAGACTGGACGAAAGCGTTTGTGCGGCAAGCGGGAGCGGCATTACTGCCTCGAACCCAGCCAAAGCTGACAGAGTCAACACAGCCAGCATCACGCCGGAGACCTGTCCTGACGCGACCAGTGGGATGGAAAGCGCCAGCACGGCCAGCATCCCCAAGTTCACCAACAGGTTGGTCAGTGCACTGGAAAACCCGGTGATCAAGGCGAGATGCCGCTGAGTCTGCCCGTAGGCTTTTCCATCTGCTGCAAGACTCGTGGAGTAGTCGGTTCCACGGCCAAAAACAAGTAAATCCGCCAGGCCTAGGATGCCTTCCACAAAGCGGGCGTGGAGTGCGGCACGGCGGGTGACAAGGTCGGTCCCAGCGCGACGGCTGAGGGTCCAGGAGAGCAGCGGTACGCCAGTCCCAAGCACGAACGTAAATGCCAGGAAAACCCAGGCCAGGTGCAGGTTATACCGGCTAAAGAAAATCGTCATCCCAGCCGCAACGATTGTCGCCACCAACGGCGGAGCGACCGCGCGTGCATAAAAGTTCTCCAAAGTTTCCACGTCGGCGACGATGCGGGAAAGCAAGTCGCCGGAGCGATACTGCATCAGCCGGGCCGGAGCAAGAGGTTCCAGCGCCCGGTAGAACCAAACACGCAGGCGAGCAAGGAGGTGGAAGGTTACGTTGTGGGATGTAAGGCGCTCCGCGTAGCGGAAAACACCGCGCACAATCCCAAAGAAACGCACACCGACAATGGAAACCTGTAATACGCCAAGCTCCGGGTGCAGCGCGGCAGCGGAGATCAAGAAAGCGGATGTGCCCATCAGACCAACATTACTCCCGACCGTCAGCACACCGAGCAAAACCGAAAGCGCCACCCAGCCCCAGGCGCCGCGCAGGAAACCAAGAAGGCGGACGATGGACGATGGACGATGGGCAATGGGTTGTACATCAGGGGTAGATTTACGAAGGTCCGAGGGCAAATATTCAATATTCTCTTCGTGCCCTTGTGACTTGGGGATGATATCTAACGTCTGCCCGGCAGCGCCTACCAGCCGGGAATAGATCCCACCGTGCGCCAGCAGTTCGGGATGCGTACCTTCTTCCACTAAACGCCCCTGTTCCAGAACGAAAATCCGGTCGGCTCGAAGAACAGTGTTCAATCGGTGAGCGATTGTGATGACCGTACGCCCGCACATCAGGTCGTGCAAAGCGAACTCCACCAGCATTTCCTGCTCCGGGTCCAGACTGGAGGTTGGTTCATCGAGAATCAAAATTGGAGCATTCTTCAGGAATGCCCGCGCCATGGCCAGACGTTGGGCCTGCCCGGAGCTGAGACGGGCGCCTTCTTCGCCAATGACGGTCCCGTACCCTTGTGGCAGGGATTGGATAAACTCATCCAGGTGTGATGCTCGGGTCGCGGCTGCAAGTTGCTCGTCAGTGGCATTCGGTCGCGCCAAGCGCAGGTTTGCAGCGATCGTGTCATGGAAAAAGTACGGATTCTGAGGAACCCAGGCGACCAACCTACGCCAGGTTTCGAGAGGAATTTCAGATAATGGTTTATCGTTAATGGTTAGGCGACCAGAGGTGGTTTCGATGAAACGCAAGAGCAATGCAGCCAGCGTAGATTTGCCGGCGCCACTGGAACCAACCAGAGCAACATGTTGACCTGATTTGATTTCCAGGCTGACGTCTTGCAGAACTGGATGAATGTCATCGGCATAAAAGAAAGTGACATGATCAAGGTTTATTTTTTGAGCCGGATTAGAGATTCCCGCCAATTCCTGAATATTAAGACCAGCGCTAATCACAACGGGAAGATCCAATATCTCAAAGATCCGCCGCGCGGCAGTCGTCCCCGACATCCCGGCGTGGAAGCGCAGACCGAGCATTCGCAACGGGAGATAAAACTCCGGAGCCAGGAGCAGCAGGAATAAGGCCTGCTGGAAGGCAAGCTGTCCATAGAGCAGGCGCAGACCCACTTCCACCGCCACCACCGCTGTGCTGACCGAAGCTACCAGTTCGAGCACCAGCGCCGAAAGGAATGTGACGCGCAGGACGCTCAAGGTCACGTCGCGGAAGCGGTCGCTGGCTTCGGCAATCGAGTTGGCGTGCTCCTTGCTCCGGCCAAGTTCCTTTAGCGTGGTCAGCCCCTGCAGGCTGTCAAAGAAATGGGCGCTCAGGCGGCTGAGTGTATCCCACTGGCGTTTGGTCAGCGTTTCAGCGGTCTTTCCAATCAGGTACATGAAAATCGGGATGAGCGGCGCGGTCAGCAGGAGCACAATCCCTGAAAGTGCATCGCGGGGAAAGACGACCACCAGGATGGAAAGCGGAACAAGCGCAGAGATGACTAATTGTGGCAGGTATTGGCTGAAATAAGTGTCCAGCGCTTCAACCCCCTCTATCGCCGCGTTGACCAATTCTCCGGTGCGCTCGCTGCGGGTGAAGGCCGGGCCGAGCCTCAGGATTTTATCAAACAGCCGCAGGCGCAAGTCGTTCTTGACGCGCACAGCCACTGCGTTGGCGCTGACTTCACTCCCCCAAGCCAGCAATGCCCGAAAAAAAAAGATGAGCAGCAACAACCGAAGAAGTCCCGCCACTTCTGATAATACCTGCCCACCCAAAAAGACCTCATCCACGACGCGGCTGAGGCCGGCGGCCTGCCCGATGGTCAACAATCCAGTCAGTAATCCGGAAAGAACCGTAGCCGCCAGGGCAAGGCAACTGTCGCGGGCAAGAGAAAGGAGCCGGCGGGTCATGCTCGACAATGACTACCTTATCATCCAAAAAGACGGTAAGATGATGCGTAACATAGAATCCACGAGAACACCCAGAATGAGCAGATTACTGAACAGGCGGTTGTGGTGAAAAGCAAATCCGGAGAACCAGGTAGGCCAGCCCGGCCATTCCTTCGGTGGTTCGACCGGGCGCGGCTTGGTGTGCACCCCAATCACCAGCAGCAATCTCTTGCCCGCAAGGAGGACAATGAGCATCACCGGTGTGAAATAATGCGGCACGAAGACCAGATAGAGGATGACGGCGTAAATCAGGATGAACACAGCAATATTCATATAGCGCGCCGCTTTTTCCCCAATTCGGACCGGCAACGTACCGATTCCTTTTTTCTTATCCTCCGCGGATTTGTCAATGTGTTTGCCAATATTGATGCTGACCACGCTCAAGCCAAAAGGCACGCCCGCCATGGCAATATTCCACACATCATTCGTCCAGCCATGCGCCAGGACAATATACACACCTGTCACAAGGATCGGTCCCCAGATGAGGAAAATGGCAAGTTCACCCAGTCCCATGGTTTTGAGCGGCCAGGTATAAAACAGCAAGACCAGCGCCCCAAATGCAAACAGGCCTATAACCGCTGGATCAAAATTGGTGTAGAAAAGTGCGTATAAACCTGATAGAAAAGCCAAGACCCCGCTGACCAGGAACCAGGTGATTTGCTGGCGCTTGGTCCAAAAACCCTGTACCAGTGGATGAGCGCCGTATTGCGTGCGAAAATAGTTGTCCTTGTCCACGCCGCGACTGAAGTCGGTGTAATCGTTTAGCAGGTTATTCGTACCGTGGGCCAGGAAAAGGCCAAGTGTGACGATAATCCACGGCAGCCAGGCAAAGTTTCCCTGACGCCAGGCCAGCAGGCCGGCGATGACACACGAATAGATTGTCACGATGGTAACGCCAGACCGGGTGGCGATCAGCCATCTCGAAATGATATCCAGCCCATTCCATTCCTCTTTGCTATTCACCTTGACCAGCCCCGAGAGGGCTTTCTCCCACATTTTAAAATTGATCTTCATGGCGACCTCCAATTCTTTAATTCCTGAATCTAAATTCTATCCGAAGATTCACATTTTTCCAGATGAAAAAGAGCGAGGCGTGCGCTCTTTTTCATTTTCTGATCTTTCGTCATGATTTAGTAGGTGAAATTATCTGGTTTTGTTTCGAGGCGTTTCCGGAAGATCCAATACGTCCAGACCTGGTATGCCAGCACGATGGGAACGAAGATGGCCGCAACGATGGTCATGACCTTCAGGGTGTATGGCGAGGAGGCTGCGTTGGTGATCGTCAGGCTGAAGGATGGGTCGAGGCTAGAGACCAGGATGCGCGGGTACAGGCCCATGAAGACCATCACAGTGGCGAAGACAATCGTCAGCGCGCCAGTGACGAACGCCCAGCCGGTTCTCCTGGCACGGATGAGCCAGCCGGTCACGAGCAGGATCGCTGCTGCCAGAACAGCGGGGACGAGACCATTGATGCCGGGTTTGGTCAGGATATCGGTGGCAAGGAACGTCCAGACCACAAATATGACCGTCAGAACAATAGCTACAATCCAGAAAGTAAATGCTGCCTTCATCGCACGTTCCGCAATCCCATCAGAGACCTTACGGGTCAAGAAGTTCGCGCCATGCATGGTAAACAGGGACACGAAGACCAATCCGCCGAGCAACGCATACAGGTTGAGCAGCGGCAGCAAACCGCCGTAGTAGTTCATATCCTGCTCTATGGCAAAACCCCGCATCAGGTTCGCCACCGTCACGCCCCACAGCAAGGCCGGAAGCAGGCTGCCGGTGAAGATAGCCCAGTCCCATAAGGCGCGCCAGCTTTTCCTTTCGCTCTTGCCTCGGAACTCGAAGGCAACGCCGCGCATAATCAACGCCACCAGCATCAAGACCAATGCCAGATAAAACCCGCTGAAAAGGGTGGCATAGACATTCGGGAAAGAAGCAAACAACGCACCCCCAGCCGTGATCATCCAGACTTCATTGCCATCCCAGACCGGGCCAATGGAATTTATTATCGCCCGGCGTTCACCATCATCCTTCCCCAGGAAAGGCAGGAGAATACCAACACCATAATCAAAACCTTCCAGGAAGAAGAAACCGATGAACAGGATCGTTACGAGGATAAACCAAACAGTATTGAGGTCCATTTTTCTCCACCTTTCTTACTCATCGACCTTTTCGATCTTCGGCTCGGCTGTGCCGGATTTATACATCAGCCAGCCTGTGACAGCCACCAGTGCGCCCAGGAGCACGACAAACAGGGTCAGCGAAAACAAAACATCACCTGTGGTCACATTGGGCGAGACTGCATCCTGAACTTTTTGCAGACCGTAAACAATCCATGGCTGACGTGCGGATTCGGTCAGGATCCAGCCAAAGGTGCTGGAAAGATATGGCAAAGCCATTGCCGGTAAAAGCGATATCAAGAAAGGACGACTCTTTTCAAGGGGTTTAATTTTAGGCCTGATAACCGCCAGGAACGCAAGCAACCCCATCAAGAAGCCTATGCCAACCATGATGCGGAACGACCAAAAAGTGATTACCACGGGTGGAATGTAATTCCCGGGTCCATACTTGACTACCGCTTCGGTTTGCCAGTATTTCAAGCCATTAATTCCGCCTGTGAAATTGCTATACAAGAGGAATGAAAGGGCTTTCGGTATACGAATTTCAAAAGTATTATCCTGTCCCTTTTCATCGATACCTGCAAATACAATAAAATCGGCCGGTTGTTCATACTCCCATATGGCTTCCGCGGCACAGATTTTCATTGGCTGGGTTCTTGCAAGGAATTTGCCATGTGCATCCCCCACCAGACCGACCATCACCACACCGATCAACGCGTAGACTGCCGCCCAGCGGAAAGATTTCTGGAAAAATTCCATATTGCCGTTTTTGCGTAGCAGGTGCCACGCACTGAACCCCAGCACAATGAAACCAGCCGTCGAAATACCCGCGGCAAGGACGTGGAAGAACTGGTATGGCAGGTTCGGGTTGGTGATTAAGGCGATGAAATTCGTCATCACCGCCCGGCCGTTTTCAATGGCGTACCCTACTGGATTCTGCATGAACGAGTTGGCCGTCAGGATCCAAAAGGCGGAGATATTCGAGCCAATCGCCACCAACCAGGCTGCCGCCAGGTGTACCTTCTTCGAGAGTTTGTCCCAGCCAAAAACCCATAGGCCGATGAACGTGGACTCCAGGTAGAAGGCCAGCAGGGCTTCAATCGCCAGCGGAGCGCCGAAGATATCACCCATGAAGCGGGCGTACCCTGACCAGTTCATCCCGAAGTGGAATTCCTGCACAATTCCGGTCACCACACCTGCCGCAAAGTTTATCAGGAAGATCTTTCCCCAAAACTTAGTGAGGCGCTTGTAGGTCTCGTTGCCAGTGGCGACATAGCGGCTTTCAAAAATCGCCACCAGAATCGAAAGTCCCAGTGTTAGTGGGACCAGGAAGAAATGGTAAATTGTGGTGACTGCAAATTGCCAACGCGATAAGAGAAGTGGGTCCATAATTGAGCCTCCAATAATATTAAATTATTAATACAACAGGCGAACACCAGGAGGAGAAGACAGTTTCCAGATTGAGGGAGGATGCCAGGTTATTTCTCCGGGGCAGGAGGTTTTACCGGGGTGGTCGAGACGAGGATTTTATCCACCCGCTTGCCATCCATATCCATCACTTCGAATCGCAGACCATTCCACTCGAACAGATCGGCAGCTTGTGGAATGCGGCCCAAATGGAGCATGACAAAACCGCCCAGGGTTTCAAATTCTTCCTCGTCCGGCAGCCGGCGCAAGTTGAAGATTTCCTTGAACTCGTCATTAGGAAGCATTCCGTCCAGCAGCCAGGAACCGTCCTGGCGCTGGGTGGCCTGCGGCCCGCCCTCGAAAGCACCGACGATTTCCTCGAGGATATCCGCCAGGGTCAGCAGGCCCTGCACCACCCCGAATTCATCCACCACTAAAACCATTTCGCGCTTGGCTTCTTTCAGTATTTCCAGGGCGCGCGAGCCGAAGGCGGTTTCCGGGACGTAAAGCGGTGGATGGGCGATATCCTTGAGTTGCCTGCCATTTTTAAGATCGGCCAATAGCAAGTCTTTGGCTTTGACCACGCCCACCACATTGTCGAGGCTGTCGTCGCCCACCGGGAAGCGGGAGAACGGGCAGTCCTTCACTTTCCGGCGAATCTCGGCTACCGTATCGTTCACGTCCAGCCAGATGATTTCGTTACGGGGAGTCATAAGCGCATTCACGCGCTGGTCGGAGAGCGAGAAGACGCCCTCCACCATATCCTGCTCCGCCTCTTCGAAGACACCCGCCTGTGTGCCTTCGTTGAGCTGAACAAGCAATTCTTCCTCCGTTACGGGAAGTTCATCTGTATGCTTGATTCGTAGTACGTGCAGCATCACGTCAGTGGATTTGCCCAGCAACCAGACAACCGGAGATAGAACCGCCGCCACAAAGGACATGAAACCCGCTATCCCGCTGGCGATCTTTTCAGCATTGTAAAGCGCAATTCGTTTGGGCACCAGTTCTCCCAACAACATGGTGACAAAGGTAAGCAGGATGACAACCAGAGTCAGAGAAAGCGAATGAGAATAAGGGATAAGAGCCGGGATTTTGTCCAATTGCGCCGC
Organism: Anaerolineae bacterium; assembly: GCA_041489005.1. Taxonomy (GTDB): domain Bacteria; phylum Chloroflexota; class Anaerolineae; order Anaerolineales; family Villigracilaceae; genus UBA877. The sequence continues at coordinate 8,878 of JBGPQK010000043.1, forward strand.
CAGGGCATCTGCTATCGGCGCGCCGCCAATTGCGCCGGTTAGAATGCCGACCAGCGTAATGCCGATTGTGACTGTCGGGAGAAAACGGTTGGGCTTTCCAGAAAGCTCGAGGGCGCGCAGGGCGCGCAGGTCGCCCTCATTGGCGCGGTGCTGAAGGCGCGACTTGCGCGCTGCAAAGATGGCCGCCTCCGACATCGCGAAGAAACCGCTCACCAGGATAAGCAAGATAATGATCAGGATCCGAATTCCAATTTCCATGGAGAATATCCTTTGGACAGGTCAGACTACGTCAATTCCTTCACCTTTGACTGCTTCCCCGATGACCCAGACCGGAAGATCAATTTCCTTAGCCCTCTTCAAGAACGCACCACTCCTGGACCTCGGTATTGCCAGCAAAAGTCCGCCGCTGGTCTGCGGATCAAACAGAAGCATTTGCCTCTCCTGCGGAAAATCCGTTGTAAACCGGACGCGCGGACCGAAGTAAAGGTGATTGTCCGATGCGCCACCAGGGAAAGTCCACATTTCGGCGTACTTCTGCGCACACGAGACGAAGGGGATATTTTCCATCTCCAACCGGAGGCCGACACTTGATGCCGCGGCCATTTCACTTGCGTGGCCGAGCAGGCTGAAACCGGTCACGTCCGTGCCGCCGCGCAGGCCAAACTCCACAGCTAGTGCGCTGGCATCCTGGTTAAGTTTTTTCATCCAGCTGACGACCTCGGCAACATCTTCCGGTGCAGCTTTTTCCTGTTTCAAGGCGGTGGTCGTAACTCCAAAACCGAGCGGTTTGGTTAAAACAAGTACATCACCCTGGTTCACCCCGTCTTTGGTAAGGATCTTTTCCGGGTGGACAAAACCGATGACCACCAGTCCATACTTCGGTTCTTTATCCTGGATTGTATGTCCGCCTGCAATCACTACTCCAGCTTCAAGACATTTCTCGGCTCCACCACGCAGGATTTCAGCGTTTATTTCCGGCGGCAGTTCAGGAAGAAGGGCGGCCACGTTCAAGGCCAGGAACGGCTGGCCACCCATGGCGTAAATATCCGAAAGACTATTCGCTGCGGCAATGCTGCCGTAGTCGTAAGGATCATCCACTACAGGTGTGAAAAAATCAGTGGTCACCACCAGAGCGCGCGTCGAATCCAACCTCCAGATGGCAGCATCGTCAGGATTGCCGAGCCCGACCAGGAGGTCAGGATATTTGCCGGTAAGAAATATTTTTTCAACAGGGCGCAGAACCTGCGCCAGCGTCTCCGCGTTCAGTTTCGACGCTCAACCTGCACAGTTCGAATAACTGGTCAACCGGATCTGACGCCCTGTTGGGTGAACAACTGACATACAAACTCCACAAGGTCCCGTGCTGGAACCGGGACTACCACGTTAAGGGTTCACTGACGGCAAAAGCAAAGGGGTGCCGCTCGGCAGGTACATTACCTGCACGTTGGGGGCCAATTTGTTGATATAAGTGTAAGTGAGTAGTTCAGTAGTAAGCGACTGGGCAAGGACGTCATTCGCTTGAGCTTGAGCCTGGGCTTTAAGCAGGATGGCTTGCGCCTCGCCCTGAGCGGCAATGACTGCCGCATCCGCCTGACCCTGTGCCACCTGTCGGGCCTGTTCGGCCTCCTGCTTCCTCTGCTGGACAACAAACTGCGCCTGGAGGGCCAGTTGCTCGGCGATCTGCTTTTGCTCCACCGCTGCAGCGTACTCGTCGCTGAAGCGTATATTGCGAAGCAGGAAGTCATCCATCATTAAATTATTTTCAGTCAAACCGCGTCTTATTGCGTCGGTAATGGCTTGCTCCAGTTCACCCCGCTTGGTGCTGACGATTTCTTCAACACCGAATTGCGACACAGCATCCCGGATGGCCGCCCGCGTTACCGGCCGCACTACGAGGTCTTCAAATCGGTTTTGCCAGGTGATGTGCAATTCCACCAAGTGCGCCGGATCAATGGAATAGATGACCGAGGCGTCAAGGAATACCTGCTGGCCGTCTTTCGTCCGGGCCTGGATGGAGTCGTCGCCTATAACCTGCCCCTCGCCGGTTGAGGTCGCCATGGTATAGGTCGCCTTCGCAATGGAGTAAGGCTTCACGTTCTCGAGAAAGGGAACAACCCAGTGCAAGCCTGGCCCGATCGGCTCAGCGCGATAGCCTGTCGGCTGGAGCGCAGAAATCACAATGCCGTATTGGTCAGCTTGCAGGAAGACCAGCCCGGCGCTGACTGTAGTCAACACCAGCGAAAATACTAGTGTAACGATCACCAGCCAGGTGGCTCCCTTCAATGGTTTCGCCCGGCTGGCGCGTACCACAGCCAGAACGATAATACCCACCACCAGCAGCCACGAGAATGTGGCCAAACCTTGAAGTACACTTGCAATATTCATATGGACCTCCAGAAACAACACAATTGGGATTAATTAAGATGATTATACCGGATACGCGCACGAATATCGAGCAGACGCAGGTCCACCCGATATATCCGCATCCGCCATATTAATATGTAGAATTGATTCTAATTTAGGATTCGGAAATTCAATAAAGATTTCACAATGCGACCAGCTGCCTGCCCATCCCCGAACGGATTCACCGCTTTCGCCATTTTTTTGTAAGCCCCCGCATTATCCAACAACCGGTTCGCGGTGCTGACGATGAGCTTGCTATCCGTTCCGACCAGCTTTAGCACCCCTGCTTTCACCCCTTCCGGGCGCTCGGTCACTGCGCGCAAAACCAGAACCGGGATGCCGAAGGTTGGAGCCTCTTCCTGAATGCCGCCCGAATCGGTCAGCACGAGGGTAGATTGCTTGATCAGATGCACCATCGGCAGGTAATCCAACGGCGGCAGGAGTGTGACGTGGGGCACATTCCCGAGCAAACGCTTCACCGGTTCCTCCACGTTCGGGTTGAGATGCACCGGGTAGATAATTTCCACATCTCCACGTTCAGCCAATTCTTTCAACGCTGCACAGATATTCTCCAGCGGTTGGCCAAAATTCTCGCGCCGATGGGCGGTCACCAATAACAACCGTCGTCCTCCCTCACTGATCCCGGATTGTCTGATGATATGAGCAACTGATTCCGGCTGGGGTTGTTTCGACACGACCAGCAAGGCATCAATCACCGGGTTGCCGGTTAATGCAATGGTCGAATCGGGCACGCCCTCGCGCAGGAGGTTTTGCCGCGCCCATTCAGTGGGGGCAAAATGCAGGTCCGCGGCAACGCCCGCCACGCGTCGGTTGATCTCTTCGGGGAAAGGCTGCCACTTGTCGTGTGTGCGGAGTCCCGCCTCAATGTGTCCCACCCGGATGCGGCGGTAATACGCCAGCAGGGAGGTGATCGCAACCGTGGTGGTGTCGCCCTGTACCAGCACCCAATCCGGTTTCAGGTCCGCCAGTACCGGGTCGAGGTCACGGAAGATGCTGGCGCTTAGGTCTGCCAGGGACTGGTCAGCCCTCATCAGATCAAGATCCACGTCCGGCTGGATGTCGAACAGGGTCAGTACCTGGTCGAGCATTTCCCGATGCTGGGCTGTAACACAGACAAACGACTCCGCGCCCGGTGTGCGGTTGAGTTCCTGCACAACCGGGGCCATTTTCACGGCTTCGGGGCGGGTGCCAAAGACAGAGAGAATACGTAGAGACATAATATATTCCAAAGGGACGCAGCAACTGCGTCCCTGCAAATCATCTACTGACACCTAAACGGAAAATTTTAAACCCTACCGCCTGCCAATCCATCCCTGCCCAACCATTGACGGTATCAACAAGAATCCGGGCAGGGGTCATTGAAGCCAGTTTTTCGGGGGTCAGGGAACGCATCCCAGTATGATTGACCAGCAAAACAACTGCATCGGCATCTTTCAGAGCGGCCTCGAGGGTCGGGACGGCAGTTACTCCGGGAAGGTTGGCTTCCGTTTTGAAAGGTTCGAAGGCTTTGACGGTTGCACCTTCGTTCTGGAGCAGATGGATCACTTCCACTGCAGGACTTTCGCGCAAGTCATCCACGTCGGGTTTGAAGGCCAGGCCGAGGGCGGCAATTTTCTTGCCGTGGAGATCGCCAATCGCTTTTCTAATCAGTTCAAGTGCAAATTGGGGCTGAGAATCGTTGACCTGCCGGGCAGCATAAATCAGCGTGCTCAAATCAGGCGCGGCCTCGACGAAGAACCAGGGGTCCACGCTGATGCAGTGACCACCCACGCCGGGACCCGGGTTGAGAATCTTCACGCGCGGGTGCAGGCTGGCGATCTTGATCGCCTCCCACGCGTCCACACCAAACCGTTCGGCCAGGCGGGCAAATTCATTGGCGATGGCAATATTGACGTCGCGATATGTATTCTCCATCAGCTTGACCATCTCGGCAGTAGTGGCATCGGTGACAGCAATTTGACCCTTCACAAAAATCGCAAATAGATCGCGGCCCGCCGCGGCGGACTCAGGTGTGACCCCGCCGATGACACGTGCATTCTCGATCAGCTCGCGCAAGATCTGACCCGGCAGGACTCGTTCCGGCGAATAGGCCAAGTGGAAGTCCAACCCCACTTTAAGGCCGGATTTTTCCAGAATGGGAATCAGCAAGTCGATGGTGGTACGCGGCGGAGAGGTGGATTCGAGCACCACCAGATTGCCCTTGCGCAGTACCGGGACAATCGCCTCAGCAGCCGAGGTGACGGCGCGCATGTCTGCAAGTTTGTACTTCTGGCCGTTATACTCGCCAAATTTGTCCTCATAAAAGGGTGTCGGGACAGCGATAATGAAAGCATCCGCCTCGACCGGCGTCTCATTGACGGTCAGGTTGCCGGTTTTCAGGGCGGAATCGAGAGCCTCACGCAACCCTGGTTCATGGATGTGGATTTCACCCTTGCGTAAAGTGGCAAGAACGCCCCGATTCACATCCACACCCACAACCTGAAGGCCATGCGTTGCAAAAGTGGATGCGGTGGGCAGGCCTATGTAACCCAGCCCAAGGACACAGATTTTCTTGAAGTTCACAGAAGCTCCGAATTCTAGAGTCCGGCGAATTGACGCCGGGTATTTCGACCAATCAGCTAGTCGTTTTCAGGCTAAAGAGGTATTCTACCCTAAACCTCCCCACTCGTAAAACCGCGCAAGCTCAATTTGCGTATATTAATTGGCGGAAAAGTTGTATAATGAATTCGGCTTTTCCAGAAAGGGAGACCATGGATATTCTATATAATCCCAATATCGCCTACATTTTACTGGTTGTCGGTTTCGTTTTAGCACTGCTGGCAATAGTTGCACCCGGTACGGGGATGCTCGAAGTTGGTGCATTCTTCTTGCTGGCGCTGGCGGGATTCGCCATCTACCACATTGGTTTCAACTTATGGGCGCTGATCATTTTGGTACTGGCACTTATCCCGTTTGTATATGCCATTCGAAAACCCAAACGCGAATGGGCGCTGGTTTTGAGCATCCTGGGTGTAATAGCCGGATCGGTGTATTTATTTCCATCCGGGGGATTTCTTCCGGCGGTAAACCCGATCCTGGCAGCGTTGGTCTCTGTGCTGGTTGCCGGTTTTCTTTGGTGGTCCATCCGTAAAGTGGTCGCGGCGCATCATGCCCGTCCGCTCCAAGACCTTCAAAGCCTGATCGGCAAAATTGGAGAGGCCAAGACCCGAATCCAGCTGGATGGCTCGGTGCAGATGGCCGGGGAATTGTGGAGCGCCCGCAGCGAGAAACCCATCTCGGAGGGAAGCCGCGTTCGCGTCGTCAGCCGCGAAGGATTCGTCCTGGTCGTCACACTTGACGAGCAGTCAAAGAAGTAACCATTCATTCGAAAAGGAGAAGAATATGCCAACTGCATTAACAACCGGACTGTGTGTCGTTGTCTTTGTCGTCGTGGTGCTGGTCATCTTCCTGATGAACGCCATCCGCATCGTCAACGAGTATCAGCGCTTGGTGGTATTCCGCCTGGGGCGCTGTGTCGGTACGAAAGGCCCCGGCTTGGTGCTGCTCATCCCGGTAATTGACCGGGCTGTCAAAGCGGACCTGCGCGAGCAGGTGCGCGAAGTACCACACCAGGTATCCATTACCAAGGATAATGCTCCCATCTCGATTGACTTCCTTTGGTATTTCAAGGTGATGGATCCGACCCTCAGCGTGGTCGGCGTGGGGAACTTCGAATTGTCGGCAGCCGGTATGGCAACCACTACCCTGCGCTCCGTCATCGGCGGTATCCCGCTGGACGAAGTCCTCTCGCAACGAGAGCACATCAACCAGACCCTGCGCGCCAAACTGGACGAAGTTACCGAGCGCTGGGGCGTCAAAGTGACCAATGTGGAAATCCGCGAGATCATCCCGCCCAAGGACGTTCAGGACGCCATGAATAAGCAGATGTCTGCCGAGCGTATCCGCCGCGCTGTGGTAACTGAATCGACTGGTACGCGCGAGGCTGCCATCAACGTGGCCGAAGGCGAGAAGCAATCCGCCATCCTGAAGGCGGAAGGTTCGAAACAAGCTGCCATTTTGGAGGCCGAAGGTCAGAAGCAGGCCCAGGTGCTGAAAGCCGAAGGTTTCTCGGTGGCTTTGGAGAAGATCTTTGCTTCTGCCAAGACCATCGACCAGAAGACGATGACCCTGCAATACTTCGAGACCCTCAAGAGTGTCGGCCAGGGTGCCTCCACAAAGTTTATCTTCCCGATGGAATTCACCAGCATGCTGACCGATTTTATCAAAGGGAAAGAAAAGTAAATAGCAAAATGTGATCAGTAAAGAGTAAAATAGAAGCCTCTCGCGCGCCTGCGGGAGGCTTCTTTGCTACAGGATTTTTCTATCCTTATGAAAATTCTCCCCGCTACCCTCCGTGACCTCGGTCCGCTGCGCCGCATCGAACAGGCCTGTTTCCTCAAGGATGCCTGGCCGTTACTGGACCTGCTTGCCGTTCTGACCTGGCCGGAAGTTGTCCGTTTAAAGGCAGTGGAAGACAGCCAGATGATAGGTTTTATCGCCGGAGATCCGCGCCCTTCTGAACAACTGGCCTGGATAGCCACGGTCGGTGTCCTGCCCGATTACCAGCGGCGTGGCATCGGGCGGGCATTGCTGCGAGAATGCGAGGAGCGACTGACCCAACCGCGCATCCGTTTGTGCGTGCGGGTTTCCAACGAATCGGCCATCCACCTTTACCAGCAGGAAGGCTATCTGGTAATGGATACGTGGCGGGAATATTACAAGGACAAGGAAAACGCACTGGTCATGGAGAAAATCATTTAGGCTGTACTTATTGAATTCGAGATCTTTTGGATTCTCCGTGAAATAGGAAAAGAAATGGTGAGATTGGGCGGGTTTTATGCGTTGAAAAACCCTTCTTAGACCCATCATTCCGGCGATTCCCAAGAACCGGGATTCGCGAAGATAAACGGATATAATCGAAACTAATGGAGACCGAAAAGCTCCCCCCGCCCGTTTGGATTGCCTCACCCAACGCCCTCCAAAAACTGGCCAACGAACTGACCTGCTGGACGCGGATCGCCGTGGATACTGAATCTAATTCCCTGCATGCGTTCCGCGAGCAATTGTGCCTGATCCAGTTATCCACTCCAAAAACCGATTACCTGGTCGACTCACTGGTGTTGAAGGATCTCTCTCCCCTGGCTTCTTTTTTCGCCAACCCACAGATCGAAAAAATTTTCCACGCTGCCGAGTACGATCTTATCTGCTTGAAACGTGATTCCGGCATTACGGTCGTCAACCTTTTTGACACCATGCAAGCTTCCCGTATTTTAGGCTACGAACGGGTCGGGCTGGATTCAGTCCTCGAAGAGAAACTGGGGATTAAATTGGACAAAAAATATCAGAAGGCCAATTGGGGGGAACGTCCACTCTCGCTGGAAATGCTCAATTACGCCCGGCTCGACACACATTACCTCCTCGACCTGCACGATTGCCTGCAAACCGAATTGCAGGAACGCGGTCGCTGGGAATTGGCACAGGAAGAATTCGTTCGCCTTGCCCAAGGGAATGGGAACGGGAAGACCGAAATCCCGGCCTGGCAGCGAGTGAAAGGTACGCAAAAATTCAGCGAACAGCAGCTCGCCATCCTGCATGAACTTTGCCTCTGGCGCGAAACTCAGGCTCGCCGCATGAACCGACCACCTTTTAAGGTGATTGACAATAAACGACTGGTTGCCATCACCCAAACGCTTCCAAAGACTCAGGACAATCTGGCAGCCCTTGGTTTGACTGCGCGCCAAATACATACCTATGGTAAAGAAATCTTACAAGCCGTGGGACGTGGCAAACTAACCCCCCTGATCAGCCGCCCCCGCACCTCACGCCCCAATCAAGCCTTTCTGGACCGGTTGAATTTCCTTTCTGAGTGGCGCAAAACGACCGGGATAAATATCGGCGTCGAATCAGACATAATCCTGCCAAAAAATTGGATGCACAACATCGCCGAGAGAAATCCAAAGAACCTGGGTGATCTTGCTGTACTTATGCCGCAAGCACCCTGGCGGCTGGAACAATTTGGCGAGGAAATTCTAAAAGTTCTGGCGATGAAATACAACAAGGCTGAGCCTATTGCTAAAAAGTCCATAAGAACAAAGGCTTCAACCTTAACAAAGGCTAAGAGATAAAAACTGTTCCTTTGTACTAGTTCCCCTTCGGGTACGATGTCGTGAACTTTGTGACAGAACCAAGCCAGAGATCATAAATTGAAAATCCACTTCAACGGCGCAGCTCAAACGGTCACCGGCTCTCAATATCTACTCGAGATCAACGGTTCACGCATTCTCATGGAATGCGGCCTGTTCCAAGGCCGGCGTGCAGAGATGTATGAGCGCAACCGGACCTTCCTATTTGATCCAAAAACGATAGATGCCGTTCTACTTTCTCACGCCCACATTGACCATAGCGGGAACCTGCCAAATCTCGTCAAACAGGAATTTAGCGGTCCCATATACGCCACTCCTGCCACTGTGGATCTGGCCAACGTAATGCTGCAAGATTCTGGACATATCCAGGAGGCTGACGCTGAATTCGTCAGCAAGAAACGGTTACGGCGCGGCGAGCCTCGGGTCGAACCGCTCTATACACTGGAAGACGCCGAACAGGTTGCCCAGTATTTTTACCCCAAAAAATACGACCAACCTTTTGAAGTAGTACCTGGCTTGACGGTTGAATTTGTCGAGGCGGGCCACATCCTCGGATCCGCGGCAATCCGGCTCGAGGTCCAGGAAAAGGACCGGAAAACGCGCTTCTGGTTCTCCGGCGATATTGGACGTTACGATTTGCCCATTTTGCGTGACCCGGTCCTGCCACATGATACCGATTATGTCATGATGGAATGCACCTACGGCAATAAGCCGCACGACGATCCGGTAAAAGCCCATCGCGAGTTCCATGAAATTGTTCAGCGGACGGTGGCGCGCGGTGGCAAAGTCATCATCCCGGCCTTCGCGGTTGGGCGCACGCAGGAATTGGTCTACAGTTTGAACATGTTGGTCACCTCTGGAAAGTTAAAGCACATCCCTGTGTACGTTGACAGTCCCTTGGCGCTCCATGCAACGCAGGTTTTCGATAAGCATCCGGAGTGCTACGATGCCGAGACCTTGGGTTTCATCCGCACAGGCAAACATCCGGCGCTGAACTTCAATGGACTGAAATACATTCAATCGGTGGAAGAATCAAAGGCACTCAACAACATGAAGGGGCCAATGATCATTATTTCAGCATCCGGCATGGCAGAAGCGGGACGTATTTTACACCATCTAAAGAACAACATCGAAGATGCGAAAAATACGATTCTCATCGTCGGCTGGCAGGCTCCAAACACGCTGGGCCGCCGCCTGGCAGACCGGGAGCCGGTCGTCAAAATATTTGGCGAGGAATACCAACGACGCGCCTCAGTGGTGACCATCGGCGGGCTTTCTGCGCACGCCGGTCAGGATATGTTGGTGAAATATGCCCTGGCCGCCAACAATCAATTGAAACGCATTATCCTGGTGCATGGCGAGGCAGATGCCGAATCCGCTTTTCAGGAGCGCCTGCGCATCAATGGTCTCGACCGGTTCGTTTACCCTGATTTGTATGCAAGCATAGAGATTTAAGATATAATCGCCCCGCTATCCGGAGAGGTGCCAGAGCGGTTGAATGGGACGGTCTCGAAAACCGTTGTGGCCTTATGGGTCACCGTGGGTTCGAATCCCACCCTCTCCGCTGGATAACCTCTGAAGGTTTTGAGCATTCAGGGGAATTTTTTTAATTTTGAGTTTTTATGAGTTCCCTACAGGGTACTACGTAATTATCGGAACCAAAAATCGACGGTTTGCGGCCAATTTGATATAAGCATGGGCACAGATTTAAGCAGGAACCTTTAAGAATGCCAACATTTCCTGATTGAACCGCTCCGCCTGATCCACCGGAACGGCATGGCCCGCATCCGGGATGATCACCTGCCGCGCCGCTGGAATACCTTCCACCAGCAATCGCTGGCGGGCAGGGGTCACGGTGGTATCGTCTGCACCGGTCACAACCAGTGTGGGGATTTTGATCTCTCCAAGTCGTTTCACGGAATTAAACAGCCCCAAAGAAGCCATGGCTTTGCGATAGGCGCGTGGATCGGCGCAGGAGATCGTCTTGCTTAGCACATCGCGCAGCGCAGCCTGGTCCGCACCTGGGAAAATACGCCTTGCAACCATTTTCGCTTGTGCGGGCAGCCCCAGTGTATTGACCAGGATAAACCGCTGCAGGAAATAGAACCAACCGCTTAACGTGTCGGGGCGCAGGATGGTAAAAGTGCTCACCAGCACCAGTCTGCGCGTCAGATGTGGATGGTCCAGGGCAAACTGCTGGGCGATCGTCCCGCCCATCGAGAGTCCCACCACGTGGGCCGGTCCGGTCTGCAGTTCTTCCAGCAGGCTTGCCATATCTGCGGCCATCCGGCGGATATTCCAGCCGCGCCCATCAAAGGGCGACTGGCCGAAACCGGGAGTATCGGTGGCGATCGGGCGAAACCCGGCTCCTGTTAACGCGGGTAGTTGCAGTGTCCAAGATGCGGCATCTGCGCCCAGACCGTGCAATAAAAGAACGGCAGGGTGTCCGGCCGGGTTCGGGTCAAGATAATGTAATTTCGTCATATCGCAACCAAAAGCCCTCCGCCAGCAGGCAGAGGGCTGCATTTTCATCCAAATTGGCTATTTTTCTTCTTTCGGAGGTTCCGGTTGGTTCTCATCCTCATTCTTTTCCTCTTTCTTACCGCTCAGACCATCCCGGAAAGAGCGTATTCCTTTGCCAAGTTCACCAGCCACTTTGCCAATGCGGCCTGGACCGAAGAGGATCACGATGATCACCAGGATAATCAACAGTTCAGGCAGACCAAAATCACGTAAGAAACTCATAAACAACTCCTTCCAATTCGACGATGGTTAATTTACCACATTCATTCCAAAATTACCAGCTGCCGTGCATCGTTTTCCATAATTGCTGGATGTGTGCCCGGTCATGACCGGTAATGATGCCAACCAGTTCCAGCAACGTAGTGGGACCAAAGATTGTGTGCCGGGCCGTTTTTGACCATTCAATCTGTAGCCCGTTTAACAAGCCAATTGCTTCCTTACGCGAGGTGATGAAATCGGCAAGAGCCTGACTGCCATTCTGTTTTACGTAATGACGTTCTTCCACCCAGCGGTCGGTGACTTCACCAACCAGAAAAGGATTCTCTTCTTCCAGCAACTTGCGGATGCGAGGCAGGTTGACTTCGCGCTCCACATCCCGCAGGTGGCAGATGATTTCCGTCACGCACCACTCTGAGGGCGCGGGTTGACGCCTCCAACCATCCGGCGAAAGAGATGCTACCAGCGTTGGGATGGCAGCCGGAGTGGAACGCAGGCTGGCTAAAAGTGCTTGAGGCGTCTGAAACATAATTTTGAGTGTTGCGGGGTCGGTTTTTTCCAGCCAGCCGCGAAACGATTCCAACGTCCCATACGGCACCCCCCCCGGTTCCTCAGACACTTCACCAGATTTCCGGACCCAGAAGACCGGGAACCCGGCAGCCTGGGTCGGTTTAACTTCCCGTTCGATATCATCTCCAACCATCACAGCCGGGTCGTCGGGCCAGCCTAATTGCGCCAGAACTTCCGGATAGTAAGCGACCGTCTCTTTGGTGAAGTGAAAAGTCTCATAGGAAGTCACCAGAGCAAACGGATATTTCTCCGGCGGCAGACCAGCCCAGCGCAGACGATGTTGAACGGCCTTTAAGGGAAAGAAGGGGTTGGTGGCAATGACCACCCGATAGCCTTGCGCGAATGCCCAGTCCACCAGGCGAACGGCTTCCGGGATGGGCTTTGTTAGAGCACCCAGGGTCGGGAAGATTTCATCGTAGAAACGGTCAATCGCCGTCTGGAGCGAGATGCGATCCAATCCGAGCTTTGGAAAGAAATAGGCATCGAAGACTTCCCGCAGGGTGAGAGCCGGGTCCATGTTTACCATCATCGCCTTCGTCCCGCCTGTCAGGGCCGGGATCATCACCTCCGGTGCCACTTTCTCCGCCAGCGCGGTGGAAAGCGCCTTAAAGTAGGCTGGGATGAAAACGTCCATGTTAGTTTCGAGCAGGGTATCGTCGAGGTCTAGCAGGAGTGTGATGGGCATGGCAAGCTCTAGGAGGCGTCCTCGCAACCGTGCCCCTTCGATTCTTTGGGACAGCTGCAGGAGCTTAAGGATTTAGTTCTTCACTTCAAAAACAGGCGGAAGCAGATGGCAATCCCCACAGCCAATATGCGGGTCAAAACCGGACCGCTGAGTTTTTTCACAATAAGCTGTCACCTTGACACGGCGCCGGAATGCAGCCGCCAACGGACGGGTCACCTCTCCGCGTAATTGCATGAATTCGCAGGCATTCGCCCGGCCGATGGACGGAACCGGGCATGTGCGGCATAAATCACGGGTCCAAGCAGCGCCGAGCAGACGACACTCCTCATAGTCACGGCCTCGGTAGTAGTCGCCGTAGAAATACTTACATTCAGTTCCAGCAGGTGTTTTCATGTTGCAATGAACGAATTCCCGCAGGTTTGAACCTGCGGGAGGTTTTTTTTAGACGCGGGTCAGGTACTCGCCGGTACGAGTGTCAACACGGATGGTATCGCCTTCCTTGACAAAGTTCGGGCACTGCACTTCGAAGCCGGTCTCCACTTTGACTTTCTTGGTCACACCGGTGGCAGTATCACCTCGCACGGCCACTTCAGCATAGATGACTTTCAGGTCCACCGAAGTGGGCATTTCAATGTCAAGTGGCTTGCCTTGATAAAAAGTCAGTTTGCACTCCATGCCTTCCTGGAGGAAACCAGCCGATTCGCCGATGATGTCTTTGGGTATGCCAGGTTGGTCGAACGTTTCTTGATCCATGAAGTAATAGTTGTCGCCGTCGTTGTAGAGATATTGGACGGTATGGAAATCGAGGCGGGCTTCCTGGACCTGACTACCGGAGATGAAAGTCTTTTCAATGTTGGAGCCGGTGCGCAGGTTGCGGGCTTTAATTTTAATAGTGGCGTTGCCACGGCCAGGTTTGTGGTGGCTGTATTCGACTACTTTGAACAGGTTGCCGTCGAGTTCGAAGGTCACGCCCTTGCGGAGGTCATTTACATCGATCATAGGTTCTTCCTTATAGAAAAATGCAAGCGGGCGGGATTATATGCCAGTTACAGGAACGTGGCAAGAGGATTTTAGTGATGCTTCTCAGCCTCTGGGTCTTCTTTCAACAACTCAACCGCATGGGCCAGGACGGGTAACACCACCTGCAAATTCTCCACAGCGGCTTTTGGACTCCCCGGCAAGTTTATGATCAGCACCTTGCCTCGCATTCCAGCCATTCCACGTGAAAGCATGGAATGCGGCGTGACCTTGCGGCTTTCCAGGCGCATGGCTTCGGACAGACCGGGAGCCTGGCGGTCGATCACAAGGCTTGTCGCTTCGGGAGTGACATCCCGTGGGGCGAAGCCGGTCCCCCCAGTGGTCAGGATGATGTCCATTTCGCCGCCATCGGCCCAGTCGGACAGGGTCTCGCGTAACGCTTCCAGATCATCCGGTACAATGGCTGTGCGGGCAACCGTCCAGCCTTGAGCAGTGACAAGGTCAGCCAGCGCCGGTCCGGAAAGGTCGGGGCGTTCCCCGCGGGAAGAACGGTCAGAAGAAGTCAGGATGCCGATACGGAGAGTCATACCAGGTCCTTGCCATATGTGTATATGTTATCCATTTGCGACCAGCCGCGATTTTCATAGAAACGCATGGCGCTTTCGTTTTCACCCGTGACGAGCAGGTAACAACGAATACAGCCTTTCGCTATCAGGCGGTGTTCCAATTCATCCATGAGCAACTTGCCGATTCCTTGTTTGCGATAAAATTCATCCACCGCCAGATGGTAGACCATCCCGCGCCGCCCGTCGAAACCACCGATCACCGTACCAACTATCCTGCCATTCTCTTCGGCGATGAGGAACAAATCAGGATCGCGTTGGAGTTTCTTCTGGATCTCGTCCGGTTCATCGGAACGGCGCAGGTGAATCCCTGGACCGGCGGTCTCCCAGATCAACCGGACAGCAGGGAAATCTTCGGGGTAGTGGAATTCCCGGATGCTTACTTCAGTCACAGAACCCCCCAATACTACGAACGGAGCAAGTCGAACAGGTCATCGGGCATGTATGGCTTGAGCAGAAAGGCGTTCGCTCCCGCAGCCAGACATTCCTCGGTTTTGTCAATTCCGGAAACCATGATAATCTTCAGGTCTTTCATATCCGGAGCCTTACGGATCTGCCGGAGGACATTCAAGCCGTTGTAGTGTCCAAGAAAAATGTCAAGCAACAGGACGTCCGGTTTCTCGTTGCGAATATTTTCCAGGATGTTGCCTTTTTTATCCAACAGAGTCGCCACCTGGTAGCCCTCCATACCAAGCAAGGTTTTCAGGAGTGCAACCATGGTGAAATCGTCGTCCGCCAGAAGTACTTTTGCCATTATTTTTTCCCTTGATGTGGTTTCTTTGTGGACTTCGCGGGTTTCTCCAGAGCGGCCTTCAACACCTCATTGACCGACTCGGCAAAGACGAAGGTCATTGCCTTGCGTACTTCTTCGGGCACATCTTCAACATCCAGCTCATTGCGTTTGGGCAGGATAATTGTCTTCAGTCCGGCGCGATGGGCAGCCAGCATCTTTTCCTTGATCCCACCGACAGGCATTACCTGGCCGCGCAGGGTGATCTCACCGGTCATGCTGACGCCTTTCTTGACCGGGCGACCGGAAATCAAAGAAACCAGGGCGGTTGCCATCGTGACTCCCGCCGACGGACCGTCTTTGGGCTGAGAACCGGCCGGGATGTGCATGTGGATATCGGACTTGTCGAAGAAGTCTTTTTGTAAACCAATCTCGGCCGTATGCGAACGGACATAGGAAAGCGCCGCCCGGGCCGATTCCTGCATCACATTCCCAACCGACCCGGTGACCTGGAAGCCTTTTCCCCCAGGCATGCGCGTGGCTTCGATGAACAGGATGTCTCCGCCGAAGGGCGTCCATGCCAGGCCGGGGACCACGCCGGGAATGGATGTGCGCGTGTCTATCTCTTCGGTTTCAAGGAAGGTGGGATGTCCGAGTAATTCCTTGACAGTTTTGGGTGTAATCCTTGCCGCTTGTTTCTTTCCCTCGGCGATACGTGTCCCCAGCTTGCGGCAGACGGCGCCGATTTTTCGTTCCAGGTTGCGGACTCCGGCTTCGCGGGTGAACTGGTTGATAATGGTTTTCAGGGCATCCTTGCTGAAATTCACTTC
Organism: Anaerolineae bacterium; assembly: GCA_041489005.1. Classification (GTDB taxonomy): domain Bacteria; phylum Chloroflexota; class Anaerolineae; order Anaerolineales; family Villigracilaceae; genus UBA877. The sequence goes on from JBGPQK010000043.1 coordinate 24,639, forward strand.
TTCGGGCCGCAATCCGTTCTCACGCACCTGGCGCGGGATGAGGTAGCCTTTGGCAATGGCTATCTTTTCGCTCTCAGTGTAGCCGGAGAGATGGATGATCTCCATGCGGTCCAGAAGCGGAGATGGAATGGTCTCCAGTGTGTTGGCAGTTGTTATGAAGAATACTTGCGAGAGGTCGTAAGCCACTTCGAGATAGTTGTCTCGAAATTCAACATTCTGCTCCGGGTCAAGTACTTCGAGCAACGCCGATGCCGGGTCGCCGTGGAAATCCATTGTCAGCTTGTCCACTTCGTCCAGCATGAAGATCGGGTTGCGCGATTCGACCCGGCGCAGGGCCTGCAAAATCCGTCCCGGCATTGCACCGATGTACGTGCGGCGGTGACCGCGAATCTCAGCCTCGTCGCGCACGCCTCCCAATGAAATGCGGACAAACTTGCGCTCCATGGCACGAGCAATGGATTGTCCTAGCGAGGTCTTGCCGACTCCCGGCGGTCCGATGAAGCACAGGATTACACCCTCGCGCTCGCGGCGGATAAGGTCCTTGGAAGGTTCGGCGTTCTCGTCCTTACGCTCCAGGCGTAATTTGCGGACAGCCAGGAATTCCAGAATCCGCTCTTTTACATCCTGCAAGCCGTAATGGTCTTGATCAAGGATCTTGCGGGCATGGGCAATATCCAGATTATCATTCGTGCCCTGCGACCAGGGCAGCGTAACCAGTGCGTCGAGATAGGTGCGGATGACGCCATATTCAGCCGCGGCTGTGGGTAGGCGTGTCAAGCGGTCCAATTCGCGGCGGGCCTGTTTCTCGGCCTCTTCGGGCATCTTGGCTGCTTCAATCTTCTTGCGGAACTCTTCTACCTCGACCGCTTGCTCGTCGTTCTCGCCCAGTTCCTTCTGGATGGCCTTCATCTGCTCGCGCAGGTAGTATTCACGCTGAACCTTTTCGATTTCAGAGCGGGCCTGGTTTTGGATTTTTGCACCCAGCGAGAGCACTTCTGCCTCGCGCACCAGCAAGTCTACCAATTTCTCCAGTTTGGCTTTGGTCGAGTCCATTTCAAGGAGACTCTGGGCATCCTTCAATTCGATACGCTGGAAGTTGGCAATCGTGTAGACCGTTTGGAGAGGATCTTCGAGTGTTACGATGGATGCCACCAGTTCGCGCGGGATGGAGGGCGTTAGTCCCGAAATCTGCTCGAACTGGTCTCGCGCCGAACGAGCCAGTGCCTCAATCTCCAGCCCGGTCTCGATCAGTTCTGGAAAAATTTCGATGCGGGCCTTGAGATACGGCTCAATCTCGACGAACTCCACAACCCGGAAACGCATCAAACCCTGCACGAGCAGGCGGATGGTATTATCCGGAGCACGAAACAGCCTGTGGACGGTCGCAATCGTGCCGACAGTGAACAGGTCCGCTGGGGCGGGTTCTTCGATATCCAGGTTGGTCGCCGCCACCAAGCCGATCAGTTTTTCGGTCGTAGCAGACACTTCGTCTACCAGTTTGATTGAACGTGGCTGGCCGATGGTCAGGGGGACAGCCGTCTGGGGGTAGACTACCACACCACGCAGGGGCAGGATTGGGATAATTTCAGGATACTTTATCCCCTCCCCGTCCACCGATGCGGGCTTTACCAGACCTTTATCCTGTTCGTCTTTCTTCTGGAGGCGCGTAAAAATGGACGGCAGGAACAGGTCTTCCAGTGAGGTATCACTATCCTGGAGCCAGTCGAAAACGTCGAGCGGACCGGAATGCCAACGGGATGCAGACATAAGAATACTATCAGTCTTTGATATTTATAGTGGTCGGCTTAATCTTGGGTAATACGACGTTCAAAAAACCGTCTTCGTAATCGGCTTGGGCTTTGCTCACATCCGCGCCAGCTGGTATTTCAATTGTAGTGCTGAATTCACCAAAACGGATTTCCATCTGATGATAGGTGCGTCTCTCCGGCGATTCGCTACGCATGCCGCTGATTACGAGAAAGTTATCTTCAAGCTCAATCGAAAAATCCGACTGGCGCATCCCGGCCACTTCCAGCCGGATTACAAAACTTGCGTCTGTTTCGTACACATCGGTGGGCGGACTCCAAGCATATGAGTGAACGCCAACCTGCCAGCTAATGGCGTGCATCCCTGAGAACGAAAGCTCTGTCTGGTAATCTTTCGAGAACAGCGAAGACATAACTTCATCCTTGCTCAAGATTCGCTTCAGTATGGGAGAAATGGTTTTCCTAAAGTGCGGCCTGGGCCGCTTCCAAAACCTCGGCGTAATTTGGTTCCTCGCCGAGGGCAGGCATATAGACCGAGTAGGTGATTTTCCCGATCCGGTCCACCACGAAGACTGCCCGGCGCAAAATGCGCGCCTCTTTAATAAGACAGCCGTATTTTGTGCCAAAATCAACGCCCATGTGGTCTGAAAGGACGGTCACCTGATCCACGCCGGCCGCACCGCACCAGCGTTTCTGCGCAAAGGGCAGGTCGGTGCTGATGACAAGGATGGCAATATCCTTGCTCAGGGTCGCGGCTTCCTGGTTGAAACGGCGGGTTTCGCGGTCACAGACTTCAGTATCCAGCGAGGGGACAGCCGTAATGATGCGGACCTTGCCCATTGTATTCGTCAGCCCGTCATATGGAGACCAATCGAGAGTCTGCA